>CBFHQJ010000132.1:0-11396 GCA_965657795.1 Akkermansiaceae bacterium
ATCCTACCGGACTCGACCACGACTCTATCCAAGAAGCTAAAGTCTGGATCGTTGGACCCGACAACTACCGCGAAGAAGCCACCCTTCTTAGCTACGGCAGCACGGATGACGAGCCAAGCACGGGCAGCTTCGCCCGCTACTCCGTCAATGGCCCTGATGAATCATGGGATCGCCCCGACAACGGCGGTTACCGCGTCTTCATTGAGGCTGACAAAGTGCGCGACCTGCAGGGCAATGCCATCGAAGAAGGTCGCCTCGGCGGCTTCCGCGTTCGCATCCTGCCACCACCCTCCCACGGAGTCACCATCTCGTTCAGCCGGAGTGAAGACGACAATTGGTCAGCTGATGTTGAAATCATCTCCGAGCCCGGCCAACAAGTGGTCGTCGACAACTGGGGACCACTCGTCCTCCACGGTCACAGCTTTGTCGCCCTTGCCACTGTGCATCTGGAGGCAACCAACGGCCCCGTCGAACCGCTTGCTCACAGCTATGACCTCGGACCAATTCAGCCCGGTTACTACGTCTTCGCCTTCAAGTCCAACCTCGCCCATTGTGGCACCGGAGACCTAACCGTTCCCGGAATCGAAGGCCCACCCATCACACGCTGGTCTGCCATCGCCGCTGATGGAGACGTCACAGAAAACCGTATCCAGCGCTACTTCTTTGCAGCGCGCAACCCCGACCTCAAACCAGCTATCATTCGGGGTGACGACGGCAGGTCCCACTTGGGATTTCGCTACCGCCGCCTCACCGGAGACGAGGGAGTAACCCAGCGCGTGCAAGCCTCAAGCAACCTGGACCAATGGGACGACGTCACAGATTCAATCGACCTCGTCGAGCGAACCCTCGATATTGACGGAACCGAAATCGTCATCCTTTGCCTTCGCGAAGGCATGGAGACCAGCAAATACCGCTACCTCCGGCTCGCACTCGAGGAAACCGAATAAGCACTTCTGCACGCAACCCACTCAAGCCATCGCTTCATTCTACGAGGCGTTGGCTTGTTGCTTTTTTGAGCTTCTCTGCTTTTGCCAGTCCTCCGGCCGAGAATTCTTCTTCTCTAGATCTTAAAATAACCGATGATGACGGAATGAAACGCGGGACTCCCGTCATCCTCATCATCTTGTTACTTGTTTCACGGGCAATTGGCGTGGAATGGAAGAGCACCTCCATCCCGAATCCCCTCCGGCACGAAGGCCCTACCCTCTGGTTACGGTGCTATGTGCAGGTGCCCGACCGCCTTGTGAAGCCCGAAGGTGGAGAACGAGACCTCTGGAGAAGCTCGACCGTTTTCGCCATCTCCGCTCTTCCCGGCCCTTTTGAAGTCTACCTCAACGGCAAAAGTATCATCAAGTCCGAGGGAATCCCCCTCGGACAGGAGCAACGCTTCAAAGTCCCCAAGGAGATTGTCGCCAAAGATCAGTTCAATTCGCTCGTCTTCCGTCTCGAGGAAAAATCAGCGAAACAAGGACTCACATCCGCCCCCGTCCTCATGGACTATTTCCACGAACTTGTGCTAGGGCCGGAGTGGCAGTTCACAACCACTTCACCTGCGGAAATCGACTTTGCGATGTGCCAGGAAAAGCCGGCCCACGCCACATACCTCGCAAGCCAATTCAAACTTTCCAGTCGTCCCCTTGCCCGCACCGTCGAATCGATCAAAGGACTACAAGTGCCCCCGGAGGAGGCACTCAACCTTCTGGAAACCGATGATGACCTTGCTGTCGATACCCTGCTGAGCGAACCCGAAATCGCGCAACCCACCCACTTTGGTTTTGATGCCCGGGGACGGATGTGGGTCGCGCAATACCGGCAATACCCCTATCCCGCAGGTGTCACTATGATCAGCCGGGATCAATACTATCGCTCCAAGTATGATCGTATCCCTCCCGCCCCTCCTCATCATGACCGGGGAGCCGACATCATTAGTGTGCACGAGGACAAGGACGGTGACGGCGTCTATGAATCGAGTCTCAACATTCTTGAGGGCCTCAACATGGCGAACTCGGTGGCGCATGGCCAGGGAGGCATTTGGGTCATGCACACCCCCTACCTTCTTTTCTATCCGGATCAAAATGGAGACGACCAACCCGATGGACCACCCGAAGTTTGTCTCTCCGGATTTGGTCTCGAAGACACTCACAGCGTCGCCAATGGTCTCGCATGGGGCCCCGACGGGTGGCTTTATGGAGGTCAGGGCAGCACGACCACGAGCCGGGTCACCCGACCAGGCTTCGATGATCCTCCCATTTACAACGAAGGCCCCATCGTGTGGCGATATCACCCGCGGACAAAAAGATTCGAAGTCTTTGCTGACGGGGGTGGCAACACCTTTGGACTCACCTTTGATGCCGAAGGCCGACTCTTCAGCGGTCACAACGGAGGCAACACCCGGGGATTCCATTTTGTGCAGGGAGGCCAATATTTGAAGCAGGGCAAGAACCCCGGGAAGTTTGGACCGCCGCCAAATCCATATTCCTATGGAGAGCTCTCCATGATGAAAAGCAGCAATCCCATCCCCCGATTTTCACACCTCGCCATCACTGTCGACTCCGTCGCAATCCCCGACCGCCTTCAAGGCCATCTGCTTGCCATCGACCCGCTCCATCACAATTTCATCGCCTCAAAACGGCAGCCAAAAGGCAGCACGTTTGAAACCACAGATTTTGGCTTCCCTCTCAAATCCACGGACTTGACCTTCCGGCCGGTCTATCTCGCAAACGCCCCTTGCGGCGGAGTCATCTTTTCCGACTTCCGTGAACAATTCATTGCCCACGGACAAAACTACCAAGGCCAGATCGACCCCGACAGCGGAAGAATCTATCGACTCCGGGGAAAAAACAGCCCACTTCTGAAAGATCGAAATCTCGCTTCCAAGTCGTCCCGGGAGCTCGTCTCCTTTCTAGATCACGACAACCAGTGGCATCGGCAGACCGCCGTTCGGGTCCTGGCCGGGCGCAAAGACCCATCCATCATTCCCCTCCTCGAAAAACTACTCTTCGAAGAGGAAACTCACCCCGCCTTGGAGGCATTATGGACACTCCACCAGATGGACGCCTTGAACCTCCAAACGGCGCTCCATCTTCTTGACCATTCCTCTCCCATGGTCAGAGCCTGGAACATCCGGCTTCGGGGAGACAATGGATATCTTGCCCCGGAGTTCTTTTCCAAACTCAAGGCTCTCAGTTCCCGCGAGCCTGACTCCGAAGTGCGATGCCAGATCCTCTCAACTGCATCACGTATAGATCACAAACAGGCCCTTCCCCTGGTCGCTCAAATCATCCGACGTGATGACGACCTCAAGGATCCTTTCATACCTCTAATGGCTTGGCATGTCATGGAATCTCATTGTCAAAACCACCCGGAGTCCGTTCTCGAAACCATCCGGGAACCATCCTTTTGGTCCTCATCATTCTTTCTTAATCACATCGCCTCGCGTCTTATGCGGCGTTTCGCCGAACCCGGAACCCGAAAGGGATTCCTGAACTGCTCGGGCCTCCTTGAACTTGCCCCCAATCAAGATGGGCGAACAGCCCTGATGAAGGGATTCGAGGAAGCTTTCGAGGGAAGAACTCTTCCGACTCTCCCTGACCAACTACTAAGAAAACTCGGCAAGACCTCCCTTTCAATGCAGATCCGAAGCGGAGACAAGCAAGCCCTTCAAGAGGGTCTTGAGCTTCTCAAGAAACCGGAAGCACCGACCAAAGAACGCCTCTCAATCATTCGCGCCCTTGGAACCGTTCAGGGTGGCCGCCCCGCACGAGAGCAACTCGTAAATATCGCTGTTAACTCTGACCAAAAACAACTCGCATTGTCCGCAATCATCGCTCTTCAAATCTACCTCGACCCCTCCGTTCCGAAGAAACTTTTAGCAGACTACTCCAAAAATTCCGCCGAACGACAAGCCGCCATTCGCAACCTTTTGGCCTCTCGGCCCACCTGGGCTCTGAACCTTGTCAAAGCACATCAATCTGGAATCATCCCTAAAAAACACTTTAATCCTGTTCTTCTAGGCCGCCTCTCTCTTCATCAAAATCCGAATCTCTCTGCCCTTATTGAAAAACACTTCCCGGGCACTCCGGATTTCTCCCCCGCCCAAAAGATCGCTTCGGTACAAAAAGTCCTGGACGCGCAACCAGGAAACCCTTATGCGGGCGAATCCCTCTACACCCAACGTTGCGCGAGTTGCCACAAACTCTTTTTCAAAGGCGGCTCAATTGGTCCTGACCTAACCCGTTACCAACGCGATGATCTCGGCACAATGCTTGTTAGCATTATCGACCCCAGCGCGGAAATTCGCGAAGGCTTCGAAAATCTCATCGTCACCACCACTGATGGACGCATTCTGGGAGGATTCCTTGCCGATGAAGACAGGAACAACCTTGTCATCAGAGGATTCGACGGAGCCGATATCATAATTCCCCGAACTCAAATCAAGTCACTCATACCAGCGCAAGGAAGCCTCATGCCTGCCGGCCTACTCGACGGACTCGATGACACTCAAATCCGTAATCTTTTCGCCTACCTTCGCATCTCACAACCCATCACCAAATGAAAACCATCAAAATCCTCGTCATCGTTCTTGCCTCCATTGCAACGCTCAAAGCGGAAAAAATCATCCGGGTTGGAATGATCGGGCTCGACACCTCCCACGTCATTGCCTTCACCAAAATCCTAAATAACCCTGAGTCCAAAGGACACGTCCCGGGAGCCAAAGTTGTCGCCGCATTTAAAGGCGGCAGCCCCGATATCGAGAGCAGCATCTCACGAGTCGAAGGTTATACCAAAACCCTCAGAGAAGATTATGGAGTGGAAATCTGCAACACCATCGAGGATCTTCTGACAAAAGTGGATGCCGTTATGATTGAGAGTGTTGATGGCCGCCCCCACCTTGCCCAAGCAAGACCGGTGATTGCTGCCGGGAAACCACTCTTCCTTGACAAACCGGTAGCAGGGAGCCTGGCCGACGCACTCACCATTTTTCGACTCGCTGAAGAAGCCAAGGTGCCAGTTTATTCATCATCCTCATTGCGTTACGGAAAGACCACCCAGGCAGTCCGGGGAGGATCAATCGGAGAAGTGGTTTATGCGCTTTGCTCCAGCCCGGCCAAGCTCGAACCTCATCACCCCGACCTCTTCTGGTATGGCGTTCATGGATGCGAATCTCTCTTCACCGTGATGGGCACGGGATGTGAAAGCGTGGTCCGAAAAACCACCCCTGAAGGACTCATTGAAGTAGTTGGCACCTGGACAAATGGCCGAACCGGGATCTTTCGGGAGGGAAAAGGATACTCCGGATTGGCCCGAAATGCGGAAGGAAAGGAAGTCGCGGTCGGAGCCTATGATGGCTACGCACCACTCGTTGCCGAAATCATCAAATTCTTCCAAACCAAAAAATCTCCGGTGGCAGCCGCAGAAACCATCGAACTCTTTACCTTCATGGAAGCTGCTGACGAAAGTAAACGCCAGGCTGGAAAACCCGTCGATCTAAAGGACGTCCTCGAAAAGGCCAAAAAGAAATCAAAGCCTTAACGTCGCGGGCTAAAAATGCACCTCGCCCCGCTTCTGCTCCAGCGTTCCCTTCGTCACACCAAGTCTCTCAATCGCGCCAAGCTTTCTGACCAAATCCTGGGCCTCCCCCTTTCCATTCAGGAAGTTTTGATACCAACCCACCAGCCTCGCGGCCTGCTTCGCATCTTCTTCGAGCAACTCGACCCGAAACTTCCGCAACCCAACTGAGATAAACTCATCGACACTTCCAGCTCCGGTCTGCGCCCGTCCGTTGAAGAGCGTATTCCGGCACCCCACATCAGCTTTCAGAATGTGGAGTTGTCCCACCCGGTCACGAAGCTGAACGTTGTGTTTATCACAGGGCTTCCCGCAGTTCTTGATACTCGTTCCCTCACTCAGAAAAGTGCAAAAAACACAGTGCTCCATATGAAACATCGGCATGTGCTGATGCACCGTGAGCTCAAACCACTCAGGAGGAGTGCTCTCCAGCAACTCACCCACCTGACCTTCGTTCAAATCATAAGAAACGGTAAGATTCTTAAACCCTCCATGCTTCATCAACAAAGCTGCCGTCACCTGATTCGCGACATTCAAGGAAAAATCAGCCACTATTGGCACTCCCCTCTCCTTGAAGTACGATACTCCCCCGAGGTTACGTACCAGCACCCCATCCGGCTCCGCCTTCTCGACTATTTTGAAGAACCCCGCCTCCGTCGGCTTCTGAATTCTTGGGGTCGCTAAAAAGATCTTCATCCCTCCTTCACGAGCCACCTTCACCGCCTCACGGTATTCCTTGAGATCTTCAAAATCGCAATAAACGAACTTTGCTCCCGCTCGCGCACACCCCTCCACTTGTTCCAGCGAACGGCACAGGACCCTCAACTCCGGCAACTCGTCACCCACCGGTTCACGCTTCGGCAACAAAGCTTTCAATGCCTCCCCGCCAGCGCGAACGACCGGTTGTTCCTTTAATTCCTCGACCAAGCGGCGTCTCACCCGATTCAACTCGCCCAGAGGCATCATCACCTCGCCTTCCAGCAAGTTTTGCACCAGCCCCAATTGAAAACCAGTTCCACCCAATCGCCCCAACTGCCCGGCCAAAACCTCCTTCGTCAACGGTCGCTTCTCGGCCTTCTCTAGCATCACTTCACTGGCCACTTTCTTCCCACGACATTCTACAACCAAGGGCGCCCCCGCTCTTCCCGAAACCTGGATCATCAAGGAATCCCCCTTCTCCTCCAATCGTCCACCTTTCCAACTTTTCTTCACCTCTTTCTCTAAACCCGGATCGCTCGTCTTCCACAGGCCCTGGCCCGCGTGCACCCGCTTCCAATTGATTCCCGAACGCCGATCAAAAAATACCTTTCGTCCTTCTACCTTCCAGATCATTCCTCCCTGCTCGTCATCCCTATTCTCGCCCGCATCAAAAACAAAACCATCACCCGGATTAAGCGAAACCTCATTCGTCGCCAGCTCAACCCAACCCTCACCACGAGCCGCGATCTCACCCGCCCACGCCCCGCGCTTCTTGCCCCACTTTCCATGAGTCAGCCGGGGATGATTTGTCCCTTCCAACCAGCCGCTCGAAAGCCCTCGCGAAAACATCATCTCCAGCGTGTAACGATCTTTATCAGTGATCTCCACCTCATCCAGCGCCTTGCGATAAACCCGAGTCACCGCCGCGACATACTCGGGGGACTTCAAGCGCCCCTCGATCTTATAACTTGTCACTCCCGCCTTCACCAAATCCGGGATAACATCCACAGCCGCCAAATCCTGCGGACTCAAAAGATACCTCACCTCGCCCATCGGCACCGTCTCACCATCGACCACCAACTCATAAGGCATTCGGCAAGCCTGCGCACATTCCCCGCGATTCGCCGAGCGCTGACCCAGACTTTCCGAAGTCAAACATTGACCCGAATACGCCACACAAAGCGCTCCGTGCACAAAGACCTCCAAAGGCACCTCGCCCTTCTTGCGCACCCGCGCGATTTCCTCCACCGACATCTCCCGTGCCAGCACTGCCCGGTCCAAATCCAAAAACCCATCCACAAACGCCATCCCCTCCGCAGACGTGATTGTCATCTGTGTCGAGGCATGAAGCTCCATCTCCGGCGCGATTTCCTGGACCAACTTCGCCGCACCCAAATCCTGCACGATCACCGCATCCACCCCGGCCCGCGCCATCGTCTCGATTTGTTCCACCGCACCAGTCAGCTCGGAAGGAAAAACCAAGGTATTGAACGCCACAAACCCCTTCACCCCGTGCCGATGAAGGAAGTCCATTAACTCCGGAAGATCTTCCTCCGTAAAATTATCGGCCCGCATCCGCGCGTTAAACTTCGGCAGCCCGAAGTAGATCGCATCCGCCCCGTTGGCCACCGCCGCACGCGCACAATCCCAATTTCCCGCCGGAGCCAGTAGTTCAGTCACTCACAAGAACTACTTCCCACCCTAGCGCAAAGCAACACTACGAAATGATTACACCTATAATTCCTACTCGATCAAATATGAGTGCTTCCGCAATATCTCAAGATCCTCATCAACTTCCAACCTCACCTCTGCCAAAACTTGCAAGAGTTCTGCCTTCCGCACTTCCGCCAACGCACTCCTTTTCAAGACAGCTTCCAATGGACCTATTCTTTTGCCCCGATCCTGCTCTCGAGAGGATTCGGTTCCATCGATTGGCCCGGAAAAATCCCGAGAATCCCAGTTTCTGGCTCCATAGACAAAATCACCAAGTATTTCGTCCTGTACTTCTGCCGGATAGCCGACCACCTCCTCAACTACAAGATGCCCATGATAAAACAAATGAGAGGCAAGCTCCTCGCGCAGTCGGATGCTGAGATTCTCACTACGAGACAACTGAAAAACCATCATTGGATCATACTTGCCTAACAGCTTGGCAACTTCCCAGCCACGGAGGGAGTCATGATTCAGCATCACTTTCTTCACCTCCATAAATTCCCCGCGAAGAGGCACATGTAGAATCGAGGCCTTCGGCCACTTCCCAAGAGTACGTTGCCGCCATCGCTCGTATTCACCCTCTGGCACTCCAAGTAAGAAATTACCAATCATATCCCGACAAACCCATGGCAAAGTCGCCTGAGCCCGCTCCAATAACTCAAAGGCTCTTTCTGATTGAGCCCCAGCCATCTCAAGTAAGGCATTCCCGACCATCTGACCTCGAAGAATATCCTCCAAGCTCTCATCGTAACCTCCCACCGAATTATTTTCATACCCTTCCCACCAAGACAGAAGTTCTAAAATCGCTTCCTCGGGATACTTAATAATCCAGCCAGCAAAAACAGCAGCCTTCATCTGGCGACCAATCATGTCGAGGACCTCCTCGTAGGAAGCATGTCTCGTCGCCCCATCCTCAGAAAGGAGACTATCTTCGAGGTCATAGTAATAGTCCAACATTCTGTCCAACCCGCTCAAACCACTCCGCTTCCCAACTTCCCTCGCCAGGATAAGCACCAAGCGAGGAGGATGCGGACGATGCAGCTTCGAATTGAGATCCAACCACCGCTCGGAAAGTTCATCAATCTCCACCCACAGGTCCCCATCACTCAACCCTGCCGCATACCGTTCCATATCGGCAATCGTCATCTCCCTCTCCGGCAAGGCCCGCCACTTCGCATCCAGCACCCGCCGCGAGGACTTTGCAACCTCACGAATGTCTTCGCTCTTGTCTCCGATCGGCAAAATTTGCCAAATCACCAGCAAAGCCAGCAGCAGACAAATCAACCATCTCATTCCAGAACGCTACCACCTCCGCTCCGCAGGATCAACAGCATGGAGCGCGGCCGGGACGGCCGCGCTCCATATTCCTTCTCTCTGTGAGCTCCCCTAGGGCATTTTTCGATGGCTAAGATCCAAATCCCGGTCCAAAATAGACCCAAGGCGACTGACGATCGTCTTCACAACCCATTCAAAACATTATGAAAATACTCATCCTCGCTATTGCCAGCGTCGCTTTCACGTCCTGCAACACCATCTCCGGTGCCGGACAAGACATTAAAAAAGGCGGACAAGCTGTGAGTGACGCAGCAAGACGTGCCGTCAACTAAATCGCGCCCGTAACTATCTTCACCAGCCTTCGCCCCACCACGGAGCGGAGGCATTTTCTTTCTCCAAACCCAGCCTCAGCTTTCTCTGTGGTCACTTCACCGCAACGAACAGAGTATGCGTGAACCGCTTCGCCTTCGGATAAGCCTTCGCCGGAATCGCTTCCACTTTCGAAAACACCTTCCGCAACAACCTCACAAAGCCCGGGTCCTCGTGCGCCGACCAATAGACAACTCTCCCCCTCGGCCTCAGCGCCGCCCGCGCAATCTCCAATCCCCGCCTTTGGTAAAGTCGACCATTCCCCTTCTGCACCAATGGATCCGGACTATTGTCCACATCCAGTAAGATCGCATCGTACCGGTCTCCCGACTGCATGATCTTGAAAACGTCCCTCTTCAGAACCTCCACCCTCCCGTCATCCAAAAGCGCCCCATTCACCTCGCGAAGGTGCTCCCGATTCCAATCAATGATCACTTGCAGCAGCTCCGCCACCTCCACTTCCGAATCCGCCGAAACCAACTCCAGCACCTTCCGCAAGGTAAACCCAAATCCCAGCCCCCCGATCAAAACCCGCTGATTTCGCCCCGCCGGACCACAGGCCAATTCCGCCATCAATTGCTCGGACGAACACGCCGTCGTGCTCATCAGCGGAACTCCTCCCACTTTCAGGAAATACTCCCCGTCATGCTCTTGCAGCAGCAAGGTTTCCCCATCGGGCGATTTACTCTCGGCGAGATTCGTCGTCTTCTTCACGCGAACGACCTTAGTATTCCATCGACACATTGAAAGGCTTTCGAGACACTGTCGGTAAGCAATCATCACTCGCCCAATGACCAAGAAACGAATCATCTTCATTGTTTTCGTTCTCCTGCTCCTGCTTCATCAAGACTGCTGGAACTGGGATAACGCCAACCTCATCTTCGGCTTCATGCCCGTGGGACTTTTCTACCACGCCTGCTACTCCCTTGTCGCTGCCCTTTTCTGGGGCATCGTCATGAAGGTCGCCTGGCCCACCGAACTCGAAGAATGGGCCGAAGGCGGACCCGACTCATCGGAAGGAGGTTCCAAATGACAACCGTCATCGTCATCGCGATTTATCTGGGCCTCCTTCTTGCCCTGGCCCTCTTTTCCAAAACTCTCTTCCGGGGGACTTCGAAGGACTACTTCGTCGCCAGTCACTCGATTGGCCCTTTCATGCTCCTCATGTCGGTCTTCGGCACCACCATGACCGCTTTCGCTCTCGTCGGCTCGACCGGCAAGGCCTTCGAGCGAGGCATCGGAACTTACGGCCTCATGGCCTCCTCCTCCGGACTCATCCACGCCGCCTGCTTCCTCCTGATCGGCATCAAACTCTGGGCCATCGGCAAACGCTACGGCTACGTCACCCAGATTCAATACTTCCGCGACCGCTTCGAAACCAAAGCCTTCGGCTACCTCCTCTTCCCAATCCTGGTCCTGCTTGTGATCCCCTACCTTCTCATCGGAATCATCGGAGCCGGCAAAACAATTGCCGGGGTGACCGGCGCAAAAATCACCCCAAAGGGAACCATTCCCGGCGTCTTCCCCGAGTGGACTGACAATGGCGCCATTCCCCCTTGGTTCACCGGACTCGTCATCAGCGCAGTTGTTCTTACTTACATCTTCGCAGGCGGCTCACGCGCTGCGGCCTGGGCCAACACCTTCCAAACCCTCGTCTTTATGGTCATGGGAATTCTTGCTTTCTATCTCATTTCCGATCGCCTCGGAGGACTCGGAGCCGCCATCGAACAAGCCAAGGACTCTCACAAAGTCCGCACTCTTTCGAATGAAGG
>CBFHQJ010000133.1:0-11236 GCA_965657795.1 Akkermansiaceae bacterium
ACCGGGCAGTTGCTTGACATTAAGATCGAGGACTCGACCGGCTACACTCTTTACGGGACGCCCGAGATTCATTAGCAAGTCTTGATTTAAGCCTTTACCACTGGGGTGGGGAATCTAGCTTTGCGGCTCATGAAAGCAGGTCCACATCCTTACCAGGAAATCTCGCTCGGCACCGCTGGCTTGGTAGTGGGGATCATATTGGTGGTTCTTTACGGTTTGATGTTTTTAAAGGCAGATTCTGCTCAAAAGATCGCCAGAAAATTACCTCGGAACGCAGACCTTGGAACCTACTTTATGGGTTTTGGGATGGTTTGGTTTTGGCTGTTGGTTGCTCCGCCGGATAAAGGGATTTTCTCTTCAATCAGCATGGATCTCGGAGAATTCAACAAAGTGAAAACCTATCTCATGATCGGGGTTCCCTTGTTTTGTATCGGGATGATAGTCTATGTTCGCGAATTTCTTTTTGTTCGTGGTTTGGGGCTCTGCCTCTTGATGGCTGCGGCCCCGCTTCTTTATGCCTCTGATTTTGAGGAGGCTCCGTTCCAATTTTTGATGCCGACTTTTTGTTACATCATGATCATTAAGGGCCTCTATTTTGTGGGGATGCCTTACCTCTTTCGAGACGGTGTAAATTGGGCCACCGCTTCTGATAGCCGATGGCGTGGACTCGCTTTGGGCGGGGTGGCCATTGGTCTCGTATTTCTGGCTCTCGGACTCACCGCTTGGCGTGGCTATTGATCGAATCATGAAACAGTCCTGGTTTGTCCTGGGACACCGGAATCCTGATGCGGATGCCATCTGTGCCGCGATTGGTCATGCGGCTTATCTTCGGGCCATGGGCCATGCTGAAGTGGTAGCGGCTCGTTGTGGCGAAGTTCCGCCACGCGTGAAAGTGGTGCTTGAGCAGGCTGAGCTTGAGGCTCCGGTTCTCGTCGATGATGTCCGACCTACGGCCGGTTCAATTTGTCGTAAAAGCGTGGTGGCGGTCCGACATGATGATACTTTTCTCATGGCGTATCGTCTCATGGTGGATCACGGGGTAAGGGCGGTTCCGGTTTTAAATAATGGCGGAGAGGTGAAAGGTCTGCTGCATTTTCTTGATCTTTTGCAACTCCTGTTACCTCCAGCGACTGATGGAGGTAACGTAAAGCTTCTGCAAGCGAGTCTCGAAAATATAGGAGCAACTTTGGGCGCGAGCGATGATTTTGGCGCAAGCCCACCGTCTGAAGAGGAGGAGCTGATCATGATGGTTGGAGCGTCCAGCCAGAAGACGGTGGCGAAAAGGTTGCAAGCGGCCAAGAATGAGGGTCGCGTGGGGCAATACCTCGTGATGTGCGGTGATCGACCTTTTGTCCATCAGCAAGCGATGGAATTTGGAGTGCGTGCCTTGATCGTGACCGGAGGCTATCAGCCGGATCCCAAGATCGCTGAAGAGGCCAAAGAAAAAGGGATCATTGTCCTCTGCAGTCCTCACGATACTGCCACCACGGTTAAGCTGGCATTGTGTGCTCGGAAGGTCCGAAACATCATCAGCGATGATTTCATGGCGCTGGCTTCAAGCGAAGTGGTCAGTCGATTCAGTCGCAAGGTGGCCTCGTCTTCGCAGGATCTCTTTCCTGTCGTCGAGGTGGGAACCCGTCGCCTGATGGGGGTCTTCTCAAAATCAGATCTGGTTGATCCTCCACGGACTTTGCTTTCCTTGGTGGATCACAATGAGTTTTCCCAAGCGGTGAAGGGCGTGGAAGAAGCCAAAGTGGTTGAGATTCTCGATCATCATCGGCTTTCCGGTGACCTCGTCACTCGTGATCCAGTCCGTTTTATAAACGAGCCTGTCGGAAGTTCCTCCACCATTGTGGCACGGAGATTTCGTGAGAAGGGCCTGGAGCCGGAGGCGGCCGTTGCACTCTGTCTCTGCGCAGGATTGGTGTCGGACACTCTCAATCTCACCTCACCGACGACCACCGATGTTGATCGCGAGATGCTTTCCTGGCTTTCTGGATTGGCAGGAGTAGATGCCGATGAGTTCGCGGAAGCATTCTTCGCTTCCGGATCCTTGCTGCTACACGCTGATGCCGAAGCGATTGTGGGAACAGACCGGAAGGAATTTAATGAGGACGGTGTTTTCCTGAGCTTGTCGCAAGTGGAGGAGACCAGCTTCAAGGGGCTATCCGAGCGTCAGGAAGAACTTCTCGAGGAGCTGGAGCGATTGCGCCACGACCACAGCTACGAACTTTGCGCCATTTTGGTGACGGATATCCGTCGTCACGATAGTGTTCTGCTTGCAGTCGGCCACGAAGGCTTACTCTGCAGGATCCCCTTTACGCGCAACGGCGTGAATGAGTTTACTGCACCTGGAATCGTTTCCCGCAAGAAACAACTTTTCCCGGCAGTTTGCGAAGCCATTAGGCTTCGCACCGAGTGACCTGCTTGTTTTTCACTTTGCTGGTTCGGCCTTTTTTGAGTCCTTACCTTTGCTCTCCGGCTTGCTTTCCTTTTCGGCCTTGACGGCTTTTTTAGCTGCCGCTGCTTTTTTCTTGGCCTCGGCTTTTTTCTTGTCTTCGGCGGCCTTCTTCTCACGAGCTCGCTTCATCTCGTTGTTGTAGCCTGTGCCTTTTGGTTCGAGAGTGAAGGGGACTTCATTAATTTGTGGGGGCCAGATATTGTTGCCCTTATTGGAGTCGGCGGTTTGCTCGGTGGGATCAATTTGAATCTTCACGACGGGAGCATCAGTAATGAAAAGTTTGCTGATTGTTTTGTGATCCTTTTTCCAAATCTCGGCCGGGATTTGGCGTGTTTCCTTCTTGCCGCCCTTGAAGTGGAGCTCGACAAGGATAGGCATGATGGCACCGCCCTTGTTTTCAAAGTTCGCAATGGTGAGGTGCTTGTTTGTCTTGAGAAGCTTCTTCTCGCGGGGCTTCAAATCAGCGAGCATCTTTTCGTATTTCTCCCGCTGACTCTTGTTAACTTTGGGATCCTTCTTCTTGTCGTAGAAATCCTTCAAGCCTTCGTTCTCATCAACGTATTTCGGGATGTCACGATTGCGCTCGGCGACGATGTTTTTCTTTGCGCTTTCGTTTTTAGCCTTTTTCCGGTCTTTCTGTATTTTATCAGGATCCTTGAGGTCCAAATAGTGACGTGTGAAGCCGGTGATTCCAATGTCGACATGATCGGTGGTGTAAAACCATGACCGCCAGAACCAGTCGAGATCGATCCCGGCCGCGTCTTCCATAGTCCGAAAAAAATCGGCTGGCTCGGGGCTTTTGAACATCCAGCGGGTGCTGAATTCCTTGAAGGCATCGTCGAAGATTTCTCGCCCGAGGATAGTCTCCCTGAGAATGGAAAGTCCGGTCGCTGGCTTGCTGTAAGCGTTGGGTCCAAACTGCAGGATGGACTCCGAATTTGTCATGATTGGGCGTTGGTAGTCGCTCGTCATGTAGCTGATAATATTGCGCGGGGTGGGGCGTGAAGGGTAGTTGTGGCGCCACTCTTGCTCGGCGAGCATCTGTATGAAGGAGTTAAGTCCTTCGTCCATCCAACTCCACTGGCGCTCATCGGAATTCACGATCATGGGGAACCAGTTGTGACCGACCTCGTGAATCACCACGGAGATCAGGCCATTCTTGGTGCCTTCAGAGTAGGTGCCGTCTTTTTCCGGGCGAGGTCCATTGAAACAAATCATTGGATATTCCATGCCGTAAACAGGACCATTGACGGAAATCGCGACCGGGTAGGGGTAGTCGAAAGTGTATTTGGAGTAGAAATTGAGAGTGTGGATGATGGAATGAGTGGAATAAGTACTCCAAAGCGGTTCGGCTTCATTCGGGTAATATGACATTGCCCAAACAGGCTTCTGGCTGGTGGTGAGCTTGTGCTTCACGGCGTCCCAGATGAATTTGCGGGAAGACGCCCAGGCAAAATCGCGCACGTTTTTGGCTTCGAAAATCCAGGTGCGGGTACCCTTGGCTTTTGATTCCTCGTTCTTGGCTGCTTCTTCCGGCGTCACGATGAACATGGGTGCCCTAGCCGTTTCAGCTTCTTTTAAGCGCTTGCGCCACTCTGGCTTGAGGACTTCGGGGTTTTTGAGCTCACCGGTGGAGGCCACCACGTGATTGTCCGGCGCGGTGATTTCGACGTGATAGTCGCCGAACTCGAGGGCGAATTCTCCACGGCCAAGGAAGGACTTGTTCTGCCAGCCGCGAACGTCAGTATAAGCACAAACACGGGGAAACCATTGCGCGATTTCGAAAATTTTACCGCCTTTCTCAAATTTCTCCATGTTGCTCCGCCCCCAGCTGGTGCGGGAGTCGGTGATGGTGTAGTGCCAGTCGATCTTGTAGCTGAATTTCTCACCTGGCTTGAGCGGCTGAGGGAGATCGACTCTCATCATGGTATCGACCACGCGGCGCTTGAGTTGGCCTCCCTTGTCATCGGTGAGCTTGTCGACTTTGAATCCGCCATCGAAGGTCTCCTTGAGGAGCATGGCCTCGAAGGAGTCGTATCGCATCTTGCCCAAACGAGGAGCTTCGCTGCTCTGGTGGCCGATTGATCCCGGAGTGAACTTATTCCGATCCATCTGCATCCAGATATACTTTAAGGTGTGGGGCGATTGATTGTGATAGACGATTTGACCACTTCCAGTGAGCAGGTCTTTTTCCTCATCGAGGGTCACCTTGAGGTTGTAGTCTGCGCGCTGCTGCCAATATTTCGGGCCGGGAGCGCCGGAGGCGATTCTGAATTCCGTCGGGGTTGGCCAAACTTCCTCCAATTGACGGAAAGGGTCGTTGTGGAATTCGACAGGGTGGGCGAAGCAGGCGGACACGAGTCCAATCAGAATTGCGGCAATCTTCATAAATAAGAAGGAACTGGCGAGACCCTATGACGGATCCCTCCGATTGCGAGTCTCAATCCTGCTCTTGGAACTGATATGTTTTGTCTTTCACCGTGACGTTGGGCGGCAATTTGGTGTCTTCGAACAGTTGGTAGCCGGTTTTCAGATTCTTCCAAAAAGAGAACCAACGATGCCCGGAATTCTGTGTCATGGCTTCATCAGTCATTTTAAAGGGGAAGACATGGACGCGGAAGAACTTCTGGCCCCCTTTGAAAGCGGCATCTGCGAGGGTGTAAATTTCCTCAATCTTGGTGTCGGTCATGGCCATGCAGCCAATTGAGACGTCAGAACCATGAACCATAATGAAATCGCCGGTCCGGCCGTGAGCCCGATCAAATTTGTTGGGGTAGCCAGTGTTGAAGGAAAGGTGAAAATTGCTCTGAGGATTCATCTGACGGGGTGTCACGAAGTAGAATCCCTCGGGGATTTGCCCGTCACCCTGGCGCAATTTCGGCCCGGGACCGCCTGACGTTCCCGCGATGAAGAAGCTGTCGAAGAGGACAAATGATTCGGCGTCCTTGACCCAGAGTTCTAGCTGACGCTCCTTTTTGAAGGCCCGGATGAAGATCGAAGAGCCCCATTTCAGTTCTTTTTCTTCAAAGAGCCTTTTGAGTCGTGGGGTGACCTTCTTTTTGACCGCCGCAAACCGCTTTGCGCCATTCTCGTAGTCTTCATCGCTGATATCCAAACCTTGCGCACTTGTTTGATCGTTGACGACAAGGAGGCCTGAAATTGCTGCAAAAGCCCCCAGCCCGATCAAGAAGAGATGTTTTTTCCCTGTCACTGTCGCTAATATGATCTGTTTGAGGGAGCTTCGCTAACCGTAAATTCAATCTTTGGTCGGTTTAACCCAATTTGTTAGAGCTCCTGATTTGACGACGGGCGGAGTGACCGCTTCACTGCGGCGTGCCTAAAACGGAAAAGAAATCCCGCCGCATCGATTGGAAAAAGACTTTTGGTCTCTACAGCTATCTGGGGAAATATCGCAAGATCTTCATTCCTTCGGTCATTGCCCTCTTTTTGACCGGGGCCCTCTCCTTGGCGTTTCCCTATTATCTTGGCAGTTTGATTGGTTCACCGCAGACCGCGATGCAGGGAGGGGCGGACCTCTCGGAAGTGAGCGAAAAGATCAACAGCGTCGTGATTACTCTCCTCATCATTCTCAGTATCCAGGCCTTTGTGGCCTACTGGCGGGTGCGTGGATTTATCAAGGCGGGTGAAAGCGCACTCTGTGATTTGCGTCAGGACGTCTTTGCGCGCCTCGTCCGACTTCCCATGCCTTGGTTTATGGAGCGGAGGACCGGCGAGGTGGGATCGCGCTTTTCGGCCGACCTTGCCATTTTGCAGGAGACTTTGATTACGACCGTTCCTCAAATGGTCCGGCAATCGGTCATTTTCGTTGGTGGACTGATCTTCATTTTCATCACTTCGGTGAAGCTATCACTCTTCATGCTTACGATGATCCCAATTGTTGTTTTGGTGGTGGCGATCGTGGGTCGTAAAATTCGGAAGTGGTCCAGGGATGCGCAGGATCAACTCGCGCAAAGTAACATCGTTGCCGAAGAAGCGGTTCAAGGGATCGCCGACGTGAAGTCCTATTCCAACGAGGGGTTCGAAGAAGATCGTTATCGAAGCGCGCTCGATCGGTATTTGGGAACTGTCATTGAGGGTTCCAAGGCACGGGCGATGTTTGTGAGCTTCATCATTTTTATCCTCTTCGGAACGATCTCGGTGGTGGTGTGGTTCGGCGCGGGAATGATGGCGAAAGGGCAAATCGACAGCGTAGATTTCACCCACTTCATTCTCTTCAGTATTTTTGTGGGAGCGTCTTTGGGGTCGATCCCCGACATTATGAGCCAGCTCCAGAAAACCCAAGGGGCGACCGAGCGGATTCGTGAGATTTTGAATCATGAGATCGAAGATCATCGCGAGGAAAGTGCCGATACTCTGACCGGGGCGATCGCGGCCAGGGATTTGGTTTTTGCCTATCCTTCGCGAAAAGAAACTCAGGTTCTGAACGGGGTGAATTTTGAAGTAAACGCCGGCGAGCGGGTGGCCATCGTTGGTCCGAGCGGGGCCGGAAAGTCGACCGTCTTTTCTCTTCTGCTCGGCTTTTATGACGGCGATGAAGGTGGTGTTTCTTTTGACGGGAAGAGCGCGGGAGAGATCCCGGTTTCGACTCGTCGCGCCGCTATGGCCGTGGTGCCCCAGGAGGTTTTGCTCTTTGGTGGAACCATTCGCGAGAATATCGAATACGGCCGTCCGGGTGCCAGCGAAGAGGAAATTATCGAAGCAGCCCGCAAGGCCAATGCCCACGCCTTTATTGACGAATTCCCGGAAGGGTATGATGCCATCGTGGGGCCTCGAGGTGTGAAACTCAGCGGTGGTCAACGGCAACGGATCGCGATCGCGCGTGCCGTTCTGGCTGATCCCAAAATCCTCCTCCTGGATGAAGCGACCAGCGCGTTGGATTCTGAAAGCGAGCGTCTCGTGCAGGAAGCTCTCGATGAGTTGATGAAAGGCCGGACCAGTCTCATTATCGCCCACCGTCTAGGAACCGTGAAAAGCGCCGACAAGATTCTTGTTTTGAAGGAAGGCAAAGTGGTGGAGGACGGAAGTCATTCCGAGCTCATGGCAAAAGACGGAACCTACCGTCTCTTGGCCGAGACGCAGCTATTACTGTAGCAAGGATCGGGATTTCTCAACGCCTCCATCGTTAGATGTGGGTAAAGAAGCTTAACGTAGTTGATGTGATTAAGATGGCGGAATAAGATTTTCTTAAATCCCGGCTTTTGGGAATGATTGCTTTCCGATTTTGAATCCAAGCACCAGGTTCATCGCTTTGCTACTGGCTCAGTTCTCGGGGTCTGCCTCAACCCTACTCAGAGCTAGAATTTCCTCCATCCAAGGAGACTCCAACTCTGTCACTTTAAGCCCAATCTCATTGACCTCTTCTAAATCAATTTTACCGGAAAACACAGCCTCAAGCATTGGATAATTCACCATCTTTAGTTGTAACAACAGGTGTAGAGCGCCCACAAAATCAAAATTATACCTGGACAGGACACGCTAAGCACCCTCGTTACCCGTCATCACTGCATATTGCGGCAGAGTTTTTCCGTTTCTCAAGCGGAAGTCTCGAGGAATTTTATTTTCCTCAATAAATCCCTCCAGCTTTTTTGCCATATTATTTTCCAGAAACTCCAATACAGGCTCATCGTAAATCACAGGCTCACACATTTCATCCAAGAACCAGACAATATTTTTAGCAACATACTTTTGCCCCAAAAAAATGTGACCATTCCTCTTTAATACTATCAGCTTCCCACAACCTATAACTTCACCGATTGGCAACAGTTCACCACTACCCGTCCCTCGGGCCCTCTCCCAGACTGGGCGCAGATCTGCAGATTCATTGGACAAACTATAAAACAACAGACTTCCCCCACTTTTCATCTTGGCCACACCGCCGTTCTGGCGAGCCAAGAAGTCGATATATTCCAAAGAAACTATATCATAGTCTTCCAACGTTGATCGAAGCTCCGCAACATTTACCATCTCTTCCGACCTAACGCAGTATCTTCTCATCACCTTTCAATGTCTTGAGCTATCCTAGATTGCACTTGTTTGAGAGTGCCAACATCTTGGCAATTGTCAAATTGTCCATTTGCATCAGACTTAGGCTTGAAGGCCCGATTCTACCGGGGGCTGTCTTTTGTCTCGCGTAATGTGGGGAGGATCGAGGCTGAAGTCTTTCAATCCGCAGAAACTTGGTGATTGGACCAATCAGTTTGCCAGCGAGTTATAGAATTTTTCAAAGCTCAATCGCAAAAGCGAAGCCAGGCATGGAAATAGAGATGGACCTTCTTTTTCTCTTGGGATTGGGCGCTGAGGTGGACGTGGAAAGCTCGCGGGGAAAGAAAGCAAGCGCGAAGAAGGAGTGGACGTCTCTTGATCATGCAGAGATGAAGCCCGGGAAATATTTGGAGCAGATTCATCGGCCCAAGGGGGGCGAGCCGACGGCGGATCAAGCCTGACAAAGGCTCGGTTTGCTACCAAGTGATGTCACGGACGGTAAACGGCAAGTTCTTGTTTGGGTCCCACCGAAAAGGAGGCGTATCGGCGCATGATGTTGCGGATGGCGCAGCTTGCAGGCGTTGAGATTGTTCCTCCGGTCTATTGGTGGGTTCTTTAAGGGCGGTGTTGCGTCATGGCTGCGCTCGCTGAACTAAGTTCGCGATTTTACGAGTGGATTTTTGGCGTTCGGGGGGTGAGTCTGGGCTGCGATGATTGACATGTTGGTACGGCTTTATGATTTGCCGGAAAGTCAGGACCTTTACTTAAGGGTGGCGGAGGCCGGGGTGATCCTGCGTCGCCCGGGGGCTTACGAGCTTCACTTGGTTCAGGATTTTGTAAGGGAGCACTTTTCTCCGAAATGGGTGAGTGAAGTTCAGGTGGCGTTTTCGCGTCAGCCGTTGGCCTGCTTCATCGCAACCAAGGATAAGGAGATTCTGGGATTTGCTTGTTATGAAACGACGGCGAAGGGATACTTTGGGCCAACCGGCGTGGCGGAAGCGGCACGCGGATTGGGATTGGGGAAAGCTCTTTTGCTGAAAGCGCTCGAAGCTCAACGGGAGGCCGGATACGCCTATGCCTTCATTGGCGGAGTTGGTCCCAAGGAATTTTACGCCAAGACAGTAGGGGCGATTGAGATTCCGGGTAGCGATCCGGGGATTTACGTGGATATTCTGCCCGAGCCACCGGCCGAAGATCATTCATGAGCGGACAAGACCCCAAATTCGTCAAAGGCGCGTTCGCGAAGATCGCGGATCGCTACGTTGTCACCAATCACGTTCTCAGCATGGGGACGGATATCTTGTGGCGAAAGAAGGTGGGCCGCATTGTCCGGGATTGGAATCCGGAACGCGTGCTCGATGTCGCGACCGGTACTGGCGATCTCGCGCTGGAGATTCAAAAGAAATGTCCGGAGGCCAAGGTGCTGGGGACGGATTTTTGTCCGGAAATGTTGGCGCACGCCACTAAAGGCGGTGTTCAGGAAACGCAAGTGGAAGACGCGATGAACCTTTCGTTTGAGGACGGAACTTTTGATGTCGTCACAGTGGCTTTTGGTCTTCGGAACATGGAGAACTGGCAGGAGGCCCTTCGCGAGATGGGCCGGGTGATCAAATCGGGCGGGCACCTGCTCGTGCTCGATTTCTCACAGCCACGGGGAATTTTGAAGAAGCCCTATGGTTTCTATCTGAATAAGGTTCTGCCCAAAATTGCGGGAGTGCTCACCGGTCAAGGGGGGGCCTACAAATATCTCGCAGGCTCGATCGGGGAATTCCCTTATGGAGAGAAAATGATCAAGCTTTTTGGAAATGCCGATTTTCAGGACTCTCAGTGCCAGCCTCTGAGTGGCGGGATCGCGTCCATTTACACGGGGACGAAGTCGTGAAACCGTCGGCGATCGATCGGGCTTGCGGTGAGGGGGAAGTCCGCTAGCTTCGCCCCATGAGCATTGCGGATTACGGGAATCAGTGGGTTTGTGATTTGGTGGCTTACGAGCCGGGGAAGCCGATTGAGGAGACCGCGAGGGAGTTGGGTTTGGAACCTGATGAAATTGTGAAACTCGCCAGTAATGAAAATCCACTAGGGCCTTCGCCCAAGGCGAAGTTGGCGATGGCGGAGGCGATTGATAATGCTCATATTTATCCGGACGGCGGGGGATATCGCTTGCGCACGGCGCTTGCGGAAAAGCATGGAGTGGGTTTCGAGAATATCGTGCTTGGGAATGGGTCAAATGAGATCATCGAGTTGCTTTGCCATTCGTTTTTGAAGCCGGGCGCGGGGCTAATCGCAGCGGAGCACGCCTTTGTCGTTTACAAGTTGATGGCGACGCTTTTTGGAGCGGACTACATCGAGGTGCCTGATCCGGGATTTGTCCACGATCTGGATGCGATGCTTGAAGCAATCACGCCCGAGACCCGATTGGTCTTTATCGCCAACCCCAACAACCCGACCGGGACCTTGGTCGGGCAGGAGGAGATCGACCGTTTTATGGCCGGGCTGCCGGACCATGTCGTGGCGGTTTTTGACGAGTCTTACTTTGAGTTTCTCGAAAATGCGCCGGATGCTATTCGCTATGTGAAGGAGGGGCGCAATGTTTGCGTGATGAGAACCTTCTCGAAAGCGCAGGGACTATCGGCCTTGCGGATCGGTTATGGTATCACGAATTCCGAAGTGGCGGGTCTCCTGAACCGCTCGCGCCAGCCCTTCAATGCAAATGCGATTGCGCAAGCCGCGGCGCTCGCTTCGATCCAAGATGTCGATCACATTGCGGCGACG
>CBFHQJ010000134.1:0-10624 GCA_965657795.1 Akkermansiaceae bacterium
GCTTGTTAAATTTGGCAGCCGCCAGCGAGTAGGAAACGGCGATCCCTTCGGCGCGAATCTTGGTTGCCAGTGCAAGCGCCTGATTTTGCTGATCAGGATCGGCGATCACGATAAAGACATCGCAAGCGGTCTCGGCATCGAGAGACGATTGCATCTTCTCAAGAGCGTGCGGAGTGTCCTCGATCAAATTTCGGATCACCACGTCGCCGATCGCAAAGCCAACGGCGGGAAGATCGACTTTCCCGTCGGAAAGCGCGGAGACGAGAGTGTCGTAACGACCTCCGCCGGCCACCGCGCGTTTTTTCTTTTTGGCATCGAAGACCTCGAAAACCACGCCGGTGTAGTAAGCCAAACCACGGACGATGGAGAGGTCGACCTCAACATCGCCCCGCATGCCACGGGCTTCCAGATTGTTTAGAACTACGTTGAGATCTTCGCTGAGAGCGGAAGGGGACTTGATCGCTTCTTCGACCTCCTCAAGGGATAGTCCCAGCTTTTCGAGCTTTGGTGCGCTTTTGCCATCTTTGTAGCGTTCAAGCTTGTCGACGATACTTAGAAGTTCCTCGGCTTGCTTTTCATCCAAACCTTTTGCGTTGGCGAAGTTCTGCCAGTAACGCCGGTCGGAAAGACGGATGACGAAGTCGCCCTGTTGAAATCCGAATTCGCGCATCAGCTCGATGGTGAGAGCAATGAGCTCGGCGTCTGCCGCCGGGTCGGCCTCGCCAATGAGATCGACATTGAACTGGTAAAATTCGCGGGTGCGGCCGGCCTGCGGGGCTTCGTAACGGAAACACTGTCCGATCTCGAACCAGCGCATCGGTTTTTGGTAAGCTCGCTGACTTTCGATGAGAACCCGCCCGAGGGAAGCCGTTACTTCTGGTCGCAGGGTGACATCACGACCGCCTTGGTCATCGAAGCGGAACAATTGGGTTCCCAATTCGCCCCCCGTTTTCTTCAGGTAGAGTTCCGTAGCTTCAACGATGGGGGTTTCGTATTCCACGAAGCCATAGCGCCGGGCCACCTCGCGAAAGGTTCGGAAAAGGTAATTACGCACCGCGCAGTCTTCGGGACGGAAGTCACGAAAGCCGGGGAGAGTTTGAAATGCGCCTTTAGCCATGGGGAAGTGCTGCGGTTTTTCCGCGGGCGCGCGAGAATAGGGGGCGATTTCCCGATGTCGAGGCGGGATTCTGGGAATCGAAATGAGCAGGGGTGAAAATGACCGGCCTAAAAAAAGTCAGAATTTGAGTAAAATAATTCTTGATGAAGCTCTAATCTCCAGACAGATTCCGCCCGCACCGAAAGGTAGCAATTCCGGCGTAGCTCAGCGGTAGAGCGGGTGGCTGTTAACCACTAGGTCCTTGGTTCGAACCCAAGCGCCGGAGCCATATGAAGGCCCTGATCCTCAACGGATTAGGGCCTTCTCTTTTGGTGGTTTTGGAATTAAAGCGGCGGATGGATCACTGGCCTAGTGCGCGAGTCTTTGGAGGTTTGCGGTGATTTCGGTGATCACTTCGGGCTCCAATTTGAAAGCGAGGGGAGAATCATGTCCGATCCAGAGAACGATGACTTTCTCGGGGGAAAGGGTAGCGGCCCAGAAGTCAGTGTTTGGGAGGGAAGATCCACTAAGCAAACGTGGGATCTTTTTAAGGCGGGAGTGATCTGCAAAAGCGGGGAAGAAGGCAGGAGGTCGCTTGAAGAGTGATTCTTCATTCTGGATGAGTTCACGGACAAAGACGGGGGTGGGACGGGAGCCGTTTTGCAGAATGGTTGCGTATGAGGTGGCGAGTTCGAGAGGAGAAACACTCAAGGTGCCACGGTAAAGGTCGTCACCCGTGCCGAAAGACCCTTCAAATCCGAACCGCTTCAAAAGCTGCGTGGCATCCTGGGCTTGGAGCTGTCGGCCGGTTGAAACGGGATTTCCTTCAATCGGGAGGTGTCCGCGTTCGAGGGCAATCGTTCCAATCAGAGGCTCGATCATCACCGGCCCAAGATCACGATGGGAATCGAGCGCTCGATTGAAGCCGGTGGGTTTTTCTTCACGACATCCAACGACACCCAAGATGTCGCCGTTGCGAGGGTCTAGGGCGATTGCAGCCATCTGGCAACCCGCTGGAAGAGTCGATTTTTGAACAAGGTCTTCCAGTTCCTGCTGGAGTTCAAAATTGATGGATGTCATTACCTTTAAACCGCCGGAGGTGATTTGAGTAGCGTTGAGGACGATCTCGAGAGGACGTCGAAGGACACGGGTTCCGTGGTCAGTTTCGAGGTCTTCGGAATCGGGGTCACGAAGTTCAAGAGGCTCGGTTTTGATGTCATCCGCTTCGCTTGAGGTAATCACTTCCGTGGTGACGAGTCGGGCTAGGACTTCATCTCGCTGACGGATCGCACCTTCGAGATTTCGCCATGGGCTGCAAGCGTGCGGAGCCCGGATGATTCCAACCAGAAGGGCGCATTGGCCCTTGGTGAGTTCTGAAGTGGGGCGGCCAAAGTAGTTAAGGGAAGCTTCTTCGATGCCGTTGAATCCCGAACCAAAGTAGATTCGATTGAGATAAGCGGTCAGGATTTCAGGTTTCGAAAATTTGGACTCGATCCGGTAGGTTAGGGCGATTTCGAGAAACTTCCGGTTGAGGGATTTTTTCTCGCGCAAGTCGAAGGTGTTGCGCGCGAGTTGCATCGAGAGGGTGGAGGCGCCCTGGGTAAAATCGAGGTCCTTGACGTTTCTCAAAGTGGCGCGGGCGAGGCCCCAAAAATCGACGCCTTCGTGGTCCATGAAGCGCGCGTCCTCCCTGGCAAAAAGGCTGCTCTTTAAGAAATCGGGAATCTCATCGTGCTTAACGAGGCGGCGGTTGGCCCCGTGGATCGTGCCGAGTTCGACGCCGTTGCGATCAAGCAAGATGGTACGTTCCGGCATGCGGGAGACTTCGGAGAGGTCGAACTTGCTGGCTTGCCAGGCATACCATCCGATTGCCAGCAGCAGCGGAATGAGGAGGGTGAGTCCTCCTTTCCAGGCAAACTCCCAGAGGCGCCGCACGGTGCGCTTCCATCTGTTCCAGCGCGGTTGGCGGTGGGAGGAATTCCAGCTCATGGTTAATTGGGGTTAGGGGAAGGCCGGAAGAGAGGCTTCCGGATTCGCCATTGCCGGAGGGGTGATCTTGAAAGTCGAGCCGCTTTCGGTGGTGTGCTCTACTGCAGCGAGTGGCACAACAGTCACGAATACGGTCTTTCGATCTTCAAAAACGGTCTCTCCAACATTTAGAATAGCGGCACAGTTCCGCTGTTTTTCTAGCATTAACGTATTTCCTACCTGAAAACTTTCAGGGGTGACATCTTTTGACGGAAAGATGCACTCGATGAAAACCGGGTAGGGAAGCGGATCGGCAACCGCATCGGGCCTGATGAGGGCTTGTCCTTTCACGACGATGCCCGGGCTCAGAAAGTCTTCTTCAGTGAGCTTCTGGATCCCGATGACGCGATATTCGCCGGTGACGTAGGTCAGAAACTTGGGTTTTTCAAAATTGGTCAGATAGGCGCGGCGGAGTTCCTTGTTCAGGGCTTCGAGATCAGACCGGCTGAAGCTTTGGAATTGGGCTTCCAGTTCCTTGGGGTCACTGTCTTTTTGGGGAACAGGGGTGTCGCGGATGCCGAATGCTTTGGGCGCTTCGAGACGCCCGACCTTCATCATGAGCTTGTAGCTGGTAGGGTTCGTAGGGTCCCGAAAAAGGTTGAGGCAGACGATCCAGGAGGTAATTGCAAAGGTGATGGCGAGGATATTGGCAAGAAACCACCAAAAGAGCGGAGTCCGCTTTTTTGGTAAATCATCGAATTCCGACCGGTCCATCTTCGTGGCTATTTGCAGTTGGTCCCGTCTAGAGCAGGATCGTATTCAGGCTTCTTGCCTTCCTCGGTCGGCTCGAAAGAGGTCCCGCATCCGCAAGAGCGCGAGGCGTTGGGATTGAAGATTTTGAAGCCTCGATCCGAGAGCTCATCGGCAAAATCAACGGTGCAACCTTCCAGGAAGTCAAAGGAATCGTGCGCTACGATGAAGCGGGTGCCGTTTAGGTTGATGATTTCGTCACCTTCTTCAGGTTCGCCGATACGCATTGTATAAGCGAGGCCGGCACATCCGCCACGCTCCACGCCGAGTCGCAGCCCGGAGCCTTCCGGGGCATTCTTGGATTCCAAAAGCAGGGCAAGTTCGCTGGCGGCTTTTTCAGTGACGGTGATCATGGCTCTTCGGGTTGAAGATATGAGCGGAAGGTGAGTTCTTCCAGTGTTCTTTTGTCAAAGAAGGGTTAGCTGATCGTCACGCGAGAGATCTTACGCTCGACTAATTCTGCTTCGACGTCGGCGATTTCCACTTTTCTTTCGTCTCCGACCTTACTGACGAGTTCCCCCTCGACCGTTTTATAGCGTTCGAGCCAAGCCAGACCTTGTCGGATCATTCCCTCGGCTTTGGCAATTTCAGCTTTCCAGAATGCGGTCCCACGATGTTTGCGCTTCGGGTCGCGGATATGGGCCTCGGCGTGCTTGAGGTAGGTGCGTCTCCGGCGCCGGATTTCGACAGGGTTTTGATGCTTCAAAACCATGGCGCGGGTGTAGGCGAGGAAGGCTAGGTTAAGATCTCCCGAAAAAGTGAGGTAGTCGCCAAGGGCGGCGAATCCGTCAGCGAAGCTCTGGTCGTTGCGGACCATCTTGAGGAATCGATTTCGGTGCTCTGGTGGAATGGGGTAGCCCCGGGGAAAGCCCTCCTCCATTCCATAGTAATTTTCCCGAAACACCCCAAGATAAGGGATGTTGAGGAAGTTGAAGGCTGGAGGTCGATTTTCGAGGGATCGTTCGTATTTGGTGCGCCAGCGGAGAGCCTTGAGATACCAGTCGCCAAGCCCCATGTGTCCTTCCGGTTTTATCGCGAGGGCTTTCTCGATAAAATCAGCTCCCTTTTTAAAATCACCGGATTTTTTGGCGGTGACTCCAATGTTGGAAAGAGTTTCGTAATGTCCCGGAGTCTTTTTGATCTGTGCCTCAAGGATAGCCATGCCTTTTGTGAACTCCTTCAGGCGGACATAGGCGACGGCGAGATCATTGCTTTCGTTAACATTGAGCGAAGCTTGTTTCTCAAGGCGAGCGATGCGGGTTTGATAAAAAACGTCTCCGTGATGGGGAAATTGTCCTAATATGAGATCAAGGACCTTCGGCTTGGAGGCGAGTTCATCTTTAAGAGTGTGGCTATCCCAAAGACAAGCGCGGGAACTGGAAATGCCGGCGGCAAGGCCTCCAAATAGAGTGAGTGATTTTCGACGGTTCATAAATTAGTAGGTGTCCTGCCATTTAAACGTCTGAAGTGGAAAAGTGGAGCTCCTTTTCTCCGGGATACCCAGCGGTCGGTTCTTGCTAATTCGGAGCGGTCTTGTGAAGTAGGGGCAGGAAAAGCAGCTATTTTGACATCCGAGAACCAAATCCGAACCTCATGGAAAGCCCGCACGAGCGGAAAGCTTGGGGGCTGGTTGATCCGTTTGCTCGGGATGACCCTGCGTCGCGAGGTGGTTGGAGATGTCAGGAAGCTGAATGCCCATGATCAGCCCATCATCCATGTGCTGTGGCACAATCAGATCCTCGTTTCTCCCTACTTGTGGCGCAAAATGTATCCCAAACGCGAGTGCGTGGTGCTGACGAGTGCGAGCAAGGACGGAGTTGTTTTGGCTTCGGCAGTAAAGGTTTTCAAGGTGGGCGCGGTTCATGGCTCAAGCAGCCGACGTGGCGCGGCGGCGATCGTGGCCCTCAGACGGGCGGCGCGGAATGGTAAGGATCTCGTCTTTACTCCGGATGGGCCGCGCGGGCCGCGCTATCAACTTCAGCCGGGGGTGGTGAAAATTGCGCAAACTACCGGACTACTTGTGGTGGCAATGAGGGTGGAGTATCTCTCCTGCTGGACTCTGAAAACCTGGGATCGCTTCCGGATTCCCAAGCCCTTTAGTAAAGTAAGAATCACGCTGGAGGAACCAATGACGGTTCCGCGCGTTCTTGATGACGAGGAGTTCGAGAAAGAGCGGCTTAGGCTTGAGAATTGTCTGCTGAAAGGTATCACGGACCGCGAAGAAAATCATGGCAACGATCATTGATGGCAAAAAAGTGGCGGAGGAAGTCCTCGCTGAATGTTCCCGCGAAATTGAAGAGCTGAAAGCTTCCGGGGTTACTCCAGGCTTGGCTGTTGTCTTGGTGGGCGAAGATCCGGCTAGTCAGGTCTACGTGAATTCCAAAGTGAAAAAATGCGCGGCTTTGGGGCTGCAATCGGAAAAGATCGTGCTCTCTAAGGTGGCAACCCAGGAAGAGGTTCTCGCCACGGTGAAAAGACTCAACGAAGATTCATCGATCCACGGCATATTGGTGCAGTCACCACCTCCACCACAGATTAATGAAGAGGAGATCGTGCGCGCGATTGATCCGGCCAAAGATGTCGATGGCTTTCATCCCGAGAATGTTGCCAAGCTGGCGCTGGAGGACCCTTCGGGATTCGTGCCCTGCACCCCGGCTGGTTGCATGAGGCTTCTTGAGGCCAGTGGCGTTGAGACTTCCGGCGCGGAAGCGGTCGTCGTTGGCCGAAGCATGATTGTGGGCAAGCCGATGGCGCTTTTGCTGATGGCGCGGGGGAGTGATGCCACGGTCACGGTCGCGCATTCCAGAACCAAGGATTTGGCGGAGGTTTGCCGACGTGCGGATATCATTGTGGCAGCGGTAGGAATCCCCGAGTTCATCAAGTCGGATTTCGTGAAGGACGGAGCGACTATTATCGATGTCGGGATCAACCGGGTCGAAGACGCGACCGCAAAACGGGGTTACCGGCTTTGCGGAGATGTTGATTACGACGATGTTGCCGAAAAAGCTGGCGCCATCACTCCTGTTCCCGGCGGCGTGGGCCCAATGACAATTGCGATGTTGATGAAAAATACCATCAAGGCCGCAAAGGTTGGATTGGGATAGCGATCCTGCTACGATTGGCCTTGATTTCATTCGATCACCCCGGAGTTTCGGGGGATGAAGTCTCGTGGTTTCACCACCTCCACCCCGGCTAATCTTGTCGGACTGTTTTTGTCGTTCTGGTTGATGTGCCTGATGCCTGGCTTGGGCAGGAAGTTGACCCACGACCTTAACGGCTTTGCCAACTTGACAATCGACTCCGATTGGAAGTTGCAAGGATGGGAGTCGGGAATTCAGAAGGACAGCCTGACGGTCCTTGGATTCTTTATGAAAGAGAAGAAGGATGTCAGGCCTGAGGGGGTCATCTTTCAGATTTTCGATCCTCCGCGCCACAAATTTGAGGCCAACGACGGAGAGGTTTGGGCAAAGATGGTGGCTGGGTCCACGGTCAAGGGTTTTGGGGTGAAAAGGGTTGGCGAGATCAAGAAGGATCGCCTTATTCTGACTAAAAGTAAGGAGCTGGGCCCGGAGTATTCGGTCTTTCGTCAGAAGCTTTCGCTCGAGGACGCAAGTCCCATGATTGTGTCCGGTGTCGTCTGGAAGAGCTCACGGCGGGTCTATTGTTTGACGACTTTTCGAGAAGATAAGCATCCGGGTTTGGCTTTCTGGAAGGATATCCTCGATGGCCTCAAGGAAGATGATAGGCGTGAAAATCTCTACGCGGAGTCCTATCGTAGGCGGGATCAATTTCTATCGCCCAAACAAAAAGAAGAGCTTACGAAAGTCTTGAGCAGTCAGGCGGTCGGTAACCGGGAATTGATGGGGATCCGGAAAAAGCTGGCAAAGAAGAAATCGCAGGTGCTTCAAAAGGAACTCAAGACCCGTACCCATATCTTGGAGGCGAGGGGGATGCGGTTGATTTACTTTGGGCTCTTAGATGATGAGCAGCGAAAGCAGTTTGATGCCTCGATGAAGCGACGCATGTCCGGTGGGTAGTTGGGTGGAACAAAAAAAGCCGCATCCCTTGGGATGCGGCTTTTTGAAAAGTTCGGAGTGCGAGGCGAATTAACGCTTCGAGAACTGGAAGCGCTTGCGTGCGCCGGGCTGGCCGGGCTTTTTGCGCTCCTTGGCCCGTGGATCGCGGCGAAGAAGGCCGGCGGCTTTGAGGGCTGGACGAAGCTCGGGATCGTGGATGATCAGAGCGCGGGCGATGGCCAGTTTGATGGCATCGGCCTGTCCGTGGAGTCCACCGCTGCGAGAAACAGCCTTAACGTCGAACTTGTTCTTCAGGTTTGTGACCTGAAGGGGCTCGAGAAGTTGACCCTGCAGAGTGAGAGTGGTGAGGACGTCCTCAAAGGGCTCGTCGTTAATGGTGATTTCTCCGGTTCCAGCAGTCAGCCAGACGCGGGCAACTGCGGTCTTACGACGTCCGGTTGCGGTAAAAGTTTCGCTCATGGTATTTTAATTAATGAGTAAAGGTTTAGAGAGTGACGGGCTGTGGCTCCTGGGCTTCGTGCGGGTGTTCTTCACCGGCATAAACCTTGAGCTTCTTCATCTGGGCGGCACCAAGCTTGTTCTTGGGGACCATTCCTTTGACGGCCCACTCAAGAATGAGCTCGGGACGACGCTGACGGACTTTGTTTGGAGTCTCGATGGTCTGACCACCGACGTAACCGGAGTGACGTGCGTAGATCTTGTGCTGCTCCTTGCTGCCGCTGAACTTGGCGTGCTCGGCATTAATGATGACGACGAAGTCGCCGGTATCGATGTGAGGCGTAAAGATCGCCTTGTGCTTTCCGCGAAGGAGACGGGCTGCCTCCACTGCGACTTTTCCGACGATCTGGTCCTTGGCATCAATGATGTGCCATGAACGCTCGACGTCAGCTGGTTTTGCTGAAAACGTTTTCATTGTTTTACTGGGTTCCGTTGGGCCCGCCGGGGAATCCGGCGCGCTTTAAGGGGCGCGCAAGCTAGGAGGGGCGGGGAAGGGTGTCAACGCAATTATCAGGAAAGCGGGGCTTGCGCAATCCAGCCGGAGCGGTCAGAAATCGCGCCGTGCGGGATCTCCTTAAAAATCCACTCTGGAACGCCCGGTCGATTGGCCGACCGATGCCGGATACGACCCATGCCTGTGCGGTATCGCTGCCAACGTGGGATTCCGTGATTGGCTATGAGGAAGGCCGGGACCGTGTCATGAAAAAGCTGGAGGCCGGATATCCCCGCTTTTTTCTTCACCCGCTGGTTAAGCGGGTTTTTGCGAAGGCGACCGAGGAAATTGCCGAAACGGGGAAGCGGGCCATTGTTTTTCCTCATAAGAGGGCTGCGCAGGGGGCGCAGCGCTATGTGGAGCGGAAGCTGGCGGTTGCGACAAGAATTGCGAGTTACGAGGAGGGGATGCAGGCTCTGATCGTTCCGGAGACGGCGATTGGAGTGGCGATGGAATATTGGAGATTTACCGGCGAGATCATCAGCAGCCGACAAGCGGAAGACCTGCTTAAGGAACGTGAGCCCGAGGGCGGCTCAGTGGTGATGTTGAAGCAGCAGCTGTCGGAGTTCTCCGGCGCGGCGCTGGATGACCACTACCTTTATGAAAGCGGGATGTCGGGAATTTTCGCGGCTTACCGGGCGGTGATGAATCTTTTCCCAAGCAAAAAGACCCTTCAGTTGGAGTTTCCCTACGTGGATGCTCTCAAGGTGCAGGAGCGGTTTGGGAACGGAGTCGTTTTTCTTTATGATGCGGACGGGGAAGATCTGGATGCCGCAGTCAGAAGAATTCAGGAGGGCGAGTTTGCCGCGGTTTTTTGCGAGGTCCCGAGTAACCCGCTTTTGAGGACGATCAACCTTCCCCGAATTTCGGAGGCTTGCCGTCAAGGAGGGGTCCCCTTGGTGGTTGATGATACGGTCGCCAGTTCCATTAACTTGGAGGTTTTAAAATATGCGGATCTGGTGACAACGAGTCTTACGAAGTGGATTTCGGGGGTAGGCGATGTCATGGGAGGAATGCTCACGCTGAATGCTGAGTCACCCTGGGCCACCGAATTTCGGTCATTTCTGAGCGAAGATACCCAGGGAGGATCGCGACTCTACAGCGCGGATTGCCGGGTTCTGAGTTCGAATATTAAGACCTACCGTGAGCGGGTTGAAAAATCGAATGAGAATGGTGAACTTGTAGCCGACTATCTCCATGAGCATCCGGCGGTGGGTCGGGTTTGGTATCCGAAGTTTAATACACCGCATGAATACCGTCTGATTCGCCGGGAGAATGGAGGCTACGGCGGCTTGGTATCGTTTACGCTGAAACAGCCTCGCAAGATGCCCAAGGTCTATGACGCGCTGGAACTTTGCAAGGGGCCGAGCCTGGGAACCGACTTTACCTTGGCCAGTCCCTACACGATGTTGGCGCACTACTTTGAATTAGATTGGGCGGAAGCGTGCGGGGTTTCTCCGAACCTTCTTCGATTATCGGTCGGGATCGAGGACGGGGACGTCATCATCGGAGCCCTCGCCCGGGCCCTGGATCTCGCTTAGGCTAGGATCAATTGCCCTCGCTTTTTTGGGGGGAGTTTGATAGGGGATTTCCCATGAAATGGGGAATCGGAGCTCTTCTATTCGTTGTTTGCTTTCAGTTTGGTGGGGCCGCCGAGGGTGATTTGACACTAGGGAAGCGCTGAATAACGTCGAGATCCGGTCAAGTTGTCTTTTGGTGTGG
>CBFHQJ010000135.1:0-10553 GCA_965657795.1 Akkermansiaceae bacterium
CTAACCAAAACCAACGATCAACTCATTGAGATCCACCACTTTTACAGAAAAAAATTGCTCTGCCCTTCGATCTGTTTGCAAAGGCGAATGGGCTTATCGGTTTTAGACATGAGCCAAAGGTATGCAAAAGACAGGCTCGGGGGTTGAAAATGTGGTCGGGGTGTGGGAAAACCCCTTGTGAGTAATCCATTCCGCGAGGATTTAGTGTCCCGCAATCTTGCCGAGGCCTGTAGCGTTGTCATTTTTGGAGCAACGGGTGATTTAACCCACCGCAAATTGATCCCGGCTCTTTATAATTTGGCGGTCGACGGGGAATTGCCTGCTGGGGTTCAAATTCTCGGCTTTGCACGGCGTGACTGGACGGATGATTTTTTCCGTGAGGGGCTCGAAAAGTTGAATCGTCAGGTTTCCCGCACGGGGCACGATGAGGAGATCTGGGAGAGTCTCGCTTCGAACATTCACTACCACCAAAGCGAGTTTCAAGATGAGGACGGTTACAAGCGGCTTGCAGAGCGGCTGGATGAAATCGATCGCGAGCGCGGCGGGAAGGGGAATCGCCTTTTCTACATCGCGAGTGCGCCTGAGTTTTTTGACGACATCTTACTTCACCTTAAAAAGGCGGGATTGAGCCAAGAACGTCCTGATTGCGACGGCTGTTGGTCTCGGGTGATTGTTGAGAAACCTTTTGGGACAACATTGGCGACAGCCCAGCATTTGAACGAGGTCGTGAACGGCACCTTTGAGGAAAAAGACACTTATCGAATCGATCACTATCTTGGGAAGGAAACCGCGCAAAACATCATGGTCCTTCGTTTTGCAAACGCGATCTTTGAACCGATGTGGAACAAGGAACACATCGATCATATTCAAATCACTTGTGCCGAGCACCTGGGCATGGAGGGGGGACGTGGTGGTTACTACGACAAGGCGGGGGCATTGCGCGATATGGTTCAAAACCACCTTTTGCAATTACTGAGTCTGGTGGCGATGGAGCCTCCGACCGACCTAACGGCGGACGGAGTTCGCGACGAAAAGGTCAAAGTGATCCGTTCACTCAGACAGTGGGATACACCCGAGTTGGTTGCGAAAAACGTGATCCGTGGACAATACGTGACTGGAAATATTAACGGGAAGGAAGTTCCGGGATATCGTGAGGAAGACCGGGTCGATCCTGAATCCGAGACTGAAGCCTACGTGGCCTTGCGCTGTATGATTGACACCTGGAGATGGAGTGGCGTTCCTTTCTATGTCCGTGTGGGCAAGCGATTGCCAAAGAAGGCGACCGAAATTTCAGTTCATTTTAAAGAAACTCCGAGCGTTCTTTTCAATGCCATGCCTGGTGGAGTTCCGGCCGGCAACGTTCTCGTGATCCGGATCCAACCCGATGAGGGGATTTCGTTGATGATGAATTCGAAGCTGCCCGGAACGACCCTGAGAATGGAGCCTGTGAAGATGGATTTTCACTATGCCAGTAGTTTTGGCAAGAGTAGTCCGGAAGCCTACGAGCGACTGCTCCTCGATGCCATGGCGGGTGATGCGACCTTGTTCGCACGTCGTGATGAGGTCGAGGAAGCATGGCGGTTTATTGACAAGATTCACAAGGCCTGGGCTGAGAGCAGTGAGGAACTGCCGATCGCAGAATTTCCAGCCGGTTCGTGGGGACCGAGGGAAGCGGATGAACTGCTCGCAAAAGACGGGCGCACTTGGAGGAGACTTTAGTGATGAGTGACGTGATTTCCACCGAGGGTCTCGGAATGCCGGTTGAGGTCGGTGCGATTGATGGTGAGCTCAAGAAGCTTTGGGAAGCCGACGAGGCGAGTACGAATGCTTCTTTGATGAACTTTATCGTTTATACCGAGGATCCTTCAAAGCTTCAGGAAAATTCCGAGACGATTCAGAAGCTGACCCGTGAAAATGCTTGTCGTGCTGTCTTGATTGCAATGAATCGCAAGGCAACGGAGGTAAAAGTAGAGTCGTGGATCACGGCGCATTGTCATCTCGCGCACGGTAAGAAATCAATTTGTTCGGAACAGGTTTCATTTCTTCTGCACGGTAAGTCGCTGGGCCGTTTGCGGAATACGGTTTTTGCTCATTTAAACAGCGATCTTCCTCTGGTGTTTTGGTGGCAGGGCGAATTGAGTGACCTCTTTGAGGAACGACTATACCGCCTTCTAAATCGCCTGATTTTTGATAGTTCGACCTGGAATGATCCAAAGGCGGGATTCCGCCGTTTGCTCGTAGCTCGTGAAGACACCAAGGGCCGCATGGTGACGCAGGATCTGTCTTGGACCAGAAGCTACTTTTATCGCTTGGCGGTGGCCCGACTCTTTGATGATCCCATGGCGCAGAAGTCGTTCCCGGAAATCGAGTCGCTGAGGGTCAAGGCCCAGTCGAAGCATCGGACCGCCGCACTGCTCATGTTGGCTTGGGTGATCACACGTTCAGGTTGGTCGATTCAATCCCAAGAGTCCAACCGGATGATTTTGGAATCGGGGGAAGGTCGTCAAATTGTTGCCGAACTTGCTTTAGACGACGAGGGGGCTCCAATTTCAGAGCTGGAGATTAGCGCTCCGAATTGTACCGTGAAAATCAGCCGAGAGGCTGGTAATTCCCATCTTTGCCAGTCGATCTGTGCGGAAGACCACTGTGTCGATTTCAGCGGTCCGGCGGATTCCGACGAGGCGGCTGGATTGGTGGCCAGTCAGCTTTCGAGAGGGGGCAAAAATTCCCTCTTTCTGCATGTCCTTCCCCAATTCATGGAGTTGCTTGAAGAAGGGGATTTAAAAAAGTAGGCTTTTCGAAGTCATTTTCTATTGCCAAGTCCTTCGCTCGGCCTTATCACCCGCCCGCAGCAAAAACTGTAAGGCTCATTAGCTCAGTTGGTAGAGCAGGGGATTGAAAATCCCTGTGTCCCTGGTTCGATTCCGGGATGAGCCACCATTCTTTTTAAACTCCGTTGACCGCTAGGTCGGCGGAGTTTTTTGGTTCTACCCATCTCTACCCAAGAGCCGGAAAGCGTGGGTGACACTTGAAACTGCTCTTGCGCACTCGCCTTGTGAAGGAAATAAAGAGGAGTGAAGTTCCTGTTTCTCTTCTGCATCCTTTGCCTCCCGCTTCAGTTTGCTTGGGCGGGGTATCCTCTGATTGTGGCTCATCGGGGGGCTTCCGGCGAGGCTCCGGAGAATACCATTCCAGCTTTCGCTTTGGCCTGGAAGCAAGGCGCGGATGCGATCGAAGGGGATTTTCATCTGACCAAGGACAAGCAGGTGGTCTGCATTCACGATGGAAATACCAAAAAGGTAGCGGGCAAGAATCTTGTCGTGAAGGATTCCTCTTTAGCCGAGTTGAGAAAGCTGGATGTTGGCGCTAAAAAAGGAGCGGAATTTAAAGGGACTCAAATCCCGACCATCGGGGAGGTCTTTGAAACGATCCCGGAGGGTAAAAAAATCTATATTGAGATCAAGTGTGGTCTGGAGATTGTCCTGCCGCTTCTGCGGGATCTCGAGAAATCGAAATTGAACAATGAGCAGGTGATTTTCATCTGCTTTAACGCCAATGTGATTCGCGCGATCAAAAGGAAGGTGCCAGAGTTTAAAGCTTATTGGCTTTGCTCGATTAAGAAAAACCGGGCTGGTTTTGTCACACCTTCGCTCGAGACAGCCCTAGCCACCCTGCGACAAATCAAGGCGGATGGAATGAGTTCAAGCAAAGACGGTATTGGTGATCGTTTTATCGAGGGGGTGCAAAGGGCTGGTTTCGAACATCACGTCTGGACGGTGAATGACGCCAATACCGCGCGATGGTTCGCTGACCATGGAACTCTTTCCGTGACGACGGATTTTCCGGGAAAGATTAAAGACGCTTTGAAAAAGAAGGGCTAGGGGCTGAGGCGCCTGAGATCCCAGTTTTCCCCGGACTTCAGGAAGCAAAGCCGGTCGTGCAGTCGGCCTTGTCGACCTTGCCAGAATTCGATGTAGTTGGGTGTGAGTTGGTAACCACCCCAAAATTCCGGACAGGGGACGTCACTCCCTTTTGGGAATTGCCTCTCAAGTTCTGCCTGGCGAGTGGCAATGGTGGCTCGGTCCACGATGGCTTCGGATTGGTGTTCGGAAACCCAGGCTCCAATTTGCGAATCATAGGGGCGGATTTTGAAATAGTCTTCCGAAGCCTTCCTGGAAGTTTTTTCGACAGTTCCCCGGACACAGATTTGGCGTTCCAGTTCCTTCCAAAGGATGGTGATCGAGGCGTTGGGATTTTCCTTAAGGTCCCGGGCTTTCTGCGATCGATAGTTGGTGAAGAATTGTAGCCGGCCATCGACAAGCCCCTTCAAGAGGAGGGTCCGCGATTTCACCACGCCATCCTTGCCGGCCGTGGCTACTGTCATGGCGTTGGCGTCGGGAATCTTTTGCTCGTGAGCGACTTTGAGCCACTCCGCAAATTGCGCGAAAGGGTCACTCTGGATGCTGGTGCGGCTAATCCCGCCCTTGGTGTAGTCTTCGCGAAGGTCTGCAAGGTTCATGGCTCCGGGTCATTTTGATCGTCTTCAATTTCAAGAGAAACATAATCGTCGCCTTCTTTTTGAAGCCGAATGTTGTTGATCCAAAAAACGGCGAGAAGACCAAGGAAAGCAAAGGTCAGCTCCAGAAATACCGGAGTAAACATGAAGCCGGTGATCTTACGGAAGACTTCTCCGGGAAATCCGGGGAGGCGTCCACCAAGCCCAATCCCCAAAATTGTGGCGGAGACCGCCAGAATTGGAATGAAGCCGGTGAGAATGATCCGGGTGCGTTTGCTCATGCCTTTATTCTGACAGAAAAGCGAAGAGACGCAATCTTGGGAAATTCGATTGCTCGAAAGAGCCTGGCTGTTAAAGCTCGGCCCGTGAGGTTGTTTGACACTCTGACACGCGAAGTCGTCCCCCTGGAGCCGGTTGATGGTAAAACCTTTCGGTTTTATTGCTGTGGCCCGACCGTTTATGGTCCGGCGCATATCGGTAATTTCCGCACCTTTGTCATGCAGGACGTGATGCGGCGGGTTCTTGAGTTAGGTGGAATGAAAACCAAGCATGTCCGTAACATTACGGATGTGGACGATAAGACGATTCGTGATTCGGTCGCGGCGGGAATGAAGTTGGCCGATTTCACGACTCAGTGGCGGGATAAATTTCACGATGATTGCGAAGCTTTGAATTGCTTGAAACCCCACATCGAGCCGAGCGCTGTGGAGCATGTGCCGGAGCAGATCTCGATGATCGAAGAACTGGTTGAGAAGGGGCACGCCTATGCCTCGGAAGATGGCTCGGTGTATTTCAAGATCACTTCTTTTGCAGATTACGGTCAGCTGTCACGTCTCGATACCCGCGAATTGGATCTCGGGAAAACCCAGAATGAGCGGGCGAATTCCGACGAATATGAGAAGGACAACGTCGCTGACTTTGTTCTTTGGAAGGGACGTCGTGATGATGATGGCGAGAACTATTGGGACAGCCCCTGGGGCGAGGGCCGCCCCGGGTGGCACCTCGAATGCTCGGCGATGATTTTAAAGTATCTGGGCAAAACTTTTGATCTCCACAGTGGCGGCGAAGATCTGGTCTTTCCACACCATGAGAACGAACTCGCTCAGTCGAAGTGCTCTTGCGGTGGTGAGTTTGCCCGGCATTGGTTTCACTCCACGCACCTTTTGGTCAACGGCAAGAAGATGGCAAAATCCAGCGGGACTCTTTATACTCTTGGAGATCTTGGGGAGGAGGGCTGGACGCCGATGGAGGTTCGTTATGTTCTTATCGGGGCCAACTACCGCAAACAGTTAAACTTTACCATGGAGTCCCTGCATGCCGCCCGTGAAGCGCTTGGCAAGCTGGCGAAAGCGGCCGCAGGCCGAAAGGCTCCCGGATATCGCGAGTTAGCCAAAGGGGGCGATCTTGGTGTCTTTGACGGAGCCTTCGATAAGTTGAATGAGGATCTGAATACCGCAGCAGCGCTCGGGGAGCTTTTTGGTAATCTCAAGAAGGCGGATTCTGACGCAGATTGGCGAGGCTTCTTTACCGTGCTTGCTGCTCTTGGATTAATCTTGCCCGAGCCTGAAGGGGTTGAAGTTCCGGATGACATTGCCAAGCTGGCCGAGTTGCGTTGGCAGGCGCGTCAGGACAAGGACTGGGCAGCTTCGGATCGTTATCGCGATGAGTTGGCCGGGAAAGGTTGGGTGGTGAAGGACGGTCGCGATGGTTACGAGGTTCTCCCGTCATGAAGGTCTGTGTGGCCTCTCCTTATCCGCTTTCCGAGCTGAAGGGGAACTCGGTCACAACCGACCGCATTGTCGCGATGCTGAATGAAGGAGGAGTTGATGCGCGAGGTTCTCATGGTTACGACGGCGACCCTGCCGATGTCTTGATCGCTCTCCACGCGGTCAAAGGCGCCCCGGCGGTTTTTGACTTTCGGTCAAAGGTTCCCATGGGGAAAGTGATCGTTTTATTGACAGGCACAGACATTTATCAGGGCCTTCCCGAAGGCTCTAGGATTGGCCACGATGCCCTGCGGTCGGCGAACCGGATTGTGGTGCCACAAGAGGCCGCGATTTTGCGACTTCCCGAGGAAGTTCGGGAGAAGACGGTAGTAATCCGCTCAAGTTTGGATCCGATTGCGATCAAGGCCGATCCCCTTAAATCACCTTTTGTGATCTCGGTGGTGGGGCATCCCCGCCCGGTCAAACGGTCGTTTTTGACCATCGAAACAGTGGCCCGGCATCCGGAATGGCGTGACCTTGAGGTCTGGCAAATTGGCGAGGCGCTCGACGAGGAATCGAGAAAAACAGCTGAAGCCTGGGTACGGAACGATCCCCGCTACCGTTGGTTCGGGGGACTGCCGAGGAAAGAATCTCTCGCCCGCTGTGCTGAAAGCTCGTTGACGATCAATAGCTCGATTCTGGAAGGTGGGGCACACGCGGTCCTGGAGGCCATGACAATGAGCGTGCCAGTGTTGGCCAGCAGAATTGAGGGGAATGTTGGACTGTTGGGAGAGGGTTACCCCGGCTATTTTGAAGAAGGGGAATTGGATGAGGCTCTCCAAGCCATTGTTGACAAGAGGGTTGATCTGGAAGAATGGGTCCGCTTGGCAAGCGAGCGAATGGATCGATTCTCCCGCGAGGGTGAATTGACCTCTTGGCTTGATTTGTTAGCACAACTTGACTATCAAGCTCCTACCTGATGACAACTCTTATAAGAAGTATCGCCGAAATTGGTGCCCAGTTTGCGATCGACGGCACTTTTATCGAGGGTGAGGAGGTTGAGAGCGGCCATATTAATACGACCTATTTGGCGAGTTACGAAGATGATGAGGGAGGAATCTCTCGCTACATTCTCCAGCGGATTAACGAGAATGTGTTCCCTGAGCCGTTGGTGGTGATGAAAAATATCGAGAGGGTCACCAATCACATTAATCGGAAGGTTTTTCGGAAAAAGCGGGATTTTGGCGGGCAAACTCTGAATCTTTACCCTGGAAGAGACGGGAAAAATTGCGTGGCCGGCCCTACTGGTGGTATTTGGCGATGCTACAACTATATTGAAGGATGTCGCACCTATGACGTCGTCGAGAACACCCGTCAGGCTTATCAGGCGGCCAAAGCTTTTGGCGCCTTTCAAGATCTCGTGAGTGATCTTCCCGTCGATAAGGTGGAGGTTACGATTCCGGGTTTTCATGATACTCCGGCGCGATTTGTGCGACTTATGGACGCGATCAAAAGTGATTCATGCGACCGGGTGAGGGAGGTTCAGGATGAAATTGAATTCATCACATCGCGCGAATCCATCACCGGCCTACTCTTGGAGCATCTTGCTGCGGGGCGTTTGACCGAAAGAGTGACGCACAACGACACCAAGCTAAATAATGTCATGATTGACGAGCAAACCGACGAAGCAGTTTGCGTGATCGATTTGGATACAGTGATGCCGGGCCTGGCTCTTTATGATTTCGGGGATCTGATTCGCGGTGCAACGAGTCCGGTTGCCGAGGATGAGCCGGACGCTTCAAAGGTCGAAATGCGGTTGCCAATGTTCGAGGCCATCGTGGAAGGATACCTTGAGACCGCCCGAAATTTCCTCACACCACTGGAGATTGACCTTCTTCCTTTTTCAGCAAAGTTGATTTCGCTGGAAACAGGGATCCGCTTCCTGACCGATCACTTGGAGGGGGACAAGTATTTCAAGGTTCATCGCGAAAAGCACAATCTGGATCGGTGCCGGACTCAGTTGGCCCTGGTGAAATCAATCGAGGATCAGGAGGAAAAGATGGTCAGCTTCGTGAAGAAGTGGCACGGCGCGTGAATTGAGTCTTGGGTTTTTGACTCCAAGCGCTTAGGTCTCCCGCATGTTTAGCGTCAGCGATCTGAGCAAGGATCAAATTGAAACGATCAAGGGGTGGGTCACCGAAGGAGCACAGATGGCCGATGTTCAGAAGCGATTGAGGGAGGACTTTGGCTTCAATGTCACATATATGGACACGCGTTTTCTTTCGCTGGATCTGGAGTTGGATTTTCAGGTTGATGAGAAAGAGGCTCCGGAAGAAGGCGCGGATCTTGAGGCTTCCGCTCCAATTCAGGAGGAACCAAGCCTTGATCCGAGCCAACCCCTCGGAGGCGGTGTCTCTGCCACACTTGATCAGGTCGCCCGACCCGGCTCAATGGTGAGTGGAACAGTCACTTTCAGCGACGGGATGAAGGGGCTTTGGCTCATCGATGAAATGGGCCGCCCTTCAATTGATCCGGACCAACCCGGCTACCAGCCTTCCGAGGCAGATCTTGTCAGCTTCCAGGAGGAGCTGAAAGGCCTTCTCGATGGTCAAATGTAGCAGCAGAGTCTAGACAAGTGACTTCCTGAGCTTCGGGGGTGCGATGGCGTTCTTTTTGGTCAATGCTTTGCGCATTTTGTTGAGAGCGACATTCTGAATCTGTCGAATTCGTTCCCTGCTGACCCCAAAGTTCCGTCCGATCTCTTCAAGAGTCAGGATTCGTTTGCCATTGAGGCCAAAACGGGAACCAATGATTTCGGTTTCCCGTTCGTTCAGGGTATCGAGAACGATGTCAAGTTCATCGAGCCCTCCTTTTTGAGTGAGAGCCTCGAGAGGATCGGTGGCTCGATCGTCAGCCAGCATTTCACCGAAACTCGGGGCACTGTCGTCGTGAGTGGGCTCGTCCATGGAGCGGGTCTGCTTGGAGGCCTGCAAGAGAAGGGCGAGCTTTTCTCTAGGAATACCAAGTTCTTCCGAGAGTTCGGAGTCGGTCGGTTCCCGGCCAAGATCTTCAGCCATGAGCGCTGAGATTCGGCGCACGCGCGCCAGCTTATCAACAAGGTGGACGGGGAGCCGGACGGTCTTGCCTTGGTTGGCAAGAGCACGCTTGATCGACTGCTTGATCCACCATGCTGCGTAGGTGCTGAGCTTGCCTCCCTTTTTGGGATCAAATTTTTCAACCGCCCGAATGAGCCCCATATTTCCCTCGGAGATGAGGTCAACAAGGGGAACGCCATAATTGGAGTAATCCTTCGCAATCTTTACCACGAGGCGAAGGTTTGACTCGATCATTCGGGCTCGCGCTTTCTCGTCGCCTTTTGCAATACGAGCTGCGAGTTCGATCTCCTCCTCAGGAGTCAGGAGCGCAGTCTTTGCGATTTCCCGCATGTAGACTGAAATGCTGCTGTCTTTGTCAGAACTTGTCATAATGTGGACCCAATTTGCTAGAAGTATGCCAACCTGCGGGGATCTAACACTTGACGCTGCTTATTTAAGAAAGATTTAGCTTTTTGTGCACTCTGACGCTGTATCCAACGCAAAAGAAGAGTCCTGTGATCATTCCTGGAATGACAGTGGGCCAAAATTCGGGAGTGCCTGCGACAAAATGTCCCCCTAAAACGAGCGCATACATGACAAGATAGCTCGCCAAGGCCCCCAAAATGACCGGAAAGAGTAAAGATTGCATTTTTCGAACACAGAAGACAACGAGCTCAGCTGAAAAATAGGTCGATACGAGGCTTATGATACCCTGTGTCAGTGCGACTTGAGTGAGTGCCTCCCAGCCATGATGCCAGTTGGCATAGAGCCCCCACAGGATGAATGCGATGGCGGCGAGCAAGCTCATCCATAGAGAATCTCTGGGCCGTTCATTTTCTGCCATCTGATTGGCAAGCTAGTTCCTCGGCTTTGGGAAGCGAACAAGAAAAAGCCGCCCTCTGCGGGGCAGGGACGGCGATTGCTAGGTTTCAGGTGGAACTGACTATTTGATTGGGTCAATGACGACTGGTGGTGGTGAAATTGGATCTGGCTCAGGGCTGGATCCACAGCAGCTTGTCATCGCTCCAAGTGCGGTGAGAGCGGTTCCGAGAAGGGCGAGTTTAATGGTGGTTTTGATGTTTTTCATCGAAGGTTTTTTACGCAGGTAATATGCCATTCTTAACAACTTTGTTGGGAGGGAGGTTCGAATGGAAGTTCCTCATTCGCGTCAACTAATGATCTGAAGCCAAGTATCTACAAGGGGGTTACGGTCTTTACGAGGGTCCATGCGGATGT
>CBFHQJ010000136.1:0-10462 GCA_965657795.1 Akkermansiaceae bacterium
AAATTATTAGCAAGGACTGCTGCGATTGTGGCGCTGGGAAGTGGGAGTGTTGCAGCTGCCGATGGTGAATTCCAAAGTCTTTTCAATGGAAAGGATCTTAAAGGTTGGGATGGAAATCCCGAGATTTGGTCAGTCAATGATGGCGTGATCACAGGAAAGTCGGCTGGTGGTTCGCAGCTGAAATACAATCAGTTTTTGATTTGGCGTGGCGGCGAGGTGGAGAATTTTGAGTTTCGAGCCACCATGAAAATTCTCGGCGACAATTCCGGGATTCAATACCGTAGCAAAGAATTGGCGAAAGTCGGTCAATGGGCGGTTGGTGGATATCAATGTGATGTGCACGTGAATTCGCCTTACCATGCCATGCTTTATGAAGAGCGGGGGCGGGGAATCACAGCGCAGAACGGTCAGGGTGTGGTTACTGATCCCGAGGGAACACGGTGGCTGACGGATCGTCACGATCTCGTGAAAGCCGGGTTTGGAACCTGGAATGAATACACCATTATCGCGAAAGGAAATCACATCATTCACAAACTCAACGGGAAGAAGACGGCTGAGTTTTATGACTTCGAGAAAGGAAAGCGTTCTCTCAAAGGACTGCTGGCTTTCCAAATTTCGAGTGGCAAGCCGATGACCGTGATGGTTCGGGACGCCAAGTTGAAGGTGCTTCCGAAGGGGGGGGTAATAGATTTCAAGGACTTCGCAATTCCGAGTGATGCACAGGTGATTGAAAAAAGGAAACCTGCTCCGAAAAAGAAAGTTGTCAAAAAGGCCAGGAAGCCAGCTGCTGGCGGCAATCGCGCCACGCCGGTGGCAAACATCACCAAGCCCGAGGGTTTCGAGGTGGAGTTGCTCTACTCGGTTCCGGGTGCCAAGCAGGGTTCATGGGTGAATCTTTGCAATGATGACAAAGGTCGCATTTATGCGAGTGATCAGTATGGGGGGCTTTATCGTTTTTCTCCTCCTGCAGCAGGAGGGGAATTGCAAGCCGGGGACATTCAGAAGTTGCCGCTTGAGATTCGAGCAATCAACGGAATGCTCTTTGCCTTCGATGCTCTCTACGTCGCGGTCAACGACTATGAGCGGAAAATTGAAAGCGGGCTCTATCGAATCACCGACAGCAATGGGGATGATGAACTGGATAAGGTCGAAAAGCTTCGGGGCATGAAGGCACGGGGGGATCACGGCGTTCACGCCATCCTGTTAACCCAGGACAAAAAAGGACTGTATCTCGTTTGTGGAAATAATGTCGATCCAACCAAAGCTGCTGACAATTCGCCGGTGAAGCCGCTTTGGAGTGACGATCATCTTTTAGCGAGAATGCCTGACGGACGCGGGCACAACCGTGATCGGTTGGCTCCGGGTGGCATCATCTATCGGGTCGATCCGGAGGGCAAAAACTTCGAAGTCTTCGCCAATGGCTTTCGAAACATTTTTGATGCCGGCGTGAACCACAACGGAGATCTTTTCACCTACGATGCTGACATGGAGTACGATTTTAATACTCCCTGGTATCGTCCCACCCGGATCAACCATGTGGTCAGCGGCGGGGAATATGGTTGGCGCAATGGTGCCGGTAAATACCCCGAGTTTTACTACGATAATCTTCCTGCAACCTTGAACATCGGCCCCGGGTCGCCGACTGGAACGACCTTTGGCTATGGTGCCAAATTCCCGGCCAAATATCAGAACGCCTTTTATGCTCTCGATTGGAGTTGGGGGAAAATTTATGCGGTTCATTTGGAGCCGAATGGCGCCAGTTACACCGCGACCAAGGAAGAGTTTATTACAGGTGGCCCGCTGCCGGTAACCGATGCCATCATTCATCCGGATGGTGCGATGTATTTTGCGATTGGTGGACGTCGTGTCCAGTCGGGGCTTTATCGCGTGACATACAAAGGAAAGGAGAGCACCGCGCCTGCGAAGGCTGATGCCGACAATCTGCCGCTTCACGATTTGCGGAGGAGCATCGAGGCTTTTCATGGCAAAGCTGACCCCAAGGCGGTAGCGACAGTGTGGCCACATTTGAGTCACGAAGATCGCTACATTCGCTCGGCGGCCAGGACGGCGTTGGAGCATCAAAAAGTCACCACTTGGAAAGAAAAGGCTCTCGGCGAAAGCAATGCCATGGCTCAACTCGAAGCCCTTCTGGCTCTTGTCAGAGTGGAAAGTGCGAAGAAGACGCCTGCGACCCGCGACGTAGTCCTTCAGTCGTTGCTCAAGCACGATTACGCAAAATTGGCTGCTGAAGAACGACTCGCCTATGCCCGCTTGATTCAAATCGTTCTGAATCGCTTCGGTGATCCGTCGAAGGCTGTGATGGACGCGATTGGGTCCAAGCTCGATGCTTCTTATCCGGCTGACAGTTTCGAGGAGAATTGGCTTCTCACTGAAACTCTGGGCTACCTGCAGGCCCCGAATACAGCAGCCAAGGCAATCGCTTTGATTGAAGCCGCGCCAAGTCAGGAACCCCAGATGGAATATGCCCGGAGCATTCGCTTCTTGAAAACGGGCTGGACCAGCGATCTTCGCAAGCGTCAGTTGGAGTGGTTTTTGAAGGCGGCCAATTACAACGGTGGAGCTAGCTTTACCAAATTCATCGAGTTCATTCGAAATGATTCCCTGGCCACCTTCACCGAGGCTGAGAAGAAGGAGCATGCAGAGTTGATTGCCAGGAAACCTGAACGCAAGAGTGCGATCGAGCTTTCTGGTGCGATCTTTGCGGGGCGGACTCCCACAATGTGGAAACTCGAAGACCTCAGTGAGGCGGCTCAAAATGGCATGAATGGGCGTGATTTTTCCCGGGGCAAAAAGATGTTCGCGGCTTCGGCTTGCTACGCTTGCCACCGTTTTGGCAATGCCGGCGGCATGACCGGGCCTGACTTAACGGGTTCAGGCGGGCGATACAGCCCGCATGACTTGCTCGACCAGATCATCAATCCGAGCAAGGAAATCAACGAGCAATTTGCTCCCATCATCGTGACGAAGAAGGACGGGACTCAACTTTCGGGAGTCGTGGTGAACCTGAGCGGTGACAATGTGACCATCAACACCGACCTCAGTGATCCCAACCAGCGGGTGAATGTTGACCGGAAGCAGGTGGAGAGCATAGAACCCAGCAAGGTTTCCATGATGCCTCCCAACTTGCTTATGATGCTGAAGAAGGAAGAGATTCTTGACTTGGTCGCCTATGTTTTGAGCGGTGGAGATGCGAATCATGCCGCCTTCAAGAAATAGGCGTCGCAAAATTCATTTTTGAACAGAAGCCATTGCAAGAGGCGTATTGGTAGCCAGCGACAAGGGTCAATTTATCGTCCGGTGGTCGTTTGAAGGTTTATTTTCAGGGATTGCAGATTGCCCTTAGGGTATTCCGGGCCTAAATTTGCGAAATTAATGAAATTTGGAACGATTTTGATGGCGACTTCTTTCGCCCTCGGGGCTCTGGCTCACGCTGACCGGCCTGATTTTAACAATAAGGAGGCGCCGCAGACTCTCAGCGATTTTCGCGAGATCCAGAGTGCCCTGCAATTCCATCTGGAGCGGACCCGCTCCGCGACTGTTTGTTTGCAGATGGGTGGCAGTTCCGGAAGTGCGGTGATTATTAGCAAAGATGGGCTGGTCCTGACCGCTGCTCACGTGACGAGCAAGGTGGACGAAGAAATCAAGGTCATCATGGAAGATGGCAGTGAATTCACCGGTCGCTCCCTTGGGCTTAATTCTGAGACTGACTCGGCAATGCTTCAAATTGAAGGTGACGGACCGTTTCCCTTCGTCGAAGTTGATATGGATGACTCCACGGAACTCGGTGACTGGGTGTATTCGCTTGGGCATTCCGGCGGATTTGACAAAGCGCGAGGCGTGAATGTCCGAGTTGGCCGCTTGGTGCGGACGGCCCCAACCACGGTTCAGTCCGACTGTATGCTCATCGGTGGAGATTCGGGCGGTCCGCTTTTCAATATGGCAGGCCAGTTGATCGGGATTCACAGCCGCGTGGGCGCCTCACGCGAGGAGAGTATGCACGTGCCGATTCGAGAGTTTCAGGATCATTGGGACGAATTGATGGAAGGGAAGTTCATTGGTGAAGGGGGGTTTGCCAAGAAGAGCAAACCGGGCACTGGGTTTCTGGGTGTGGTCACCGAGGAGACTGAAGAGGGTGTATTGAAGGTGACCGAGCTCTGGGAAGATGGAGTTGGCGAGAAAGCCGGTCTCAAAGTCGGGGACTTGATCATCGAAATTGCGGGCGAGAAGGCCACCAAGGAATTGATGACGAGCAAGCTCGCCGAGCTGGGAGCGGGCGACAAATTGAAACTTAAGTGGACCACTGGGGAAGAAACCAAAGAGGAAACCATTAAGCTTGGGGAACGACCATGAAGATCATCACTCTCATTTTGGCAGTAGCGCTGCCTCTCGCAGCGAATTCGCTTCCATCGGAAAAACGCAAAAATGGACCATTGGTTCAGGATGCCCTGTCTCCGGTTCAAGTTTCGCTACAGGAAAGCAGTGCGGTGTTCTACAGCAATGAAACCTCGAAGGCATTTCTCTATGGCACAGTCGTTTCGGACGACGGCCTCATTATGACGAAGGCAAGCGAGATCGAGGAAGTGGAGAGCTACTATGTCCGCGTTGGCACCAAGAAGTTCCGGAATCCCGTCGTGGTCGCTCGAAATGATGTCTGGGATGTCATGATGGTAAAAATCGAGGCAGAGGGATTGAAACCGGTCGACTTCTCGCAGGCCAAGGATTTGGCTCACGGAACGTGGGTGGTTTCCAATGGGGCCACCGAACGTCGCTTTCGTCGCCCGCGGGCTGGGATCATTAGCGCCAACAAGCGGGAGATTCCTGGTGGATCGCCCGCCGTTCTGGGAGTTGGACTTAAGGAGAAAGATGGAGATTTGCTCGTCGGAGAAATTACCGAAGACTCCGGAGCTGCCGATGCTGGTTTGAAAGAAGGCGACAAGTTGCTCAAAGTCGATGGCTCGGATATCAAGAATCGTGATGGCTTGGTTGCCTATCTCAAAGAAAAGTCAACCGGCGATAAGATCAAGCTGACACTCATCCGCGGAAAAGAGGAGATGACTTTGGAGGTGGAATTGATGGCCAGACACAAACTCTACGGGAACGGGACAACCCGCAATGACCAGTTGAGCGGAGGAGAGGCCCAGCAATCTGCTCGCAGAACAGGTTTCCCCATGGTTATGCAACACGAGACCATGCTAAATAAGAACACTGTTGGTGGCCCGGTCTTTACTTTGGATAATCAGTTTGTCGGGATGAACATTGCTGCCGTCAATCGGGTCGAGGCCTTTGCTATTCCAGGAAAGGAACTCTCGCAGATCGTTGCCGAGCTTAAAAAATCCCTGTAATTTGGGGAAGATGCAAATGGTTGTAGCTACTTCTGCTGCGACCGATGCTTTTTAAAGGTCTCCAGAGTCCGTTTTCTTTCCTCTCCGTGATCGAGAATCGGGGCTGGATAGCTTTCGGCCAGGCTTTGGCCATCTTCCGGTGGGGCTTGAAATTTCTTTGGGTCTACCGATTCGAGTTCGGGAACCCAACGTTTGATGTATTCACCCTTTGCGTCGAATCGCTTGGTTTGGGACCACGGGTTCTGAATTCGGAAGTAAGGAGCAGCATCCGCCCCGGTTCCAGCACTCCATTGCCATCCGCCATTGTTCGAGGCAATTTCACCGTCCAGAAGGTGCTGGGCGAAGAATTGTTCGCCAAGGCGCCAGTCGATATGGAGATCCTTGGTCAGGAACATGGCAACAATCATGCGGACGCGATTGTGCATGAAGCCTGTTTTTAAAAGTTCACGAATCCCGGCGTCGATGATCGGGAAACCTGTTTGCCCGTTCTTCCAAGCTTCGAATTGCTCACCTGGTTCGTCCCAAGGAAGTCCGCGCCAATCGGGATTGAACTCATCCGAGAGAATCTCGGGGAAGTGGTGGAGAATTTGAAAGTAAAACTCACGCCATCCCAATTCCTTGAGATACTGCTCGGAACCTTGCTTTACGGCCTTTTGGTAAAGCTCTCGAATAGAAAGAGTTCCCCAGCGTAAGTCCTGGGAAAGCCGGCTCGTGCCCGAAATAGATGGGATGTCACGTGTGTCATCGTAATGTGGAACACGATTGGCGAGAGCCTCTTTCATCCGCTCGCGTGCAGCTTTTTCGCCTCCCTGCGGGAGTTCCCAATCTCCCTCCTCAAGATCCCAGGTGGAAAGGGTAGGGAGCGGGAGCGAATCCAGACCTTTTGGCGTCTTGATCGATTTTGGTCGGCCGGCGGGTGCTCGCTTTTCTACCGGGAGCCATCGTTTTGAGAACGGGGTGTAGACCCGGTAAGGAGTGCCGTCGTTTTTTAAAATCTCGGTAGGCCCATGCAGAGCAGCATCTTGAAACGAATGGATCGGGACCGGCGATTCATCCTTGAGTTTCTTCTCAACCGCCTGCCCGAATGGATCAACGTCCTGGTTGAAAAATATCGCGTCTATCTCATTTTCATCGACTAGGCGGAGGAGTGCGGAAATTGCTTCGCCTTGGCGAATGATAAGATTGCCTCCGAGGTGGTTCAGATTCCCCGAGAGCGACGACAAGCAATCCGAAAGGAATTTTTGTCGTTTGGCCCCGGTCCAGAGGTGGTCTCCCGACCAGTCGCTGAGGATATAAAGAGGGACAACTTCGTCCGAGGCCGAAAGGGCCGCGAGAAGGGCGGTATTGTCAGTCAGACGGAGGTCACGACGAAACCAGTGGATGACCCTGCGGTATTCTTGGGGCATTATCTTGCTATGAAGCCTTTAAGATCTGATGAGCTTTCTCAATCGTTGCCTTGCTGAGCTTTCCGTTGATGCGGCGGGAGTTATCGATGAGTCTCACTAACTTGGCGCGCGCTTGTTCGGCTGCTCTGAGAGCTTCCTGTCCTCCCCCGTAGTTCTTGTCAGAGAAATACTTGGTGAAGGTCGTTCCAGCCCTGCTGACGCAAAGGCGCCATCCCTCGAAGGCGGTCGTCTCGTAGGTGAATCGGGTCAGGTTTTTACGGGATTTCAACATGGCTTGTGAATTTGACGATACATAGTCCAGCTTTTGGGGATTACACCTGAAAATCGGGGCTAAAAAGACGATTCTTTGGCAAACTGAAGTAAAAAAGGATTGCATCGCACCGTCTAAGCTGGTTTTTTCCGCGCCCGCGAGCTTTTGAAATCGTCGTAGGTCCTTTGGAGTCCCGATACCGGAACTCGCTCGCTCAAAGGGAAACCCGACAACCTAACAAAATAATGTCAGAAGAAAATACTGAAGTCGAAGAGAAGCCCGATCCAATCAAACTGAATCGTTTCGAGCTCCCAAGCCGCCTCATCAAGAACGAGGACACCGCCACTGATACATTTGCCCAGTTCACTGCCGAGCCATTCGAGCAGGGATTTGGTCACACCATTGGTAACTCCCTCCGCCGCGTCCTCCTTTCCTCATTGGAAGGGGCTGCGATTACTTCGGTGCGCATCGCCGGAGTCCAACACGAATTTGCGACTCTTCCCGGAGTCATCGAAGATGTCACCGACATTGTCCTCAACCTCAAGAAGGTGAAGTTCAAAGCTCACGACAAGGAGCCACGCGTTCTCAGCCTCAAGGTTGAGAAGGAAGGCGTTGTTACCGCCGGAGACATTCAGGACGACAACATTTACGAGGTCGTCAACAAGGATCAGATCATTTGCACCCTCGACAAGAAGGTCAAGTTCGACGCTGAAATCGAGGTTCAGGTGGGCCGTGGTTTCAAAACCGGCGACGAGAACAAGCGTGACGGGGCTCCCATCGGAGTAATCGCCATCGACTCCATCTTTTCCCCGGTTTCCCGTGTTAAGTATGAGGTCGGCGCAACTCGTGTGGGTCAGATGACTGACTTCGACAAAGTCGTCCTCGACATCTGGACCGATGGCCGCATCGAGCCTCACGACGCACTTCTTCAGGCTTCCGCTATTCTCCGTCACCACCTCGACGTGTTCGTCAACTATGACGACGATGCAGTTGGATTTGAAGAAGCACCTGCCGAGCAGTCCGAAGAGAATGCCGCTCTCAAGAAGCTCCTCAACATGAGCGTCAACGAGATCGAGCTTTCCGTTCGTGCCGCCAACTGCCTCAACAACGCAAACATCACCTCCGTTGGGCAGCTTGCGCTTAAGACCGAGGCTGAAATGCTCAAGTATCGTAACTTTGGTAAGAAGTCCCTCAACGAAATCAAAGACAAGCTTCAGGAGCTTGGACTTGGTCTCGGCATGAACCTCGATCCGTCACTTCTTACCGGTCCTGCCCTCGGCGCTCCGGCTGCTCCCCGCCTTGGTGTGGAAGAAGAAGCACCGGTTGGACTTGCTGACCTCATCGCTCAAAACCTCGACCAGTAAAGGTCGCTTCAACATTGAAATTTAGAAAGAAACAAACTGATGAGACATCGTCGTAAAACAGTAAGACTCCAGCGCAAAGACGGTCACCGCCGTTCTCTGCTTGCCAACCAAGCCTGCGCTCTCATCGAGCACGGTCGCATTCGCACCACCCTGGCCAAGGCCAAGGCCCTTCGCCCCATTGCTGAAAAGCTGGTCACCCTGACCAAGAAGGAAGACGGTGTTCACGCTCGTCGTATGGCATTTCGTTTCCTTCGTCAGAAGGACAGCGTGAAGCGACTCTTTGACACTGTAGCTCCGGCTGTCGGTGATCGTCCGGGCGGCTTCTGCCGGATCACCAAACTTGGACCTCGTCCCAGCGATTCCGCACCGATGGCATTCATCGAGTGGGTTGATCTTGAGAACCTCGCCGATGACGACATCGACATCGAGGACACCGCTGAAGAGGGCGAGGAGTAAAGCTCCCGTCTCTCAATGAATCACAACGGCTGGCTTCCTTCATGGAGGTCAGCCGTTTTTTCGTTGCTCAAGTCCTTCGTTGACGCAATCTCCCCGCGGCATGATTCACAAATTTAATTTCCTCTCGTTTGCGGCCGCTCTTGGTTTTTTCTTCCTGCCTTGGTTGGACTTCCAGTGTTCCGCGAAATCAATGGTCACTCAATCCGGATTTCAAACCGTAACGGGTGGTGGGAGCCTCGGGGAAGAGATGAAATCGATGTCCGAGAGTAAGAAGAATGAAGAGCAACAAGATGGCATGGGAGTCGCCCTCTTTGTGGCTGTCGCTCTGGGTTGTGTTGCATTGGGGTTACTCCTTGCCTTTATCGGCCTGATCGGGGGAGGCCCTCCGTCGCCGACTTTGCCTGCCTTGGCAGCGGTGGCTCTGATTTTGATAGGGCTTCAAATGAAGCTTGGCTTTCCCATGGAGCAAAAGATCGCCGAATCATTTCAAGAGCCCGGGGCTGATGAAGAAGATGCCATCGCGGATGTCGGTAAACTATTTGCCCAAATGAATATGCGAATCGTTTATCGCCCATGGATTTATGCCGAGTTAGGGAGCCTCTTTCTTCCGATCGGGATCGCGTTCTTTGCGATGAAGCCTCGAAGAGGCAAGGCTTAGTTCGTCCGTGTTCGGCTCTGCTTAAATTGATCATCCTAAAGACTTCGATACTTTCGATGAGGGCTCGGATCTCGTTTCTTTAGCGCTGCTTTGCAGGCTCAAAAAACCTACCACGAACGCAAAAACAGAATAAATACCTGCTCTTGCTGCTTGTCTGTCACCAAGCTGAAACTCCAGTCACCCTTCGAGAGAGGACCTATATAGACTTGTGGGTTGGTCCACGAATTGATGGCCAGGTTATGGGAAGGGCCGGCTGAAAATTTTTCAATCCACGATTTGTTGTGCTCCCAGAGGGAAGGTGACCAGCCCAACTCATTGATGAGACGCGTGATTTCGGTGGGCGAGGATTTGAAATAAAAGGTATGTTGCTTCTTTGAAAAAAGAGCTGTTTCCTGCCAGCTCTCAAATTTCCCGATTTCGGAAGGTAACTCGACTCCGGTAATCGCTGCGAATTGTTCTTCAGGACTTGGAGTGTTCCAGCAGGTCCATGCGGAGAAGACAACAACTGGCAGCATTGTGAGAAGATATCGGACGAAAACGGTTTTTTGACTCCTGTAGATTCGCGAGATTAAGAGAAGCCAGATGACACATAAAGCGCCCGAGATCAGGGGAATCCCTCTCACAGCAGGCACCAGACTATCGGTGAAGCCTTTCTGAAAATCAGACGACTTTAGGCCATGGTCGAGGCCAACGATTAAGATACTGAGAACGATCCAGGAACAGAAGGTCAGCCACTCAGTGGTTCCCATCGCTTTTCCCTTATCTGCCATCCCCGGTGTAAATAATCTTGCCGTCTTTGGGCGCTTGAGGCCATGGGGTGGTTCCAGGCGCCCATTCCTTCGGTTGGGTATCGCGGATTTTTTGGACTTCTTGTTTCACCCAGGCCGGGACGGTGGTGTTTTCTTTTTGTCCGTAGACCCAGGGAAGAGCAGGTGACATGAGGCGGTCCATTCCGGTCAAGGGCG
>CBFHQJ010000137.1:0-10287 GCA_965657795.1 Akkermansiaceae bacterium
GGAACCTTCCGGCTTGAAGAAGGGGCAGCTGCCAATGGATATACCTTCAATGCCTCCACCGGCCAATTGACGGTCACCAATATTGATAGCGGCATGATCGCAGATGATGGTTCGGTCACCGTTCGTGCCAGCCTTGCTCTGCTCGCTTACCACAGAGTGGGTGATGCCGTGACGTACTACGGCAACGAGCAAGTTCAGAGCGGGGATCTGGTCGTCGACAAGCAGGGAGGAAACTTCATTGTTCGCACCACGAGCGATGGCGAAGCTGTCCGTTATACCAGCAGTGAGGCTATTGCGAACGCCAGTGAGAACCTGATTTTCTGGAACAACAGCAAGGGTGAGCGAATTCTCCACAAGCGTAGCGAACCTCTGTTCGTTGAAGAAAATGGTGAGTTTGTGGCGCAAACCATCACAGCAGCAGATCTCGCCGGGGCCGGCGGCCTTCTCGAGCAGCGCTACCGTGGCGACGAGCCTTTGATCTACTTCGGCGGTGAGAAAACTTACTATACCTCGGAGGATCCAATTACTGAATCTCGCGAGTCCATCCAGATCTCCGGACTTGGAATTCCTGGGCGCATACTCTTGGTCAACGGGCTCTTCCCGGATGAGAACGGCGTTCCGGTCTTCGACACTACGGATGTCTTCCAGATCGGTCTTGGAAGCGGGAATGACGCCTTCACCTTCAACTTCTCTCCAAATGCTGGAATCGAGCTGAATACTGGAGCCGGTAATGACTCAGTCGCTGTCAGGTCTATCGAGGGTGATGTGACCTTGAATCTTGGTGAGGGAGACGATTTGGTCGCTGTGGGAAGCCTGGCCGGATATTGGGAGACTGCAGATATCACCGGACGTCAGCCCTTCAATGAGCCTGCTGTCGAGGATGCCGAGTTCATCAATGTTCTCGGAACGCTGAATGCCATCAATGGTTCGGTCTTCGTCAATGGTGGGAATGGAACGGACCAAGTCAGCATCGACGATACTGGTGATCTTGTCGGAAACACTGGTATTTTGACTGGCACCGGACTGACCGGATTTGGCTTGCTTGGTAGTGTCAACTACAACAACGATGACACCACCGAGCTGCTTGAAATTGCTCTGGGTCAAGCCGACGACGAACTCACGATCCAGAGCACCTCGGACTCCGTCTTCACCCGAATTGAGGGCCGGGACGGTGACGATACATTCAACATCGAGAGCACCAGCGCTGCGACCAACATTTACGGTGATGCAATCGGTGAGACCATTCAGGTTGGGTTCCGGACATTTGATGTTGAGAAAGGCAATGATCTCTTCCGCATCGGTAGTCTCTCTTCACAGGTGACCAGAATCGACTCAACCCTCGCTTCCATCCAGGGTCGTGTCAGACTCTTCGGCGGGGGAATCGATGAATCCTTCCCGGTTTCTCAGGCCGTTCCAAATCCAGGTGACCGGGTGATTTTCTACAATGGCGGTGGCGGTGGCGGTGCTGGTTCACTCTTCAGCGATAACTTTATTGGATTCGGCATGGGCGCAGGGGTGGCATACTCTGGCATCACGAATCTGACACTCCGTCTGGCAGATGCTCCGGACCAGCTGTTTGTTGATGGCACTCACGTTGGTAATACTGAGATCCTCGGTGGCAATGAAGGTCCGAACGATGGCGATGTCATTAATATCGGAAGCACCGGCGGGAAGAGCGTGGTCAATACACAGGACGGAGACGACATTATCCGGGTCAACTACAGTGCCGCCGGGGCGCAGAGCTTCCTCTCAGGGGTTCAGTCGGAACTTCGCCTTGATGGCGGGAACGGAAGCGATTCGTATCTGATAGGGCTGGCAGGTGAAGGCACGGCTACGATCGATGTCCTCGATGGTGGAACAGGGACCGATAACAACGACACCATCAATATCTTCGGTAACGAACTGGGTAACCTCTTCCTATTCCGGGCCAACCAACTCAGCGGTCGTGGTGTGGTTGCCAGTTATGAGACTGATGATCTTCTCAACCCGGTCCTCGGCGGGTTCCTCGAGCGGGTGAACTATGACGGTAATATTGAGAATGTCGACGTATCCGGTCGCGGTGGAAACGACACCTTTGTCTTCGATGACACACTCTCCGGGATTACCGTCAATGGAGATGCGGGCGATGATTCATTCCAGCTCGGGCAGGTCTTTGAATCTGCGCGTGATGGACTGAACCCAACGAACGGAATTGATCCGCTCGACTACTTTGAAACGACCCAGACGACGCGTGGATTCTTGTCCAACGGTGTCAGTGAGACGGCGACGCTTCGAGGAGGTGAGGGAAATGACTCATTCACAGTCTATCGCAACAAAGCTGAAATCTTCGCGATTGGTGGAGCTGGTGATGATAATTTCCTGGTCCGTTCATTCGTGAGGGTTGATCCAAACGATCCCAAGGCCCCGTTCACCAATATCAATGGCGGAGAGGGTGCCGACTTCATCGCATTTACGGTCAATGCTCCGGTTCGTATTGAGGGTGGAGATGGCTTTGATACACTGACCGTAGTCGGAACCGAATTTGGAGATGACTTCTTGATCAATGAATTTGGAGTCTTCGGTGGTGGGCTCTTTATCACCTATGATGGTATTGAGAAGTTGGTGGTGGATGCCCTGGAGGGGAACGATCGCTTCTTCATCGCTGGCACCAGCGAGGGTGTTGAAGTTGAAATCGTTGGTGGACTTGGTTCGGATACCTTCAATCTGGGTGGCAGCGATGGGAAGCCGGTCACGGTGGTTTCCAACAGCCTTGAAGGGAACTCCGGTCTCATTGATCAATCGATCCTGACCCAGGACGAAAACTTCCGGAATATTTTCCTCCAGGATCTCTCGGTCAAGGTTGCCGACAACGATGAGGCCGGCATACTGATCATTCAGGATAATGGTCCTCTCAGACTCCTCGAAGGAATCAATCCGAACGGTGGTGGAGTTCTGGATGATTTCCTGGTGGCTTCCTACACGGTTGTTTTGACCCGCTCACCTGAGGAGACGGTCAGCGTTGCGGCCACTCCGGTTCAGGCTTCCGAGCGTGCCCGCCGGGCTGGTGCGAATGGAATCCTGCTGGGCTCCATCACGGATATCAATGGCATGACGGCAGAAGGACAGACTCTGACCTTCACCCGGGACAATTGGTTCAAGCCGCAGACAATCTATCTCTATGCGCCGGATGATACCGTCGCGGAAGGAAGGGAGAATGTTCAAATCCAGCACAAGGTGACCCAGGGAACCCAGCCGGATGACGGCGGTGCCTACGACGGGCTAGCCTCTCTGAGTGTCGTGGTGGAGGTTTATGACAATGATGTCTCCGATCTCATCGTTGTGCCGTTGGACAATGGAGTCGCCGACACCTTCACCAGGGTGGAAGAAAACACCACGCTCGGGTCTGCTGCAGATAGCTTTGGAGTCTTCCTGACCCGCGAGCCGGCAGCTGATGTCACCATTGACTTCACCGAAGCCAGCGGCCAACTGGCCTTCGTCGGTGGTTCTTCTCTGACATTTACTTCAGGAAACTACTCGACGCCACAGGCCATCGAGATCGAGGCCGTCGATGATCCTGATAAGGAAGCCCGTCACTTTGCTAGGATTTCCGCGGCCCTGAGTGCTGCTTCGAATCGAGCAGATTTTGTCAACACTTCGGTCAATGATATCGCTCTCGATCTGCGCAATGAAATTGAAGGATCGGGGGACATCTATGATGCTTCCGTGATTGGCAATGTGATCACGATCACCGGACCGAAGTTTACCCTCGAGACCACCAATCCAAATCTCACCATCGTTCAGACCAGCGATGATAGCATGGCGTCGCGCTTTGAGTTTGCTCTGAAAGAAGACTATGAGATCGGCGATATCTTCACGCTCTCGATAGGAGCCAACGACTTCACCCATACCGTTCTCTCAGGAACCGATGGTGAAGCTGAGACTGCAGCAGAGGTGATCAACTCGCTTGTTGCCTCTTTGGAAGCTGCTACTGGAACAACTGGAGTCGAGGCTGAGATCTTTGGAACCAGCGTTCGCCTTGAGGCGGCCTCTTCCTTCACCTTCACGCTGACCCGGTCTCGCAGCGGCTCGGTCGTCGAGCCGGAAGCCGCGGATGTCGCGCTCTTCCAGACCTTCGATATCACTGTGAATGGTCCGGTTGCGCTTGATGATCTGTTTGAACTTACGATCACTGCGGACATCAGTCAGGATCAGTTTAAGTTTGCGCACCTTGTCGGTTCGAACGGGGAGCCTGAGGTCTTCGACCAACTCGACGTTGAGATCATCGACAACGATGCCGCCCAGGTGATTGTGGATGGCGGTGGAAATGTGGTTGTTTCCGAGCCAAGTCAGGAATTCTATCTTGGTTCCGGATTCGCCGGAGAGATTGTCGATGTGCCGTTCTTTGAAAGTGAGAAGGCGAAAGATCCTGTTACCGGTGCCCAGTCCATTGATGGCAATTTCTACAATCTCGCTGAGATTCCTGTGGGTGGAGCTACTCTTCCTCGAGTGAAAATTTTGGGAACTGGCGATGACAGAGCCGATCTCTACGAACTCACGGTGACCGCTGCGATGCTCACACAGGACGCCTACATCAGGGTGACCGCTCCGGATGGAACGGCAATCGATAATCTTAAGGTGGAGATTCTTCAGACTGTTGGTGGTCCGGTCACGATGGTCGATACCTCTGGAGGAGGAGCCTCTTCCCAGGTGTTTCAGTTCACCAGCGCGGGAACCTATCAGTTCAAGGTCACAAGCTCAGGTAAGACTGTTTTGAGCTTCGGCGCAAATTACGCTCTTGAAATCTTCCTGCCTGGAATCACTCCGGTCGTCGCCTTCACGGGATCCTTCGGAGTTTCCGACCTACCAGAAACGACTGCTGGTAACAATAGTCGCGAAGATGCCCAGAATCTGGATCTCGGTAAGTGGAGTAACGGTTTGGATCCTGATATCGAGGATTCCACCGGGCTTGCTCACATCACTCTTCAGGGAACAGGGGATCGCAATAACGACTACTTCAAGTTTGAGATTACCCAGACCATGCTGACCGCCGCAAGCAACTCGGTGCAGGTGATTCTGGACCTGGATAACGCCTATGACTTTGGGGACCAAACCTTCTGGGCCAGCCGTCTCGTTTTGACGAACGAAGCCGGTGATATTATCGAGGCAGGCGATGGCATCTCCAGTCCCCGTGAAGGCGGAGGTCCCGTTGATGACACCTGGTTTAATGATTACATGAACCTCGAGCTCACCCAGCCTGGCGTTTACATCATCGAGGTTTCCGATGCGGTTCGGAACCAGGGTCTGCCACAGGATGTGACCTATGAGCTGAACGTCAGCGTTGAGGGTCATCAGACCGACAACTTTATCTTCGTGCCAGAGCCGCTTCAGGAGATTGAAAATAGTAACAATGGAATCGCCACCGGCACCTTGTTTGACCCGACCACCGGTGCCCTCAATCCAATTAGCCTTCAAAATGCCAACTTGCTGAACTTCAGCCTCGATGCTGGCGGTGCTGTGGTGCTCAACACCGAGGGGCAGACCGAGATTAATCCCGGCAACTTCTTCACTCTTCCAAGTAACATCGTTGGAAATCTGGCCTACGGTGGAAGCGTCACTTCCTCCACCCCATACGTCCGGATTACCGGTGGTGGAGATAGCAACAATAGCTACGATGTTTATGCGTTTGAGATCACGCAAGAGCAGTTGAACCCACCGACAACGATTGCCCCTGTGGGATCGGAAAGCGGAACTGACCCGGACAATAGCACCTTCTTCACTAGCATCACCCTGGGGCTGAGCGGGCAGGTCAAGGACGGCGATGTTTGGAGCCTTGGACTGAGAAATCGGACCTACACAGCTACCGTGGATACTGGTAATGCGTTGCGAGATAGTCTTCTCGATATTGCCAATAAGTTGGCAGCTGATCTTCCGGCCCGCTACACTCATACGGTCGCTCCCGGGGTGGATCCAGGTATGATCCTTCTCACCATCTCAGCTGACAACGGGTTCAATTTGAGTGGCGCATCTGCCGCCGACAACGGGTTCCAGCAACAGACCTCTGGTGCCGGAATCTTCACCGGGACGGTGGACCTGAACAACGACTCCGATACTTTGGCGAACCTCAACCGGGCTGTCCTGACGCTAAGTGGTGATATTGTCCCAGGTGAGTCGATCACGATCAACGGTCAGACTATTGATGTGGAGTCCGGGGATTCCATCGCTGATATTGCTGGGGACATCGCCGATGAGTTTGCCTTTGCGACACATATTGCAAGTGACGCATTTGTCGTCTTTGATCGGGCAACTCCGTTCACCCTCGAATACTCAACCAGTGGGCCGGCAACCGGTCTGATTGCCAGCGCCGAGGTGAGGGAAGCACCTACGGACCTCGGGAGCATTACCTTCTCTGAATTGGAGGTGACCTTGTTTGGCGCAGTCAGGGGAGGTGAAACCTGGGAAGTGACGATCGGAGGTCAGACAGAATCTGTCGTTGCCGATGACGATGATGATTTGGACGATATTGCTGGTAAACTTTCCACTGAGTTTGGGGCTTCGGTCGATGCGACTGGTTCTGTCCTGTCGGCCAGCGATGCCACTTACCGAGGAATCTCAGTGAGTCCATCGGGAAGTATCTCAAGTGTGGCAGCGACAGGTGTCTCGGCTTACACCATCGATTTGACCCAGACTGCTGTTGCTGGTCAGACTTGGATCTTAACAGCTCTCGATGGCTCGACAGAATTGGCATCCGAGGAGCTGGAGGTTGTTGCCCAGACTTCCATTGAAATGGCTGAGGGTCTTGCTGATGCACTGAACGGAACCGGGACTCTCCTCGCTGAGGTTGCGGGAACCAAGGTGACAGTTCTAGACACCACCGGTGATCTGGATGGTCTCTCGTTCCGAATCGCGGAAACCGGACTGACGGCTTCGGCTGAGGCCAGGAGCGAGGTCTTCGATCTCTCATTACTGGCCGCACCGGCAGCGGGTGAGGACTGGACTCTTGCCGGTGGAAACGGCATGCCGAATCAGATCTCAACGGCAGGAGCGGTCGATGCAGATCTTGAGGCTACCATTGATGCTCTTGTCACGGCGGCAAGCAGTACAAGGTTCTCCCTTGAGAAGGTCTCAGCTTCGAGTGTCAGAGTGACCAGAATTGGGTCTGATCTCACCGACGATATCGACTTCACGGTGAAGGTCGATATGACGACGACGGATGAGGCAACCCTCATCCCGACCGTCTCGATTGTTCGCACGGTAACCTTCCTAGGCAAGGTCCCCGCAGCTGAGTGGACGATTGAACTTCAAAATGGAGGGACAGGATCGTTCGTGTCGGGTGCTTCTACGAGTGATGCCGATCTTCAGGATCGCGTGGATGATTTCACGGCGGGTCTTCCAGCAGGCTACCTTGGAACGAGAATCGGCACGGGGGGCTCCAGCACATTGCTGCTTGAGCGGACGGGCACTGAAGGCTTCGAAGTGCGCGTTGTCCGAACAACATCGAATGGCGTTCTGGCTGGTTCGGCGGTGCAGTTGGAGCTCAGTGGCTTTGCCAATACCGAGGTTAATTGGGGTGTTGAATTGGCAGGCGTCTCGCCGACCTATGATCCGCAAACAGATGGTGAGAATCTGTCTGTCACCGCCTCTAGTCTTGCTGAGGAAATTACCACGGACGCAGGCGCGACTGTCACCGCCCTGGCATCGGGAACTTCGATCTATGCTGTGCTTCGTGACAATAGTGGAACGGCCTTGTCACCAGTCACGAGCGTTGAGTTTGCTACGCCTGAAGACTTTGGAGCAAATCACCTTGGGGAACTGGCACTTTCCTACCAACAGACCCTCACTCTGATTCCGGTCGATTCTGCAGACCAATCAGTCAATGAAGGTGATCTCTGGGAGTTTGACTTCGAGGATGCGAACGGTGCAAGCAGTCTTAAGTTCGAAGGTCAGGATGAACTCACGGTTGGTGCAGGCAGCGCGACTACGGTCTCTGCCGCGACAACGGTCAGTGTGCTGGCTTCGCGATTCGCGAGCGCACTCAATGGAAGAACCGATGTGACCGCCTCGGCAAGCCTGGGTGTCATTACAATCAGTCAGACCGGTGGGGAAGTCATTACCTTCGGAGCGATTGATCATACGCGTCTGAGGATTAATTCGGACGGAGTGAATGGTGTTCCGGTTCAGATCAATGATCCTTTCTACAATGAGATCGTCATCACGCTGGATGGCAATTGGAACAATGGGCAGGTCTGGACAATCGAGCTCGATGGAGAGACCTATGAGTTTACCACTCCGGATGAAACAGACCCGAATAACCAGTTGCTGAGCAGAATCGCCAAAGGCTTGTCAGATGAGATCAACGACGATGCCCCTGACGGTCTCGAAGCTGTTCCCGTGGGTAACAAGATTCGTGTCCAGAAAGAGGCAGGGGAGCCGGACAATCCATTCCTGTTCGATATTTCGAGAGGCACAGGAAGTGTCAGGGTGGTGGTTGATGTTGATGAGACCAATATCCTTCGGGGAGTGGAGGATGTCTTCTTCTTCGATACCATCAACTTCACCGCAAGCGTCACCGCCGAACTCTACAATGACTCCTTGGCCCAAGTTGTTCCGACCATTGATCGAAACATCACTGATCCTACCGTGACCGATCCTGGTAGTCTTCAGGCCAGCGATGCATTCAAGGAATACACGCTTGCCAGCGCTGGCACTTACTATGTGATTATTGGTACGCACGTTGATTATGCCGACGCGACCAATTTCTTCGGGTTCACCGACATCTTCGCTGACTTCGATGGCGGGGTTCGGAATGGACTTCGATACACTGCCAACATTTCGATTGAGAATCAGGCTAGCAACCCGAACGAGTTGAGCCTGACCGACTCTCGCATCGAGTTCTCTGCAGGTGCCGGATCTGCCGCGACTCCGGTCGATGGTAATCAGAGTGGAGTGATTCAATCCTACGATCCGATTTCCAGAACCTTCGTTGTTGCTCCTGCCAACACTTGGGCCGTCGTTCCGAATGCCAGCTCCTTTTTCGATATCTATGAGACCGAAGCTCTGCCTGGATACTCCGACAATATCATCAGGGACAATTACACCTTAAGATTGAACACGGTTCCGAGTGGTCCGGTGATTATTGATCTGCTGCCGGAGCGGACCCGGACTTACAACTCCGACGAAGCCTTCAACCCGGTTGTTTACTACGGAGAACAACAAGAGAAGCAGGTCCGGGTTGCCTCGAAGCGTCTTGCAATCCTTGCTCACGAGACTCCACAAAGCACTTGGGAACTGACGGTAACCGATGCGGCAACCTCCGCTGATGTCAACATTGGCGGCAGCACGCTGGCCTCCGTGCTCAATACTGGAGTGTCTGTCACCCAAGGCGGCTACACAATTTCCCGAGAGGTCATCAATGGTGAGAACCACGTTATTGTGACAAGCGATGATGCCTTCTACTCCAACCTCGCCACGGGTGGGCCTGAGGCCTCCGGTTCCTACAATGGAGATCGTGCCGAGGTGGAGTTGTTGGGAGTGATCCGGACTGGCCAGGAATGGCAGCTGACCCTCGGTTCCCAGACCATTACGGTGTCGATTGAAGATCAGGTCGCGGATCGCGATACGGTGGGTGTTTGGCAGCAGAGTGGAAACGATTTTAGTATCTCGCTCCTTGCCAATAGTGGACCTAGACTGACCCGGATTGCCGAGTTGATGGCGACACTGATCGACACTGATCCGATCTTCTCAGACTATTCGGTTGAGCGATTTGGTCGGATTCTCTCAATCGAGAAGAGCGGAGGCGTGGATGCCGGAGTAGCATTTACCGCGGCAGCCAGCCCCGACAAGGGAGCGATGCTGATTCGCGGGATCAGAGCGGATGTCACTCATCAGGCCGTCTTTGATCCGGCTGAATTTGATTCCGACACCGGCACTCCAGGGCTTAACGCCGCCGATACCAAGACTTTCCTTGAGACTTCCCAGACAGTCTTTGTCGAAGCCCTTGACGATCGCTTTATTGATGGCGGAGACGCTCTGGTATTTGCGGCGATTGAGGAACGCATTAACACCATTCGAGGCCCACTCACGATCAATGGCGGCTTTAGCGACAACGACGAGCGCTTCTTGAATAACCCGATCTTGTATCCCGGTGAAACCAATGAGCCGCTCGCAGACGGAAATATTGAGGAGCTTGGAAGCGTCGTCATTGAAGATCTGGTATCCGCCTTTGATAACGGACGCAGAGCCTTTATCCAGGATCTTCTCGCAACCCACATCAACCCGAACACAGGTCTTCGCCCCGGATTCGATCCTCGG
>CBFHQJ010000138.1:0-10281 GCA_965657795.1 Akkermansiaceae bacterium
AATGGCGGAATCAAGAAAGACCTGTCGGATGCTGCGGTTGTGGATTTCGCGGCTTCCAAAGATCTGTCTGGCATGTGAGTTAAGCCGGTTGATGAGTCCTTTCTCGTTGATTGAAAAGAAGGGGTAGGGAAGGGCGTCAAGGAGATGTTGAAGTTCGCGGTCGTGGGCTTTGACCTGCTTTCGGGTGTTTTGGTTGGCGTCTTTCCGGAGGCGTCCCAACTCATTTTCCGAGTCCCGCAACCTACTCCTCGTTCGGAGCAGGAGATATGCCAAAACGATTGCACAGCTAAAGGCGAAGTAAGTCATTCGATTTCGCGAACTCGATAACCGACCCCGCGGACTGTTTCAATGAGCGAACTTTCTTCACCCAGTTTTTGGCGTAACCTTTTCATGTGGGTATCAAGGGTTCGGCTATGAACGTCATCGCTATAACCCCACACCACTTTGAGAAGGTCATTGCGGTCCTGGGGTTGCCCCGGCCGTTGACAAAGGAAAAGGAGGAGCTTGAATTCGGTCGAGGTGAGCGAGAGAGGCTCCTCATTGAGGTAAAAAGCGAGATTGTTTTTATCGAAGCGGAAGGGGCCGAACGAAAAGATTACCGAGCCCGGAGTGGCCCGGTTTCTTTTTAAAATCGCTTGGGCTCTCAGTAGTAATTCCTTGGGGCTGAAAGGCTTGGTGAGGTAATCGTCAGCACCCAGTTCCAGTCCCTTGATTCGATCGTCAATCTGGCTCTTGGCGGTAAGCATTAAAACTGGAATCGAGTGTGAACGAGTGTCTCGTTGCATCTCCTTGAGGATTTGGTAGCCGTCCATTCCAGGTAGCATAAGATCGAGGATCACCAAATCGGGTTGATCTTTTAAGATTTTCTCCAACCCTTCCCGCCCGTCGTGCACGATGTCAGACGAGTATCCTGCTCTCTCAAGGTTGAAAGAGACCAGTTGGGCGATGTCGATTTCATCTTCGACGATCAGGATGTGTTCCATACAGGAGATGAAATAACCCCAGATTCACCTGAAATCAATGTCTTCAAGTTGTGACGTTTCTGTCACGGCTTGGGCAGCAGATAGGAAATGAAGATGTAATAATGACATTTTCTTCCGTGTAATGTGCTGCGAATTCGTCAAACTTTAAGAACATGAGCGCAGCCGCAGATCAGAAAAAAGACACCCGCGCGGGGAATTACTTTATCTCGAACTACCCTCCATTCTCTTTTTGGTCCGACGATCAGAACGAGCAGGTCGAGGAAATCTATAATCAACCGGCAAAGGACGGGGTCCCGCTCGGGCTATACCACCACATTCCATTTTGTCGCAAGAGGTGTCATTTTTGCTACTTCCGGGTCTATACCGATAAAAGTGCGGACGACATCAAGAACTACCTTGATTCCACCGTGACCGAACTTGAGATGATGGCGCGCAAGCCTCTCATCGAGGGGCGCAAACCTCATTTCATTTATTTCGGAGGGGGAACACCTTCGTATTTGTCGGCCAAACAGCTGGCCCATTTAACAGATCGGATGAAGGCCATCCTTCCCTGGGATGCTGCTGAAGAGGTGGCATTTGAGTGTGAACCGGGAACCCTCAACCCCGGAAAGTTGGCTGCCATCAAGGATATCGGGGTCACGAGACTCAGCCTTGGAATTGAGAATTTTGACGACCATATCCTGGAGATCAACGGCCGGGCTCATCGGTCCAAGGAAGTGGGTCGCGCCTATGAGCGGGCCCAGGCGGAAGGCTTTGATCAGATCAATATCGATCTCATTGCGGGAATGATCGAAGAGACCGAAGAAAATTGGCAGCGCAACATCGAGAAGACCATCGAGTTGGCTCCAGATAGTGTGACGATTTACCAAATGGAGATTCCTTACAACACAACGATTTATCGTGAGATGAAGGATACCGGAAAGCTCGTGGCTCCGGTTGCCGATTGGCAGACCAAGCGTCGTTGGGTCAAGGAGGCTTTTGCTGCTCTCGAGAGTGCGGGTTACACCGTGGGTTCCGGATACACTGCGGTTAAAGATCCCTCCAAGAGCAAGTTCATTTATCGCGATGCCCTCTGGGGTGGTGCCGACCTACTGGGGCTGGGCGTGGCTTCCTTCTCTCATGCTTCCGGAGTGCATTATCAAAATCTCACCGAGATTGATGATTACACCGCAGCCATTGAATCTGGAAAAATGCCAACGAAACGGAGTTTCCGAACGACCGAGGAACAACGCATGATTCGCGAATTTATCCTTCGCATGAAGCTGGGTCGCGTCGATGCCGGACACTTTGATTCCAAATATGGTGTCGATGTTCTTAGCCGATGGGAGAATGAGTTGAACGAACTAACTGAAGAGGGCCTTCTGAATGTCGACGGCAAGGAGATCGTGCTGGAGCGTGATGGTCTGCTTTGTGTGGACAATATCCTGCACGACTTTTTTCTGCCCGAGCACCGCACTGATAAGTTGGTCTAGTCAATGGAGGGAACTGAGGAGATTCGGGATTTGCTGGTTTGCGATCACCTTCGCGATCTGACCTTCTCGTGGGCGGTACCTGATGAGGTCGATCAACCCTATCGGGACCTTCTTTGTCACGACCATGACATGACCTCGACCTTGTCGCGTTTCCACGGTGGCGAGGTGAAGCTCGAGATTTTCGAGGAGGGACGAGACCCCGAGTGTTACTTCAGGGAAGTTTTGTTAAAAGTTGGCGGGAAACCGGTCGAATACGGATTGATCCGTATTTTCCTAGAGAGTTTTCCTCAGGAGCTTGGAGCCGCCATTACCGCAGGGGGTAAGCCATTGGGGACCATTTTGAATGAAAGTGGGCTTTCGTATTTTAGCCGACCGGGGGGCTTTTTGAAGATTCCTTGTAAAACCTTTCAGCCTGATTTTTTTCCCTCAACTGGTGGCGGATTTTTGTTTGGGCGTTACAATGAACTACTTTGGGCGGGGGGAAAAGTTCTCGCCCGAATCATCGAAATTCTACCACAAGAAAAAACATGATCACAAATCTCTCTTATGACTGCGACGTTCTCATCATCGGAGCCGGACCGGCAGGATGCACTGCTGCTACTATTTTGGCGGAAGAGAAAGGGCGGAAGGTGATCGTTCTCGAGAAGGAGCACTTTCCCCGCTACCACGTAGGTGAGTCTTTGATCCCTCATTGCTGGGATACCTTGGATCGACTGGGCATGACTGACCGCCTCGACGCGAAGGGTTTTCAGATCAAGCAGAGCGTCCAGTTTGTGAACCCTGACGGAGAGCTTTCAGCACCATTCTATTTCGAGAAGCACACCGATCACCCGCGCGCCAAGACATGGCAGGTCGATCGAGAAACCTTCGACACCATGATGATGGAGCGCGCCCGCGAAGCAGGTGCAGAGGTCAGGGAGGGGATCAAGGTCTTGGACTTTATCGAACAGGATGGGGCGATCGTTGGAGTAAAGGCGGAGGATGAGACTGGTAAGCGCTTTGAATTGAGGGCTCCTGTCACCATGGATGCTTCGGGACGCGATGCCCTTTTCCAGCGGAAAAAAAAGTGGCGGAAGCGCGACCCTAAGTTGAACAAGATAGCGATTTGGACTCTCTATAAAGGGGCGAAGCGTGATCCTGGTATCGATGAAGGGGCCACCACCATTGCCTACGTTAAAGAGAAAGGCTGGTTTTGGAATATTCCCCTCAAGGACGATATCGTCAGCACGGGAATTGTCGCAGAGCGCGACTACCTTTATCGGGATGGGCGTGATCTGGCGGCGATCTACGAGCGGGAAATCAAGGAGAACAAGTGGGTTGAAGAGCACCTTTCGGAAGGGGAGCAATTTGGCGAATATTGGGTGACGGGGGAGTATTCCTACCGCGCTGAAAACTGCGCGACAGATGGTCTGGTTCTGATTGGCGATGCTTTTGCCTTCCTGGATCCTGTTTTCTCGTCGGGTGTTTATCTCGCTCTCACCACCGGTTCTCTCGGAGCAGATGCGGTTGAGAAGGCCCTTGTGGATGGCGACACCAGCGGCGAGCAGTTTTCCAACTATGGCGAGCGGGTTTGCCAAGGCATTGAGTGGATGAGAAAGCTGGTCTATGCCTTTTACGACGAGGATTTCAGCTTCAAAGATGTGGTCATGAAGTATGCGGAAGTGAGGCGGGATCTTACCAATTGTTTGATTGGAGACTTGATGGATAAAGACTACACGGAACTTTTCGATCGGGTTGGTGAGTTTGCTGATCTTCCCTCGGAACTCCCACATGGAAAGGTCGCGAAGAGCGGCGCCCCCGCATAGTTTTGAAAATCACCATTCTCACCGCTGGCACCGGCAGCTACTACTGCGGGGCGTGCATGCGTGACAATGCCCTGGCACGGGAGTTTATCTCGATGGGTCACGAGGCGCATTTGGTCCCGATGTATTTGCCGTTACAACTCGATGAGGATCGTGTTGACGAATCCACCCCTGTTTTCTTCGGCGGTATCAACGTCTACCTTCAACAAAAATATGGGATCTTCCGTAAGCTGCCCCGTTGGGTGGATCGGATCTTCAACAGTCGAGGGCTGCTACGTGCAGTCGCAAAACGGAGCCATCTGACCTCGGCAAAAGAGCAGGGCGAAATGACCTGTTTAATGCTCCGTTTGGAGGATAGTAATTTGGGGAAGGAGGTTGATAAGTTGGTGGAGTGGCTCGAGCGGGATGGAAAACCCGACGTGATTGTTCTGTCCAATGCTCTTTTGGCTGGATTGATTCGTGAGCTGAAGAGACGACTCGAGGTGCCGGTGGTCTGCAGTTTCCAAGGGGAAGACTCGTTTTTGGATGGGCTTCCCAAGCCATGGTGCAATGAGGCTTGGAATGAAATGGCGATTCGTGTTCGGGACGCTGATGCTTTGGTGGCACCAAGCCAATATTATGCCGGAGTGATGGAGGGACGTTTGAGCTTGGAAGCTGGATCCATCGTTGTCATTCCGAATGGGATCGATCTCTTCGGCTATGAAATGAAGAAGGGATGTGAAGGAAAACGGATTGGATATCTCGCCCGAATGTGTCATTCCAAGGGGTTGGGACTGTTGGTGGATGCCTTCATTCGATTGAATGATTCCTCGCTGCAGCTTGCGATCGGGGGAACGATGGGTGGTGGTGATGAAGTTTACGTTGAGGGCTTGAAGAAAAAGTTGACCAAGGCCGGACTGGAAAACCGTGTGGAATGGTTTCCTGATTTGGATCGGGAAGCGAAAGTAGATTTTTTAAGAAGCCTTTCCGTGTTTTCCGTTCCGGTGACCTACCCGGAGGCGTTTGGTCTCTATCTGGTGGAAGCCATGGCTTGCGGGGTTCCGGTGGTGATGCCAAGAGCTTCGGCTTTTCCCGAGATTGTGGAGGCGGCGGAATGCGGAGTTTTGGTCAAACCAGATTCTCCGGCCGACCTCGCACTTGGACTTCATTCAGTGCTCAACGACTCCGAACGAGAAGTGCTGGGAAAAAAGGGTCGGCGTGCCGTGAAGGAGCGCTATCATGTGGGGGCAATGGCAGCTGGTTTTGAAAAGATTTTTGGGAAGGTGGTTCGCAAGTGAGTGAGCAGTTCGAATGGTCTCGCTTGGTTGAGTTCTACGAGACCGATCTCGCGGGTATCACCCATTTCTCAAATTTTTACCGATGGATGGAGTCTGCGGAGCATGCCTTTCTTCGGAAGCGCGGCATTACCCTTCATCAGGAGGGAATCGGCTGGCCGCGAGTAAATGCGAGTGCCGATTTTAAGAAGCCGATCAAGTTTGGCGATCTGATCAGGGTGTCGGTTTCCATTGCCGAACTGCGCACACGGTCGGTTCGATATGCTTTTGAGTTTCGGGTGAACGAGAGCGATCAAGTTCATGCGACGGGGGAGATGGTTTCCGTCTGTGTCGATTTGGCGACGATGAAAGCGATTGAAATCCCCGTCAAGATTCGCAGTCTGCTGGAGTGAAATTGGTCACGGCTGAATTTCGCGGTGGTCAGATGGGGAAGTTCGGCGATACTGACGGCAGCTGAGAAAATCATGGCGGCAACGAAAAATATGAATTGGTTAGGATTTGCACTGATGACGGTGGCCTTTTGGGGGCTTTACGGAGTGTTTCTTCATAAAGGAGCAGTCGGAATGAAGGACCCGGAGTTTGGTCGATATAAGGCCTTCCTTGTGGTGGGTATTGCCTACTTTTTAGTGGCGGTGATCGCGCCTCTCATTCTCCTCAAGCTCTCCGGATCAAATCTCAAGTTCACAGGTGTTGGTTTTAAGTGGTCGCTCATCGCTGGTACGGTGGGTGCGATTGGCGCCCTGGGAGTTCTTCTGGCCTTCGGAGCAAAAGGACAACCTGCCGCAGTGATGTCCATCATCTTTGCCGGTGCACCAATCGTGAATGCCCTGGTGGCACTCTGGATGCATCCGCCCGAGGGTGGGATGGGAGGCATTCGCTGGCAGTTTTACGCGGGAATCGGCTTGGCTGCGGTCGGTGGATTTCTGGTAACGAAATACAAGCCGGACCCGCCAAAGAAGCCGGTTGCTGAAAAGCTTGTCGACTAACGCCCCGGAAAGCGGGGACCGCCGCCTCCGTAGGTTGGCACTGCGAAATCAAACTCCGGTCCGCCATGACGAGGATCGCCTGATGCTTCGAGTTCCTTCTCAAGTCGTTTCCGGTATTTGCCGGCGACCTGCGGGAGCGCTCTTGCGAGGTTGGTGAGTTGGTCTGGATCTTTGGCGAGATCGTAAAGTTCTTCATTCGGCCGCTTGGCAAAACTCCATTGGTAAAACTTTGACGCCGGTCCCAATTCAATAATGACAGACTTGGTCGGGCCGTTGTCCGTGTCGCCGTACCAAGTTTTTTTGATAGTCGCTTTTTCCCAGTTTGGGGTGCCGTTGGGCCAAAGATTTGGCGAGTAATTTCGGATGTAGAGGAATTGGTGATCGCGATAGGACCGTGAAGGATATCCCTCCATGCTGGGCGATTCCTGGCTGGGGACATGCCGCTCTTTGCCGGTGAGGATGAATTTGCGCAGTTCTCCGTCTCCGGTGAGAGCAGGAAGAAGATTTTTGCCCGTCATCTTGGCAGTAGGCTTAACTCCGGCTGCTCGTAGAAATGTCGGAGCGAGATCGGTGAGAGAGACGAAGTCTTTGAAAACCTGTCCCTTTTTGATTTTTAGACCCCATCTGATGGCAAGGGGAACGCGGGTCCCGGAATCGTAGAGGTTGGATTTACAGCGGGGAAAGGGCATCCCGTGATCACCGGTGACTACGATGATGGTGTTTTCCAGCTCGCCCATCACTTCAAGTTGAGCGACCGCTCTTGCGACATCGGAGTCAAATCGTTGCACTTCGAAATAGTAGTCGGCCACGTCGCTGCGAACTTCGGGATCGTCGGGAAAAAAGGGAAAGAGATTGATTTTGGAAAGGTCCATTCCCGACTTCTTTCCGGAACCTTTTTTGTAGCCCCGGTGGGGATCGGAAGCACCCAGCCAAAAACAAAAGGGCGTCTCTTTGGCGGGGCGGTCAGCGAGGAATTCGTCGAATCCTTTACGATAAACCTTCCCCGCAGGATGGTCGTCCAAGAACTTGCCCTCAAGCTTGCCGGGCCCGAATGACTTTCTCCACGATCCGGTGTGATAGCCTGATTTTTTAAGGAGCCTCGAGTAGGTTTCCACTTCCTGGGGGAGAGTCCCGTAAAGATTGGCACCGCCTTTCAATCGCCAGTGCCATTGTCCGGTCATGATGGAGTTTCGGCAGGGCGTGCAGGAAGGAGACGAAACGTAGGCGTTGTAAAAGAGCGCTCCTTCACGGGCGATGCGGTCAAAGGCCGGCGTCTGTACAACTTCGTCATTTCCATAAATGGAAGCGTGAGGGGCACCCCAATCATCGGCGATGCAGAAGAGAATGTTGGGACGCTTTTCCGCCTGAAGATGGACCGCGGCTAAAACGAAAAAAAGCAATCGGATGATCATAGGGATCAGCCTGATTGCTTCCTGAGGCTTTGCCAAGACGAAGAATCAGGACACTACGACGGGCTTTGCATCGGTGGTGGTAAGAATACCAATTTCCGACACAATATTTGCCCCGTTGGCATAGAGGACATCTTGAGCTTCGTGCAGATCGTCGGGGTTGACGGCGACGAGGAGTCCGCCTGAGGTTTGCGCGTCGGCCAGCAGGACCTGGATTTCCTCCGAAACATCGTCCGCGAAGGTCGTGAATTTCTTGGCGAGTCTCAGGTTCTCACGACTTCCTCCGGGAACACATCCTTGCTTGATGAAGTCGAGAACGATGGGGTCGATGGACGGGACTGCTGCGGAGTCGATCCGGGCAGTGACCCCGGACTCACGGCAAAGGTGGCTCAGGTGTCCGAGGAGTCCAAATCCAGTTACGTCGGTTCCGGCCTTGGTCAAGCCTACGGCGGCAATCGCTGATCCCGGAGTATTTAGGGTTGCCATTTGCTTGGACGCATTTTCTTCGAGCTCGGCAGAGCAAATACCCCGCTTGATTGCTGTCGAGATGATACCGGTTCCAAGGGGTTTGGTGAGAAGAAGGTGATCCCCGGCGTGAGCCCCGGCGTTGGAAATAACGCGATGCGGATGGACCGTTCCGGTGACGGAAAGGCCGTAAAGTGGCTCCGGATTTTGCACAGTGTGACCGCCAGCGAGTGAACATCCGGCCTCGGCAACCTTGTCCGCTCCGCCTCGCAGAATTTGATTGATGGTATCGAGATCAAGTTCATCTGTCGGCACGGCAACGATGTTCATTGCTGTGATGGGTTTTCCTCCCATCGCGTAAACATCGGAAAGAGAATTTGCCGCAGCAATTTGCCCAAAAAGGTAGGGGTCATCGACGATAGGGGTGAAGAAATCCAGGGTTTGAACAAGCGCCAATTCATCGGAAATGCGGTAGACGGCGGCGTCGTCTGAACTGGCAGAGCCAATCAGAAGGTTCGGATCAGCGATGTTTGTGAGGCCACGCAAGACTTGCGTGAGTTCGGCTTGGCCGAGCTTGGAGGCTCATCCTCCGCAGGAGGCAAGTTCTGTCAGGCGTTTGATGTCTTCGCGACTCATGGATGCATCCTAGCGAATCATCTTCAATTGAAAACCCTTTCCCAATTTTCAATGGTTGTTTATCAATGCAAAGCATTTGAACGATGGCTCCCAAGTCGAACCCCTATAAGATTGACGGCGTGAAACGACGAAACTCGAAACCGATCCCATGGCTGACTGCCTTCTTTGCAGTTTCGTCGTTTGTTTTGTGTGTCACCATTCTAACCCCGATACCGGAAAAGATTCGTCGGCGGTTGGGACTGGGTGGGGAAAGCACACCTTCGAAGCAAGCAAAGCAGCCCGAGCCGGAGGTAATCTACAAGGATCGTGTCGTTGAAAAAGAGGTTAAGGTTAGTCCTCCTTATTACCAGGTTGAGAAGGGAACCGATGTCTCGAAAACATCGCGGGGATTTGATTACCGCTATCAGGTTCAAGAAAAGGCAGGGCGTTTGGCTTCCGATGAGAAGAGCCAGGATGGAACCTATGAAGCATCACTGACTTTTTCCGTCGTTCGGCCAGAAGCTGCGAAGCGATTGGATGAGTTGGTAAGGCAGAGTCCGGATTTGCCCAAGATTCTACCGGGATTGGAGAGTCTCATGGAAAGACCGCGAGTGTCCCCGTTCTTTAAAGATCTCTACGATAACAAAAGAGATCGAATGAAGCTTTATGCAAATCGCTTCGACCGCGTTTTGACCAAGCACAATTACTTTGATTGTCAGACGATGTTGGAACTGGAGCACCCTGGGTCCAAGAGGAAGGTGTTTCTTTTTCAGGCGGATATGGATGTGGTTTCGGATGGTTCGGATGGCGACCGACTCCCGACCATGCCGGATAAGATTGTCAATTCGGCCTACTACCAACCCTTCACGAGCTACGGTTGGAAGAAGACCGGGGCCGTCGAAAATCCCATGATTACGGGATGGCGAAAGATGCTCGCCGAAGCGAAAGCAAAAGGGAATTCAAGTGAAGTAAAACGGCTCACCGACGGAATTAAAGATCTTGAGAGACGGAGTTTTTTGATCGCGGAATATGATCCCTTTATCGTGATTCCGGTTTATATTCTGCAAGACCGGGAAAGCGCGTGGGGCCCGAACGTGGGAGACTACGTTGCTGTTATTTATGGCAAGAAGGTCTACCCGGCAATTGTTGGCGATGGTGGGCCGAGCTTTAAACTCGGAGAGGCGAGTCTCCGGATGGCGAAGGAACTCAATCCCAGATCATCTTCCTACAGCCGCCCGGTCTCCGACCTTAAAGTGACTTATATTGTCTTTCCAC
>CBFHQJ010000139.1:0-10264 GCA_965657795.1 Akkermansiaceae bacterium
CTCCCCAAAGAGATCACCATCAAAGGCACTCCGAGCGCTCAAGCAATCTTCAATTCCGATACCCGGGATGTCTCCGACATTATTGTCAAATACCTGAACGGAGTGACGATCAAAGGGGACAAGGGCTTGGAGATCTATGGTGATCAAGCCGTTGTCAACATGACCAAAATGAGGGCCCAGCTTACAGGAAACGTGAGCATTTATAAGGATGGTTTGGTATATCGCGGACAATCCACGGTCTTCAATCTTGAAACCAAATCCTTCGAAACCAAAGACCTTCGACTCGGCTTTCCCCCGATTCTGCTGAAGGCTAAAAACATCCGCCAAATCGAAAGCGGTGGCCGCAAAGCCTTCGTCGCGAAGGACGCAGGCATCACCACCCATGATGTCGAAAATCCCGACTTCTGGCTCCAGGCCAGGCGCGCGTCCATCTTTCCAAACGACAAGGTCATTTTACAGGATTTCAACCTTCGTGTCGGAAACCGCAATCTCCTCTGGCTACCCTACCTGGCCCAACCGCTCGACGCCAATCTAGGGTATCTCGTCGCCCCCGGCGGACAAACCAACCTAGGAGCCTTTGTTAGAAATCGTTACGGAATCATGCTCGGCGGCGAGCGAAATTCTGAAACCGGAGAGAAGGAAGGTGCTTGGCTCCTTTCACAATGGCACGCCGACTTATACTCGAACAAGGGCCTGGGAATGGGCGTCGACCTTTTCGATACCCGCCTCGATCCTAACGATGAGTTTGGCTGGCTAAAGCTCTACTACATTCACGACCTCAACCCCGAAGACCAACGCGCCGGAGTTGACCGGGGCAATCTCAACCCGAATCGATTTCGTGCCGAATTCGTTCACCGGAGTCCCATCTACGACACCCCGGTTTCGAAATACTCTTTCGATGCGAACCTCACTTTGCTGAGCGACCAATACTATCTGGAGGATTTCGATCCCTCTCTCTTTCGTATCAACCGGGCACCGGACAACTACCTCGGGTTTGCAAGGCGCTCCGCCAACAGTCTGACGCAGCTTGGAGCCAGACTTCGGCTCAACGATTTTTACCAAAGCGACACCCGCCTTCCCGAGCTCACCCACGATTGGATTCGTCAACCATTTCTCGACACCCCGCTCCTCTATGAGAGTCAAACCTCGCTGGGAGTTTATGAGGAACGGCTCGCCGAATTCCAACGGGATAGTTTACAGAACCAAAAAGACGCTCTCCTCGACGGCGACCCCAGACTCGACAAAATCACCCGCCTACTCGATGAACGTGGCTTTGCCCGCTTCCACACGTATCACGAGTTTTCCCTTCCGATGAAGACGGGACATTTTAATGTCGTGCCCCGCTTCGGCGCCGGCCATACCAACTATCAAGCGGTCCAGGGACCGGACGACCCGATCAGCCGAACCCACGTTTCAGCTACCGTTGACGTCTCGACAAAGCTCACCAAGCTCCTGCCCGATTTCACCAATGAGAAGTGGGGCATTGACGGTGCGCGCCACATCGTCGAACCCTATGCGTCGCTCAGTTGGCTCTCCACCAATGAACTCGATTCGTCCTTTGGACGCATCGACCGGCTGACTCCCACCAGTCGCCCCAGACCCCGTCAAGTTGGCCGCTTTACGGCGATCGATGACTTGCAGGACTGGAGTATCCTGCGCCTCGGAATGAGAAATCAATTGGTCACCCGACGCGATGGCGGAACCCACGGTTGGCTCATGATGGACACCTACCTCGATGCCTTCATTGAGGACCCCGAGCTCGACCGTGATTTCTCAAACCTATACAACGATATCCGCTGGAATCCCGTCCCTTGGTTTGAGCTGGATCTCGAAACCCAGTTCCCGATTTCCACCACCGACAACTTCACCGAGGTCGCCTCATCCATGCGCTTCATGCCGGACGATGACTTCGAATTCACTCTCGGCTACCGTCACCTGAACAACCACCCCATCCTGCGTGATTCGGACCGGATCGTACTCGAGAGCTTTGCTCGGCTCAATGACTATTGGGGAATCGGAACCTATCACCGTTTCGAACTCGTCGACAGCACATTGGAGCTGCAACAATACAACGTTCACTACGACTTTGATTCCTTCGTCGGCTCAGCTGGTTTCTTCATTCGAAACAACCGGGAACAAGATGAATACGGAATCATGTTCAGCTTTGGCATTAAGAAAATCCCAAGCCTTTCCTTGCCAATCCGGATTGGAGCGCAATGATTCCGCGCATGAGCGAGCTTTCTCCCAAGGATTTAATTGATCAACTCCAGTGGCGCTACGCGACCAAGAAATTTGATGCTTCCAAGACCATCCCCGACGACGTTTGGGATGCCGTTGCTAAGTCCATGGTTCTAACTCCTTCCTCATTTGGCCTGCAGCCCTGGCACTTCGTGACCATTCGCGATCAGAAGATCAAAGAAGAGCTTCTTCCCCACTCCTGGGGGCAAGCGCAAGTGACCGACTGCTCCCACTTCGTCGTTCTGACGGCGAAGACCTCGATGACCGAGGACGAGATCGATGCTTTCCTCGTGCGGACCATTGAGATTCGCGGAGGCAAAATCGATCAACTGAATCCTTACCGCGACATGATGGTCGGCTTCACCAAAAACATGGATGATGCGGCCAAACTTCAGTGGGCCAAACTGCAAACCTATATCGCACTGGGACAACTCATGACGGCCGCCGCCGTTCTGGGAATCGATGCCTGCCCCATGGAAGGAATTGCCCCGGCAGAATATGATCGTATTTTGGGACTTAAGGAAAAAGGCCTCACAACCTCCGTGGCGTGCGCCCTCGGCTACCGTTGCCCTGAGGACAAATACGCCACAGCACCTAAGGTGCGCTTTGATGAAAGCGACGTTCTAACGCTACTCTGACTCAGGCTTTGGCGAACCGGCTTTCGCCCTTTCCTTCGCCTGCTCGGCGACGTCCAGATACTGCTGGAAAGAAGGGGTCGTTTTCACGACTTCCTTCACCGCTTTTTTGTAGACTGTATCTGCAATCTGAAAAAGAGCATCGTCCTGTTTCCGTTTACCCACAATGCCGACCTCGATCGAGTCCTTGCGCTTTACGTATCTCACCTTGACAGCTCCTTTGAGATGCGAAACAGCTTCACCCGAGGGCATTCCCAGCTTATCGGCATACTCAGTCTCGTCGGCAATTCCCTGTAAAACTGCCTCGTCACTGAGCACCTCCTGAAAAGCCGTCTCCCACTTCTCACAAAGTTCGTCCGGCAGGCCTTTGACTGGAACTGCGATCCCTTTGAAGGAATTTGCATTCATCTTCCAGGTGTAAAAACCAAAGGCCGCTCCGCCCACGAAGATAAGTCCAAGGATCGCGGTAACGAGGAAGGTCTTCTTGTTCATGGAAAAGTCTTATCACTTTCCCTTGTCCGGGTCAGGAACTTTCACACAAAAATCCCGTCCTGTTTCCCCGGCAACTCATTCTTGAATTCGACATTGGACCTTCTCTTCCGATGACTCCATCTTCCGGCATGGATTTTCCCGCCAGCACGGCAAGCCTCGTCACCCTAGATCCCGAATTGGACTCCATCCTCGACCCGAATCCGGGCTCACCTGTCATTTCCGCCCAAATCTGGGTCGAGACCGGCTCCCAACACGAATCCGCGCTCGCGGGTTCCGGGATCTCCCACCTCCTCGAACACATGGTCTTCAAAGGCACCGACCGTTTTTCCGGCGAAGCTCTTTCACAGGAAGTACAAGCCGCCGGAGGTCAGTGGAACGCCTACACTTCCTTTGACCGCACCGTTTATTATATCGACGGCCCCGCCAAGTCGCTCGACCTTTTCCTTTCAGCCCTCATCGAGATGGTCTTCCGTCCGACTTTTCCCGAGGACGAATACGAAAAAGAAAAAGACGTCATTCGACGCGAGATCGCGATGGGACTCGATGATCCCGACTCCGTGTCCTCCCAGCTCCTCTTCCGTACCTGCTATCAGCGCGACAACCGACGCCATCCCGTCATTGGCCACCGCGACCTCTTCGACGCCATCACTTACGATGAGATGAAGACCTACCATGCCGCCAAATATCGCCCGCATAATTCTTTCCTCGTCCTCTCCGGCGGCTTTGAGACTGCTGAGGCAACAACCATCATCGAGCGGGAACTCGCCAAAGGACTCCGCTCTCCCGCTTCATTTCCAATCGTGGCCCCCGTCGAGCCACGCCAAATGGGCCCCCGCCGGGCCTCCCGTTCCTTTGCCGTGCCGAACACCCACCTGGCCCTCACTTGGCAAATCCCCGGGCTCACTCACGAAGACGGCCCTGCTCTTGACCTTCTCTCCGTCGTCCTCGGCGGTGGTCGTTCCTCTCCACTTTACCGGGTGATCCGTGAGGAAAAATCACTCGCACATTCCATCGGGGCCTACTCATGGATGCCGGCTGATGGTCCGGGGATTTTCAGCGCCTACGCAGAAGTCGAGCCGGGGAACACCGAAGCGGTTGAGCTAGAGATTGTCTCGCAGATTCAAAAACTTGCCGGTGCCGATCTCACCCGCCCCATCGCGCGGGCCTTCCGTCAGATCGCCTCGCAACAATTCAAAACCCTCACCACCGCCTCGGGCCGGGCTTCCGACCTCGCTTCCAATTGGCACAGCGCCCGCGACCTCAATTACACCCGCTCGGCGATTCAGAAACTCTCCGAAGTGACCGAGGGCGACCTCCGCCGCGCCATTCAGACCTACCTTACCGAAGACAATCTCACCGTCACCACCTTGGTTCCCGAAAACCTCGAGACAGACTCCTCCGCTCAGTCAGCTACTTCCGGTCCGGACAAAATCAGCGAACACACCCTATCCAACGGACTGCGCGTCATCTTGCAACGCGACCCCACCGTCCCTGCTGTTTACAGTCAAACCACCCTCCTGGCCGGATCGCTTTCAGAGTCACCGGAAACGGCAGGCTTGAACTCGCTTCTCTCCCGACTCCTGACCAAGGGAACAAACTCCCGCGATGCCCAAAACATTGCTGAAACCCTCGAAGATCTTGGCGCAAGTATCGGGGCCTCGGCCGGCAACAATACCCTGATGCTGTCCTCGTATTGCCTCCGCGACGACCTACCAACGGTGATTGATTTGCTCGGCGAAATCGTCCGAGAACCCAGCTTCCCAAGCGACGCCATCGAGCGAGAAAAAGCCGCCCTCATCGCGGGCCTCGAAGAACTCCTCGAAGATCCGGCCAGTCGTGCATTCCGCGAGATGCGCCACCAAATTTGGAATGGTCGGGGATACGGTGTTCCTTCTTCCGGCACGGTCGAATCGCTCACCTCACTTGATCGCCTCACCATTTCCGCACAGCACTCACGCTACTTCACTGCCAAAAATATGGTTTGTGCCTTCTTCGGCGATCTCGATCCGAAAGCCACTCTGGAGGCACTCGAAAAATCGCTGGGATCGCTTCCCGCAGGCGACCCACCAACCTTTGACGAGGCCCTCGCAGCCCAAGCTGGCGAGCACGCCTTAATACTCGAAAAAGAACAAGCCGTCCTCGCCATCGGCTTCCCCGGACTCGCGCAAGACGACCCGCGTCGCTTTGCGCTCGAACTTATCGATGCCTATTGCTCGGACATGGCAGGCCCGCTCTTCACCCGCATTCGCGAGGAACTCGGACTGGCCTACTACGTGAGCACCACACAATTCCACGGTCTGAACACCGGCCTCTTCGCCTTCTACCTTGGCACTGCTCCCGATCAACTCGATTTCGCCCGCCGCGAACTTCAGGGAGAGATTGACAAGATTATCGAGCACGGGATCCCTGCCGATGCCCTTGAGCGAGTCAAGGCCAACGTGGAAGCAAAGGAAGCACTTAGAAATCAAAGCCCCTCCGCCCGCGCTAGAATGTCCGCTCTCGATGTCCTCCTAGGCCACCCGGCAGATCACCACCTCTCCCAAAGTAAACGCCTCAATGCCATCACGGCGGAGGAGATCCACGAAGTTGCCAAAGAACTACTCACCGAAGACAAAGCCAACATCGTCACGGTCTCCCCGAGCTAAACAGATACGGAGCTTCAGCTTCAGCCCGGGCATTGGGACAACCCATCGATACAGGGCGGGACGCCCGCTCACCTTATTGCCTGCGCACTACTTGTCATCCTCATCGATGGGAATCTCGATCACCCTCGTAGCGGTCGGCCGAACAACGCCTTCCCATTCCATTTCCTGATCAGTCTGCACTGCCAGAATAAGCTTTTTATCCTCCCATGGCGCCGACCACAACCCGCTACCAAAGTCGACTACTCCATTCTCATCGGTCTGACCAACGGCCCATTCTCCATCCTGGTCATTTCCAAAAATAGAAACCTTCATGCCGCTCACCGGCTTCTTGTTTGAAGTGACCTGCACAAATTTTTTTCCGCCTTGCACGAACTGGAACGCCGCAACCAGCACTATCACCAAAACGACCAAACTGAAAACCAAGCGTCTCATCATTTCGTCGAACAATTCCAAAGGGCCCCGTAAAATCGTTCGGGATCCAATCCCACCGGCAATCCGGAAACCCCGCCGTCTTCCACTTCGACGATCTTCCACGTCCCATCTTCCAGGTACGCCACATCGATCGTCATGAAAGACGAACTAAATCGGTCGGCGATCATTTCCCAACGTTCGATCTCGTCCATAGGCGACGGAGAAACCGCTCTCGGAGGAACAACCATCTTCCCCTTCCAGAAAAAGAGACGCGTCTCTTCGATAATAGGAAGCCCGCGAACATCACATCCCTTTTCCACAATGGGCATGAATTCGCGCAGGACGACACCGCGATTGAAAAGCTTGCTCCTCTCCTCGCGAAACACGCGATAAACCTCGCGAAACGACTCTTCGTTTGTGCCAGCAGGGATAAAACACCCTTCCCGCCAGCGACTCTTCGCCGATTTCACCCAGTCTTTAATGATCGCATCCTTTTCCTTAAAATCCTGATAGAGGCTCCAGGCCGCATCCGGATCGTCTCCCTCAATCCATGCCGTCGTCGGTGTGTGACCTTGGGTCTGCGGATAGGCCTTGGGAATGTAGTGAGCCTGCTCGTAATCCACCGGCGAAGTGACGGGGCAATATCCTTTCGCTCTTAGTGCAGAGTAGAGACTTTCATAAATCTCACCCGGAACCATCCAGCCTCGAAGAATGATGGTCTGCCCATTGCGGGAGTCGGGAAGACGCTCCAAAGCATCACTGGCAGATCCTGACTGCAAGGTTTCGTGATTATAGAGGGCTGTTGCAAAACCCACCGAACGAGCCGATTCCTCCTCAAGAGCAAACTCGGAATCAATTCGACCGTCAGAGAAAGACTCTTCGGGAAATAAAATAAGAGGAGCCATCACTAGAGGGCCCAAGCATTGCATCTCCGCCGAAACAGGAAACACATGGAAGCTACTCCCACCGTGAGCACACTTGTTGGCTCAGGGACGGCAAGAACAACAATGCCCGAGAGGCCTGGATCAAAATTGGATTCTCTGGGATCACCCGTGAAATCGACTGATCTTAGCTGGATCGTTTGACTGCTCCCATCAGCCACAAAACGTCCAGTCGTGGAGTTGACTCCACCGCGTTGCAATACCAGTCCGTCACTGAAATCTGCCTCTCCGTTATCCAGTTCATAAACCCGGTTGGCCGAAATACTCCGTATATCCGTAACTCCGATCAGTTGGACTTGGTAAATCTGACCCAACTCCAAATCGGTGAGGGTGAACGAAGCCGCCCCGATCCCTCGCCTCCAAGCATGGCTGTTCAAAAGATTGTCCAAATCTTGGTCACCCGAAACGATACTACTGAAGACCTGGTTGATGTTCCGGCCGTTAAGGGAACCACCATCCATCGTAGTCGAAAGTCCGGAAATCGCCGTCGCTCCAGCATCCGAGGCCACGAAGGGAATCCCATTTATGATAGCGTCACTGGGGCCGAACCATTCCGGGGTGTTAAAATCGAGGGCATGAACAACCGTAGAATCAGTAGGATTCGAGACTTCACCAGGATCGTCGAGGAGAAATGGAGTTGACCACGAAATACTTGCTGAGTTGGCCGGCTGGGCCAAATTCAAGACAGCGATAGGGATCAGAAAGGTAGATTTCATGAAATAAAAAATTTTGGCTGACCTGCTCTTGTCCGGAGACATATCTTAAAAAAGCATCTGAACAGGAGTCAAATCAAGCTCTCCGCCGGTCGCGATGGGTCGATGAATCAGCTGAACCCGGGACGACATCATCCCGTTCCCTGGCTGAAAAACCATCCCCGGACTCTGGATGAATGGTCATCATCAAGAAGTTCAAGATCAGGTGAAAAGTGGAGGCCGGGACACCCGTTGAATAAGAACTGTTTCCTGATGTTTATGCTACCACGTCTTCGAATGATCGTTACAGCCCTCTCTTTGACGGCTGGAACCTGCCTTGCCGACGTTGAATCCGAAAAGGCCACCGAGCTCGAATTCCAGAAAAAGATCGAGCCCCTGCTTCAGGATTATTGCTATGACTGCCATGGCGATGGCGCCGATAAGGGCGATTTCGTCCTCGATGAATTCCAGAGCACCGCAGAGTTCCTTCAGGAACAACACGTTTGGCTTCGCATCTGGGAGAACCTCCGCACCGAGATGATGCCTCCCTCCAAGGAGGAATTTCAACCTTCACCGAAGGAACGCAAAGAGTTGGTGGCTTGGATCGAGAAAAAGATCTTCGCCCTCGATCCCGAAAACCCGGATCCGGGCCGCGTCACAATCCGGCGGATGAACAGGGAGGAATACCGGAACACGATCTCGGATGTCGTAGGAGTTGATTTCAACACTTCTGATAATTTCCCCCCGGACGACACCGGATTTGGCTTCGACACCATCGGTGACGTGCTCACGATTTCCCCTCTCCTCATGGAGAAGTATCTCAATGCAGCTGCTGAGATCGCCGAACTGGCCCTCCCCGCCAACGCCGGTAAGCCCACTCCCATCAAGATCGATGCCGGAAGCTTCCGTGACCGTGGCGGCAGCCAGACCGCTCGTTTTATGGAGGCCGATGCCGCTCAAACCGTCACTGCGAAACAACGCATCAACGCCGATGGGCAATACTCTCTGGAGGTCGCCTACACGGTAAAAAGCGAAGGCGGACGCCCGAAAGGACAGTCCGCCAAGTGGCAGTTACTCATTGATGGTAAAAAGATCCGGGAACTTGACTTCAATTCCGACAAATCCCGGGGAAGCCGCTTCGTCGAAAAAATAGACTTTAAGAAAGGCTACCATCGCTTGGAATTCGTTATCGTTCCAGGTGATCGTGGTGAAGGACGCGGGACTGCGGGGATTCAGGTAGATCGCTTCCAACTGAAACGCTTGGACTTGGACAGCAACTGGGACCTCTACCCCGACAGCTACCAAAGAATCTTCCTAGATGGCCTCCCTCCGACCGGAGAAAAGGAACAAGCCGCTTACATGCGAAAGATCGTGGAGAACTTCGCCTTCCGGGCCTTCCGCCGTCCACCCCGCAAAAGACTAGTTGACCAGATCACCAACCTTGCACTCGCCAAGAGCAAGGAAGGCAAGTTTGTCGATGGCGTTCGGCTCGCGGTCACAGCCACCCTAACCTCTCCAAGTTTCCTCTTCCGCAGTGAAACCCAGGCGGAGCCGGACAATCCGGGCAAGGTTGTCTTGCTTGACGAATACGCTCTCGCCTCCCGCCTTTCCTATTTCCTCTGGAGTTCCGCACCGGACAAAACCCTGCGTGATCTAGCCGCTAAAAGAGAGCTGCGCACAAATCTCCGGGAACAAGTGGATCGTATGCTCGCTGACAAGAGATCGGATCGCTTCGTGGAAAATTTCATCGGCCAGTGGCTCCAGGCACGCGACCTCCAGGGCCTCAATATCGACACCCGCCGCATCCTTCGCGAGCGTGATCGCCGGAAGGCCAACCGGGTTTTCAATCAAGGTACGCGGCGCGACATGAAACGGGAAACGGAAGAATTCTTCCGTCATATCCTCCTCCAAAACCGCCCCATTCTCGAGCTCCTCAACGGGAATTATTCATTCCTCAATGAAAACCTCGCCAAGTTTTACGGAGTGCCCGGAGTGAGGGGCGACCAATTCCGCAAGGTCGACTTCGACGAAAACGTAAAGGGCCGAGGAGGTCTCCTTGGCCAGGGAACCTTCCTCATCGTTACCTCCCAATCAACCCGGACCTCTCCGGTGAAACGCGGACTCTTTGTCCTCGATAACATTTTAGGAACCCCCGCCCCTCCGGCTCCGCCCGACGTCCCGGAACTCGAGGAAATCGAGCGAAAGCTCGA
>CBFHQJ010000140.1:0-10187 GCA_965657795.1 Akkermansiaceae bacterium
TGGCAATTCACCCACCAAGATGCCCGCATCAAACTCCATTCCATTTATCCTTCTTTTTAAGCTTTATGGAGCACTAGGGTAGGGGCGTCCTATTTCTTTTTAGGGTCTCGAAGCGATGCGAGGTAGGCAATGACGTCGCGGATTTCTGATTTTTTGAGGATTCCGGCCATGGGTGGCATGGTGGAAGCAGGGCGGGTGATTTCTACAACCTTCTCGCGAGCGTAGGTTGTTTTCTTGCCGCTGGTGATATCAGCGATGATGACCTGCTTCTTGTTTTCCTTGTGAAGGTTGCCAGCCGCGACAGTGCCATCCTTCAGGGTGAGAGAAACCATGCCATAACCGGGCGCAACATGAGCGTTGGGTTTGACGAGAGATTCCAGAAGATAGGCGCGGTCATGCAGGCTGCCGACGTTCCTGAGATCAGGGCCGGCGATGCCACCCTTGCGGCCGCGTTGGCCTTTGTGGCAGCGGGTGCATTGGGCCGCGCCGTGATTGTAGAAAACGAAGCGTCCTTGATTAATGTCTCCACCTTCCAGCGTGGCGGCGTGGGTTGCGAGTAGGTCTGAGGAATCAATCGTAGCCTGGTAAGCGGCGAGTGCTTTCCTGACTTCGGGCTCATCGTTTTTTTCGGCAGCCAGGAGAATATCCAAGTAGATCGCAGGAGGCTGTTTGTCGAGGGCTAGCAAGCTGGCGTGAATGAGCCCGCCGGCTTCGGGATGATCCATCTTCGCAAGAGTGGCGAAGGCTTTTTGAATCTCGGAGATCCGGTCTGAGGAAAGAAGCTTTTTGATCTGTGCGATGGCTGCTTTCGGGTCGATTCCGGAGAGGGCCTCAAGACTGCGAATCCGGACTTCTTTATCTCGATCCTCGAGGTTTTTTTCAAGAGCTGCTGCAAGATTAGTGCTTTCCGATTTCTGCAGGTTTTCAAGAGCGGCGAGTCGGATGGAGGTGGCGTTCTTCGAGTTGGTGAAGTGGGCAAGCAAAGTGTCGGCCTCGATCTCGATTTCAAAACTTTCGGTGGTGCGAATGACTTCGGCAAGGAGCTGTCCGGTCGAAGTTTTGAGAAGCTTGTTCAACACCACTGCGATGGCTTCTTGATGAGCTGCAAGGGATCGCTCGTTGGTGAGGGGGCGGTGCTTCCCGGTGGTGGGGTCGGCGGCAGGAGGGTTTTCCCAGCGCTGCAGAGTGAAGAGAGCCTCCATGCGGAGGTGGTCCGGGTGTTTCGGATCACTCGCAATTTTCAGAATGCGCTGAACGTTATCGGATCCGCCGACACGATAGATGGCGTTGATGATGCGGTAGTCGATCATCGCAGTGGACTTGCCAAGCCATTGGCTGGCCCGGGCAAGGGCTGGGCGGGCATCTTCGATGTAGTTGTCATTGATCGCTTGAATGGCTTCGATGGCGACGGCTGGTTCGGTGTCATCGAGGAAGGCGGCGATACCTTCATGTTTTAGGCGACGAAGAACCATGATAGCACCGAGGCGAACGGCATCGGATGGATGGCCTTTGAGATCAACGATTCGGTCAGCAGAATTGGAGGCACTGGCAATAAGCTCGAGCCCGTGCACTGCCCCGTGTTGGAGATAGGGATCGGCTCCGTTGTTCTTTTCGAGAAGGGAAACGAGGGGTGATATGTCATCCGGGTTTACAGCTTGACCGAGAGCGATGGCGGCGAGCATTCGGGTGTTGAGATTTTCGTCGTTCAAAAGACCGGCAAGAGCCGCGCGGAATGGTTTTGGATTTGATTCCCCGAGGGCGATGGCGGCTTGACCACGAATGCGCCAATTGGAATCGCCAAGGAGCTCGTGGAGAAGCGCCTGTGAGTCCACGTCGTTTTGGACCCTGGCCATCTGACCGAGGCCCCAAACTCCGTGAAGGCGTGTGACGATACTACTTTTGGAATTGGTGGCACTAATCAATAGTTCCCGGTTCTTGAGATCTCTTGCCAGGGCAAATTGAGCACGTTGGCGGACTCGGTGATCCTGATGGCCAAGGAGTTCGGCGAGTCTTTCGGGGGCGAGTTTTTCGAAGCCATTCCCGAAGAGGGAGCGGACTTCTTTGATGACTGGTTTGGCGAGTTCGTCGGGGTTTTCAAAGGTGAAAATGGTACCCTTGTCATAGGTTCTCCAGCTCCCGGTGAAATCGCTGACGTAAACGCGGCCATCGTAGCCGAATTCCATGTCGGTGTTGAGGAAGCCTTTGATGAAGGTTTCATTGTTAGCGACGGAGAAGGAGGCACCGGCGGGTTCGACTTTGAAGCCAATGACGCTGCTGCGTCCGCCGCAGTAATCGCAGATGAAGAAGTGATTGTCCCACTTTTTAGCGAGACTGGTTCCGGGGTTGTAAGTGAGGCCGGAAGGGCCGGTGCTGAGATGGGTGATGGGAGGGAGGAAGGCGTTCGGGCGATTTTCGCCTTTGAGATTCCAACCACTTTCAACCATCCACGGAATTTTGTGGCGATTGCTCACGTCGATTGCCTGGCGGAAGTTGCGGAGGTTTTGGTTGCCTCGATGCCAGCCCGAGTCAGCTCCTTCAACCATGTAAACGAGGCGGGCCTTGTCTCCCATGTCGGCATTGTTATCGACGGAGAAGGCGCTGCCATATTGATCGAAGGCAATCTCCTTCGGGTTACGGAGACCGGAGTGGACCACTTCGAGATCGCTGCCGTCAGGTTCCATGCGGAAGATGGCGCCGGCATACTGGTCATAGAGGTGCCGCCCGTCGGAGGTCTTGAGATTATAGCCCCGGTCGCCGATCGTGAAGTAAATGCGCCCATCCGGTCCAAAGGTGAACCCATTAAGATCGTGGCCACTGAGGCTGACGCTGATGCCATACCCTTCCTGCAGTGACTCACGCTTGTCGGCCTTCAAGTCACCGTCGGTGTCCTCAAGCATCCAGACGTGAGGAATACAGGCGAAGTAGACTTTTCCATTTGCGGCGAAGATCCCAGCGGCAGTCCCATCGAGAGGGTCGTTGAAGCCGTCGGCAAAGATCTGTGATTGATCCAGCCTGCCATCGCCGTCTTTGTCGACGAGGACCCGGATTTTATCAGAGTGCTCGGTGTAGTAGGAAAGCGGTTTTACTTCCTCATGTTTGCGATACATCGCGAGGCGGTCGGAAGTGGAAGTGAGGGCAATGTCGTCGCGGAGCCAGTGCAGGTTTCTCCGATTGTCCTCGATGCCACGGTCGAAGCGATGGGTTTCAGAAAGGTAAAGGCGGTTTTGTTCGTCAAAGGCGATGGCGGTGACATTCAGCGCATCAGGCTCGCGGGCATAGACACGGGCTTCCATTTCCTCCGGATACTGGATCGTGGAGAGGAGCGCTTCGTCCGGGTCCTTGGCTGGAAATTTCTCCGGATTGGCGGTCCCTTCGATCTTGGGCGTTTTTCCGTCATCGGGGCAAGCGAGCAGCGGGGCGCAGAGTAGTGCGCTGAGAAAGGCTTTCGGAATCATCTTGGTCTCCAGCTTGGATGAATTAGCGATTCTTACAAGTGATCTCGCTTGATTGAGGCTGGGAGAATTGGTTTGCCCAAGTTACGAGCCCGATTGCGGGAACATATTTTGTGATCGATTCATTATGGACTCGGACGTAATCACCGTCAGATGAAATTGTGTTTGTTCTCTGTCTTGATTGCAATGTTTGGCGGCCTTTGTAGCTACGGCGTCTCGATGAACGAGGCCTACTCGGTCCTTAAGCCTTCGCCGCAGTCCTCTTCTGAACGGGCCAATCCTTCGGGCTTGAAAGGGAAGATTATGACTGGTTACCAAGGATGGTTCCGGGCCGAGGGTGATGGTCACGGAATGGGCTTTCATCACTATGGTAAGCGGGGCAAGTTAGGGCCCGGGAACCTGTCGATTGATCTCTGGCCCGATCTATCGGAATACGACGAGGATGAGAGATTTGAAACTGTCTTTCGCCACAAAAGTGGCAAGGTGGCAGAGCTCTTCAGTTCTGTGCACCCCAAAACCGTGAACCGGCATTTTCAATGGATGAAGGACTACGGAATCGATGGCGCTTTCGTGCAGAGATTCGGAGTGGTTGGAGCAAAGGATTACCGTTCGTACGATAACTTAAAGACCGACAACCTGAAGCTGTTGAATTGTCGTGACTCGGCCAACGCGAATGGGCGGGCCTATGCGCTCATGTATGATCTCTCCGGATTGGGGTCCGGGGATTTTGAGCGGCTCTATCGCGATTGGAAGAATCTTCGGACTCGCATGAAGTTGGGCACGGATCCGAATGATAAGGCCTATCTGAAATACAAGGGTAAGCCGCTGGTTGCGATTTGGGGAGTGGGTTTCAAGGATGATAGGAAATACTCTCTCAAGGATGCAGAGAATTTTATTAGACTCCTAAAACACAATCCCGAGTGGGGTGGCATGAGTGTCATGCTCGGAGTGCCTTTTGGCTTTCGTGAACAGGAACGTGACTCCACAATTGATAAGCGTTTTCACGAAGTTCTTAAGTTGGCGGATGTCGTGAGCCCGTGGTCAGTCGGCCGCTATGGCAGGGTTGATTTCAAGAGTGGAAAGCATATCGCCAATCTGGTTGCAGACCGGAAGTGGTGTGAGAAGAATGGCTTGGAATATCTTCCGGTGGTGTATCCGGGCTTTAGCTGGTACAACATGAAGGGGGAAAAGCTGGATGCCATCCCTCGTCGGGGTGGGCGTTTTTACTGGGACCAATTTGTGGGCGTGCGGGCGGCTGGAATTGAGACCGCTTACCTTGCGATGTTTGATGAAGTTGACGAGGCCACTGCAATTTTTAAGGTGAGCAATGATCCTCCGGTAGGTGAGGGGTTCAAGTTTCTCAATAATGACGGTCTCCCTTCCGATCATTTCCTGAAGCTCTCAGGGCAAGGCGGGAAGCTCCTGCGTGGACAAGTGCCAACGAAGTGAGCCTTAAGGGTCAATGAAGTGGTGAATGAGTGACCAGGCTTCATCGCCCATGATAAGAGTTGCCCTTGCAATCCGATCAGAGTCATCAACCCAAGCTCGGACGATGCCCCCATTCCTGACCAAGCATTGACGTATGGTGGTGCCGTCGTCCTGGGGTCTGTTTTTTAGGAAGATGCTGCGCGTTGCTCGTCGAAACCCCAGTGCATCCTTGAGAGCTTCTTCGAAAATTGTGTTGGTTTGGAGGGCCTTCTCCAGACCACTCTTCTCTTGCTCCGTGAATTGCAGGATGACACGGGGCCAGATTATACGAGCTTCTGGATCATCAATGCGAATGGCATCGGTCGCCTGGCCCTTCTCGTCCAGATGAAGCCAGGCGAGCCCTCCGTCGGCAGTGCATCGAAGTAAAGTGCGCCGGGCTTCTGCTTCTGTTTCTCTGGAAATACTCTCCCAACTTGGGCAGGCGTCATGCCCATCGACTATCGGGTCCGCGACAAAGGCTCTGAGCTCGGCCATTGCGGAAACCGAGATCCGGTTGAAGCGGTAACGCGGCACTACAAGGAAGTTGGTTTTGAGAGAACCTGCCAGCCTTGATTGGCACGTTTCAATCGATAGATCGAGTGCCCTCCTTCCGGCCAATCCTTATTACCAACTTCGAGCTCGAATTGACCGGTGGCGGCCAGCCTTGTGAGACGCGGCTGATCCTGCGCTCCATCGCCAGCAACCGCAAGTGTGTCTCCCTTGAGCTTGGCCATTCTCGTGAGCCAGCCAACGCTGAAGCCCGGTTCACGAGACTCCCAAACGGGAAGGGATTTGATGAGTTGTCGAAGGTCGTTTGGGTTGGTGACCGGTTCGAGATCACTAATAAAAGTCTGTTTGAAGGGATTCTTGCTTTGAGGTAATGGAGTTTGCGTCGTGCATGAGGCGATGAATCCGGAGACGAAAAGGACAAAAATGATTTTCACGGACTAGGTATGACAGAAAACACTTTTTGGGAGAAGACAAGGTCTCGGGGATTTTGGACGAACGAATTGCCTTTATTCCTGACACACAAGGATCGAGAAGTTCGTAGATAATCTGCCTGATATGAAGAGTTTTTCCCTCCGCACTCCTTTTGCTCGTTTTCTTTTTTCAACTTTCGCCGTCCTGTCGAGCTTCTCTGGGTTGCATGCGGAAGACAATTGGTCCCAGTTCCGCGGACCCACCGGGCGGGGGCATTCAACAGCGAAGGATGTTCCGATGAAGTGGAATCAGGATTCCGTGGTCTGGAAGAAGACGCTAAAAGGCGAAGGACAGTCGTCTCCGGTGAACTGGGGCGATCGACTTTTTCTCACCAGTGCTTCGGAGAACGGTAAGGAGCGTTATCTCTTCTGCCTCGATAGGAAGAACGGAAAAATTCTTTGGGAGAAGACCATTACATGTGCGATTCCCGAGCATCCCCACAAGATGAACAGCTTCGCCACTCCAACTTGTGCTACCGATGGTAGTTACGTCGTGGCTTTCTTTGGTCCGGGTGGCATGCATTGTTTTGATCTTGAAGGAAACAAGAAATGGTCACGCGAGCTTGGAGCCTTTCCCGGTCCCTGGGGTGTGGCGGCTTCTCCCGTTATCTTTGGCGAGACTGTGATTCAGAATTGTGATGCCGAGGGAGCTTCTACACTCATTGCGCTCAATCTTGAGACAGGCGAGCTGGTTTGGAAGACAGAGCGTGAAGCGAAGCCTCGCGGAGGTTGGAGCACACCTATTTTGATCGAGAATGGTGAAGGCAAGGAGCTCGTCTTGAATGGTGAGTTGGGAGTGCGCGGATATGATCCCAAGACGGGAAAAGAGCTTTGGTTCTGCAAGGCTTTCAATGGAAGAGGCTCGCCTGTTCCGGATTTTGCCGATGGGCTCCTCCACGTTGTAAGTGGGAAGCCGGGTGACACCTATGCCGTCAAACCAGGCGGCAAGGGCGACGTTACCAAGTCACACATGGCGTGGCACACCAAACGAAAGGCTGGCCGTGATCTGTCCTCGCCAGCAGTGGTCGATGGCTACCAGGTGGTCGTTTCGATGTCCGGTAAAGCCAGTTGTTACGATGCCAAAACCGGCAAGATTCACTGGGAGGAAAAGCTCGGGGTAAAAGGGGAATTCGCGTCCTCTCCTTTGGTCGTGAAGGGGCATGTTCTTCTCCAGAATGTTTACGGTGGTGGAACCCTCGTGATCAAGCCGGGCAAGAAGCTCGAGATCGTTTCGAATAACTCCCTGGGTGCCGAGAGATCAGAAATGTTCCGCGCTACTCTGGCCCCGATCAAAGGTCAGATTTTCGCGCGCTCGTTTTCGACAGTCTATTGCATCGGGAAGTGAGGGGCGACTTGGGGAGCTGGGTCAAACCACGGTGATCCCTTCAACGCGGACGACATGTTGGAGTGCCTCTTCCATGGTTCGTCGTGCCTTCGCTGTGATTCGGTGCAAATAAGCATGAAGAAGGGCGTCCTGGGGATTCCGGTCTTCACATTCCCATGAATAATTCTCGAAGGCGGTGAGACTTTGCAAAAGACCTGCGAGATGCTGCGGGCATTCACACTCCACCGTTGTGGAAATTTCAGCCAACTTGGCCAGTTGTTCGGAAGTATAAAGGCTTGGAGCAATCGGGCCGGCATCGATCGGCACGAGGCCTTCGGTGGCATTTAGCGCACTTAATTGGACCAGGCATTCCCGTCGGATTTGGTCCCCGCCCACCGGCGCCTTCAAGAGAATCAAGCCGGAAATAGCCCGGGCCAAAGCGGTTGCTGTTTTTGTCGATGCAAAGTGATAAATCAAGATACTCCGTTCCGCGCCCGTTCGTTGAATCAACTCTCTGATCTTAGCGACGATTTCTGGAAAAAGCGTCCCTACGTCCACCATCACCAAGTCAGCCTTAAGCTCCGCACGAGCTCTGGTTTCCTCGCAACTTGCAAAACGTTCTACAATCTCAAGCTCCGGCAAGCGCTCCCGCGTGACCACCTCGGCCACCCCGGCTCCAACCGTAACGACGCGGTTTTTGTTTCCGAGAGCAGGCCCGGCTATTTCGTTGCCAATTAGACGTTCCCTGAGTTCATCCATCCCGAGGTTTGCGATCGATCCGATCGAGTTCCCCAACTGCGTGAGGCTGCGCAAGAGAGTTAGCCGTTCGATATCCTCGTCGCGGTAAAGGCGACGATTGGTCGGGGTGCGCAACGGCTCGACAGCCTGATAGCGCGCTTCCCACATCCGAATGGTGGAGCTGTTCAATCCGGTGCGTCTTGCCACATCACTGATGCCAAAAGTTTGTTCGTCTTCGTTCTTCACGGGCAGAGTCTATCTTCAAAGTCTAAACGCTCCACAAAAAGTAAACAAGTTTTTTTGAAATAGGGGATTAATGCCGAATAAATCTGCACAAAATGTTTTTGTTTAAGTATTTGGTCGAAATGATTCCACAAATGAAACTAATTGTTAACTATTCCAATCTCTGCCTCAGCCGTGAGGGCGAGGTTAAAAATTCCAACGGGCATGCTCCAAGAAAACTGCCCGAGCAGGCGGCCTATCTCGATCTTCTCTGTGCCGTCTTCAAATCGCCAATGATTGATCTTACGCAAACGATCACTCCCTCTGCCCGTCGCGGTCAGCGCCCTGCCGCTTAAAGAGCAAACCTTTAAACTCAACCCAAAACCGAAAACGAAATGAACCTAGAAAACACAATAATAGCGTCCGCCGTGAACGGCGGGCTGGATGTCCAAGGAGTGCCCCAATATTTATTTTGGATCGCTACCGTGGCAATGGCATGCGGAACAGCCTTCTTTTGGCTGTCCAAAGACGACGTTTTGCCAAAATACCGAAGCACTTTGATCGTGTCCGGCTTGATCACCGGCGTGGCTGCCTTTCACTACTATCGCATGGCGGGGATCTATGCCGAGTGAGGTTTCCCAACGGAATACCGCTACATCGATTGGATCATCACAACACCCTTGATGCTTATTAAGTTCCCGATGCTCCTCGGACTCGGAGCAAGGGGAAGAAGTGGCTCGCCCAACTGGCCGCCCTGGATGTCGTGATGATCGTTACAGCCTACATCGCCGAGGTCTCACCTCTTGCATCAGGCGGATGGTGGAGCTTTTTCCTGATCGCATGCGCTGCTGAACTAGCCATCGTTTGGATCCTCTTTGCAGGAATGAAGGACGCCATTGCTGACGCGGAAGCTCCCATTGCGAAGGCTCTCAGGGGAATGCGCAGCTTCATCCTCTTTGGGTGGCTCATTTATCCAATCGGGTTCCTGCTTGCTTTAGCTGGACCGGATGGAGCGAGTATTCGTGAGATTGCTTACAACATTGCCGACGTGATCAAGAAAGTAGGCTTTGGCCTCGTCGCCTATTATGGCGTGAAGGCAATGAGTGTAGTGGCCGAGCAAAAGATTGCTCAAAGTAAGGCGGCTGCAACCAGATCCTAATACTTCAACCCTTACTTGGGGAGGGAGGTTCAAAGGACCTCCCTCTCCTCAATTTTTTCCAATGTGTTTCCTCCCCCTCGTTCTGATTTTTCTCGCCGCGCTCGGGGGGGGGGGTTCCGGAAGGACTGGCCCGATATTGGTTTGTTCCTTTCCTTACTTCGGCGATTTTTCTTGGCCTCCCTCACGGTGCTGCCGACTGGGGTGTTTTAAAACCTGCTATTTACAAAAGGGGGTGGCGCAAGGCCTGTCCGGTGTTGCTGAGTTATGGATGTCTTCTAGTCGCCGCCGGTGTCATCACCCTTACTTTTCTTGCAATCGGACTCCTCCTCTTTCTTGGAGTATCAGCTTGGCACTTTGGGTGTGCCGACGCCCGGGACTTCGCGACGAAATTCGATCATTCAGTCGATGATCGGCGGTCGCTCTCGGTCCATTCGCTGCTCCGCGGGGGCTTGATTGTCGTGTCTCCCTTCGCTTTTAGGATAGAGGACATGTTCGCTGCCTGCCAAAGGTGGTGCGAACTCCTGGGAAGTTCATGGTTGTCTTTGGAGACACTACCCTTTCTGGGGACGGTCGCCCGTTTTCTTCTTTTTTATATTCTCTTTGCAATAGTCGGGTTGGTTCTCATGCAAGCTGCGCGTGGATTATGGAGATCCGCAATTTGCCTCGCGCTGGAAACTGCGCTTTTGCTCGCTCTTTTTGGCCTTCTTCATCCGCTGTTTGCGCTCGGAACCTACTTTCTGTGTTGGCACAGTGTCCGCCATCTTTCACACCTTCGTGAAATAGAGGAAGCCTCGTTTGGGATTGGTTGGCTCTACCGCCTTTCCGGACCATTCCTCATCCCATCT
>CBFHQJ010000141.1:0-10138 GCA_965657795.1 Akkermansiaceae bacterium
CTGACCAAGGCACCCATTACACCACAGGATCAGGCACAGGGTATGCTCTTCATGTTAAGTGATGCTTCTTCGAAAACAACCGGCCAGGTCTTGGCTGTTGACGGCGGGCTTCACGAAGCGTTTCTTCGTTGATAGATATTTCTTATGAAAACCGACGTTCTTCTCATTGGCTCCGGGATCATGTCCTCGACGCTCGGGGTGATGCTCAAGGAATTGCAGCCCGACCTCTCGGTGCACTTGTATGAAGTCACCGAAAAACCAGCACAGGAAGCTTCCAATGGATGGAACAATGCCGGAACCGGCCACGCTGGAATTTGCGAGTTATCGTACACTCCGGATCTGGAGGAGGACGGAACGGTTGACGTCACCAAGGCGATCTCGGTTTTTGAAGACTTCGAGCATTCCCTCCAATTCTGGGCGCATGCCGCCCGGCGGGGAATCATCAAAGATACCAGTGAGTGTCTCAATGCCTTGCCGCATATATCGCTCGTTCACACCGAGGAGCAGGTGCCCTATCTGAAGGCCCGATATGATGGGTTGAAGAATCATCATTTCTTCGAGCCAATGAAGCATTCCACGGACCGGGAGGAGATTGAAGATTGGGCTCCCTTGCTGATGCGGGGACGGGATAAGGAGCAGCCGGTTGCGGCGACCTACATGGACGGTGGGACCGATGTGAATTTTGGTGAAATCTCACGAAACTTTTGCGAGTGGCTCGACGAACAGGAAAACTGCGGGGCGCACTTCGGATATCGGGTCGTTGATCTCTATAAAAAGACCTTGGAAAAAGGGTGGATCGTCACCGTACGCAATGAGGAAACCGGCGAGAAAGAGAAAGTGCATGCGGACTTTGTCTTCGTGGGTGCGGGTGGTGGATCACTTCCCTTACTACAGAAATCGGGAATTCCGGAGGTGAAAGGTTACGGTGGTTTTCCAATCGGCGGTCAGTGGATGATCACCCGGAATCCCGAAGTGGTCGAAAAGCATACCGCCAAAGTTTATGGGCAGGCTTTGGGTGCTGCTCCCACGATGGCGGTTCCTCATCTCGATACGCGTGTGATTGATGGAGAGCGTTACCTGCTCTTTGGGCCATTTGCGGCCTGGACCGGCAAGTTCCTTCACAACGGAGGGAGTCACTTTGATTTACCCCGATCTGTGCGACCGGCTAACATTCTCTCTTTGATGAAGGTGGGAATGCACAATTTGGATCTTGTAAAATACCTGGTTGAGCAAGGGTTGCAGTCCAAGGAGTCCCGGATGCGGGAACTGCGCAATTTCTATCCGGATGCGCGGGAAGAGGATTGGGAGGTGATCGATGCGGGGATTCGCGTTCAAGCGATCAAACAAGAACCCGGCGAAGCCCCTGGCATCGTGCATTACGGCACTGAAGTTCTAACCAGTGCCGATAAAAGTATTTCAGCGCTCTTGGGAGCATCGCCGGGTGCTTCGGTTTCGACTCAAGTGATGTTGGAATGCATCCAGCGTTGTCTGCCCCAGCTTCTAGAATCGGACGAAGCCAAAGAGCGGATGAGTGAGATGATTCCAAACTGGAATGAGGATCTAAAGATTGATTCGGCCCGTGACCGCTATCTCGAACTTCATGGCAAAGCGATGTCTGATCTTAATCTGGTTTAATTGATGTCCAACGGTTCGATTTTACTGGCAGTAGACCTGGGCGCGGGGAGTGGTCGGGTGATTGCCGGTTTGATTCACGGGGGGAAGCTCTCGCTCGAAGAGGTGCATCGCTTTGAAAACGAGCCCGTGGAGAAAGGCGATGGTCTTTACTGGGATCTTGAGGGGCTTTGGGCCGGAGTGGTTGAGGGATTGAGACTGTCGGTTGAGCGATATGGAGCCGATCAAATTCGTTCCATTGCTGTCGATACCTGGGGCGTGGATTATGGCTTTATCGATCAGGCCGGAGGTTTTTTGGGGAATCTGAGGCACTATCGTGATCCACGGACAAAAGGGATGTACGATGATCTTGGGTCACGAGTTTCAAAAGAGGTCATATTTAAAGAATCCGGAATCCAGTTCATGGATATCAACACACTTCCGCAAATGCGAGCGGAGGTCAGGGATCCTGACTCGGTTCTACCCCGGGCGGATCAGTTTTTGATGGTGCCCGATTTAATGAATCATCGACTCACCGGGCGCGCCTTTTGTGAGCGGACGAATGCCAGCACGACGCAGTTTTACAATCCCATTAAGAAGGATTGGTCACGGGCCCTTTTTGATGCGTTGGAGCTTCCGATCAAGGTGGCTCCGACATTTGTGGATCCGGGGATGAATCTCGGACCGGTCACCGAGTCATTGAGGGAACAAACCGGACTTTCGGAGGAGACCAAGGTGGTCACGGTTGGAAGTCATGATACCGCTTCTGCGGTTGCGGCAGTGCCTGCCGAGAGCGAATCCCGATTTGCCTACCTGAGCTCTGGAACCTGGTCTCTTCTGGGCGTGGAGCTCAATGAGCCCATCATTACCTCTCTGGCTCGCTCTTATAATTTTACGAATGAGGTCGGGGTTTTTGACACCATTCGGCTGCTCAAAAATATCAACGGGCTATGGCTGGTGCAAGAGTGTCGCCGGGTTTGGAGAGAAGAAGGCAATGATTGGAGTTACCGTGACCTTGCGAGGATGGCTGCCGGAGCGAAGAGATTGCAATCATTTATCGATCCTGATGATGAGCGTTTTGCTGGTCGCTGTGATATGCCGAGAGTGATTCAAGAATACTGTCGGGAGAGCGGGCAGGACGTTCCAATGGAGCCAGCCCAGATTCTTCGACTTGTCACTGATAGTCTTGCAATGAAGATTCGCTTTGTCCTGGAGCGACTGGAGGAGGTGATCGGTTACGAGATCGAAGTCCTGCACATTATCGGTGGAGGAGGACAGAACGATCAATTGAACAAGAGCATCGCGAGCAGCATCAACCGACCGGTGGTGGTCGGTCCTTACGAGGCAACGGCGGCTGGTAATGTCATGATGCAGAAGGTGGCGCTGGGTGGTTTTGGTAGCTTGAGCGAAGGCCGTGATTGGATTCGGACCTCTTTTGAGACGAGACGATTTGAGCCGGCGCACCCGGATGAATGGGCCACTGCCTACCAGCGCTTTCAGAGTCTTCTGAATGGCTAAATCATTGGATCTTTGATTTTCTGAGGGGAGTGATAATTCCTAAAACGAGAAAGGTGCGAAAGTCTTTGCTGATCCTGATTAGTTGCGTGCTGATCAGTATGGTCTATGCGATTACTATCATGGCACTGACGCCCAATAAGTATACTGCGGCTGCTCGTGTTGAAGTGCCCGGCGACGCGGATGAGCTTGTTTCGCGGCTTCAGTCCACGCTTGTTTTGAGTGAGCTTGACTTGCCTTCAACTTGGGATTGGGAGCTGGAAACTGTGGTTGTCATTCTCTTGGGGATTTGCTCTGCAGAAGTCGAAGAGGAGGGGAATGCGGTGAAGCTTGAAGTGCAGTATCCGATCAGGAATGATGCTGAGTCTATCGTGCAGGAATGGGTCAACGCCTGTTACCGGGTCGAGAAACGCGAGTTTGATAGAAAGCTGAAAGCGGAAGAGATTCGCTTGCAAGGTGAATTACAGGGGATGAAAGATCTCGTTGAAGAGAGCCTTCGGGATCTCAAGGATCAGTCAGCTTTGGCGGGAGCTCCGATCAACGAAGAGTCATCAATTAGCAGGGATGGCTTTGATCGTTTTGTGAATAGTCTCACTGATGAGGAGCGGTCCAGGAAGATCGAGTTGATCGGGAGCTTTGCGAGGGCGAGAGAATTGTATGATCAGCGGGTGACTGATTTAGAGCGTTATCAAAAAGAACTTTTAGCAGTGACCCGGGATGCTCCCGATTTACCATCACCCTTTCTTTCCTATCAAACACTGGCAACCCGCGAGATTTCGGGGTTTGAAAATATTGGAGTCAAGCTTACGAGCGCCTCTGGTTGGGGGCTTCTGTTTGGCGTGATTGTTTGCCTCTTGGTCTACTTTTTTCTTTGGCGTAATGCCGAAGAAGACAAAAGGGGATGGAGGGGCGCAGATGACGCCGGTGATATTTGGTAGCCATCCAAAAAAAACCGCATCCTCCATCAGGGAGAATGCGGTTCTTGTTTTGATGAGTTGTAGCCTACTCGTTTTCGGAGACCCGGAAGAATTGCTTGTCGAGATCCGGACTCAAGTTCGTGAAAGTGAAGGTCGTAGTTTCACCTTGAGACGCAATGCTGTCATTGATGTCGGTTCCAAAATCGAAGAGATCGGTTGAGGAGAACACCGTGTAGGTTCGATTGTCGCGCGAGTTCCACGTGAGGGAAACCTCGTTGGTCTCTTCATCGTATGAGAAAGCGATGACCTCCAGGGGAGCTGACGGTCCGACTTCGCCGAAGTACTCGATTTCGCCGAGCGCGTGATTCGCCCCGCCAGTCCGGGTGACATCATAGCGAATGAACCGATATGAATCCGATGCAGCAGGGAGGTCCACTCTCACTGTTTGGTTCCGTGCGTCCCAGAGGGAAACGTCATCCTGACGCTCGTAGATCGTCTCGAAATTGATACCGTCATTCGAGCCTTGGATTTGGAAATCAAGGGGATCTCGTCCGGGGCTATCGTTACTTGAGGTAATGGTGAAGTGGGTCAGGGAAACTTCTTCTTCAAACTCCACGGTGGCATTGACGGGCGCTCCGCCGCAGCACCACTTGGCGTTGCCGCTGCCGACGAGGTTATCAAAAATATCGAAAGCCCCTTCGGTTGCTGCTCCAAAGTCACCAAAGTATTCCTCCTGGGAAGCCGAAATACCAATCCAGTTGAAGCCGGTTCCAGCTGTTTGAGGTGGGCCCGGGACGGTGGCGTCTTGAACTCCGTCATCTTCAGGGTCGGTGAGATCTCCTCCCAGAAGACCGCCAATGATGGTGATCGTAGCAACATCGGATTTGCTGTTAGGATCGTTTGGATCGGTGGAGTTTTCAACTTCGAATCCATCGTCCTGAAGGTCTTGATCTGTATCTGCGAGATTCGGATTTGAACCCGTCTGGTCCTCATTCACAAATGTTCCGCCATTGTCCTCAACTCCATCGAGAAGTCCGTCGTCATCGCTATCTGGATCAAAGGGGCTCGTTCCGGTCTGGGTTTCGCTGACAAAGGTGCCGGAGCCATCTTCCACGCCATCCTTGAGGCCGTCATCATCTGAATCATCATCGCTGGGATCGAGTCCAAGGTCAGATTCCTCGAGGTTCGTCAGGCCATCAACGTCAAAGTCGTCATCAGGTCCTTGCGTAAGGTCACCAAAGAACAGTGTTTCATAGCCGTCGTCGAGACCATCGTCATCCGAGTCGACCTCGGGGCTGAAGGAGGTTTCAAGAAGCTCATAGTCTGCAATATTGAAAGGCGTTCCGGTGAGGTCACCTTTTTCCTTGGCGACGAACAGCTGAACCTGGGCTCCGCCTCCTCTTTCCCAATAGACGAATTCCATAACATGGTTTCCATAGGGGAGCGTGATTGCTCCGAGAGTGGTTGTTGAACCACGGTTGCGATCATCGATCGTGGCAACCTCGCCATTGATAAACAGCCCGCCGCCGTCATCCGAGTTGAAGCCGAAGGTATAGGTTCCAGGGTCACCAATGAAGATGGTGCCGGTGGCGATCAAGCCATAATCATTGTTGTCCGTATCCTGACCGGGGAGGACCGGGAAAGTACGGGAATCGGGGAATGGGCCCTGAGCGTTCTCCCGGAAGTTAATGTTCGTTTCGGAGGTGTTGGTCTCGGCAATGATATTCGCCGGAGTTTCAAAAAGAGCCCGGGTATCGGCGATCGAGTTTAGTGGAACACTTGAAGTCGCGTTGCGAACCGACCAGCCGGCGGGGACGCTCGCGTCGTCGTTAGGGTCTGATGCTGATTTGATTTCAGAGCCATCGCTGAAACCATCATTGTCGGTGTCAGCGAGATTCGGGTTACTCCCGGTATCATTTGCATCAACAAAAGTGCCGGTATTGGTTTCAACAGCGTCGGTCAGGCCATCGCTGTCCGTATCTTCACTCAACGGATTGGTTCCGGTATCGGTAGCGCTGACAAAAATGCCGGTGTTGGTTTCAGCCCCATCCAAAATGGAGTCGTCATCACTGTCTTCGTCCTGAGGGTCGGTTCCGGCGAGGTACTCAGCAAGATTGTTTGAATCATCCGAATCAGGATCAAGGGTGGAATCGTCCACCGCCTTGTCGAGACCATTGGCGTCTTCATAGGCGTCCGGCATGCCGTCGTTGTCGCTGTCGGGAACAGAAATCGCACTGACGCTGGCGATTTCCCAGTTTGGGGTCGCCGTTCCCACCGCACTTTGGTCATTGGCCATGAGGAACTGGAACTGGACGATATCACCGGCACCAAGAGGAATTGGTCCGGTCGTAGACTTGATGTAGGTTCCGGCAGAGTGCCCGGGAGAGATTCCGCCAAAGCCAGTCAATCCCAGCAGGGCGTGCGCGCCGATGAGATTGCCGGTGTTGTAACCATTTTCGGTAAACTGGGCACCTTCAACATACTCAAAAGGTCCTCCATTGACGCTAACAAACAGCGCGCCTGCGTCCCAATCTCCGCCCTCAATATCGTAACGGTGATCAAAGCTCACAGCGTAACCTCCAGTCGTGGTGACGTTGAGTTCCGGACTCGTCAATCTCGTATGCTGGTTGGCCGACCCATTTGCCGAACCGTCTGTCGACCAGGCTCCGGCTACGGCATCGTAGGCCCATGGATCAGCGTGATTGTTTTCGTTGGTGACGGTGAATCCACCATCGTTGGCGGCAAAGTCTTCAACCAGTAGATCGACAGCCCCAGCGGAGGGGCTAAAGATAATTGCGACCAAGGGTGCAACTGCAAGTGATTTGTGTTTCGTGCTCATAATATCATTTTTCCCGTATATACGCTTAGCAGTAACAAACTTTGAGGCCGCTCCGTCAAGGTCGTTCTAGATTTTCTGGGCCTGGTGGTTTGCCCTCAGCTGTTGACCAGCAGAGCTGGGCGGGGATCCGGAGCGAGGCGTTTGGGGTTTTCGAAGAGTTTTTCGGTTTCGAATCCCTGCGCTTTAATCATCTGGAGAGGTTCGGTGAAATCGGAAAGCAGATCACCTGGATCCTTGGAAAGGAGCCACAAAAATTTGCGATCGGGAGATCCCACGATGGCCCGCGTGTAGCGCTCGTTGATCCAAAGGATCCAGTAGTCGCCGGAAAATAAATTTGCCGGAAAGGGATCAAAGCGGATTTCGAGTTTGCCCTCGCCGACCAGCTGGGCTGATCCGGTAATTCGGGTCATTCCGCCATTCGATTTCAAACCCTCATTCAGAATACGAACCGGTCCTTCCAGCCCCACTCCGTAGGTGGCCTTTGCTGCGACGAGATTCTTCTCGAAGCGGTTGGGAAGGCGGGCGACCTCGTGCCATTCCCCATCATAGCGATTGAGGTCAAAGTTCTGGACCGTCTGAATCGGTGGGAGCGGCTTGGTGCAGGATGTCAGCAGGAGTGGTGCGATGAAAAGTACGAGAAGCTTCATAGTTTGGTGGCAATTTCGGCTGCGAGCTTGTCGATCAGTCTGCTTTGGGTCGCTGCCAGTTCTTCGTAACCGTCCTTCAGCAAGGGTTCTCTCAGTGTTGAGGTGTTGCTCGCGATTAGGCGGCTGTCCGGCAGGGCATAAACCCGCCATGAGGCTTCAAGGACAGCGTCGCCATCTGCCGTTCCGTGAAATTGGCGGGCATCGACGGTGATTTGATATTTTAAATCCTTTTCGAGGCCCCATGGATAAGTCCGGGTATTGCCGGTGTTTTTACGACGACCGATGTTGCTGGCGAGAACGCGGGTGAAGTTGTTGCCAAGGTCTCCTCCCCAAACGTGTTCGTCGGAGAGTTCCATTTTATTGGGGCTGGATTGGAAGACCAAATAAGGACGCTCTACGAGGTAGTCGGCCATGGTCACGGGACCCACTCCAATCCCGATCCCGCCGCCCGATGGAGCCGGTCCGGCCGGAGAGAGGACGTAGTAGCTCCGCGAGCTGGAGCAACTTGAGATGGCGAACAGGGAAATGAGGAAAAGAGAATGGAGAATCATGGATGACTAGCGACGGGCGCGTGGGATTTTCTTGGTGTTGGCGTCTTTGCCAAAGAGGAGGGAGTTTGGTTTGTCGGGGATCTCCTTGGTCATGCGGTCAATTGAGCGAATGGCAGCACGGAGTTCATCCATGGTGCGGCGAAGATCTCCGTAAACGGCCCCGTCATTCGAGAGAGGCTCAAGCGACTTATTGACTTGGGCGAGCGTCTCCCGCAGGTCGGTCGAGAGGGATTTGGTGTCTTCGGAAACCAGGATGGCATTGAGTGATTTCACCGCCCCGGAGATTTCCTTGAGTGTGGTTTGGGCATCGGTCACCACTCCCTTGCTGGAGATCATGGCCTGGTTCACATTTTCGAGAACCAAAGTCGCCTCGTCGGAAGTCTCGCCCACTTTTGTGATGAGCGTTTCAATCTCAAGCTTGTTGAACTTTTCCAGGAGCGAGGCGATTTGATCCTGAATGCTTTCAAGCCCGGTGTTCTCGGTGGGCAGGACGATGAGATCGTAGTGCTTTTCAATGAGATCAAAGTTTTCCTCACCGAAATCGAGATCCACGAAGAGTTGGCCGGTGAGAAGGTTACTCGACTTCAGGGAGGCCCGCAGTCCTGCTTGGAAGGCTTGCTCAAATCCACCCGATCCCTCGTCGACAAAGTTGGCGGGGAAGTGGGTGGCCATCAGGTGGCTATCGAGCTGGATGAGAATGGGGATTCGCTTGATGTTGATCTCGTCGGCCTCGACCAGACTGTAAGCAATCTTGCCGACTCGCCCCACTTGTAGTCCGCGGAACTCGACCGGCGATCCGACTGACAATCCCCGTAGTGATTTGTCGAGCATGAGAAGAAACTCCACACCGCCCTGGAAGGTGGTGTTCTGTGCCTCTTCCTTACTTTTGAAGAGGGCGAGAACCATCTCGTCGGGCATGGCTTCTCCCGTAGGAAGCCCTTTTGGAACACCGACCGAGATTCGGCCGGCAACGAGGGCATCAAGAGAGGGGAGATCCAGTGCGAAGCCTTCGGGGCCGACTTCCAGCTTAATCCCGGACGCCTGCCAGAAGAGGGAATTGTCGGTGATGAGATCGCGATACTGGTCTTCCACGAAGATGCCAAAATTGACGGTGCGGGTGTCCATGTTGAAAGCCCGGCTCTCGACCCGGCCGATCAGGGTGTCCTTGAAGTAGATGCCGCTGCCAATGCCGATGGAGCCCGGTCGTTCGGCGGTCAAAGTGAGTCGCAGACCTTGTACCGTTCGAGGGGTGAGCGGGGGATTTTCGAGGCCCTGGAAGTCGCGGGCCCCCTCATCGCCGATGCCGGGATCAAGTTGTAAAAATGCTCCGCTGACCAGCGTTCCGAGACCTGAGATGGATGCGCCCTGAACGCGGGGTTTTTCAACCCAAAAGCGGGAGTCTTTCCGGATCAAGTGGAGGTGCTGGGGTTTGACGAGCACCCCAACTTCGACTGCGAGGTCATCGGTGAGAGTGATCTGCTCGACCATGCCGATATTGACGTTGCGGCATTTGACCTCGGTCTTGCCCTCCTTGATGCCATCGGCGTTTTCAAAGCGAATGGTGATCATTTCGCCCTGATGATCGATGTTGTGTTTCACAAGCCAAACTCCAAGAAGAAGGGTGACGATGGGGATGATCCAGACCTTGTTGAAACGAGTTCCGGGGCGGACGTCCGGATGCAATTCTTCTTCTGATTCGTTGGGGGCTTGGCTCATTGGCTTGAGGAGTTTTGATTGGTTTTGCGGACCCGGTCCCAGATTAGTTTGGGGTCAAAGGCGTGCGCCGAGATCATGGTGAGGATGACCATTAATCCGAAGGCAATGGCGGCCGCTCCAGGCTCAATGGACATGAGGTTCCCCATCTGGATCAAGCCGACAAGGATGGCCACCACAAAGACATCCACCATGGACCAGCGTCCCACCAACTCGGTGAGAAAATAGATCTTGTTGGCGCTTTTTGGAGCGAGGTTAATCGTTCCTTTGGCGGCCGCGCAGAGGATGCCCAGAGCCACGAACTTCAGTCCGGGAATCATGACGCTGGCGATGAAAATGGTGATT
>CBFHQJ010000142.1:0-10114 GCA_965657795.1 Akkermansiaceae bacterium
AAAAAGGAGCGACCATGCGGGCTCTCATGGAAGTGCACCGCGAAAAGCCGCTCTGCTCCTCATGCCACGAGCGCATGGATCCAATCGGACTGGCCCTCGAGAACTTCAATGCTCTTGGACAGTGGCGTGACCAGGAAGACGGCAAGGATATCGATAGCGCTGGAAAATTAGTCACCGGAGAAAACTTTTCCAATGTCATGGAACTTAAGAAGATCCTCGCTGGCTCGCGGAAACAGGACTTTTACCGTTGCCTCACCGAGAAAATGCTAACCTACGCCTTGGGACGGGGAGTCGAATATTACGACGCTCCAACCGTCGATGCCATCATGACACAGCTCTTAAAGAATGGTGGCGGAATGAAGGATCTCATTTACGCTGTCGCCGAGAGCGTTCCTTTCCAGAAACGGAGAGGAGACGGCAGCACCTTTTAAATAAGAAAGACTTATCCCTCTTTTTCTGTAAAACTCCCAACGTTCCCACGAACCATACCCCATGAACAGACCATCGAACGATTTTGGACGTCGCGCTTTCCTTCGCGGCCTCGGTGCCAGCGTGGCCCTGCCCGCCTTCCGCTCCCTGGGGGCTGAGGTCAAAGCAGCAACCGCTGCGGCACGAGGCGTGACCGCAACCGGCGCGCCCCTCCGCATGGCCTATCTTTACGTCCCCAACGGCGTGATCATGGAGAAATGGCGTCCCGAGGGAACCGGTACGGATTTCAAATTTAACGAATCGATGAAGTCGCTCAACGACTTCAAGAACGACCTTCAAATCGTCAAAGGACTGGAACAAGCCAACGGCTGGGCCGGCCCCGACGGCGCCGGCGACCACGCACGTGGCGGTGCCACTTTTCTCACGGGTGCACGCCCTCGCAAGACTGCCGGTTCTGATATTCGACTTGGTGTTTCGGCAGACCAAATGGCCGCGAACTACATCGGCTCGGAAACCCGCCTGCCTTCCCTCGAGCTTTCCTGCGACGCCGTTCGCAAGTCGGGCAACTGTGACTCAGGTTACTCTTGCGCATACCAGTACAATCTCTCTTGGCGGTCGGCGACCCAGCCAATGACTCCCGAGTCGAATCCGCGCCTCGTTTTCGAACGCTTGTTCGGAGGCGGCTCCAGCGACGATCGTCAGAAAGGCCTGGCCAAACGGCGCGCTGAGCAGCGATCCATTCTCGATATCGTAATGGATGATGCCAGGGCGATGAATAATCAGCTGGGCCGGAATGACCGCAACAAGCTTGACGAATACATGACCGGGGTACGTGAGATCGAGCGACGTATTGAAAAAGCGGAAAGCTTTGGCCCTCCGCCTAACCCGGGAGTTGATGCTCCCGACGAAGGAGTGCCGGGAGAATATCAGGAGCATATTCGCCTGCTCTTTGACATGTTACTCCTGGCCTTCAAGACAGACCAAACCCGCATCTCCTCATTCCTGCTCGCTCATGACGGCAGCAACCGAAGCTTTTCGAACCTTGGGTTTAACGAAGGTCACCACAGTCTTTCCCACCACCGCAGGGCGCAGGATAAGATGGATAAGATCGCAAAGATCGACACCTTTTACACCCAACAACTCGCCTACTTCCTGAAGCGTATGAAGTCGACCGAAGACGTTGATGGAAATACCCTCCTCCACAACTCCATGATTGTCTGGGGAAGTGGAATCTCCAACGCCGACCGTCACACTCATGATGACCTCCCCATCATTCTCGCTGGCAATGCGGGCGGAAAGTTCCAGACCGGACGTCATATCGAAATCCCGGATAACACTCCGCTCAACAACCTCTACATGAGAATGCTGAAGGAAGCCGGAGCTCCGGTTGACCGGATCGGTGATTCAAGCGGTCTTCTCACGCAGGTTTAACGGAGTGACGCTCTCCAGGGCGTCAACAGGTCCTGCGGCACGTATCCAAACAAGCAGTCTGGAGACAGCCTCCATCGCTATCCCCCGCGGCGCTTCTGAAAAGGGGCACTCTTGATAATCGCGACCACAAGCTCTTTGAGAGTTCCCTCCCCTTCATTCAGCTGATCGACCAGCGCATCGATCGTGACCGCATCGAAGTATTCCGGCCCCCGCCCAATCGCGTAGGTCAGGATCTTTTCACTGAGGCAGCGGTAAAAGTCATCCCGGCGTTCATCGGCCAGGACATTCTTAAGTGCAGCAACATCGCTGAACTTCTCGCCCGTAATGAGCACGCCCGAAGAATCGATGGGTTGGCCTGATTCCTTGCTCCGGAATTGCCCGATGGCGTTAAAATTCTCAAGTCCCAGCCCAATCGGATCCATCCGCTTGTGACAACTGGCACACATCGGCTTTTCACGGTGCACTTCCATCATCTGACGCATTGTCAATGACTTGCCCTTGTGTTCTGAAATCTCTTCCAATTCCGGGACATCGGGTGGAGCCGGCGGAGCAGGAGTTCCTAAAATATTATCGAGGACAAAAAGCCCGCGCTTTACCGGTGAAGTACGAGTTGGATTAGAGGTGACCAAAAGAAAAGTCCCCTGCCCTAAAACACCTCCACGCTGCGGGTGTTCGTGCAGGTCAACGAGACGATGCTCGGCACCACGAACGCCGGGGATTTCATAGAACTTGGCAAGCCTCTCATTCAGGAAACTGTAGCGGGCCGAGATTAACTCCGATGCAGGCCGGTTATTCTTCAGAATAAATTCAAAGAAGAGCTCGGACTCCTGCTTCATGTCGTTGCGAAGCCGCACGTTGAAAACCCGATCCGCCACCCGCTGATCCTTGGTGCCGATCACCCGGCCCGCATCGATGGCCACATTTTCAACATCCCTCGCCTGGAGCCATTGCCCCACAAAATTGTCCACGAATCGGCGGGACTTGGGGCTCGCAATCATCCGGTCGATTTGAGCACTGAGATTTTGGCGCAGTTGTTTTTTAAAGGCGAGACTGAGCAATTCATCATCGGGAACCGAACTCCAGAGAAAAAACGAAAGCCTGGCAGCCAGCGCGTATTCGTCGAGGAGAACAGTCTTCCCGCTGTTATTCGGATCCGGTTGGATTTCCGCGCGGAATAAGAAACGAGGCGAAGCCAGCACTGCGGTCATAGCGTGCTTGATGCCATCTTCAAAGCTACGACCGGGCGATTGATCCACCTCCATCGCCATCGTCACCAACCTCGCAACCGTGCCCCGGTCGAGGGGTCGTCGAAAAGCGCGACTGACAAAGCTGCGCATGATCTTGCGGGCATAAAGTTCCCGCTGTCGCATCTCTTCCGGAGCCGGACCATCGACCATGATCATGCTATAACCTTTAGGGTATTCCTTATAGCTGCCGTCAAGCGGCCCCTTGATCGTCACCTTCTTAAGAACAGCCGACTGCTTACCCTGGCCGTCGCCAGGCGGGTTTTTAGGGCTCAGACGCACCTCGATGGTATTGCTTCCTTTAACCAGGTCAGCCTGCCCGCCCATCGTGATTTTATCACGTTGATCCCACCCCACGGTGCGGTCCGAGATCTTCTTACCATTCACCCAAAGTTCAAGTTGGGCGCTCTGATCAGTCGCGGCAACCGATCCACGGACCGCATAGTCGAGATTGACTTGATAAACTCCTTTCGCCGGAGCATCGCCTTTCAGATAGACCTTCCGGTCATCCTTAAATTCCAACCAGTCCGATTGCTGTTTTTCGTCCCCGTCTTTTCGGAAACGATTCCCATCGAAAACACGGACCGGAGTCTGCATCGCAGCGCCTTTTGGCAGAGCCTTCTCAACGATGGCCGAAGCTGCCTCGAGATACTTCTCCATGTGAAGCGGAGAAATTGAAAGGACATCTCCGATGGTATCAAATCCGTATCCCGTATCGTCAGCCGGGAAATTCTCCCAGGTCTCATACTCCACTCCGAGGAGATCTTTGATGGTGTAATAATACTCAACCCGGTTCAACCGCCGAATGGTCACTCTTCCCGGATCAGGGTTTTTTGGATCCAGTTTGAAGACCCGCTTTTCGATCCAGCCCATAAGCTGCCGCTTCTCTGCGAGATCAGGTTGATCCTTCTTCGGAGGAGGCATGATTTGCGATCGCACATTGCGCCAGACTGCCAGCCAATGGTCGATGTCATCCAGATGGCCAGAAAGATTGTCATAGTCATCCATCGAGAAGTCCCCTTTCGAAGAGCCATCCCCATGGCAATCGAAGCAGTAATCCTCAAGGATTGGCTTGATCTCCTTCTCAAAGGTCACATCACCCGATGCCAAAACGGGCAGAAATAAAAAGGAAAGCAGTCGCTTCATCTAGGGACAGAATACGCATGAAAAAAGCGTTTTCTAATTCGTAATCCCGGAAAAGTTCCGGTATCGTTCCTGCATGAAACGTCGCACTTTCCTCACTACCGCTTCTGGAGCAATTGGCTCCGTTCTCGCCGCGCCCGCTCCTTCCAAGAAAGAGTCACCAATCTACCTCTCGCTCAAAGACGGGATGATCGGCGGCAAGAGATCACTTGAAGAAAAGTATCAGCTCATCAAAGACCTGGGATATGATGGCGTTGAATTCAGCGTTCCGGGCCGATCAGATATCGCACAGGCCATTGCCGCCTCCAAAAAGACCAAGCTTCCCATTCACGGCGGCGTCAATATGCGCCACTGGAACATCAAAATGTCTTCGCCGAATGAAGAGGAGCGCGACAAAGCCGTCGAGGCTATGAAGAATTCGCTCAAGGAGGTCCATCAAGTCGGCGGAACCTCCGTTCTCCTCGTCCCCGGAGTTGCCGGAGGGAAAGTCACCCAAAAAGAAGCGTGGGATCGCTCCATTATCGAAATTAAAAAGTGCCTTCCCCTGGCCTCCAAGCTCGGTATGCACATTCTGATCGAGAACGTCTGGAACGGGATGTTCTATGATCCCAAAGGCCCCAACACCCAAAGCGCGGATCGCTTGAAAAACTATCTCGATGAGATCGATTCACCTTGGGTCGGTTCCTACTTCGACATTGGAAATCATCAACGTTTCGGCAAACCAGCCGAGTGGATTAAAACCCTCGGACGACGCATCGTAAAACTTGATGTCAAAGACTGGGGAATCAAAAGCGGCTTCAGCAAGATTGGCGAAGGAGATGTCGACTGGCCTGCCGTGCGAAAATCGCTCGATGAGATCGGGTACTCGGGCTGGGCGACTGCCGAAGTCGGCGGCGGAAACAAGGAACGCCTTGCCGAAGTTCTCAAGAACATGCGAACTCACTTGCTCGGTCAGTAAATGAAAGCTCTCGTCAAATCCGAAGCCGCCCCCGGCCTCACCCTCACCGATGTCCCGCAACCCGTCCCGGGCTCGCGCGATGTCTTGATTCAAATTGATCGCACCGGAATCTGCGGCACTGATCTCCACATCTACAATTGGGATTCTTGGGCTCAAAAAACGATTCCCGTTCCACTCGTTGTGGGGCATGAATTCGTTGGTCGTATCGTCGAACTCGGGAGTGATGTCGATTATCTCAAGATCGGCGATCTTGTTTCGGGCGAAGGACACCTGATCTGCGGACGTTGCCGAAATTGCCTCGCCGGACGCCGCCACTACTGCAAGGACACCCGCGGAGTTGGCGTCAACTCTCCCGGCGCGTTTGCCGAGTTCATGGTGCTTCCCGCCACCAACGTCTGGAAACTTGCTCCCGAGGTTTCCAAGGACAGCGCGGCCATTTTCGATCCTTTCGGAAATGCCACCCACACCGCCCTCGCCTTTCCGCTGCTTGGCGAAGACGTCCTGATCACCGGAGCCGGACCGATTGGCTGCATGGCGGCAGGCATCGCCAAGCACGCCGGTGCGCGACACGTCGTCGTCACTGATTTGAACCCGAAACGACTTGCCCTCGCTGAAAAGCTGGGCGCCACCCGCACCGTCGATGTGACCAAGGAAAAGTTGCCCGATGTGCAAACCGATCTCGGCATGACGGAAGGCTTCGATGTGGGCCTCGAAATGTCAGGCAACAAGCACGCCTTCAACGATCTCATCGCCAATATGCGACATGGCGGGCAAATCGCCCTGCTTGGAATTCCCGAGCCCGGTATCGGCATCGACTGGAACCAGGTCATTTTTAACTCTCTGACAATTCAGGGCATTTACGGGCGAAAAATGTATGATACGTGGTATCAAATGACTTCAATGATCCAATCCGGGCTCGAGATTGAAACAATCATCACACATCGATTCGACTACACCGACTTCGAAAAGGGATTTTCTGCCATGAACGAAGGTTCTTGTGGCAAGGTCCTCCTAAACTGGGCCGACCTCGGCTAACCAAAAACCAATTTTAACCCATGCTTACTTCGCAGTTTCAAAACCAACTCGCCGAGACTCTCGACGAAATCAAATCCGCCGGGCTCTACAAATCCGAACGTCAGATCGCGTCCGCCCAAGATTCTGAGATCACCCTTGAAGATGGCCGCCGCGTCATCAACATGTGCGCCAACAACTATCTTGGTCTGTCCAATCACCCCGAGGTTTGCGAAGCCGCGCGTTCGGCGATTTCGAGCCACGGCTTCGGGCTCGCGTCGGTCCGTTTCATTTGCGGAACACAAACCCTGCACCGCCAGCTTGAGGAAAAACTCAGTGAATACCTCGGCACCGAAGACACCATCCTTTACCCTTCTTGCTTTGATGCAAACGGCGGGCTCTTTGAAACGATTCTCACCGCGGACGACGCCGTCATCTCGGACTCGCTCAACCACGCCTCGATCATCGACGGCGTCCGCCTGTGCAAGGCCAAGCGCTTCCGTTACGCCAACAACGACCTCGCTGATCTTGAAAAGCAACTTCAAGAAGCCGACTCCGCCGGAGCGCGCCACAAGCTCATCACCACCGATGGTTCCTTTTCGATGGATGGAGTCATTGCCGATTTGGCTGGCATCCACGCCCTCGCAGAAAAATACAATGCCTTGGTCCACTTCGACGATTGCCACTCCACCGGGTTCCTCGGAGCCACCGGTCGCGGCACGCACGAGCACTGCGGCCTCATGGGTAAAATCGACCTTACCACTGGAACTCTGGGGAAAGCGCTCGGAGGAGCTTCCGGTGGCTACACTTCAGGAAAGAAGGAAATCATCGACCTCCTCCGCCAACGGTCGCGCCCCTACCTCTTCTCAAACAGCATCGCCCCTCCCATCGTCGCGGCCTCACTCAAAGTCCTTGAGATCCTAACCACATCCACCGAACTCGCGGATCGGGTCAAAGACAACACGAAATACTTCCGAGACAACCTTGCCTCGACAGGCTTCGAAATCCTGGGCAAGGAACATCCCATCTCCCCCGTCCTGCTGGGCGATGCCGAATTGTCCCAGCAATTTTCAGCGAAACTTCTCGAAAAGAACATCTACGCGATCGGCTTCTTCTTCCCCGTCGTTCCGCAAGGGAAAGCCCGGATTCGCACCCAGATCTCAGCCGCTCACACCAAGGATCACCTCGATCAGGCTCTCGAGGCTTTTGTCGCCGTTGGTCGCGATCTTGGAGTTTGCAGCTAAAGAACTTGCAAAAAAAGACCCCGTGAAGGACTCATTTGTCCTCCACGGTTTTTTTTGTTTATTGAGAGATTTTCTTCTAGTTGTCCTCGAGGATACGCACCCGGTAAAACTTTTTGGGAGCGGCTGGTGGGAAGAGCCCAAAACTCACACTCGTTTCATTCGCACTCTGGGCACCCACGAAGTCGTTCACCTCGCTCCATGGATCCAGCAAACCATCCGACTCTTCGAGTGAGTAAGTGACCCCGGCAACAGTCCCCCCCACAAGGAAGGAGAGTTGATCGCCGGTCCTGGAGAAGGACAATATCTCGAGCTCTCCTCCCCCAAGCCCCGGAACCGGTGAAATCGTTCCGTCCGCGAGCCCCTGAATCAGCTGGGGGCTCATGGAAGTTTCCCAAACCCCGACGTCGTTGATCTGCCCCAGGAAAAAGTTACCGGTCGCATCAAATACTCCACTTCCGCCAATATTGAAAAAGAAATTGGAAGCATTGAGTGGAGTTGCCGCCGCTCCGGTCACTGCCGGTTGCCCGTTGATGAAGATAGTCCGTCCGGTGGTATCACCCACAAACGCGATATGAACCCAATCGTCGGAGGGAGAGAGCGCGGTATCGAGCGCCCCTCCGGGATTTGACCATAGGTGGACATTTGAAGCGGTTGTAAATCCAAACTCAAGGATGTCATTCTGACCGAAGAGTCCCGACCGATCGCCCTGATCAATCGGGAAACGAATCCAACCTGCCATCGTGAATTCCCCGATGTTGTTCAGGCTCATTGCCGTTGTCACCGCATCATCCACGCCATCCAAATCGATGGCAAAATCGCCGGGAAGTCCGGAGTGACCTTCGACATAGGTTGCGCCCCCGATCACAGAACCATCATTCCCGTTCGGAGAAAGATCCGCCGTGGTCGCCGCCCCCTGGTCGTCGAAGGACCAGAAGCCGAGAGGCGTGAAGAAGGCAGGCTGGCTTGAAGGGTCGGTGGGATCGGTATTGGCTCTCAATTCCTGTTCGTCAAAATAGCCATCCGAATCACTGTCATGAGCAAGTGGATCCGTTCCTGTGGCGTCTGCGTCAACGAACTCGCCATCGTTTGTTTCCACTCCGTCCAGCAGAGTGTCATCATCAGTATCCGGATCGAGGGGATCAGTCCCCGTCTGGGTCTCGCTGACCCAGATTCCGGTGTTGTTTTCGTATCCATCCAGCAATCCGTCTTCATCAGTGTCATCGTTCTGAGGGTCTGTTCCAAGGTCAAACTCAGCCTGATTGGTCGATTGATCGGAATCAGGGTCACCGGCAGGACCATTGTTCACATCGATGGTTCCATCGTCGTTGGGATTCAGTCCATTGGTTCCTTCATAGCCATCAGAGAATCCATCATCATCGGTATCATCATCAAAGGGATCAGATCCCGCTTGGTTTTCATCAACGAAAGTTCCGCTGGCGTCTTCGGCACCATCAAGAAGACCGTCATCGTCAGTATCGCTGTCGAGCGGATCCGTTCCGGTATTGGTAAGATCCACGAAGGTCCCAGTTCCTGTTTCGACATCATCATTCAAGCCATCGTCATCAGAATCCGCCAGAATCGGACTGGTTCCACCAGCTTGCTCCTCCAAATTGGTAAGGTTGTCTCCATCCTGATCACCATCAGCGCCGTCGTCGCCTTGGTCGCTGTCGGGATCGAGCCCAAAACTGACCTCCCAACCATTCAAAAGACCATCGTTGTCGTTGTCACCGCTGGGATCATCAACGTCATCGAGAATTTGGATCGCATTCAAAGGCCCCCGCCCGGCACCTTCGGGATCATCATTTCCCGCGGCGCGCACCCGGAAGTTTCGCGCAGTCAGTCCAGAGAACACAATATAGTTGCCCGTCGCCTCATCTACATTCGTCGGCGTATCCGTTTGCGGGAAGTCACTTCCAGCCTGAATAAAGGTCCCAGCATACTCATTGGCCTGGATGGCCACCTGATCTGTGATCGGCACGCCTTCAGCCAAAGGGTCCGTCCATTCCTCGATCCAGTAGCGCCCCACCGGCCCATTCACACCATCGCCATGAACATATACGACCACTGAATAGACCGGCAATGCACCTGCGTTCAGGGAGAAATTCACATAAGGCTGATTGTCATTCCCATCGTCAAGGTAGCCGTTCATCAATGTCGCGTTGGCATCGGCATTACCTGCACCCGACCGCCAGGTATTTCTTGAATCGTAATGGACCGGATCGATATTGACGCCGTAGTTGATTCCCGCCAAACTATTTGTTGCCACTCCTCCGGCATTCTTAATGTCTCCAAAAACGGCATCGTTCTCTGCGTTGCCTGACCAATCGGTCTGAAGAAAATTCCAGTTTGCTGCCGCGTAGTCCGGCGCTCCCGCCACGATATCGGAACCAAACGGGACATCGTCGGTATCCTGAAACTTAAAACTTAGAGTATCCGCTTTCACCATACTCGCTGATAAAAATAAAACTGCTGCCAATCTGCTTGATTTTGTGAACTTCATAATCTGCACCTTTGCGGAATTCAAACAAACCATAATTCCACCCTCACCTCAAGGAGAGAAGACTCCTATTTTCACCAGCGTGTTGCCTCACAAAAGAGGACACCCTACGGGATTGACGATTGGACGGGAGAAGTCCCCATTGCCTCATAAAAGA
>CBFHQJ010000143.1:0-9899 GCA_965657795.1 Akkermansiaceae bacterium
CGACTTTCCAACCCCATCTCACTGCTCTCATCATTACCAATGGCTCCGCTCTGAGCGGCATCGACGCCATCGTTACTCTCCGCAGACTGACTAAACCATTCCTGATCACCGCTCGTGCTCCAAGCATACTGAGTGGCATCCCCTGCATCCGAAAGATCGCCCAGTGCTCCACTCGCGCTGTTACTGATTTCAAAGGTTGCGCCAGCAGGAGACGACACAGTGCTGCGATTTCCGACTTGGTCCGACAGGAAAATATCAAAGGTCCAGGTTCCATCCAGACTTCCCTGAGGGATAGTGGAATTAATGGTGTAGGTTCCATCTTGGGAGTCCCCGCTGGTCGCTTGCGTAAAAAAGACAAATCCCGAGATGCTGTTCACGGCATTGGATTCCAGGTTAATGAAAGACAGCGAAGCTGAACGCAATCCACTTAGGGCGTCCGTAATATTGAGGGTGATTTCCACCGTCTGGCCGATGATCCCGGTGTCGATGGTGTCGGGCGAGACACTCACCGAAACAACCGCCGGACCAGTGGAGTCGACTAAGCCTGAATTGACCACCGTGAAGGTTGCATCTGATGGTATGGGGAAAGGCTCGGACGCCCCACCGTAATTTCTTTCGACCCCTTCTTCATTGGCTACAAAAGCCTGCCCCCCAAGTGCCTCCGGGAGCATATTGAGGAATGGTCATCTCGACTTCATAGGTGCCATCAAATGTATCTCCCGAGACCAGCTGCGAAGCCCCCATCCCATGGGAACTGACAAAATTGCCATCGGCTCGATAGAGGAAAAGATTTCCAAAATCAAAGCCCAGTTCATTGTCTATAACCTGAATCGTGGCGGTGATCGTCTGATCTCCCGAGGTGACATCAACACTGGGCGTGATTGAAATTGAAGTGATCTCCGGTGGCTCCGAACCTTGCGAAAATCCGTGTGAGGTCACCAATAAAGCCAATAGAGTATTCAGGAGGAACTTCATTTTACAGGGGGGTGCAGAATGTGAGGGAACAACATTTGTCATTCAAACCCTTCATAAATTACCCTGATCATCCTTCATCTGGAATGACAAAATTCTCCGGTGAAACTTTGTGCGCAGCGTCTATCAGGGTTTGGTGAGATCGCTTAGGCCAAGCTTAGGTCCCCTCCTCCTTGGTAATCGTAATTGTCGATGCCCCCTCCGAAGACATCTTCCCAGCGGCAAGATCCTCATCAATTTCTTCCAGCGTTGCTTCGGAAACCAAGGCCGGGCTATGGAATCCATTACCATCGATGCTAATCGCCAACCCATTTTCCACAATCACAGTCACCTTACCAAGGGAAGCCTCCCCAACTCTGCTGGAGATCGAGAGACTCCGCTTCAACAAAGCATGTCTCTTTTTTCCAAGAACTGTCACAAAGACTTCTTCATCCCCATCCTTTGGCTTGATCACCATTTGCAATTCCTCGGGAACATCCTTCAGAGCCAGATAGTGAATGAGTTCTCCGTTCTTTTTGTGATGAATCACCAAAAGCGAAATCTTTTCAACTGCGGGGAAAGGAGCACCTTTCTCAACGACCTCCTCATTTTTGCAGCCTGCCAAAATGAGCATCCCCCAGGACATTGCGATAATCGATCTGATCACATTGATAGAATCCCTCAATAACACAGATAGAAAAAGAAAAACCTGCCGGGCCTGGGCCCGGCAGGTTTTGCAAAATGATCTTGGCGGAGAATTTACTTCTCTTCGCCGGAAGAATCCTTTGCCTCTGCGGCGGGAGTTTCCTCGACTTTGAGCTCTTCAGTCTTTGGCTCTTCGGTCTTGGGATCCTCTGCCTTTGGCTTGGCGGCCTTCTTTGCCACCTTTTTAGCGGCCTTCTTTGCTGCTTTTTTGGCAGTCTTCTTGGCGGCCTTCTTCGCTGGCTTGTCAGCCTTGGCTGGTTTGGCGGAGGCTCCGGCTTTGATACGTTCGTTTTTCCGCTTCAGATAAAGTTTTCTGCGGCGGCGCTTCTGGCGAGTTTTAAGATTCTGACCCATAGGATTAAGTTCGGGAGGGAGTTAGGCCCCATCGACCGGATGTTCAAGCGAAAAGGAACGCCATGTCTTGATCTCTTCTCCTGCCTGGCCTTTTCTCACTCCATGCCAGGCCTCATCATCAAACCCCGCTCGCGTATCTTCCACGGTCACGAGTGGGTCTATTCGTCGGAAATCCAGAAAACCTTCGGAAATCCCGAGCCCGGCGACCTTGTCACGCTTAAGGACTTCAAAGATCGGCCGCTGGGAGTCGCGATCTACAATCCGCAATCCCAAATTGTCGCACGCCGGATATCCCGCAGAAAACAGAAGCTCGATGAAGAGTTTTTCCTGCGTCGCCTGGGCCAGGCCATTGATTATCGAGACTCCCTCGCGATAGGCAAAGAGCTTCGCCGGCTGATTTGGAGCGAATCAGACGGTCTTCCCGGGATCATCGTTGATCAATACGGGGAGCATCTCGTACTGCAAACCACCACCCTTGCAATGGATCAGCGTAAAGATCTCATCGTCAGCAGTCTGGTCCAACTTCTCTCACCTAAATCGATCACCCTGCGGAATGACTCCTCAATGCGGCGTCCGGAAGGACTCGAGGAGGAAATTAAAATGGTGCACGGGGATCAACCGGAGCCCTTCACGGTCAAACACCAGGATTCAGTCTTCGAAATCGACCCGGCCAATGGTCAAAAAACGGGACTCTATCTCGACATCATGGACAGTTACCAGCGAGTCGCCTGCCTCGCTCCCGGGAAAAAAGTCCTCGATGTCTTCTGCAATCAGGGCGGATTTAGTTTGGCCTGCGCTCTTGCCGGAGCCGAATCGGTTCGTGCGGTTGATATTTCTGAAGAGGCCACTGCCGCTACCGCCAAAAATGCTGAACTTACCGGCGTGCAAGTTGAGACCATCACCGCAAACGCCTTCGATTTTCTAAGGAAGCACGATGAAACTTACGATCTCATTATTCTCGATCCCCCATCCTTCACCCGGAATAAGAAGACCGTTAAGGACGCCATGCGTGGATACAAGGAAATCCATCTCAGGGCCCTCAGCATGTTGAACCAAAGCGGAATTCTCGCGACATTCTGCTGTTCCCATCACGCAACCCGCGAACTCTTTCTCGATAGCGTGAAGAGCGCTGCCGTTGACGGTAAGCGAACTTTGCGGATGATCGACAGCCATTCCCAACGCCTTGATCACCCCATTATTGCAACCTTGCCCGAAACAGAGTATCTTAAAGGATTCACCTTCCAACTTGCTCCTAATCGATAGTTTTCCATGAAGACCCGACTCACTCTCATCGCCCTTATTTTAATCGCCGTCGGCGGCGGATCCGTCTGGTACTACAACCAGCCCGAGCAAAAAATCAGCAGGGTAGTCGATCAATTCATCGGGGCTGTTGAGTATGACAGCACCAAGCTGCGCAGCCGGGATGACGTCCATGAAGCCGTTCGCGCGACCACCAGAGAGTCGATTAAACTCAAGGTCTCCGAGCTTCCGTTCAACATCCAGGTGCCGGACGAAATGGCCTTCAACACCCTATGCAGCCGACTCGATCTTCTCCACAACATGACTTCGGAGCGGGAATTCAAATCGCTCGAGCAAGAGGTCAAAGTCATCAAGGACAAGGCCCAGCTCACTCGAATCGCAGAGATTACGATGGCAGCCCCTCTTCAGGAACGGAAAACGGAAGCGTGGAAACTGGTCTTCGATCTCGAACTCAAAGGGGATTGGAAGATCACCGCGATCCGTGCTCGGCGGCACCAGTGACTATTGGCTTGCAACGTCGGCCTGCTGCAGCAGCCAGGCTTTAAGATGAGCATTTTGTTGAAGGCCCGGATCATCACGCAACAACTCTTCGGCAACTTCCCGCGCTTCCCGAATCAGCGAAGTATCCGCTAGAAATTCCACAAATCGTAATCCGCCCACCCCGCTCTGTTGTGTTCCCAAGACCTCTCCAGGCCCTCGCAATCGCAGATCTTCTTCTGCGATTTTGAAGCCATCGATCGTTCCCGCTAGAATGTTCAGTTTCTCAAGCGCCTCGGGGTTCTTGCCATCGGTTACAAGGATACAATAGCTCTTGTGCTCCCCCCTCCCGATTCGTCCCCGTAACTGGTGCAACTGCGCCAAGCCAAATCGTTCGGCATTAAAAATTACCATGACATTTGCATTTGGAACATCTACGCCGACCTCGATCACCGTTGTCGAAACCAAAACCTCTGACTTGTAATCCCGAAAACGAGTCATCACCGCCTCCTTTTCCTCAGGCGGCATCTTACCGTGCAACAACTCAACTTCGAAGTTCTTGAACCGCTTCTGCCACTTGGGGTGTTCCTCCACCACGGAGGCTGCTTTCACTGATTCGCTTTCTTCGACGAGTGGGTAGACAAGGTAAGCCTGACGACCTTCTCCAAGTTGCTCGATGAGGAATTTCGTCATCTCGCTGACTTTGGGTTTCACCCGTACCCCTGAAATGATCTTTCCTCGTCCGGCAGGCAACTCATCAAGAATAGAAACATCCAGATCACCATAAATGGTGAGAGTCAAAGTCCGGGGAATCGGAGTCGCTGTCATGACGAGAACGTCGGGCATTACACCTCGTTGGATGAGTGTTCCGCGCTGGGCCACTCCGAACTTATGCTGTTCATCGATTACCACGAGACCGAGGTCATCGAACTCCACCCTGTCATAAAGAAGAGCATGTGTTCCGATGATAATTTGAGCATCGTTCACCTCTTCCCGCCGGTCCGCCGTGGCCAGGCCGACCGTGATCCCTAGTGGCGCAAGCCATTTCGAGAATGTCAGGTGATGCTGCTCCGCCAAAATTTGCGTGGGTGCCATCAGGGCTGCCTGACAACCTGAATCAACCGCAAGGAGCATTGCGCACATCGCCACGAAAGTTTTACCGCTTCCCACGTCCCCTTGAAGCAAGCGATTCATCGGGCGCTGCACCCGCATGTCACCGATAATTTCCTTCACACTGCGTTTCTGAGCCCCGGTCAAATCGAAGGGCAGGGAATGATAAAAATCGGTCAGCAGGGCTGTTCGTTTCCCGAGAACCCGCCCGCTTAAATCAGCATGACGAGCACGCCGCCAAACCACCCGTAACTGCTGAAGGAAAAATTCCTCCTTAGCAAAGTATCGCCTCGCAGCATCCACCTGTGTCAATTCACCCGGGAAATGAGCTTCTCGGAATGCTTCAATTCTCGGGTAGGTTGGATCGACGTCATGGATCGGGACCAGAGAGCTGCCGTCCACGAGCTCGAGTGCAGTGAAAATCGCCTCCCGTAATCGTCGCTGCGGAATTCCACTGACGTTCTTGTAGACAGGAACAATCCGCTCGAGGTGAACGCTCTGCCTCTCGTCCGATACGACTTCGAACTCAGGGTGATCTATGACCAACTTCCCACCACTTCCCTTCGGTCTTCCGTAAAGGACGACCTCGTGTCCGGCCGCGATTACCTTCTGGAGAAAGGGCATATTGAACCAACGACAAGTGATCCGTGAGAATCCTCCGCCCGCATGATCCTCGATCACCGCCTCATAAAATCCCTTCCCGCCAAATCCCTTGCGCTGGGTATCGATCACCAGACCACGCAGGCAAACCGAGCCGCCCCCAGCTTGCACCGGAAAGGCATCGAATCGACGACGGTCTTCGTAACGCTTGGGCAGCCAATCAAGAAGATCAGCCACCCTCTCAATTCCCCCGACCTTCAGCGCTTCGAGATCACGGCCGCGAACGCCAGGCAGCTCCAGAAGCGAGTCATTCGCCTTCATTTCCACTCCCGGCCGCAGCCCTCACATTCTGAATGCTAATCTGCACGCTGACCCGACCACGAAAGACATTTCGATCAACCGTAAAGGCAATGTCCCAGGGAGGATCGGGCAGTTCGTTGGCACCACCACCGAAAAAAATCGCGTCACGTTCGTCGTAGCCTTGGCGTAAAAACAATCGTAAATGGTTATTCTTCAATCGCCTTGGCGGTTCGGTCAGCCAAACGTCGCGAGCCATAAAAATCGGTTGTGGATTGGAACTGCCAAAGGGCTGGAGAAGCTCATAGCTCGCCAGAAAATCAAGCGACAGTTCACCAAGCTCAACCTCGGCATCAACGTGAACTTTGGCAGAGAGGTCCTTCCCTCCACAGGTTTCGCTGACAAACTTGACGAAGCCCTCGCGGAAAGCATCAATCGAATCCTCATGGATACTTAAACCTGCTGCCATGTGGTGACCACCTCCCGCAATCAAGTGTTCGCGACATGCCCCAATCGCCTCGACCAACGAAATGCCAGCGATGCTCCGGCCACTCCCTTTGCCAACTCCATTTTCATCAATGGAAATGACGAAGACCGGCTTATGATACATCCGCATTAATCGAGAGGCCACGATCCCAACCACTCCGGCATGCCAGGCTCGCGAACCCACCACAATCACCGGATCGTTGGAACTTTCCTTGAGCATGGCCATCGCTTCGGCGAAAATTGCCTGCTCAAGCCGTTGACGGTTCCGGTTAAAATTCTCCAACTTGTCTGCCAGATCGAGAGCTTCATTCGAGCATCCCGTCATAAGAGTAGCGAGAGCTTGCTCCGGTTGGTCCATCCGGCCTGCAGCATTAAGACGCGGTCCAATTCTGAAACCAATATCAGCGCTGCTCAACCTACCCTCGGTTCCGGTCAGCTTCAAAAGAGCTCGAAGCCCGGGCCTCACCGAATTTTCCAGTCTCCGCAACCCATGTCTCACCAACAGGCGGTTTTCATCGACCAAGGGAACGATGTCTGAAATGGTTGCAACCGCCACCAGATCAAGAACCGACTTGAGGTCAAATCCCTCAAGCGGACGCCTCTTCAGCAGGGCGTGAGCCAGCTTAAAAACGACTCCCGCTGCGCAGAGATACTCCCGGGGATCGCGCGAGGCCTTGGGATTTACCAAGGCCACGCAATCCGGGCGTCCGTCGGGACCAATCTCATGGTGATCGACCACCACGGTGTCAACCCCTTGGCTCTTAAGCATCGCGATCGCCTCATTCGAAACAGTGCCGCAATCAACCGAGATCATGAGGCCGGGCCTACCGCACTCAGAGAGACATCGCTCTAATCCTCCATCGCTTAGTCCATAGCCCTCGCTACTTCGGCGCGGGATGAATGAATAGGGCTCCAGTCCATAAGCTTCAAGCGTCGTGCGGAGCACCGCAATCGAGCTAACGCCATCGACATCATAATCCCCGTAAATGCAAATTCGTTCCTTCGAATCGACTGCATGCAAGATGCGCTCAACCGCGAGATCGACCTCCGGGATTTCGAAAGGGTCCGTCAATTCAGCGAGACGAGGGCGTAAAAATCGCTCAACCTCATCGTGCCGGACCCCTCTCTGTGAAAGCAAACGACCAAGAATCTGTGGCATTCCTTCCGGAACCAGATTCTCCCAACCTTCGGGTGCTTCGCGGGTAACCCACTGCACCTGTTTTTCCTCCTGACTCAAGACTTGCTAGGAGTCGCCTTTCAAGAACTTAATGATGTCACTGACCTTGGGAAGTTTCAGTTTCCCCTTGGGATCGGCAATCGTGAAAACGACACGGGAAGTCTTCCCGTGAGCTACCACATTCATGAGGTAGGTTCCGGGCTTCAACGGCTCTTTTTTCAAGGTGCTGATCAATGGTAATGACTTGGCTTTGGGGGCGTAAATCGCGATAACGTGATTCCCTTCTAGAATCGTCCCGTCCTCTTTGCAGGGACAGGCATTAGCGATAAGAAAGTCCGCCTCCTTGTCGATCTTGAGAAGATCACCGGCTTTCACCGGCTTCTCAATGATCGTAAACAAACCACCGGGGTCCTTCATTTTAGCTTCCTGCTCCCCGATCGTGACTTTGAACGGGTAAAACAGCGGAGGGTCGTCAGCGCCGGACGCCGATGACCCGAGAACGGCCATCAGGATCCAAAACCGGATCAGGTGAGCAATCGAATTCATGGCGTAACACTGACAGCCGATCTGCACCCCCGCAAGCGAAAGACTTCGCCCCCTCAAATTGGACATGGTGAAATACCCCTTCTCCCCTACCTTGCGCCCATGAAATCAAAGCATCGCGTCGTCACTATCGGAGGAGGATTCGCAGGACTTAACTGCGCCAAGTCCCTCGCCAATGACGACCGTTTCGAGGTCACTTTGATTGATCGTCAGAATCACCACCTTTTCCAACCACTCCTTTATCAAGTGGCGACTGCCTCGCTTTCGGCGGTCGAGATTGCCCGCTCCCTCCGCGCTATCCTCGACGATGTTCAAAACGTCTCGGTTCTTCTCGATAAGGTCACTCAAATCGACGACGCCAAAAAGACCGTCATTACCCAAAATGGTGACTATTCTTACGACAGCCTTGTCCTCGCGACCGGAGCCCGGACGTCCTATTTCGGCAAAGACGAGTGGGCCAGGCACGAATGGCACGACCTTAAGCGGCCTTCTTACGGTAGGCGGTTGAGCGGTGCTGGACTTCCTTGAAGGTGTGGCGGTGGCTTGTCAGAAGTTGGTAGTTCTTTGGCCGGCGCTTGGTCGCACGCGGTTCTCGACGGAAGGGGCGGATATCCAAAGTATGCTCAGCGCACGTTTCGAGGAACTTCTCGTAAAGCTCTATCTTGAGCCGTGGCCTTCCGGTCACGAGGCGGAAGGTTTCATGACCACTTGTCAGGGTGCATTGGGTCGCTTTGACGCTCATTTCATGCACCTTCTTCCCAACTTGATGAGCGGCCTCTTGCATGACAGCGCGCAATAGGTTGTGGGCAATGATCATCATCCAGAGGGTTTTGTGTGCCATTTCCGGTGTTTTGACGGCGAAATTTTCCATGCCGAGAGTTGTCTTGAGGTCACGAAATTTCACTTCGATTTGCCAACGTTCCATGTAGAGGTCGGCGACTTCTTCAGCGGGGTATTTGATGGGATCCAGAAGGTCGGTCACAACGACGAGAGCTGCTTTTTCGCCCGTTCGATTTTCATAGCCCAATTTGATGTAACGCAGGGTGAGAGTGTCGGGCAGAGCTTCCCATTCTTTGATGGTGAGTTCGCTTCCTTCGGGCTGCTTGGCTGGCTTTGTCCAGGTGATGAGTCGCTCGTTTGGGCTGATCTTCTTCCCTTTGCGCCAGTCGAGTTTGCGGTGCCGGGCTTGATGCAGTCGCATGATGGTGTGACCCTTTCTTTCGGCGATGATTCGGGTGCTAAATTCGTAAGAACAAAAGGCCCGGTCACCCAGGATAATGTAGCCTTCCTCGATATGTTTCAGGAGGCTCGGAGCGACACGGGCATCGTGCTTTCGAAAGCCGCAGGTTTGGAATCCTTCCACGCCACCGTGGCTGAGGTTTACCATTCCTACGATGCCCATGATGGGGAAGCCGCAGCCTTCTTTTTGACTGCTGTGTTGAGGATAGGTTTCTTGGTTTTTTAAAGTATCGACGAGGGTGACTTTGGTCCCGTCGATCGCTTTGAGAGCGTGACCACGCCAAAGGTTCCTGGGGTCGATTCGCGCGTCAAGGGCTTGCCTGATTTTTTAATCAATCTGAATGAGAAAGCTTTCTTTGATTCGATTTCGCGCCCGGCAATATGGGCTGGTATCACTTCCGGGAACTGGAAGTTTGAGGACTCGGCACCAAGATTGAATGAGGCTGAGACCTTTGGTGCAGCTTGCATTGGCTTCGAGAAGTTGGGCAAGCCATGCCCAGAAAACCGGGATATGACCGAAGCTACGTTGACGCTTGGTGGGGTCGATTTTGGAAAGGAAGGAGCAAGGAAGAATAGACTCAAACATGATGGCGTATCCGCAGATCGAGTCTCTAATGAGGCGTCGACGCGCCGCTTGAATTGCGGCTTATTTGCATCGCTTGGCGGTGGCAAGAATGGTGCACGAAAAGCCGGTAAGAAC
>CBFHQJ010000144.1:0-9788 GCA_965657795.1 Akkermansiaceae bacterium
ACCCGGACTATGCGGCGGGTGGAGGTTCTTGGGAAACCCCTGACGAGGCCCGATCATCTTCGCTAAAACGAGAGCTGAAACTCCAGCCGTCGCGTGAACCACAATTCCTCCCGCAAGGTCAATGGCACCCCAACCCAGCATGATGCCGCCATCAGCCCACACCCAATAAACGGCAGGAGCATAGACCAGCGTCAGCCACAACGCGGTAAAGACCATCACCGCCACAAACTTCATCCGCTCCACAAAAGCGCCCACGATCAACCCCGGGGTAATGATCGCAAAAGTCATTTGGAACATCACAAAGACCGTGTTTGGAACGCCATTTCCATTGCTTCCCTCCACTCCATTCAAAAAGGCGTGACTGAATCCACCCAACCATCCTGACTCTCCGGAATCAAAGGCCATGGTATAAAGGAAAGCCACCCACATCACCGAAGCCAGAGCTGCGATCGCATAGCAGTGCATCAGCACCGAGAGGACGTTTTTAGCCCTCACCAAACCGCCATAAAAAAGCGCAAGCCCGGGCAGGGTCATCATAAGCACCAGAACGGTGGAGGTAATCATCCAGGCGGTGTTACCGGTGTCGATTGGAGTCTCCCCCTGAGCCCAAAGAGACCCCGAGCTAAGGAATAGCATCGCAAGGAATGCTCCGAAGGTTTTCGTAGAATAGCGGAATTTCGTCATAATTTGTCAGATTGTGCCCCAAACCATCTGGCTGGGAGCACCCGTGAAGCACCCTTCATGCCAAGTATGAATTACACTCATCGCATCGTGGCACATCCGTTGCTCAGTCACGGGAGTTCAACGAGAACCAAAAAAAAAATGCGAAAGCTAACACAAAAAATGACAAAGGCATGGCTACTGACTCTAGTAGTCACTTTCTTCGCCGGATTCGGCGCAGCAAATGCGGCGATGGACTTCGATTCCATCATCTCGAAGACGGAAGAGTTCGTCAAAGCGGCGGAGGAAGCTGGCGATGATGAAGACAAGGCACCTGCTTGGGAAGACTACGTTACCGACGATGCCAACACCGTCTGGGCTACTATCAGTGACGCTGTCGGTGATGAAGAGACCGGTGATGCGGCCAAAGAAAAGCTGACTGGAACCGGCGAAGCTGGTAACGCAGCTCTTTATGACAATGTCTGGAAGTCGACCAGCCTCTACACGCAGTTCCTGATCGATAACATCTGGGTTCTCATCGCTGCATTCCTGGTTTTCCTGATGCACCTTGGTTTCTGCACCTTGGAATCAGGTCTTTGCCAGAAGAAGAACGTTGTAAACATCCTCTTCAAGAACTGCTGGATCATCTCGATCGGCCTTCTCACCTATTACTTCTGGGGATTCAACGCTCATTACCCTGGCGACTTCAATGGCTTCTTCGCAATGGGAAGCGCTGTCGGCCACGCTGCCGATCAAAAGCTCCTTATGGAGACGAATCTCTACTATGAGGCCTACTCGGTCTGGACCGACTTCCTCTTCCAGGGAATGTTTGCTGCAACGGCGGCTACCATCGTTTCCGGTGCAGTTGCTGAGCGAGTGAAGCTTACCAGCTTCATGATCTTCTCCGTCATCTTGGTCGGTATCGCTTATCCTTGGGCCGGTTCATGGCACTGGGGCGGTGGTTTCCTCAGCGGCATGGGCTTCGCTGACTTTGCTGGATCGACTGTGGTTCACGCCTTCGGTGGATTCGCAGCTCTCGCATGCGTTATCGTTCTGGGACCTCGTGCCGGCAAATACACCGCAAACGGTGTTAAGCCAATTCTCGGGCACAGCATGCCAATGGCAGCAATTGGTGTCTTCCTTCTCTTCTTCGGATGGTTCGGTTTCAACGGTGGATCCGTCCTTTCCGCTGAATCCGCATCTGTCGCCTACGTGGTGACCACGACTGCACTCGCGGCTGCTGGAGGTGCAATTGGCTCAATCCTCGTTGGTTGGGGAATGCTTAAAAAGCCAGACCTCTCGATGGCCCTGAACGGCTTCCTTGCTGGTCTCGTCGGCATCACCGCTGGCCCCGATGTCATCGGAACCACTTCTTCAGTCTTTGTGGGACTCATCGCCGGTGGACTGGTCGTTGTTTCCATCCTCTTCCTGGACAAGATCAAGATCGACGACCCAGTTGGTGCGATCTCGGTTCACGGAGTCTGCGGAATCTGGGGAACGCTTGCAGTGGCTATCTTCGGTGGCGGCGATCTCATCGTTCAGCTCACCGGTATCGCTTCGGTCTGCATCTTCGCCTTTGTCTTCTCGTTCGTTGTCTTCTTCATCCTGAAAATGGTCATGGGAGTCCGCGTTGACGCTGAAGAAGAAGCTGAAGGTCTTGACATTGCCGAACACGGCGCCCCAGCTTACGCTGAGTAAATTCAAGCGACTCTCCTAAACTTTCAAGACCGCAGGTTTAACCTGCGGTCTTTTTTTGGGCATCATCCTTCGACGACTTCGTAAACCACCGGCTGCCCGCTGGAGGGAGCATCGCTCAGGGTTACTGCAGCCTGAACCTTCGAGACCGCCAATTCAGCCTCTTCGTTCGACCGGGCATGAACCAAGGCAAGACAATCACCCCCTGAGACTTGCTGACCAAGTTGGGGTAGCTCCGACAAACCGACGGCATAGTCGATGCCATCCTCCGCGAGACGTCTCCCGCCACCCAGCTCCACCACTGCCATTCCAAGCTCGCGGGTCTCGATCTGATCCACCCAGCCACTCCCGGCGGATTTCACCTCAATGATAACCTCTGCCTTCGGCAGATATTTCTCGGGCTCTTCCACAAAATCGCCCGGCCCACCCAATCCCTCGACCATTTGGCCAAAGATCTGGGCCGCTTTTCCGGAGTCCAAAGCCCTCCTCAGATCACGACGCGCCTGATCACGATCCTTCGCCAAGCCTCCCAGCACCAATAACTCGGCCGAAAGACTCATCACAACGGTTTCAAGCCGCGAACGATCACCCTCCCCTCGCAAAAATTTTACCGCATCCAACACTTCAAGGGCATTGCCCGCGGTCCCGGCCAGCGACTCGTTCATATCAGTCACCAAGGCACTCGTCTTGACCTCTGCTCCATTGGAGACGCTCACAATACTTTCGGCAAGTGCCAGTGAATCAGGATAATCCTTCATAAAGGCTCCGCTCCCGGTTTTGACATCCATGACAAGGGCTTCCAGTCCCGCAGCCAGCTTTTTGGAAAGAATCGAAGCCGTTATCAAATCGAGCGACTCCACCGTCGCGGTGATATCTCGGGTGGCGTAAAATCGCTTATCGGCCGGAGCGAGAGACGCGGTTTGACCGATGATGGCGACCCCGCAGTCCTTCACGACCTTCCGAAAAAGCGCGTTGGATGGCATCGTCTGATATCCCGGAATACTATCGAGCTTGTCCAAAGTCCCCCCGGTATGCCCGAGGCCCCGCCCCGAAATCATGGGCACGTATCCCCCACAAGCTGCCACCAAAGGCCCAAGCATTAGTGAAACATTATCGCCCACCCCGCCGGTCGAATGCTTGTCGATCGCGGGACCATCCAGATCTTCCCATGAAAGGGTTTCCCCTGAATCCCGCATGCCCTCGGTCAGGGCAACCCGCTCATCAAGCGTCATCCCCTGGAAAAAGACCGCCATCGCGAAAGCCGCGATCTGCCCCTCTGAGATCGACTGATCGCCGATTCCCCGGGCGAAAAACGCAATTTCTTCTCCTGTCAGAGCCTGCCCGTCCCGCTTTTTGCGAATGATTTCCTGAGGTAGCATTCTGCCTAGCGGTTGAAGGTTTGCTCAATGAGGGGCCACAATTTGCTTCCTCCCCAGATCCCCACGATACCCATCACACCCGAAAAAAAGGGCGGCGCTGGAAGCGGCAACTTGAGAGCAGTGAAAATCAGGCCGACTATTAAACCTGTCCCGAGGGATGCGAATGCAACTGTCATGTGCGACATTCCCCCAACCCACAGGAAGTCACAACCTCAAATCACCCCGCAAATCCGACAAAATTCTTTCCTCTTTCCCTTGCACTAAGAAAACCTATCTTTCCGCCAACAAACGTATGAAACACACTTTCACACTTCTTTCCGCACTCGCACTGCCACTCAGCGCCCAGCTGAGAATTACCGAGGTCATGTCGGACAGCAATCATTCCAACACCGGAGCCAATGGAGACTGGTTTGAAATCACAAATACCGGAGCAGTTGCCGTCAACGTGGCCAACTACAGCTTTGACGACGATGATCGCAACGCCGGAGCCTCCAGCAGCCTGCCTTCCTACAATTTGCAGCCCGGAGCATCTATGATCGTCCTCGACGAATCCTCCGCAGCCACCTTTCGTACTCTCTGGAACCTCGATCCCGCCATTCGAATCGTTGCGGGACTGGCCAACTATCCCGGTCTCGGAGCAGGAGGAGATGAAGTAAACCTTTATAACAACGGCGGTGGATTGGTGGATCGCTTCATTTTCGGAACAGCAACCGAGGGCTTCAGCTTTGCCAAATACAATGATGGCCAATCCGTCCCCGGCGGGCTGAGCAGCAATGGCGTTCTCGGAGCCTACGAAAGTGATGATCCCAGCGAGGACGTTGCGTCACCGGGAATTTCCACGGACGTTCCGCCCCCCCTTCCCCCGTTTTTTGTGACCCCGTTCCAAACTGCCGTTGTCGCGGGTTCCTCGCTCTTGGTATCGGAATACCGTGTTCGTTCGGTAGATCCCAACCCGGGCGATTCCATTACCCTTTCCTTGTCCAACCCTCCGGCATGGCTCGATCTGGTTCCGCAGGGAAATGGCGTGGGCCGCTTCACCGGCACTCCGACCACCGATGATATCGGTTCGCATACCTTCCAGGTCATCGCCACCGACAACACCGATCGCTCGGAGTCACAAACCTATCAAATCAATGTCCTGCCTACGCTGACCCCGATTATTCTGAACGAATATAATGGAGTGAATGCCGAAGAATACCTTGGCGGCGGCGATGAACTTGATCCTGGAGCTCCCTTTGATCCCTTTTTTGCCCGGATCGAGGGCAATGGAGGAGCATGGGTGGAATTCGTGGTCACGCAGGCATCGGACATCCGGGGATGGACCCTCGAAATCACCAATGATGACAGCACCCAAACTCTGAAACTTTCGGATCATGTTGCACTTGGAACCATTCCAGCAGGAACTATCCTCACCTTCTCCGAAGGGAATCGCCATCTAGGGACAAGCTTCAACCAGACTTCCAGACTCAATATCGACGGCTACGCTTGGACCAACATTTGGATGCATGATGCGATCCTCATTGATCAGGCCAATAGCACCCACCCGGCAAATTCAGCCATCGGCAGTGATGACACCCGTTTTGTTTGGAAAAACGCAGCTGGTGAAATCATTTACGGCCCGTCAGGGGAAACGATCGCTCTGTCCGACTCCAACAACAATGGAGTTGGCGACGAGCTAATCGCAGTCGGTGACAGCGAGGTTTTTCGCCTCGAAGCCAACCCCGCGGCCTCAACCAACCCTCTGAATATTAACTACGACGATGGCAATTCCTCCAGCTATGGCAGCCCCAACCGTTGGAGCACTCCTACCATCGAACAGAGTTTCAGTGGATTTTTGGCACTAACCAGCCCACCTCAGATCAGCCCGATTTCCACAACCAAAGCGGTGAGAGGAGGCTATGACGCAGACGCTTCGTTTTCAAATGCAGGTCACACTTTGACCAGCCTCACCATGCCGGACTTCATCGATATGACGACCGATGGCACCACCCTCAATCTGACCAACAACCGGCCCCTGACCACAGCAGACATGGGAACTTACGAAGTCTCCATCGAAATCGACAGTGGTGCCGCGAGCAACAATATCAGCTATCTCGTCTTTGAACTCGAGGTTCTCCACCCCGCGCCGACGGTTATCCTCAACGAATACAATGCCGTCGAACCCGATCGTTACCTCAACAATGGCACTGCCGCCGTTGATGAAGACGGGGCTCCCGCCTCTGCGGACTCCCACTTTGGCCGGATCGTCGGAAACGGTGGCAACTGGTTTGAACTTGCCGTGGTTGGTGACGACGCTCCCGGATCAATCAACCTGACCGACTGGACCATTGAAGTTGGCCAGATTGCCCCATCCGGTAAATTTGTGCCGTCCACCACTATTGTTTTGAGCGATGCTGGAACCTGGTCCTCCGTCGCCCACGGAACCTTGCTGACGTTCATCGAGCGGAATACCGCGGCCGGAGGTCTCGATACCGAGATCAATCGCGTCAACAATCTCGCCACCGAAGGTTACGCTTGGACCAACATTCATTTGGGAACTCCGGGCTTCATCACCGGAACCAACCTGGACGATATTCGCATCAGCTCCAGCAACACTGCTTTTATCCTCAAAGATGCCGAAGGAACAATCATTTTTGGGCCTGCCGGAGAAGGGGTGGCACCTCTCGATGGGGTCGGAAGTACGGAAATCCTGGAACTGGAGAACGACGCCTCCTCGCAGGTCTCTCCGATTGACGATGCTTCCGACACCGTCCTCGGATACGACGACGGGTCGTCCGGTTCCACCTTCGGCTCGCCGAACCTCTTCGCTCCACTTGGATCACAACTTGATCAAGCCCAGAATTTCACCCCCTACATTCAGACCATGTCCGCGTTTGAGACCTACCTTTCCGATCTGGGATTGGCCGGTGCTCTTCCCGGGGATGATAGTGATGGTGATACCTTCTCCAATCTTGAAGAATACCTCTTCGGCGGGAACCCCGCGGATTCAGGTGTTGCACCGGTCACTGTACTTGACCCAACTACCGGGACAGTGTCGATCAACGTGAGAATCAACGACCCCGCTTACTCCTTTGAAGCACAGCGTAGCGCGGACCTGCAAAACTGGATCAGCACTGAATTGGAAGTTGTCGATGGTGAATCAGACCTTGGGGCCGACTTTAGCCTCCGTAACATCACTTACGAAGGCAATGCGCCCAAGATGTTCCTTCGCATTACCGCAAATTAGATCTTCCACAGCTCACCAAGAAGAAACTGTCTCCAGCAAAACCTCGGACGCACCGGAAATGCGTTTAAACAGTGAATACGTTGCACCCAAGACTGTAGACTAGACATCACGGATCTCTGGGCTCTGACGCTCGGGAGAGCGTCATTTCTTGGCTCGTCTCAGACAACAACCACCATCAACTGCCGACATCTATAATCCCCTCTTCTCCTTCTCGGCGATGATCCATCCCCGGTCATCCTTCGAGAGATTCTTCTGTGAGGTTTTGATTACGTTGCCATCAGGCTCGGTGAGCCAGAGATTACCGTTATGATAGCGGGTTAATTTTGCGAAAACGACCTCGTCATTGGTTCCCAGCCATTTCCGGTAACCCTTCTTCGCCATCTTCCGCTCCCAAATCCCGTGATTGTGATCGATTGTTAAACTTGCGTTCTTCAGCTTCCCCCAAAGTTCATTCTTACCACCCCGACTAAAGCCTCTCTCTCTTGTATAAACCGCTCCATCAGGTTGAAGGACGATCAAAGTCGGATAACCGAGAACATTGAACTGTTTTTTCAAACGCTCGGCATACTTCCGGCGTGCCGTGACCGTTCCGGTCAATTGTCCAAACTCGTCCAACTCCCTCTTCCCTCCGGTGGCATCAATCTTAAGACGGACGAGTTCCTCTTTTGCCCATTTTTCAAAATCGGCCTTTGCAAAAACTTCACGTTGCAGGCGAGCACACATGGGGCTCCCCGGACTACCGGTCTTGGTAAACCAGATCAGCAAGGGCTTCCCTTCACGCATGGATTCACGCCTAGCGTCCTGATAGCTCTGGTGCCAAACACTTTTCTTTTTGGGACGATTCTTAAATTTATCACCAAGCTTGAATTCGGTCTTCAAATCCATTGGAGCCCAGTCAAAATCCTCGTCCGATGGGAGCTTCATTCCGCCGGCGATCACATTGTCACCTACCTCATCGGGCAAAAAGCCGGCTGCCACCGGTGCCGTTCCCACAGCAACATCCTCACTTTCCTTTTTAATCTTCGCATTGGCATTTCCTCCAATTCCCCCCACCCCGTTTTCACCTTCGCTGAACTTTGATGACTTTCGGCTCTTCGGCTTAATCGTCGGCACCGCGAGGAAGTCCGAGCAAGAAACAAGCATCAGGGTCGGAAGACAAATTAGGCCGGCGATCTTGTTCATGAGTGGCAAGGTAGCACCCACGTCAAGTGCTGTAAAACAAGCATTCTCCTGAATCGCCACATAAAACGGTCGGAGTCCCCACTCCGACCGTTCTTTCTAAAACTAAATAACGAACTAGTTCTTGGCGAGTCCGGCCTTCTCAGCCTCAAGTGCCTCTTTTGACTTTTCTAGCGAAGCTTTACTCTGCTCGGCAGCCCAAGAACTGAAGGACTTCTGGCTTACCACTTCCATCACCCCACGCATGTTGGCGTGGTTCTCACCACAAAGTTGTCCACAAACCACGTAGGTTTCGAGTTCCTTGGTCGGCATGAACCACATCGGGATGTCACGACCCGGAATAGCGTCCTGTTGGATCCGCATCGGGACGATGGAATAGTTGTGAATTACGTCAGTCGAAGTAATCTGGAGGATAGCATTTCGTTTGACAGGAAGCTTCAGGATTCCCGAGACAAAGTCATCGTAGCCGTTGGGATCATCAGGGTCGATGCATGGGTCGCCGGGCTTGCTGACCAAGGTTCTGTCAATCCGACCAAATTTACCATCGTCCCCGGGATAGTGGTAACTGAAACCAAACTGGTAGGCGACGACCCGAACACGGGCAGGATCAGTCTGTTGAACTTCCTCAAAACTATCCGTGCGCTCCCACCAGAGTGGGAAAGCGAATCCAAGCAAAAGCACTGCCTCTATGATAACGACGCCAATTTCCAGGTGACTGGAAACGTGATTGGTTACCCCGTGGTAGCTCGCCTTGGGGTTTTTTGATGCCCGAAACTTCCAAAGACAAAAGAGGAAGAACAGAGTCCAACCCACAAAAAGGGCGAACATGAACCAGTGAACGATGTCGATGAGGTGGTCAACATTGCCACCGTGATCGGAGTAGTTCTCGGGGATTCCGAGCCATTTTGACCAATTGAGTGAGGTAAACATGGATGAAAAAAATTAAGAGTTGTTGGAAGGCGCGACGTAATCGTCGCAATACTGGGAATCCAGCCCGGCGCGTTCGCGCTTGGCAATTTTGACCATAAACCAAACAACCATGGTAACGAGCGGCACAATCACAAACAGCATCAAGGCAATTGCCCATCCTGCTGCGTCCTCGCCACCGTGTTTGAAGGCATTCGCGCAGGTGGCGCAAGCTAGAATTGAAGAAGATGAAATCATGAGGAGTTTCGGATGGTAGGTCTAAACAATGATGTCCTTTGACTTTCGTCGAAAATAAAAACCGTAAACGATCAAAACCGCTGAAGCAGCCAAGGTAATACCACCGAAGATCTTAACACCGGACCCATTCGACTGATCATCAAGGAATAAAGCCCAGAAGCCAAATCCGGCGCAGAACAGGGCAGCAATTGCAATGAAGATGAGATGGAATCCTTTGATCGACATGGTTTAGTTGGGTTTATTCTTCTTCGACCCCGTGCCCGTGAACATCGGTGGCAGGCTTGGAGAGATCGTAAAATCCATCGCTGTAGGTTTCATTGCCAAATTGGATGGGATCACTCTTGGACCAACCAATCAGCCACATACAGAAAAATGCCATTACTAATCCAAGAATGTAGAAGAAATAAATCAGAGGCCGCTCGTGATTGAGGTGCATGAAAATGAGCATCACCAGCGAGGCCTTCACCCCTGCGATTGAAAAGCCG
>CBFHQJ010000145.1:0-9581 GCA_965657795.1 Akkermansiaceae bacterium
GTGACCTGTGTGGTTTCAGAAACTCCTTTAACCGTAAGTCAGGTCCATCCGATTCCTCCTGTGATTCTTCAGGATCAAATTCGACTTCTTTTGGAAAGCTATCCTATCGGCGCAATAAAAACCGGAATGCTCTACTCGAAGCCACACATTGTTGCGGTTTCCGAGCTACTGGCAGATTCGGGGATCCCTCTCGTGGTTGATCCCGTCATGGTCGCCTCGACTGGTGATCCCCTCATGATGGAAGACGCACTCGAGGCCATCCGAGAAAGACTTCTTCCACTCGCAAAGGTCATCACCCCCAACTTGCCCGAAGCCGGGATCATATTGGGAAAACCCGTGATCACGATGGAGGATCAGGAAAGCGCCGTGGAGGAATTGTCCAAAGCTTTCGGGGTTTCGACCTATTTGAAAGGAGGGCATTTGAAAGATAGCAAAATTCATCGAGATCTCCTTCTCCACGCCGGTAGAATTCACAGTTTTGAACATGAGCACCTGGATCTTCCCCAAACCCACGGCACCGGGTGCACCCTGGGGGCTGCGATGACTGCGGCAATCGCTCGAGGCGCTTCCATTGAAAATGCCGGTGATATCGCACACCGGTTCACCAAGGGCGCTCTGGAGGGATCCCGAGAATGGCTTTCCCCCTTCAACGGCCGGAAAATCTTCCATCTGAACCAATCTCAGGCAAATTACACGATTGATGAAAATTGCTAATTTTCCCTATGAATTTCTTGCGCAAGGTTGGTAAGTCTGAATATTGCCGATTCGAAAAGCGGCCTTCAGTGTTGGATGTTGCTCCCCACCAAGAAAAACTAATTATGAAAAAAACAACAATCGTAGCTGCGGCTTCTGTCGCACTTTCTGCTCCAGTCTTTGCTGACTTTCAGGGCCTCGTCGATCGTCACGAAGATGTAAACGTCGCTGCAACTGTAGGAGAAACAGCTTCCAACGTCGGTCGCTCTATCCTCGCTGTTCCTGGCAAGGTTGGTCGCGAAGCCGCAAGTCTTAACGACGGCCTCCCTCCAATGCTTTCGCAGGGAACTCGCGAGTTTGGTGTCGGAGGCAACGTGAATTTTGCCGATGACATCGCCTACAACCTCAATCTGTCTTACGGCTACTTCGTCCGTGATCGTTGGGAAGTCGGTTTCGGCCTCGGAGTCCAGGGTGTTGAGAGCGACGCAACCTTCAGCCTCGGCCTCTTCACTGAATACAACTTCTGCCTCGGGGAGACCTCCAAGTGGGTTCCTTTCGTTCGGTTTAGTGCCAATTGGGCAAGCCTCGATTCCGATGCTTTGGATGCTGACTCCATTGCTCTTGGTCTCGACCTCGGTGTAAAATACTTCATCCGCGAGAACATCGCAGTGAGCCTCTCCATCGGAGCTGATTTCGCGTTCGACGACGTCTTCCCCGGCGAAGACGACATCCAGCAGCAGATCAATATCGGCACACGCTTCTACTTCTAGGATCCTGATCCTTCATTAGAACACTTTAGCCCCCTTCCGGAAACGGATGGGGGCTTTTATTTATGTTCCCAGCACGACCGCCAAAGCAATCACCATCAGAACAGCTCCTGCGCTCTGCTTCCTAACAAATCTCGGGTCGCTCTTGCGGCCAATCAGATAGAGGAAGAGAACCGCCATCAGACCCCGCGAACTGTAAACGACATTACTGAGAGTAGGCTGACCATATCGGCTGAAGGCCAAGTTCACGGCGAGAGCTTGCAGACCCAATAGAAATCCGGCTCCCACCACGAATACGGCGATACGTGGATTAATTGCCAGCATTGCCACCTGATCCCTGCGGCGCAACAAAAGGCCAATCGAAATGATGCCACTCGTCCCCATCATCAAAAGCAACCAGCGCGCCGCTCCGATCTCCCGGCTTTGCCATCCGGTGAGAAAGTCATTGATCCCAAAAAACAGGCAGGCAGCTAAGGTCAGCCCTACCGTAACACGGTGTGTGCGCCATCCTTCCGCACTACCACCGGAAACCAAAAAAACGGCCAGAGTTGCAAGGATCACGCCGCAAACCAAATTCCATGAACTGGGCTCCAAGCCCACCACCATGGAACAGAAACCTACGATCACGACCTTCATCCCCAGAGCTGAGGAATGAACAGCGAGATCCCCGGTTTTCACTGACTGGGTGGAAAACCATTGTCCAAGGAAAAAGAAGACACCGTTGCCAATCGCCAACCAATCTCTACCTGAAATAGTCAAGCCTCCGGTTGGCTCAAGGTAGATGAAAAAGATGAGACCCGTAACGAGGTTCGCTACAGCCACAATTACCGATAAGCGAACCCCATAGGCTGTTCCCTTTTGAATACACCATCCGAGAAGAGGGTGTAATGCAGCGCCGATTAGAGGGAGCCAAACGGCTCCGCCGGGAACCGTCATGGAGATTACCAAAGGAAAAAATTTGGCCCCGATACAGCTGCAAAAGCGCTGTTCGGGGCCGGGATTAGAGTCAACTTACTTGACGGGAGTCACCTTCTCCTTCGAGGGAAAGTCTTTCGACCAATCAACCGAAACCTTGTTGGTAGCGGCCCACTCGGCACCCCTCAAAAGGGTGTCGTAGAATCCACGGCACTGCATGGAGTAATCCGCATGGCCAAGAGTGGTGTGGAAAACGCGTCCTTTTCCATAATCAAGAGCCATCAGCATAGGCTCATCACGGTTGGTTTTCTCACTTGGAGCCGTTGCCAGAACCTTCATATTTTTGGCTGGTCCACGTAGCATGTCATAGAGCTCGTCTTTGGTGTGCAACCACTCCTTGGGCATCCCCTTGGTGATTGGATGATCGTCGGCCCGATTGGTAATCACGAATTCGTGCTGTGGGCCATGGTTTCCACCCCTTCCCTTGGACTCGTCGATAACTTCCTTGCCGTCCTTGTAGTAAACGTAAGGACCGCTTTTCTCGTTTCGTCCACCCCAGCCACCAAGACCGATCATTTCATTGTATTCCGGCCACATTGAGAACGCATTATCCGCGGCGTGCACCACGACGAATCCGCCGCCATTTTTAACAAAATTCACAAATGAAGTGCGAACTTCTCCTGGCCACATCTGACCATTGTAGTTGCTCACAACGACATCGTAACTATCGAAGTCAGGGCGCCACTTATCCCAATCTTCCTTTGCCGCCTTATTTCCAGGGCTTGTGCTGACTTCTACCGAGAAACGATCATTGCTTCCAAAAATCTTTTCAAGGACGGGCGTTGTCTCTTTCCATTTGTGGTTGTTCTGACCGTCAATGATCAGGACTTTGACGATCTTAGATTCCTTTTCGCCATCTTTCTTGGCGGCGAAACCAACGAATACGAAACTTGCGAGAAGCATCAAAGCGATGCCGAGAGTGAATCGGTTCTTCATGAATGCATTGTCATCAAGGGAGCCCCTGATTGCCAAGACGAAAAACTTCCACATTGGTATTCCCCACCCTAATCTCCCCGTCGTGCAATCTGTTGTCGAACTTCTTCAAACCCTCGTCCAGATCCCCTCAGTGAACCCAGAAGGAGATCCCGGAGTATCCCCGGGAGGAGAAGAGGAAGTCGCGGAGCTTGTTTCAGGGTTTCTGCAACAACTCGGTTTCGACACTTTCTTTGAGGAAGTTGAACCGGGGCGCCCCAATCTGATCGCCCGCGCACCGGGTCCCGCAAACCGCCCTCGCATTCTTCTGGGACCTCATTTGGACACCGTCGGAGTCGCCGGAATGACCATCGATCCTTTCTCCGGGTCGGTCAGCGACGGAAAGGTGCACGGTCGCGGGACCTCGGATACCAAAGGCCCCATGGCAGCCATGCTTTGGGGGCTGCGCGAAAATGCCCACCGTCTTGCCGGGCTTCCGGTCGCTGTCGATTTTGTGGGGTTTATGGGCGAAGAATCCAGCCAACCGGGTTCCCGACATTTTGCGAAAAATCACGCGAGCGCCTACGATTTCGCAATCGCAGGCGAACCCACTTCGCTCAAGGCTGTGTACTGCACAAAGGGTTGTCTCTGGGCCACCTTAAAGACAATCGGGAAAGCCACTCACGCCTCCCAACCACATTTGGGTGAAAATGCCATCCTCAGTCTTCTTCAAGAATTACAAAATCTTCAAGGGGGGCTGTTGAAGCAACTACGTGACAGCCAGCACCCCGTGCTGGGCCAATCGACCATGAATGTAGGGATGATTGCCGGAGGCACCCGCGCGAATATCGTCCCTGCACACGCTACCGCTACCATCGACATTCGAACGGTGCCCGCCTTGGTGGAAGCCGAACCAGCGCGCGAGATTCTAAAACGTCATCTCAAGCAAGCCGAACTAGGTCATACTGCCGAGTCGCCACCGATGGCCATGGCTGAAAATCACCCATGGCTTATCAAACTTCAGACAATCCATCCGAATCTTAAGCTAACTGGAGCACCGTGGTTCTCCGACGCCGCTCATCTGTCGGCCGCCGGACTTCCCTCGATTTGCCTCGGTCCAGGATCAATCGACCAAGCGCACACCGCCGATGAATTCATCAAGATTTCCGATCTGGAAAACGGCGCTGTATGGTTTACTAAAATGATTGCCCGCCTTTCCTCATAGCGCGAGGCATCGATCCTAGCGGCAGTAGCGTCCGCCGTTATGAACCGGATGCCCCCAGCCGGGTTGCACATTGTGGCCCCAACCAGCGTTGTTGTAATGCCTAACCACACGTCTGTTACGCTCATGGCGTTCACCCCGGTTCTTGCCAATCGAATAGGCCAAGGCTCCCAACGCCACAGCTCCAATGGCTGCCCCAGCAGGATCAACTGCTTGGCGACGATTTCCATAAGAGTCGTAACTTGTGGTACAACTCGCCCCCATTACTCCGATCAAGGCTGCCGCGGTAAATTGTAGTAACTGTTTCATGGTGTTTATGGGACTGCCATCGTGCCATTCTTATTCAATTCACCGTCCTTATTTAGAATCAAAAAAAACCGGGACTCCGATGGAGCCCCGGTCATGGCAATTGGATTGTCCTTTGATTACTCGCCGTCGGCAAGATAACGCTCCGCTTCAATTGCGGCTGCACAGCCTTGGCCGGCAGCCGTGATCGCCTGGCGATAAACGTGATCTGCAACATCACCGGCGGCGTAAAGTCCGGGAGTCTTAGTGCCTGTGCTATGGGCATTCTGAAGGACATAGCCATTCTCATCGAGGTCGACCAGATCACCAACAAACTGGGAATTTGGAACATGCCCGATTGCCACGAAAACACACTTCACATCGAGTTCCGACTTCTCCCCGCTCTTGAAGTTCTCAAGATTGACCGCCCGGACTTCACCTTCCTCATCGGTTAGATACTCGGTGATTCCAGAATCCCAAATCGGTTCGACCTTCTCATTGGCAAGAACACGGTCGGCCATGATCTTGGAGGCACGAAGCTCATCACGACGGTGGATGAGGTAGACCTTCGAGGCGAAGCGAGTCAGGAAGTTGGCTTCTTCGCAAGCCGAGTCTCCCCCTCCCACGACCGCGACCGGCACATCACGATAAAACGCTCCGTCACAGGTTGCGCAAGACGTGACGCCGTGTCCCACCAGGCTCATTTCATTTTCCAAACCGAGATAACGCGGTGCTGCTCCGGTGGCAATGATCACAGTCTTCGACTGAATCGTTCCTTGATCGGTCACAAGACTGAAAGTGCCATCGTCATTTCTGGTGATTTCATCGACCTTCTTGTATTCAACTTTGGCTCCAAATTTTTCAGCCTGCTGCTGCATCCGCCCCATCAACTCTGGCCCCATCACTCCTTCAGGGAAGCCCGGGAAATTTTCCACTTCAGTCGTGGTCGTCAATTGTCCGCCGAGCTGTGTCCCGGAAAGAACAAGTGGTTCTAAATTTGCACGACCTGTATAAATTGCAGCGGTCCAACCGGCGCAGCCGGTTCCGATAATAACAACGTTTTCCATAATTACTTTTTGAGAGGCTCATCCAGGACATTCATTCCCGGGAAATTCTAAAGGCTGAGAAGGGTTGCTTAAGCAGGAGCGCCCACAACCTCAGGTGGCAGGGTGCCATCATCGTCCCGCTTCTCTTCCTCACTTGGTTCAGGAGCTTTCTCCTTCTTCATGTCGTCGGGGATTTCGGGCGGCTCTGGCGGTTTGGGGGGATCTTTCATCTCACCATGTTCCATGATGTCCTTAATATGCTGGGCATCAAGGGTCTCAAATTCAAGAAGAGCCTCGGAGATCTTATCAAGGAGAGTCCGGTTCTCTTTAAGGAGTCGCTCAGCTTCCTTGTAAGCATGATCAATCAGATCCTTGATTTCATTATCAATCTTCTGAGCGGTGTCCTCGGAATAATTTTTCGACTGGCTCATCATATCGCGGGCAAGGAACCCCCCGCCACCTCCACCGTCACCATATTCGACCATTCCGAGATCTGTGCTCATCCCCCATTCACAAACCATCTTGCGAGCAAGATTTGTAGCCATGCGGATATCCCCCATCGCACCGTTCGTGACGTCTCCAAAAATGATTTCTTCGGCAACCCGACCACCCATGAGGACAATCAACTGGGAAAGTAGTTCGTTCTTACGGTAGTTGAACTTATCTTCATCCGGAAGGAACATCGTCGATCCGAGAGAGGGGCCGCGTGGAATAATGGTGACCTTGTGAAGTGGATCGGTGTGATCTAAAATTTCATTCAAGATCGCATGACCCGCTTCGTGGTATGCAGTGTTCTTCTTCTCTTTGTCCGAGAGGGCAAGACTGCGGCGTTCACGACCCCAGCGGACCTTGTCGCGGGCTTCCTCCATCTCAGCGAGAGTGACTGCTTTAATCCCCTTCCTTGCGGCTAGAAGTGCTGCCTCATTAATGAGGTTGGCCAACTCAGCGCCAGAGAACCCGGGAGTCCCACGGGCGATAATCGCCAAGTCAGTTCCGGCAGCCAATTTAATCTTTTTGGCGTGAACCCCGAGGATTTGCTCCCGTCCGTTAACGTCGGGAAGAGCGACCGTGACCTGGCGATCGAAACGTCCCGGACGAAGAAGCGCCGGGTCAAGAACGTCAGGACGGTTGGTGGCGGCAATGATGATGACGCCCTCCTGGGTATCGAAACCGTCCATCTCAACAAGAAGCGCATTCAAGGTCTGCTCGCGCTCATCATGACCACCGCCCATTCCATGTCCACGATGACGACCGACCGCGTCGATCTCATCGATAAAAACAAGACAAGGGGCGTGCTTTTTGCCCTGTTCAAACATGTCGCGAACCCGGCTGGCGCCAACCCCCACAAACATCTCCACAAAGTCGGAACCACTGATTGAGAAGAAAGGGACATCGGCCTCGCCGGCGATCGCACGGGCCAAGAGGGTCTTTCCGGTTCCCGGAGGGCCAACCATCAGAACACCCTTTGGAATCGTGCCTCCAAGCGCCTGAAATTTCCGGGGATCCCGGAGGAAATCCACGATCTCATAGAGTTCCTCCTTAGCCTCCTGAATCCCTGCGACATCTTTAAAGGTGACCTTGTGCTGGTCCATAGTCAGAAGCTTTGCCTTCGACTTGCCAAAGCTCATCGCACCCCGGCCAGCTGATTTCATCTGGTGGCGGAAAAGGAAGAAGATAAGGATAATCAGGAGAAGGACCGGTAGGAGGCTCATCATGATTTTCCCAAAGGTGTTATCTTGATTTTTGGTGGAAATACCCGAATCAATCAGAGCTTCCAGCTTTCCACGGGAACTTGCGCTCAGCCTGACTTGAAACCGCTTAAGCTTGTCCTCTTTCCCCATTTCCTTGAGTTTCTCTGAATTAAAGCCAACCGGATTTCCCTGCTTGGCATAGAGTGTGGCCACATTTGAATTCAGCTCCCGGAAAATTTGGAACTGAATATCCTTTCCAAGGACCAATTTGTTTTCCGAGAGAAGTCCCTTGAGTTGGGAAAACGGGATCTCCTTTGCTGATGCGTCCTGTTCCGGAGCCTTTGCGATCCAATTTAGCTTCTCACCGAAAGTTTCATCGAGATCGTTGCTGATGCTGTCTATGTCGACCTGAACAACCGCCTTTATGTCAGTCTGGTCTGCCCACTCTTTCACCAGGACAGTGTCCTCGGAATAGCGTCCGGTAATTTCGGCGCGGGCCTCGCCAGTAAAGGTAACGAGCTCGAGTTTCCCGTCCTTGTAGTCCTCCGAGACAGTCTGGAGGACCCTCCCTTCGAGGAGAGCCTCCCGGAATTCGGTGAACTTCAGGTTGTCGCGATCACTATTAGTGGCCCCATCAATCGCTACGAAAATGATCGCCAATGCGATAGTAAACAGAATGATCACTTTCCAGTTCACTCCCTTCTCAGGAGGAGTTTGTGCTGGTTTCTTTGATCCCGGGGATTCTGGTGGCTGTTGCTCGGACATAATAAACTACCGGAGGCCTGAGGGCCCTTGTGCCGGCACCGGACGCTAACGCAAGAAAATGGAATGAAAATGCCTTTTTTTGGGGATTTGCGTGACCGAAACCAGGCGACCATTGCCTGCCTAAGGAGAAAGTAGCTCTTCTACGATTTTCCTCAACCCCCTCATTCGGAATCCCAACCTGTCAGGGCCCCTCCAAGCCACATTTATTCAACGGCAGAAGGATTTCTGAATTCATCCCGGCCGGGGGTAAATCAAGGCGAGTTGAAGCTTAGTCTGACCATCCGTCTCGCCGCCGCAGTAATCGGAAGAGTTACTCTATAGCTGGAACCAACAACATTAATCGGGAGTTGGTCCACCCAATCGTTTTGAAGGTTGGCGCCGGTTTGACCTTTGATCGTAACGGGCGCACCTGCTCCACCCGACAGTTCCAATTCATTTCCATTGGGCGTGACAGTTAGAGAAGGATCTACGGTAAAATTGATCTGGATCTCGTCACCGACGCGGACGACTTCATAAATTGCGGGATCGGGGGCATTGGCGCTGGTAGGATCCAGTCCGAGAACGAATTCCATCACATTGTCAAAGGTGTCTCCATCAGGGTTGGCTCCCGGCAAAGCATCCGGACCGGTGAGTCCGAAGGTCGAGATAAAGCTGCCAAAGCTTGTTTCTGAAATCGGACTGACCGTGAATTGACCATTAACGGGACCAGGAAAGGGTTCACCGAATCCAAGCTCCCCTGCTACGTAAAAGAAGGAATTGCCCGCCCGATCCCTGACCGAAAGCACGGAGTTCCAGGTTCCTTCAAGACTTCCGGCAGGGAGATCAAATGAGCCGGAATAGGAATCGCTCAGAAGCCCCGAGGTCGGAAAGGAAGTGAAGAGACCACCTGCAAAGTTGTCGTTTGGATCGTAAGCATAGAGTTGGACACTTTGGATCCCGCTGAGATCGTCGGTCAGGTTAAAGTTCACCGTGATCGATTGAGGCTCTTCGGTAGTGTCAATTGCGGACGGTGTGAGAGTGAAGCCTGAAAGAACGGGAGCGGTGCTATCAATCGGTCCGGTATTCACCACCGTGAAGTGCTCTTCTCCGGGATTTGGGAAATCAGTATCGAATGGGTAATTGCGCGTGTTGTCCTCGTAGTCGCTAAGGAAGAAAAACGCATCCCATGTCCCGGGGGCGCTATTCTCATAAATCGGAACGGTGACCGAGTAGGTCCCGCTGAAGT
>CBFHQJ010000146.1:0-9544 GCA_965657795.1 Akkermansiaceae bacterium
CGAGTCCTCCGGTAGCTGGTCTCAGCCAGAGAGGCATGTGTTTCCGCGTCTTTAAAAACTGGCGGAGCTTCAGAATCGAGCCGGTAAAAAGCGGGCCGAAGATCCCTGCTACAATTCCCAGTGGAATGGCGACAAGCATCCAAAGGGCCGTCTCGTAATGAAGTCCTAAGTGGGTTTGCACGACCGGGTCTGCGCCGAGAATCATGCGGGAAACCGTGGCGGCAATCACCACGGCGATGGCAATTCCTCCCAAGGCCTTGGTTGAGAAATCATCGAGTAATTCCTCGAAGACAAACATGATGGCGGCGATGGGCGCGTTGAAAGCTGCCGCGATTCCTCCGGCCACACCGACCGGAACCATTGCCTGTTTGCGCAGAGGATCGCGAAATCCCCAGCGACCAATTTTTGAACCTACTGCAGCCGAGACGTGAACAGTTGGGCCTTCCCGGCCTAACGAATTCCCCAGGCCAACGTAAAGAGTTCCGAGGATGAAACGCCAGATCCCGGTGAGTGCGGAAATGTTTCCTCCTTTGTTGAAATAAGCGGCCTTGGTTTGAGGGATGCCGCTGCCTGCGCATTGCGGAGCCCATTTTTGAACCGCGAGACCAACGAGAAGGCCTCCGAGGGTCGGGGCCAAAAGCATGATGCCGATGAAGCCCCAGAAAGATTGGGACTGGGCGAGATGCCAGACGAAATCAAAGAGTCCGTGGATGGCGAGATGGAAACCAACCCCGACAAGCCCGCAAATCAAACCGCACATGATGCACAGCACAAGAAAGCGCTGCTGATCGTCCATGCGCGCGCGCATCCACTCAGGGAGGCTGCGGCGCATACTGTCGGACGTCTCGGACACGGGCGGTCCCTACCACGACTCGCAGTGCGGTGCTAGCCCGATGAGGAAGGAATTCACGAGTACCCCCGAAGAGAGGCTGGCAGTCTGGAGACAGCCCCTCCGTTCGTGGCTATGAGAAGTATTTTACGCCTGCGCTAAAAAGGGGCTGATGGAGCTTGCCGGAAATGTTTTGTCCTACGTTGGGTCCACGGCGCTCGGTGTGGCCCATTTTCCCAAGGACGCGGCCGCAAGGAGATGAAATTCCTTCGATCGCGTGGATGGAGCCGTTTGGATTAAACTCCGGAGCCATGGTCGGTTGCCCCTCGAGGTCGGTGTATTGCGTGGCAATCTGCCCGGCGGCCGCGAGTCTCTGAACGTCTTCTTCGCTGGCGTAGAATTTACCTTCGCCGTGGGAAAAGGGAACATTGTGAAGATCTCCGGCCTGTGTGCCTGCCAGCCACGGCGACTGCGTCGAGGCAATGCGGGTGGTGGCGTAACGTGCGATGTGTCTTCCGATATCGTTAAAGGTCAAAGTCGGATCGCCGGGCTTGGGCTCACGAATCTCACCATAGGGAACGAGGCCGGTTTTGATGAGGGCCTGGAAGCCGTTACAGATTCCAAGGATGAGGCCGTCGCGGTTTTTGAGAAGATCCATGACAGCGTCGGCCACTTCGGGGCTGCGGAGAATAGTCGCGATAAATTTGCCGGATCCCGCAGGTTCGTCACCTGCCGAGAAGCCTCCGGGCAGCATGAGAATCTGAGATTCGCGAATGCTCTTGGCGAGGTCGGCGAGGGACTTCTCGACCGCTTGCGGGGTGAGGTTGCGGAAGACTTGAATCTCGGCCTCGGCTCCGGCTTCACGAAAAGCCTTGGCGGAATCGTATTCCGAGTTGGTTCCGGGGAAGGCTGGAATGATAGCCTTGGGAGTTGCCTGGAATTTAAGATTTGAAGTCCGGGGTTTGAGCTCGGAACTGAAGGTTTCGGCTTCGCTGGTGGAAGGATCTTCGGTCTCGGGATAGACTTCGGAGAGTGGCTCGGTCCAAGCGTCGAGGAGATCTCCCAATGCGAGAGTTTCGTCACCGATTTGAATGTTCGGTTCGGCGTGGGTTTTGCCGATCACGGTTGCTCCGGGGATCTCTCCTTTTGATTCGATGAGGAAGCAAAGGAAGCGCTCCTGATATAAGTCGAGGTCGGTTTTAATGAGGGCGCCGATCCCGTTACCGAAAGCCATCTTGCTGAGTCCAGTGGCAATGCCTCCGTGGTCGAGGGTGTGGGCGGCCAGGACGTTTGCTCCGTGAAGCGTTTCGGCGATCTCCTTGAGTTTCGTAAAATCGGGAAGTTGGTTTTCGTCGCGTGGGATTTCGATGAAGGAGATGAGGGAGTCGCTTTCCTTGAATTCGGGAGATACGACATTCTTCGTACTTCCTGGTGCGAGGGCGAAGGAAACGAGGGTGGGTGGGACGTCGATGTTGTTGAAGGTGCCGGACATCGAGTCCTTTCCGCCAATGGCGCCGAGGCGGAGTTCATGTTGTGCTTTGAATGCTCCGAGGAGAGCGGCGAAGGGAAGTCCCCAGCGGGAGGAGTCGTCTCCGAGTTTCGGGAAGTATTCTTGAAGAGTGAGGCGAATGTCGCTGAGACGGGCGCCTGAAGCGACGGCACGACAGACTGATTCGGTGACGGCATAGGCGGCTCCGTGGTAAGGGGACCAGGTGGCGATGTTGGGATTGAAGCCCCAGGACATGTGGGTGCAGACTTCGGTCTGGCCTTCGAGAAAGGGAAGGGTTGCAACCATGGCGTCGACCGGAGTGCGTTGGTGGGTTCCCCCAAAAGGAGCGAGAACGGTGCCGGCTCCGACCGAGGAGTCGAACATTTCTCCCAGGCCTTTTTGCGAGGCAATATTGAGATCGCCAAGCGCTTCGGCGAAGCTTTCGAAGGCCACGCAGTCGAGTGGGGATTCCGACCCGATCGCTTCGACGTGAACGGCGGCTTCTTGTTGGACGCCATTGGTGTCGAGGAATTCGCGTGAGAGATCGACGATGGTCTTGCCGCGCCAAGTCATGCGGAGGCGACCGCTATTGGTGACCGTGGCGACGTGAACGCACTCGAGATTCTCTTTATCTGACTCTGCGATGAAGTAATCGACCTCGGAAGGGTCGACACAAATTGCCATCCGTTCCTGGGACTCGGAAATGGCGAGCTCGGTGCCGTCGAGGCCGTCATATTTTTTAGGGACAGTATCGAGGTTGATGTCGAGGCTGTCCGCTATTTCTCCGATCGCAACTGAGATGCCGCCAGCTCCGAAGTCGTTGCAGATTTTGATTTTTGGAGCGAGTTCCGGATTACGGAAAAGTCGTTGGATTTTGCGCTCGGTGGGAGCGTCGCCTTTTTGGACTTCGGCGGAATTGTCCAAGGCGTCGTCAGTGTGCTCCTTGGACGATCCGGTGGCACCACCGACACCATCGCGTCCGGTTCGTCCACCGATAAGGAGAATGTAGTCGCCGGTTTCGGGGCCGCCCCTGAAGACATTTTTACGGGGAGCGGCGGCGACCACGGCACCGATTTCCATGCGCTTGGCGGCGTAGTTTGGGTGGTAAACTTCCGAGATCTTACCGGTGGCGAGGCCGATTTGGTTTCCGTAAGAGGAATAGCCGTGAGCGGATTCCTGGCAGATTTTCCGTTGGGGAAGTTTGCCGGGAATCGTTTCATCATAGGGAGTGCGCGGATCCGCCGCTCCGGAGACACGCATGGCCTGGTAAACGTAGGAGCGCCCTGAAAGAGGGTCGCGGATGCAGCCGCCAAGGCAGGTGGCCGCGCCACCGAAGGGCTCGATTTCGGTGGGGTGGTTGTGGGTTTCGTTTTTGAACTGAACGAGCCATTCCTGGCCGTCGTCTCCGTCAACCACGATGGAGGCGGCGTTGATTTCGTTCGAGACTTCGAGATTGTCTAGTTCGCCTGATTTGCGGAGCTCCTTCATTCCCATGAGTGCGATGTCCATGAGGGTGACGGGGCGGTCGGTGCCTGCACCGTAAACTTCGTCGCGAGTGGCGAGGTAGGTTTTATAGGTGTCTTCGATGACGTCGGTTCCTTCGTCGAAGGTGACTTTGGCGATCTTGGACATGAAGGTGGTGTGGCGGCAGTGGTCGGACCAATAGGTGTCGAGCATGCGAAGCTCGGTGATGGTGGGTTCGCGGTCCTCGCTTTGGAAATATTTTTGAGTGTGGAGAAGATCGGCGGTCGACATGGCGAGGCCGAGTTCGCTGCGGTATTGATCGAAATCAGATTCCGATTTTTCGTTGAAGCCGGTGAGGATCACGACGTCTTTGGGCTCGGGAGACTCGGTTCGTTGAAATGGATCGGTGACCGAAACCTCGTGGGAGTCGACCGGGTTGATGAGGTATTTTTTGATGGCGGCCAAATCATCTTCGGAGAGAGCACCGGTCAGAATAATGATGCGGGCCGAGGAGACGAAGGGGCGTTCTTTGCCGGTGAGAATCTGAACGCATTGGGCGGCGGAGTCGGCTCGTTGGTCGAATTGGCCGGGGAGGAATTCGACGGCGAAGGCCGTTTCGCCTGAGGCAAGCGAGAGCTCGGTGGCAGAAGTCTCGACCTGTGGTTCGGAAAGAATGAGTTGGGTGGCCTTGGCAAACTCCTCGTCGGTCAGGCCATCGAGATCATATCGTTGAACGATGCGGGCAGACTTGATGCTTTCGATCGCAAGATTGTTGCGGAGATCTGCGATGAGGTGAGCGGACTCGTTGGCGAAAGGAGCGGTTTTTTCGACGAAAAGGCGATGCATGGCGATGAAGCCGTGAGGTTAGTTGACGAGGGGGAATGAGCAAGGGGAATGAGGTCTCGCAAGACGTGGCTAATTTTGGAAGATGCCACCATGAAAAGGGGCGTTCTTTTTGGAATTTTTGGCGGATTTGGGATGATATGTGGATATCTCCTCTGTTATTTGGGAGTGAAAGCTCCAGAGAGGCAGGAGGTCGCCGAACCGCAAGGGCACCTTGAGTTCATTGAGTCTTATCCGAGGGACTCGTTGGGGCTTTCCGAGAGGGAGTACATTGGCTTGGGTGGTGCGATTCTGCTTCTGGAAGAAGAGAATTTCCCCAAGGCGATCGCGGCGTTCGATGGTTTTGATCCAGAGAGTGAGATCCGCCTCAAGAAGCTCGCCTTGGAGAAATGGTATCGTCTGAATTACGAGGAAGCATGGAGCTGGCTTGAGGCGAACGAAGATATATTTGGTGAGGACGAGATTGATGAGGTGATCTGCAATCTTCTTCAATCTGCTTACGAGGTGGCTCCCGCCTTTGCCTTCAAGAAGCAAAAGGAGCAGATTGAGAGGCTTCGGAGTTTTCCCGCGAGCTTTGATTCGAAGAAATGGATGTATCGAATTGGCCGGTATTCGAGAGACCCGCTTTTGAGAGTTCCGGAGCTTGGGGCTCTCAGCCAGTCGTTGGGCAACGAGGGTTCCAATCTCTCGCTCTCTGATTCTTGGCGGGGACCCAGTCGAAGTCGGGAGTGGCTTACCAAAGGCATTTCTGAACGCAGAGAAGACGAGATTCAAATCATCCAGGAGAACCTCTCGGTCGAATATCCCGAACTGCTTGCAGCTCTGGACCGGGAATTGCAGTTGAAAAAAATTGAGAACGCAACTGACGAAGAATGGCAGGCTCTTCGAGAGCAGTTTGCGAAGGTGGAATTTCCGGCAGATGACGATGTCGAGGCATGGCAAGATTTTCGATCCCGGAGCAATGTCATGTTTGCGGTTTTTCGCAGATGGTTTGGCGAGGATCGTGACGCTGCAATTGCTTGGTTTCTTTACGAGGCTCCGGGCTGGGAGGAAGAATCACGACTTCTGGCCTTGTTTGAGTCGGACTTGTTAAAAGTAGAGACGGGGAATGAAGGTTGGGAGCGCTTTGATTTGGGGGTGGTTTTGCCTCTGTTGGGTGAATTGGATGCGAGAGGATATGAGACCCGGCAAACATGGAATCTGTTGATCTCGGAAGGCGCTCCCAGTGGTGATGCGGATCCTTTTTTTGCCGGGTCCGACAAAATCGGTGAAGATCAGAAGGAAGCACGATTATCGGAGCTTGTTAAAACTTTTGCGGATAACGCGGAGTGGGATGGTCGAATCTGGTATGTCAGAAATTGGTCTTTTTATCAGAGGGATTTGGCACAGAGGCTGAATATCGAAGAGAAAGTTGAAAAAGAGATTGAGAGACTGAATTTGAAGAGCTTGGAGAGTTTTGAGAAGGCCATTAAAGAGGCGGTGGAGTAGCCGGTGATTGTAAGGGCGCAGTTGAATGGCTAGCGTTTTGGTATGAGAGTCACTGTCCTCGTCGGAGTTATCGGAGCCTTGTTGGGATACCTGATCGGCTTCAACCATCAAGAGGGGAAGCAGCAAACTGAACCTGTCTCCGAAGAAAGGTCGAGATCCTCTCGTCGCTTGGTCGGTAAACGAGAACAGGCAAAGCGGGATTCCTCCGGAAGAAAGTCCTCGTTAATGCAGCAGGAGAGAGTGGCGGAATGGGCCAAGATGGGCCGAAGGGTCAGCGGTGTCGATAAAGCGCGACTGATCCATTGGATCATGGAGTTGGAAGCTGGAGATTTTCCGGATGTTTTGAAGACTCTCGGTCAGATCAGAGGTCAAAATATTGATCCTTTTTCAGATGGTTATAACCAAGATTTCTTTTCGCTGGGATTGGTGAGATGGTATGAGCTGGAGGGTGATTTGGTGACAGGATGGTTCCTGGCAAACGAGGAATCAATGGAAGGCAGGGAGGTCGGGTCTTTGTTGGGGGAAATGATCTATGACCGATTTTCCCGAGACCCCGGAGGGGCGTTGGCTGAATTGGAGAGGTATGCCGGAGTGATGAAAGAAGGAGGTTATTGGTATGCTGCTAATTGGGCTCAAAGCTTGGGGAGATGGTCTCAAGATGCGATAGATGAATTCGAGACGATCCGGGCGCTTGCAGAGGAATTTGGGGTGAAAGTTCAAGATCCCGACCCGTTTGCGTCCGAAGAGAGCAGCTACCTGCCTGTCGACAAGATGTCTTCAGAGGAATTGGAGGAGATTTTGAAGCCAGCGCTTGCGCGGGGATTGATTGAGGCCGGGAGGATCGATGAGGCGAGAGAGTTGGTTTCGGGAAATGGGCCCAAGCTTGGAAGGCTGGTGGAAAAGGCTGTTCAAGAGCAGAAGTTGACTTCCTTACAGAATTCCGGTTGGCGGGAACTTAAAGGATTTGTTGAAAGCGGAGAACTTAAGGGGAATGCAACTGCGGAACGCAAAGTGCTTGAAGCCTGGTCGGGTGAAGATCCGGATGCTGCGGTGGAGTGGTATCTTGATCAGAGTGAGGGTCCCGAGGGGCGAGGCCGACGAATTGCCGAGGTGGTAGATAACTGGGGAGCGATTCGACCTGAATCAGGAGGGCTGCGATGGCCTGAAATCTCTTCCAGGATGGTTGAGTTTTTGAATCAGCAAGATTCGCAAGGAGAGAGGACGACCGAAGGCTGGGATGAGTTGGCAGCGGAAGCCCTGAATTACGATGACTGGAATATCGTTTTCGATCTGCGTGAGAAAGTGAGCGAACAATATTGGAATTATACAGTAGAAAAAATTAAGGGCCTCGGTGAGAAGGATCGGGTTTTCCTAGGGGAAGACAGATTGGAATTCCGGACTTTGCATGAAGCGCAGCTTGAAACGCTGGAAAAGTTTGGCCTCAAGGAAGAAGTGCAGGACAAAGTAGATATTCAAAATCAAAAATCTTTCCAGCGACTGGGTGAACTTTTGAATCGAGAGTAAGAACCGCCTATTCGGCCAAGCGTTTCACGCGATAAAATCGAAAACGTCCGTTGCGCTGGCTTGGGTCAACGAGGACCGAAATTTCCGAGGTGGCCAGGATAGGATCGCCGACGGTGAACCAACCGGTTTGTGTATCGGAGAAGGCTTCGAGTTGATAGCTTTGTCCGGGTTGGCTGTTGAAGGTGATGGTGGGGTCGGTTTCGAGATTGGTCAGGCTCGTGATCTCCGGTGGGGCGTTCAGGATGATGCCGTAAAAATCAACGACGCGCAGTCGCATGAAGCGGGTGCGGGTTTGATCAGCGGAAATGAGATCAACCGCCCGGAAAGTCGCGGTGAGATCGTTTGAAGAGAGCGTTTCCACTTGAAGCGAAGACGAATCACTCCGCCACGTTTGAAGGTCATTTGAGACTTCAGCGATGACTGCGAATTTGCGGGGATCAAGTTGGCGGGTGGTCCAAGTGAGGCTCAAGGTCTTTGCGTCAGGATCGTAAACCGGAACCGGAAAGTTTTCGGAGTCTACAGTCGTTGGATCCATGCCGAGGGCAAACTCAAAGAAGTTGGAAACTCCATCGCCGTCGGGATCATTCTCATCGCCGGTTTGCCCTGGCGTGGCATTCCCAAAGGTGCGGGAGACCCAGGCGGAATAGGAATCGTGAACGGTCACTTCAATTTCCTGGGATTGATCGAAGTCAAAGGCGGTGGCATTGAGTCGAAGGTTGTAGATGCCGGGGATGTCGAAGGTGATCCCGGTCGTGGGTTCTCCGGGGCTGGTGAATGAGATGGGAGCAGGACCATTGAGAAGTTCCCACTGGAAGGTCACGGAGGCCGGGCTGACCGAGCCAAACGAAACAAAAGGATCGATGGTGAGGCTGTCAGGCAGCGTGACAATTTCTTGAGAGGGGGTGTTCACAAAGAAGGTTCCGGAGTTGCCGGGCGTTCCGTTGATGGCGAGGCCGGGAGCCCAATTCAGTTTTAGATTCCAGGCGTCGACTGAAAGCGAGGTGTCGTTGATTTCAAGCGAGAAACCACCGCCATCCGAAGCGGGATACCAGTCATCGTATTCGAAATCGTGGATCCCGGCATTGATGTTGGTTATTTCAAGCCGGAGGCGCTCGCCGCCGTTACTGAGCTTGTCATCGTATTGTCCGGCAACCGGAAGGGAGTCTCCATAGCGGCTTTCGAACGAGGTCACATCACTGACCAGAACGACAAATTCGCCCGGTTGGAGAATGAGGTCAGGGAAGGTGAAGCGGATGCCTTCGGTGAAGCGAACTCCGCCGAGATTGATCGCTTCCAAGCCGATGTTTTGAAGTTCGATGAATTCGAAATCAGATCCGCCGAGCGGGTCATACATGATTTCGCTAATGCGGAGGCTTTGGATGAGGAGGCGTTCGTTCGCAAGCGGGGCGTTGTTGGTGTAACCCGGAGTCGGAACGATAAATTCTTCATAGGTGGAGCTGCCATCAGGCGAGCGGCCACGGGAAAGGTCGGTCCGTTGGTTCACAAAGTGGACTTGGTCAATCATGACGTCGTTGGTTGCGCGGAGGGAGATCCACTCGTTTTCGGAGGCGAGTTTAAACGGAAGCTCATCGGCTCGCGATGGGTCTGCCGAGCCTCCGGTGGTTGTCAGCAGAGAAAAGCCCCGTGGCGCGATGAAGCTGAGTTGTGGCAAAGCGTGCTTATCCGGGAAGCTCACCGGTTGGTCACTCATAGTGAGTCCTCCGAGAGCAACCGGTTGACTTGAGGGATTGAAGAGTTCGACACATTCCTCTTCGAAGACGGATTGGTCCTGGGAGAGCCATTCGTTGATGCGGATTCCAGTTGGGTCTCCGAGCTGGAGCGATTGATTGGCTGCCCCGAGGGTTGGCGGAGAGAGTTGCCAAACTCCGTCGATGCGGGAGAGGGAA
>CBFHQJ010000147.1:0-9153 GCA_965657795.1 Akkermansiaceae bacterium
AACCACACCATGCCACCAAGTGGTGGGTCTGGCAGGGTGGCATTCGCGTTCCCATGATCGTCAGTGGACCTGGCATCAAGGTGGGCTCCGTGTTCAAGGGCAACGTCGTCAACTACGACTTCCTTCCGACCTTCGTCGACTGGGCCGGCGGCGATCCGGATCAGCTGAAAGAGATCGATGGCGTCAGTCTCGCCGGATACTTGAACGGCAAACCACCGACCGACGCCTTCCTCAAACGGAATCTCTATTTCCACTACCCGCACTACCGCACGACCATGCCGCACTCCGCGGTGGTCTCGGGCGATCTCAAGTTGTTGCACTTCTATGAACGACCAGAGCTCCCCATGCTCTTCGACCTCGCGGTCGATGGAGGCGAAGTGGAGAACATTGCTTCAAAGAAGCCTGCCGAGCACAAACGACTCTTTGGGGACATGATGGGCTATTTCAAACAAGTGAACGCTCGCCTTCCCAAGGAAAATCCCAACTACGATCCAGGGAAATACAAGGCTTCCAAGGAATACGAAAAGCGAATGACCTGGGGCCCTTTCGAAGGCCGCCGCATCCTTGGTGAAGACGAGGGGGCAGCCCTTCAAAAGAACTAGATCGCTGCTCCTATTCCTCTTGGGCCAGCACGTCAGGAGTCTTTTTCAAAGCCACGGCTTCCGAGAAACCAATTGGGTTTCCCGGAACGTTTGCCTTTCTTGAGATCCCACAAGGACATGTCTGTCCAGTAGATCCCCATCAGATTCGGATTGCCTTCATGGGCATTGATCCTGCGCTGAAGTGTCTTTTTAACCTGCTCCTGCCAAGCCGAGCACACCGACACTCGCCATCAAAGCGAGACACTTGGGTTGGAGTTTTCGCATGGTCAAAATGATGTGGAAAAAATCAGGACCCGACAATGACATGATCTCGTGAAGCTCTTCCCAACCATACTTCGCCTCTAAACGGAAAAGACGCATGTCGGTCCCCGAGCAAAGGAGCAGCCATAAAAGATCTTTCTTTTCTCCATGATCGGCCAGCCTGTCTTGTCAAGATTGACCCGCCGCAAGGCTCCATGAAAGATACGGACCTGTCCCATCAGTAAAGTTCGCAAATAAGCATGGTAATTTTCTCTCCAAAAACCCGCTCGGTCTCAGCCTTCTGCATCATCGCCGCGGTTTGTTCTTCACTCTGCGCTCAAGAGGCCCTCCCCGAAGCTGGAGTCCAAGACCTCAAGTTCGAACACTTCAAGGGAGTCTGGGAAAAGCTGCCGGACTTCGACGCGTTAAAGTCCACCAAGGAGCAATTCCTCCCGGACGGTCGTTTCGTTCTGGAGTCCGACGGGGATCGAAATCACTTCGGTCTCCGCTTCCGGGGCAGCTTGCTGATACCAGCTGAGGGCGAATATCTCTTCTCCCTCGACTCTGACGATGGCTCTCGCCTCCTCCTCGATGGCAAGTTAATCATCGACCACGACGGGGTGCATGGGGGCAACAATCCAAAGACCAAGACGATCACCCTCACCAAGGGCAGTTGTAAACTTGAACTCCAATACTTCGACAATCTCCACGGGGAATCGCTGGAGGTAAAGTGGAGCGGACCCGGCTTTTTCCTGCAGGAACTCAAGGCCTCGGTCACTCCCAATAAAGGTGATCAGGAAGCAGCCATCGCTCCAGCAAACAATGAAGGGCTCCCCGATCCCGGTGTGGACCCCAAGCATCCACAGACCTACCTCACCCCGGAAGCCGCAGCCAAACACGATCCCGATTTTCTCCTCCAAGGTGAATACGCGGGGGAGGTCGACGGCCTGCGCTACGGCCTGCAGGTCATGGCCATGGGGAATGGCAAGTTTGAAGCGCGCCTTTACGACGGCGGTCTCCCGGGCGCAGGAGGCAGGCTTGCCAAGCAAGGCTTCACCGCCACGAGGACAGACGACGGTCGCTTGGTCTTCGGCGATGGCGACAATGCCTGGAAACTCTCCGAAGGTACCGTTCGTCTCACCGGAGGAAACGGAGAATTGAAGCGCGTGGAACGCCGTAGCAAGACCCTTGGTCAGGAACCACCCATCGATGCCCTTTACCTTTACGACGGGCTCGATTCCCGCGCCTTCAAGAATGCCCGCGTCGATAGCAACGGCCACCTCTGCGAAGGCAACATCGGCCACCTCACCTTTGGCGACCACCACCTGCACCTCGAATTCCGGACTCCCTATCGCCCACTCGAGCGAGGACAAGGACGGGGCAACAGCGGGGTCTACTTACAGAGCCGCTACGAAGTCCAGGTCCTCGATTCCTTCGGTTCCGATCTCAACGAGGGACACACCGGAGGCATCTACGGAACCTCGAAGCCAAAACTCAACATGTGCCTTCCGCCACTTAGTTGGCAAACCTACGATGTTCACTTCACTGCTCCTCGCTTCGATGCCAATGGTAAGAAGACTGCCAATGCCCGCATGACGGTTTACCTCAACGGAGTCCTCGTCCAGGACGACGTCGAGGTCCCCAAGCCCACTGCCGCCGCACCCCTCGGCGAGGAAGGCCCTCTCGGACCACTCCACCTGCAAGACCACGGCAACCCGGTCCGCTTTCGCAACATCTGGGTCCTTCCGAAAGGTCCGACCGGGGGCGAGATCCCGAAGAGCGCCGCCGGCAACAGCCGCGATATCCTCATCAACGCCGTCCCCGGCAAACTCGCCTTCGACAAATCGCGCTTCCATGTCTTCCCCGGTGAGAAGATCAACCTCACCCTCGCCAACCCTGACGAGCTCGCTCACAACCTCGTTATCTGTGTCCCCCAACATGACGCCGAACTGCGGGTCGCCGAAGCCGCCCTCAAACTTGGAGCCGAGGGTGAAGCGAAAGGTTGGCTCCCCGATCACGAGTTCATTCAGCACGCCACCCGTATGTTGAAGCCGCATCAGTCACAGACCATCACCTTCACCGCTCCCGACCAGATTAACCGCCATCCCTTTGTCTGCACCTATCCGGGCCACGCCCGGGTGATGCGAGGCGAAATGGTGGTCGGCAAACGCGGGCTCAGCAACATCACCTACAAGTATTACGAAGGCAGCTGGGACAAGCTCCCTGACTTCTCGAAACTCAGACCGACCCACGAAGGCCGAATCGCTGGAGAGTTCCTCGACCTCCGTGCGGCAAAGCGGGAAAAGGACTTTGCCCTGGTCTTCGAAGCAACCCACACCACGGTCCGCGATTGGGATGCACAGCCCTTCAAAATGCAATCGAACAACGGCACGCGGCTCTACCTGGACGATGAATTGGTCATTAATCACGACGGCCTCCACGACGCCTGGGAGGAACGCAAAGGCACGCACCACATCAAGCCGGGACAGCGGAAACTGCGCCTCGAGTTCTTCAATCACGATGGCGACCCCGAGCTCAACCTTACTTCCGAACACGGCTTTTTTGGCCACGTTAAACTCAACCGCACCGGCCGGGTGGGCGTGCCGCACAAGGAGGAAGTCTTCCATCTCAAGGTTGGCGAGTCACCCGTGATCCAACGTGCCAACCTTCCCAACACGTCGCCCCGCTCCATCGCAGTGGGCCTTCCCGGCGGCGTCAACTATTGTTTCGACGCCGCCAATGGCTTTATCCCTTATGCTTGGTCTGGCGGATTCCTGGATGTCGGCCCCGACCGTGGCCGTGGCATCCATCGGGGCGGCGGTCTCTGCCAGATTCTCGGCGAGCAATTCCCCAGCGGCCTCACTGGATTCCCATTCCGCCTGACCGCCACCGACAAGACACCCCGCTATGACTATCAAGGCTACCGCCTCGTGAAAGGGGCTCCGGTCTTTCTCTATCAATACGGAGGGATGCAGATCGAGCACACCATCACCGCCAGCCGCGAGAGAGGCCTCACCCATGAGTTCGCCTTCAAAGACAGACCGAGCAGCCCCCTGGTCTTCTCAACCAATCCAAAAGCCATCGTTATTCGCAAAAGCTCGGCAGGGACCTGGCATGATCACGAACTGTACCTCGACGCCGTCCCTCCCAACCTCACCATCACACTCAAGGAATCCAAGTAAGATGCGCTTCCTCATTCCCCTTCTTCTCACCGCCGCCCTCCACGCCAACCCGTCGCTCCTTCCCGCCGGCTATGCGGTGGACACTATTCCTACCCCACCCAAAACCGGCTTCGATGTCACCGGCCTCGATGTGGCCAAGGACGGCACGGTCTACGCCGGCACCCGCTACGGCGAGATCTGGCGCCTCGGTAAAGGCCGCGACGACTGGTCCCGCTTTGCCACCGGACTACACGAGATCACCGGACTCCTCATCGACCCCGACCACCCCAACAGTGTTCTCATCGGCCAACGCCCGGAGTTCACCCGCGTTCAGGACACCGACAACGATGGTGCCGCCGATGCCTTTCTGGAAGTCGCTTCCGGCTGGGGCTTCTCGGGAAACTACCACGAGTACACCTACGGCCCGGTCCGTGATTCGAAAGGCAACCTCTACGGCACCCTCAACCTCGGCCACAATGACAACGGCTTCCGCGTGAAGGGGGCCATCATGGGTTGCGACGCCAAACACCGCGGCACGAGTTTCAAGGTCACGCCCGATGGCACCTACTCCACCGTCTCCTGGGGACTGCGCTCTCCGGCCGGACTGGTCATCGACCCGCGCAACGATGAACTCTTCTACACCGACAATCAGGGTGACTTCGTCGCAACCTCAGCACTATTCCACGTCACGCAGGATGCCTTCCATGGCCACCCCGCTTCGCTGCGCTATCATCCCGATTTCCAAGGCAAGGATCTGAACGAGATCAGCATGGAGGACTACGGCAAAATCCGCACTCCCCCGGCAGTCTGGATCCCGCATGGAGAAATCGCCAACAGCCCCGGCAATCCCGTCTTCAATCTAACAGACGGCAAGTTCGGCCCCTTCGATGGCAACATGTTCGTCGGCGACCAGACCCGTTCCAACATCTTTCGCATCGATCTCGAGAAAGTGAATGGCGTCTACCAGGGAGCAGTCATTAATTTCATCCAGCACCTGCAATCCGGATGCATCCGTCTCACTTTCGGCCCCGATGGGGCTCTCTGGGTCGGCCAGACCGGACGCGGCTGGGGAAGCGTCGGCCCCGCCACCTTCGGCATGCAACGCATCCGATGGGACGGCAAGACCCTCCCCTTCGAAATGAAGCACGTCAGCCTCACCAAGACTGGTTTCGAAATCACCTTCACCAAACCCGCTGCTACGGCGGGAATCAGCGTGAAGGGCCATTCCTTTTTCTTCCCCTATGAACCCAACTACGGCTCGGGACAAAAGGACGGGAAGGGAATCGAGGTGAAGAACACCACCCTTTCCGAAGACGGCACCAGACTCACCGTCGAACTCGCCGATGGAGACCTCGCTGCCGGTCGCAACTACCGCCTCGAATTAGCCGATTCCATCCGCGCAAGGGATGGGGCCAAAATGACCACTCGCGCAGCGACCTACACGCTGAACAAGCTGCGCTAAGCCGAATCTACCAATTACATTGTTCCAATATTTAAACCGAACATTCAGCGGATTACCCGGGCGAACCAAGCCCGGCAATCACATGTTCGTGTCAGCTGCAAATTCATCATCTTTCGTCCCGCATTGGAGGGAACTCATCAAAGTATCATCGGAAAGTTGATCCACGGATCCCCATGGTCGCAGGGCTCAATGAGAAGGAAAAATCGCGGATGGGAGACCTGTGTTTTTCTGCTAAGGAAGGCTTCAATGTTCCGTTTTCTGCCCCTGATTCTCATGGTCCTGTGCCCGTCGTTGGTATTGGGTGCAGCGAAACCGAATATCATTTTCATCCTGACCGACGAGCAAGGTTTCGGTGACCTCGGCTGCTTTGGCGCAAGGAATATTGCCACACCGAATATCGATCGCCTTTGCACGGAGGGCATGAAGTTTACCAGCTTCTACGTCACCAACCGCTGCTCGCCGATCCATTTTTTGACAGCCAGAGAGTAGCAGCGAATCTCGCCGTCGTTGCGAAGATAGATGCACTGGTTCGCCAAGGCCGAATGGGACTAGACCAGCTCCCCGCTGCCAACCGGGGTGTTTGGCTCGATGAGTTTGGCCCGGTCCTGTTCTTGATATCCCGCTTTCGTCAGTTCGGCGACAATGAGCTCCCCCACATCGGTCGCGAGGAAAAAGCGCTACGGGCCTGGAAGGCCCGACCACGATTTCGACGGCACCGACACCATAGCCAAAACGGCAAAAACCCTCGAATGCATCTCGAGACAAACCAACGTCGCCCAGCGGCAGTGCGACTTGCCCGGCGTCTTGTCTCAAGGAAGCTTAGCGAAGGAGGATGGGCCACCTTGGATTTCCGCCGCCCCCAAATGCCATGAGCCCCAGAGGGGCAATCCAAGCTCCCTGACACTCGAAAGCCCCAAATCTGCCCCAGGAGAAAACAGTCTACACCTCCCTAATCCATTGAAAATAAGTAATCAGAGTGGAATTTTTTTGGTATGCTTGGCATATTTTTTCTGCGAGCAATAAATGCCATTCTTGCCTCACACAATAATTGTTCTTATGAACACTTATTGCGCCTTCCGTCTACCAGCCTCGTCGTCCCCGCGCCTCGCCCCTCTGGCAACTCGTCCACCACGGATGGGACGACTTCCTCGCCGACTACCAAAAACACCACCGCAAATCCCTCGGCCCGCTCCCATCGTCCGCCGTCGCCACCGTCCAATCCTTCCTCCGCTGCGGCGACCTTGCCTCCGGCTTCACCCGTCTCCAATGTCCCGACTGCGGCCACGAACGCCTCCTCGCCTTCACCTGCAAGGGCCGCCACTTCTGCCCCTCCTGCCACCAGCGCCGCGTCCGCTCCACCAGCGACTGGATCGCCACCTCCGTCTGCCACGAAGTCCCGCACCGCCAATTCGTCTTCACCATCCCCCGCGTCCTTCGTGGCATCTTCCGCAAACGCCGCCACCTCCTCACCCTCCTCTTTCACACCGCCACCACCACCCTCCAGGACGCCTTCCGCACCCGCCTCGGCCTGCCTGATGGCAAAATTGGAGCCATCGCTGCCGTCCACACCTTCGGAGACTATCTCATTTTCCACCCCCACCTCCACCTCCTCGCCGCCGACGGACTCTTCACCCCCGACGGCCACTTCCACTGCATGCCCGCCGAAGATCTCGCGCCCACCATCGAACTCTTCCGCCACCGCTTCCTCCACGCCCTCCGCGACGCCAAACTCATCAGTCCCTCCAAACTCGCCAACCTCCTCGCCTGGAAACACTCCGGCTTCAATATCCACCACGGCGGCGAAAAACCCGTCCCCTCCCACGACACCGCCGGTCGCAAGCGTTTAGCGGAATATTTGCTCCGCCATCCCTTTTCTCTGCAGAAAATCACCTGGAACGCCACCACCAAGACCGTCATCTACCGCTCCAAACGCCACCACACCACCAAGCGCAACTTCGAGATTTTCAAAGCCCCCGATTTCATCGCCGCCGCCCTCCTTCACCTCCCGCCCAAGGGCCAACAAACCGTCCGCTATTACGGCCTCTACTCCAACAAATCCCGGGGCCAAACCTCCCCCATCCCGGACCGCATCATCCGGCCATCCCAACCTGAGCCTCCACCCGAGAAACCGCCGCCCGCCCAAATCCTCCTCATCCCCGCCCCACCCAAACAATCCGCCCGCGACATGCGCCCCCTCTGGCGCGACCTCATCCTCAAGGTTTGGGGAGGCGATCCACTCCAGTGCCCCTGCTGCAAGGGCACCATGAAGCCCGTCCGCAAGGTCCTCCGTCGCGAGGAAATCGAATTCTTTCTCAGGCTCCACGGCCTCTGGGAAGGCATTATTCATCTCCCCCGCCCGCCGCCGCCGCCCTTCGACATCGATACCATGGAGCCCGTCGAGCCACCCTGGCAGGCCATCAAGGAATGGATCCCGGATGACGACCCGGACCTGAACTGGTTCAACCAGGAAAGGGACCCCACCAGCGCAGAGCCTGAATGCTTCGACCAAAGCCCCACCTGGCAGCCCAAAGAAATCCCGCTCGGCGACGGCCGGACTCTCGTCCTCGACGACAGCTGACAGGCAAGAAACTTGGTAACCTAAAAAAACCGCTGCCAAAAAAGACCTTGGCAAGGCGGACTGGGAATCTACGCTCTCGTGCCATGAAAACCGTGCTAAAGTCTCCCGGTCCCAGTAAAACATGGCATGGATCAGGGACTTTTCCTGCCGAAATCCCCACAACCGCCAAACCAAACCACCATCTCAGCCCCTCTTTCCCCCGCAACCCCCTTTCACCATGATTATTCTCTTGAAGGAGAGCATATTGTATATCTTAATAAGGAGCCAGTAGCAGTCCTTGAGGGTCGTGGAGATATTTTCGTCTTCAGTGGATTCCCTCTCAAAGGAAAGGATGATCTATTTGAAATGAAACATTCTTTGGGGGAAAATGCGAAAAATAGTTTCTACTTCGAAGTGGTTGATGAACAAGGAGAGACTTTCTCTGAAAAATATAGATCTAAAGGTTTCTTTTCTTTCAAGCTTCCTAAGATTGGAGATTTTCCTGCCCCTGACAAGGAGCCAGAAAAACCTTTTCAGATTGACCCAACTAAGGTAAAAAAAATTGCTTTTAAAGTATTAGAGGCGATCAATAAAGGCGATGTTGAAATTTTCAAAGAAAATAGCAATGATAAGGCGGAAATGCTAAAGGATTTCAAACAGTTTTTCGGTGAAACCAAGAAAAATTCTTTGATCGAAAAGAGTAACGTGCAAATTATCTCGGGGAGGTATTGTTCACTTATTGTTTCCAAGAAAGGCGAAAAAGGAAGAGGTCCATTAATATCTAATAAAAATGGAAAATATACATATTCGATTGATTCTCTTCTGATCTTTTTTGGTGATGGCAAAACGCTTTTGAAGACCCAACTTGGTTGGATAAATTTAGATATACAAAGATAATATATTTAATAAAAATTTCCTGATTCAGAGAAGAGAAGGGATGCATCCTATCAGAATTGTTCAAATTTTTTTTCCACGGAGATTGCCGCGTCTGAATTGTAACTATAGCATTAATTCGTTATGGCAAAGACACGAGAAATGTGAAATTTAAATTGGATCCTTGGATTCAAGAACCTAACGCAATTCGGGGTGGTGAAAATGCCAGGGGCGGTAGAGGCTTCTGGTTCAATCACC
>CBFHQJ010000148.1:0-9141 GCA_965657795.1 Akkermansiaceae bacterium
AGAGGGTGTTATCAGATTTACTGAACATCAGGCGCATGCCGGTGTGACGTGACTGTAATACCGTGACTTCCTTCAGTTCAAATTGGAACCAGCTCGGTGCCTCAGTCACTTCCGGAGCATCAGAGGTGGCCACCAGCCCGAAGGCATTGTCATCACGCAAATACTTGATCAAATCCGGCGAGGCTTTGACTACGAGAAACCATTGCCAGCGTTTGAGGCCATCGGCATCCCGCCATTCGTGGCGCTCGGCCTGCTGAATCTTATCTAATGAAGACGGACGCCGCCAAAATGCCTTTTTGAAAATCTCCTCCGCATCGTGGCTCAGCAAATCTGGGGGTCCGTCCCCCCATACAATGGGAATTTCTACTGGGAGTGCTGTGGGTGCGGGAGCGCGCTGGACGAACCACGCCACCCCCAAGCCCACAAGGATCAATACAGGGAAACAGATCGTAAAAAAGACGCGCTGCATCAGTTTCCAGAATTTGAATAAGTGCGCAGAAATAACTTAATATCGCTCACCGAGGCCGCGAAGCGGGTCAGTCCCTCTTGTTCATCATCGAGCAACATGTAGGCGGGGATGACAATCTTCCACTTACTATTCCAGACACTGCGACCCACCAAACGGCTATTGGTAAATTCGCCCGGCACGCTACTGTAGAAGAAAGCGGGGTCACTCACTGGGCGGAAGCTTTGATGTTTGCGCTGGATCCAAGGCTCTTCACTCAGGGTGCCAGCTGCATTGAAAAACTGCGTGGTATTAAACGCGCTGGCTCCCAGGTTGAAAGGCAACGGCAGCGCCTGGTCGTGCACGGTCCAGCTCCGAAGGGTGTTCGTATCTCCCAACGGAGGGGCTAGCATTGAGTCCTCACCACAGGGAATGAGATAGATGTATGGCGTCGCGCTGAGTGAATTGGGATCCGTGAGATTCGGGCCACCTGCGCCAGGAATGCCGTCGGTAAAGGGGTCCATGCCCACATAGTCCATGAGCACGATACCCGCACTGCTAATCTTGGTACTGTAGCTGCTGGGTGAATAAGCGTGGTCGCCCGCGGCAATCGGGAGACCGAAGAAATTTTTCGCGTGCTGGATGGTGCTAGAAAATGGAATAATGATTCCGGGAACCGCGCTTCCATCCGGCTTCGCCAGGTTGTTGCAGTAGCGCACCGCATCCGGATCGCTCATCACATTTGCCTGAATCGATTGTTCCAATACCTGCTGCCAGGCATCGCTATCTGCCGCCGTATGACTCAGCCGATAAAGTTCGCTGCGCAAGGAGAAGAGCGTCCCATATTGATCCGGGTTATTGATTCCCAAACGTCCCTTCACTACCGAAAAGTCCGAATTCATCTGCGCGATTGTTCCAGCCAAGCCGGCATCGCCTAAGGTGCTAGCGGTGGCCTGCGGAACACCCCCAGTCAAATCCCCCACAGAACGTGCCGCCACAATCCGTGAAATGACGGACTGCCCTTCAGGCGTCCCCAACAATCCCGTTTCGTAATCGTAACTTTTGGCAGCCAGGTAGGTGTAGCGACTGGCGAGGTCGAACAGGCTACGATATTGCTCCAGCGCCTCATTACGAAACGTGCGGAAAGTTAAATCGTTCGTGCGGTATCCACTGACCACTGCGGCAGCCCGCTGGCGAAAGCTTTCACGTTCGGCCATCACCGTGAGTCCTGCTGCCAGCTGATTTTTCACCTGTTGATCCGCCACTAGCATCTGGTTCATCAACTCGTTGACTTGATAGACCTCGCTGAGGAGATTTTTACTCAGCACATCGAATTCATAAGCTATTTGCTCTTCTTCCTTATCAAATTCGATGACCGCGAGATCCTCTGCCTCAAATCGGCCTAACTGTTCAATCACCCCTTCCAGTAAGTCAGCCGAGAAATTGCTAGCAGTGATCGTTCCCGTATAGACGGACTGCAACGAGACACTACCGAATTTGAGTCCCCCACGTGCCGCAGAAGTTGCGTCATTAGCTAGACCAACCACCCTAGGTAGGGCTTCGGCGTAGGCATCCGCAGCCTGTTCCGAAACATCTTTAGCGGCCGTCATGACATCTGCTACCCTGCGGAGATTTGCCGCGGCCAGCGCCGCTTTCTCTATATCCGCTGAAAACTGAGATTGGGTTTCAACACTCTGTAGGTTGGCCTCCAAAACTCCCAACACCTGTTGACCTTTACGATCAAAGGACGACTGTACTGACTGTAGTTTGTAGTTTGCCTCGATCAGAGCCGCACGAGCGCTCTCGGCATCTAACAGAGCTTGCTGGAGGCTGCCCGTCTGTGGCCGGGACCCGAGCGATACACCCGGGCTTACCAAGTCTGCATACTGCGCATACTGATTTGGCAAAACATTGAAGGACTTTTCCTCGGTCACGGGAGTCGAGCTCGAACCATCGTAATTGGCCTGGATTTCCTCCAGACTGAGCGCCCCAAAACTGGGGTCCGCGGTAGGAACCCGCAGGGTAACCGACACTTGCTTGGTCGTATCCACCAAAATGGTGGAAGGCCGGTCGATAATGCTCCAATTGAGCAAATCCGGGCCGCTGTAGTCCTGACTGTATGTTTTACCAGGACCAAGATCACCGGCATACGGTTGGCCAAAAATATCCATCAAAAGATTGGAATAGGTATTTTCTTGATCGACGATCGCGGTATTCTGCGCCGAGGTTTGGTTAGATTGGCTGCGCAGTAGGCGTGTCATCTTCGCGGCTTGGTTAAACGCTCCCTTGGCATTAATTACCGCACTGAGGGCGCGGTCTTCGATTTGCTCATAGTGAGATTTCCCGTTATTGAGCTCGCTCGGTGAGATATCGAATGCGATCGCATTGGGGCTCAATCCAAGCGGATTAAGGTGGGCGTTGGCATTGTCCAAAGTAGTCTGGAAACTGGCCCCCGCTATCACCAGTTGATCAAGTTCTGGCACGGTGGAGCGGTCAATTTTCTGAACGCCGCTGTGGGCCTCATCCTCATCCAGCAAGAGAGAATTCGCGGTCACCCAGTGAAAGAAGCTACCTTGAGCGCTGCGGCTGGTCCACTCGTCAAGCCCCCAGTCCCGGGTCTCATTGGTATTAGGATTCGTGTCTGAATCACGCAGGTTGGTCCAACCGACAGACCTATCATCAGAATAGGATTTACGATGAACAAGGGCCAGAATTTGCTGGGCCGTCGTCGCGACATTCGCGGCGGCCGCAGCAAATTTACGCTCGTCCATATAGTCGACTTGCACGGTTTGTCCCAACACGGTGACGCCCTCGGCCCGCGGGGTCCATGTGAAATAGGGGTGAGTGAGGAGTTTATAGTAATTCGTCACCCCAGTCAGGTAGTGACCATAGGCATCACCGTGACCCTGGGGGAACATTCGCTGAGCATCAGCGGCATCAAGAATTCCGTTGGCACTGGGACTACCCGTTTTTTCTTTGATGTTATAGTTGGTGGCGTAAAGCGCCTCGCCACTATTAATCCCCCGAGTGTAATTCCAGTAGAGGCGGTTGTGAGCCGGGGCCACCGCAGTGCCGGGGCTCGCAAAGTCATCGCGCCCGCGCAGCAGCGCTAATTCCTCATCCAGCGAACTGGCCACCTGGCCTTCGAACGAAAATCGGCTCGTGTTCACCTCGGTAGCGGTTGCTTGGTCATCAATAGAGATGGTTGGGTTCGCGGCATCCGCGTAGGCCTCGTTACCAAGGATCATATAGAGGTCATTAAGATAACCGGCGGCCAGTAAGAGCGCGTCATTGGTGGTGGAAAAATCAATACCATTGCCCACCGTGAAGCTTTTCCCACGGTTCAGGATGGTCTCATAAATAGAGATCAAGCCAACCTCGTTGATATTGTCTAAATTGAGGGCGATGTCGCCATCCCAACGAGTCCCCGCCTGGGTCAACATTGAGACATCGGTGTTAATGACACTGCTCGAGAGATCGCTCATGCGCTGGTTGAACGGGGTAATCTTAGCCAACACCCGCTTGATCCAGCCCTCTACTAGGACGGGAGTCGTCCAGTTCGACCAATCTCCGGCAGGATCACTCGCCGTGGCCTTCTTACGGTAAGCCATCGTGAAGTAGCAGTCCCCCATCAAGATGGCAGGATCACTGAGCACTGCGGCTGGTGTTCCCCCAACGAGAATTGAACTCCCTAGAGTGCCATTCGGTTTGATCCAATTGGCGGAACCAATCGAAGTACTAATGCCGTCAAGCGCCGGTTGGACCCCTCCCAACGGGAAGCCATAACGCCACTCGAACTCGAAGTTCTCCGGCTTAGCGCCATAGTCACCGCTGTGGCGCAAGGTCACTTGTTCGTCGAGGGGATTACTGCTGAGTAATACCTTTAAATCCCCTGGGTAAAGAGTGGGACTCACTTTGATGATCTGCATGACGACAGGATCACCGGTATCCGTGAAAGCTTCGCCGTTGCCAAACACGAGCGTCACATAGCCGCTACCTCCTCCGGTAGAGCTGAGCGCATAACTGTCTACTGCGGTGTCTGGATCCTCGATATTCGGAAGACCCAAGGGACCAAAGGATCTCGAATCCTTACTCACGTCTACCACGTATGAACCAGGAACGGTGGTGCTCTCGCTAAAGGTTTCAATCTGAGTGACGAGAAAATCGATGGCTGTTTCCCATTTTGAGCGATTAAAGCTGTCTGAGAGTGGGCAGAGGTCCTTCACGAGGCCTACTTCCGCTTCAGAAAGTGCGTTAAGATTAAGGTAGTCCTCCCCGGCAGGCACGTCAACAAACTCACCGATCAGGACGAGGGCTCCACTAGTTCCCAAATTTGGATCCAGATAGAAGCGGTTCTGGAGTTCGGGCGGCAAACCTTGGAAGTAGGTGCGACCAGAGGATTGGGTGGTCAGTATACTGGCAGGAATTGTCTCGAATCCGTCAGCCCCACCTAGCGCATAGGTCTTACGACGAGTCGGATCACTGAGAACCACACTGGGTAACGTCGTGCCTCCGTTGGCGACAGTATTAGCGATAGATTGCTGATACCCTACCTGAGCACTGGTCTGTCCGCGCACTTGAGGAAGGCCGCTCGTGGGTAAGGTTAAGGTCTGAGCGGTCTGAAGCTCAGGCAAAGTGGCCGCTTGCTCACCGAAGATTGGATCATCCGGCCATTTTGGGTAGTAGGTCAGAGTTGTGGCAAGACCACTCACCTTGTCCTCATTAGTATCAGCAGCGACGAAGGGCATGACCGTGCCTACAGGAGGTTGACTCTCCAGAGGCAAGCTGGGGATAAAGAAACCAGCAAGACTCTTGTAGTAATAGCGCATCCCGTAGGTCGGAGCTGAGCCTAAAGTGTGCGGTCCGCGGTAAAGCCAGTGCATCCCTTTTCGATCGACGAAGGTGAAGCTGTCGTAGTCAACCGGCACGTTAGTCCCAGTGGGAGCATTTGGGTTAGAGGCTTGGTCCACCACTCCCTCGACTTCCACGTTCTTGACAGAATAGGGATCGTTCTCATCGATCAGCGGGAGGGGCAGTAGAGGCAATGGCATGGGTGCCTGAACCGGAGTCCCCGCAGCCTTATTCCACTCAAGGGGATAGGTCGCATTGGAGCGGATCACCTTCGCCACGCGCATTGCCGGGCGGCCAGTCAGAGCCTCATTATATTCGATAAGAACATAGGGTTGAGAAGAATAACTGGCGTTGGTGGTATCATTCAGATCATCTCTAAGTGCATAGACATTCCCACCAATCATCAGGGCATGTTCCTCATTGGGATTATAACCAATCAGGTTACTATCGTTCTGAACGTAAACACTCCCCGCCGCTTGCTCAGCTGTGAGGACGGGATTCTCTAAGCCCTTGCCGGAAGCAATCACGAGCTCCTGCGGACTAGCCGGATAACTCACGGTGTAGATCGCAGCCACGGAAGGCACGTAGAAAGGCTTAAGCTTGGGCGAAGGCGGCGTGATCTTTTTTGACCACCAGACCTTGAGGGTATTCTCGCCGGGGATGGCGTTCACGGGGATGATGGCCTTGGTCGCAGCAGTGGAGAAGCCGACCTCAAAGGGATTCGCATAAGCATCTGCAGAATAGCAGGTGCCGCCGGAGATGTAGCCAGCTAACTCACAGCCAGCAGGAGGGCTTAGACGCGTGCCAACTGTTGCGGTGAGGGTGGAATCCAAAATACCATCACCGTCAGTATCGTTAATGGTATAAACGGCTGGGCTACCCGTCTGGGGTCCCGAGCCGTCAGGGTCCGCAACCGCCGGGGAGCCCAGCAAAGAGTCTGCCTGAATGTAGAGCCGTTGATACCACAATCCATCATCGGAATCGAATTTCAGCAGCGTTCGATTGGTCTTATCAGCAGACTGGCTGAAATCTACCAAGAGGCGCTGGGTAGCAGGATCTACCTCGGTTTCCACTTTCGGAGCGCAATCCTGAAACTTATTTTCGGGTAAGGTTGAGGGGTCAAACTGGATGGCGTTGACGAAGGTATTGCCAGTGTCTTGAACATTTACTGTGACATAATCCGCTAGACCATCTGGCCACTTTAGAAGGTAAGCGCAACGGCGCTTCGGCCACTGGATGCTGAGATTAGGAGTAGCAGGAGCGGTCAAGAAATAGATCGAGGCATCCGTCTGCTCCATCCAGGTAATCTGCACCTGATCGGGATCAAGATTTTCCTTCTCCCCAAAATAATGGGCCACTCCATCCGACGTCTGATAGGATCCGAGGCGGGCTTGCGAATCGGTAATCGAGACTGCGGGTCTAAGAAACTCGTCCCCGGGGGCCGGACCGCCCTCGCGCGGCTTTAGCTCATCGCCCAGTGGGGTTGTGACAGTGACAACTTCAGGCTCGCTTTTGATCTGAACAACATCCGCGCCGAGAAAGACCCGAGCGCCATTGCCCACCTCAACCCCGAGATATTCGACCATCAGAATACCCTCAATGTTGTGAGCATTGAGTGTCTTGGAGGTCCCCACTTGATCAAACCACAAGGTCCGGTGTTCCTCGGGCATTGTCATATTCCCCGGATTAGCGCCCACTGGAGTGTAAGCGTTTGCGACCCCGGGCGGGACGAAGGTATTATCGATTGGATTGACCACCGTGATACGCCCAGAAGGGATTTCCACCGCCGGAGCCGAGAACCCATTCCCCGTCCAATAAATGGTCCGGACCGGGACTTTGGAAGAGGAAGCGACTGAGAAAGTCTCCTGGCGGAATTTGTAACTCGCCACTGTTTCGCCGGTGGCCGAAGTGTCCGGCAGATTGGAGACCCAAGTGATAGTCACGCGCCCTGGTTGGCTCGCGAAAACCCGCTGGGCATGGCTGCTGTAATAATAGGACTGGCGCGGCGTAAAAGAGACCTCAGTGGCGCTCGAAGTCGTGATGCTCGCAGGTGTAACCAGGGTTACGGTATTACCTGAAATGTAGGCCACCTTCTTTCCCAGGACGATGGCACCAGGAGTGAGGTTGTCCGGGACCGAAGCCACAGTCACGCTGGCGCTGCCAGCGGTGCTGGAAGTCACCATAACGGTGCCTGCAGCGAGGGGAACATTCCCACTGCCGAGAGAACCAAGATTGCTAGAGCCAGCAGGCTCGAAACTTTCACCCGGCATGACGGGTTCGACACGCCAGTAGGTCTCTGCGACGGCATCTCCCTTCCAGTTCACACTGGGTCGCGGGATCTCGTCTCCGAAAGAATAGCGAGGAACGCCCGAGGCAAAGGAATACCCGAAACTCGAGCTCCTGAGAACCACGGTCGTCGCAGGAGTGGCCGGATTCGTCTTATCATAACCGCGGGGATAGCGGCCCGCAGCAAAGCCCCGAATGGATTGACCCAAACCAGTGGCATTGATGGATCCCGAGCTTGCCGAGCTATTCGCCTGTCCCGAATACTGAGAAGTCGTAACTACTGGCGAGCCGCTGGGATTGTAGACTGGCGGCGGCGCGATGCTGATGGAAGGAGCCGTTGTGTAGCCACTTCCGCCGGAGTTAATTGTGATGGACGTAAGGAATCCACCGCTGACCGTGGCAGTGGCGGTGGCGGTGTTTCCGCTCGGTGGCGCAGAAATCGTCACTGCAGGGGCCGAGGTGTAACCGGCTCCCTCGTTCACCACCGTAATGGCAGTGACCTCGCCATTAGCAATGGCAGTGGTGGCAGCAGCGAAACGTTTATCAAGTAGGTTCGTCGAGCTCGCCTTAATACTGTACTGCGCCTGGGCGGCGCTGAACGACAATAGACCTACCAAAGAGGCATATAGAAGAAAGCGTAAGAAGGTCACTGTTGAAAAACTGAGAAGTAGAAAGAGGAATGTCGAAACACGCGCGGACTCAAAAAAATCGGCCTATTGGGCAGCTGCCTTATTTTGACTGGCGATCGAAACCGTGTTCTTCGCCGCACCGAGCAAGCGTTGCTCGATCGCGAGCAGGCGAGCCTCGCGGGCCTCGTCAGCCTTGGCAACCTCGGCTACGAGCGCTGCCAGTTGATCCTTAAGCTTGGCATTTTCGATCTTCACCGCGTCCAGTTCCTTCTTAATCTGCTGAGTGGCTGAGACGTTCAGCATCGCGATTGCATCGTAGTCTACGGTTCGGAAATCTTCTACTTCTCGGCCGTATACGAACACCTTCTCTTCCTCCGGGTTGAAAGCGGTTCGGAAAGCATCGCCACGCACCTCAATGACCTCCTCCATGGATTCCTCTTTTTCGCCGATCAAGCGGACGCGTTCGCCGACCTTAAGATCGGTTGAGAGCTGAACCCAACCATCCGCAATCTCCGCATTTTTAAAAATATCCGGAATCGAGCTAGTACTTTTGTTGACAGCCTGCGGGAAGACTCTTTCCACTTGCTGTGCAATCACCTTCTTTTGCGGAGTGTTTCCGTTAGCGAGGGTATCAATGTATTCATAGTCCGTGATTTCGATGCCGAGCAAAGTCCCAAGATCAGCACGCGAATCCGAGGGCTGGATGGCGGTTTTAATCCGCTCGTCGGAATGAACGGTAATAAGGTTCCCAACCACGTGTCCATCCGCCCAAATGGAAACACCTTGATTGGTACGATTGTCATTGGTTCCGGAAGCACCGGAGGTGCTAAGGCGACCAATTGAGGTATAAGAGCTAGTTCTTGTCCCGACATTGAGTCTTCCCATGGTTTGGTTCGAATGAATGAGCACGTGGCTTCCGTCCATTCTCAA
>CBFHQJ010000149.1:0-8957 GCA_965657795.1 Akkermansiaceae bacterium
CTCCTAATGACATCTTTCTTCCTACCAGCCCGATTGCGCTGGCAGCTTGAATCCGCCCCTAAAAAAAATGATTAGAAAGCTAATGTTATCTTCGTGCATTTCAATTTTGGCCTGTTGTGAGGATTGTGATTCAAAGAAGCACTCAGGGGAAGACAGTTTAGGGCATGACGAGGAACGTGCGTTGGAATTTGTCTTTCTTGCTTCAGTTCCTGGAGACTCTGATGTTGTTGGGTATTTAGGCATTCGCGTCAACTAATGATCTGAAGCCAAGTATCTACAAGGGGGTTACGGTCTTTACGAGGGTCCATGCGGATCTTTCTTCGGTCGGCTTCTGGCACTCAATCCGAATAGCAGTGAAATCAGGGATGTCGGAATTGATACTCCAATCAAACACAGGAGACCAAAAACGAAATCAGGGTCACCAAAACCATTTGGCTGATATTCCAAAGCACGGGGGTCGTTGATCGCAATCAACATTGGAACCGCACCAGCAATCGCAAACACAAGAAAGACCAAGGAAGCCCCGAGATTCTTTGGACTTTTCCCGTTCGCGGAATCACCGGTTCTCTTCATGAAAGTATTTCAGCTACAAGCTCGAGCACTTTCTTCTCTCCCATGATGAAGGTATGGTCCGCGTCCACCACTTCGAGCCGCTTCATACCATGCACCCGGCCGCCCTCGACAGTGACAATCCCATCGTTGTCTCCTTCGAGAAGGAAGTCGAAAGCCGGCATCCTATTCTTGTTCCCCATAATAACAGAAACGTCCTGATCGTCTTTGAAAGCGGGAACATCACGAGGCACCCGGCTCGTCGACAAACTCATCCCGCCAGGGCCGAGCGATAGCCACCCGAGAGGAGAATCCTCCAACCAATCGATGATCTCGCTCCCTTGGTTTGGAGGAGCCAACATGACGATCTTACCCGTGACCAGCTCGGGGTAACGCTCGGCAAGACAGCGCAAAACAATGCCACCCATGGAGTGGGTCACAAAATGCGTTCGCTTGGAAGACTCCCCGATCTCACGAGCAACACGATCGATGATCTCATCCATCGAATGACGAAAAGAAGGGTAGGGAAGATTGAGCGTCTCAAAGCCACGTTCGTTTAAAAAACCAGCGATTCCGTCCATCGCCCAGACACTCCGCCAGAGGCCATGAAGCAAGACCACCCGATCACCTTCGCCTGAGCGCAACCGGGCTTCGTGCCATGGTAAAGGCGGAATCATCATCTTTAATCGCTTCATCAGGACATAGTTCATCACAGATCTGCCACCCTTGATAATCGATATACTTTTATTGAAAATCACTCAAAACGATGATTCAGAACAAATTTGCAGCTATTTTATCTTCTCCTTGCCGGATTGTGACAGAATTGTTTGACTGAGGAACGTGAAAGGGAGTAATTCTTTTCGCACACACAAACACAATCCATATATGAAACCCGCTCCTTGCTAGGAGCGGGTTTTTTCATGGAAGAGATTTGGGGCGTTTTTAACGACTTTTGATCGCGGCCATGGCCCGTTCCACGAGAACTTTGAGTTCATTATCGGACGCATTTTGGTATTTGGAAAGCGATGGCAGCGCCCTCTCGGTGCCGATGCTTGCGAGAACAAAGGCTGCGGCCTTTCTGAGCCGGATGGACGGGCCATCCAGATGAAAGATCATTCTTTTCTCAGCCGGAACACCGAGTGAGATGTATTGGCTCGCCCAGACTTCAGGCTCCTTGCTCCACAGGGTGTCGATCAGAAACGGAGCCTGCTCACCGTTCGCTTTAACCAAATAATCGATAAAAGAGGCTGGGACTCTGGCATTCGATTTCACCCAGGCTTCAACCTTTTCGGTGACCACATCAACCGCCACGGAGTTTTCCTGGGCCCACGTTGTGAGAGCACGTCCCATGTCGGCAAGAAGCTGGGGATCTGTCTCAGTTCGGGTCAGGCGGATCAATTCAGTGACAATCTCCTCGTCAAATCGCCGCTCCACGCCATCCGGAATCTCAGCCAATTTCGTCACCGCACCTTTTCGTCTCAGTGGATCCAGCGCGCGGAGTTCATTGAGGTTTTCCTTAAAGAATGAAGGATGCTCGGGGTTGGACAACTTGTTCCGAAGATCCTCGGTAAGCTTGGAGTCATGCAGAGCGGAAAGCTTGAGGTCAATGAGGCGTAATTCAGGGTAGGTTGTGGCGCGACCCAATCTCGGATCACAAATACGGACCACGGCATCGAGATCGAGCTTAAATCCTGAGATCACAATCAGGCTGTCTTTCTCTCCATTGCGGGGATAGCGGCTGATGGCTTCGGTAGGAGGAATCTTGAGCTCGATCTGAAAATATTTCTCAAGGTTGTGGAACTGGCTACTGGCGAGATCCTCGATAAAAATTCCGACGAGATGTTGCGGCGCCGAGTCCTCAAATTTATCTTCCAGCGCGAGCAACTTGCGCTCGATTGCCTGATAGCCAACCCGCGCTTTCAGCTCAAGCCGGTCCCGGGACACGCCCGTTGGCTCGGGGACTTTGGGCTGTTCTACCTCCAGTTCGGGATTGGCAAAAACAACCGCCTCCGGCGTCAAATGAACGGGACGGACCAGAATCAGAGCAAAAAGCGCTCCCCCCAACAAGAGGGCCATAAGGAAAGCCCTGCCCCGCCAGTTTTTGGCACCAAACATGATCAAGCTGCCTGAAATGAAAACCACAAAGCCACCCAGGATGTATCGCTGGATTCTTGCGACATCCTGAAATGTGCCTCCGTCGCTGCTCCCCATGAAGAAGATCAACGCATAAAGAAGGAGAAAGCTGACGCCGGCGCCCACCGCAATGTTTTGGCCGGCCGAAGCAGGCATGATGGCATCCACCTGGGGAGTAGGCGCCCCAAGCGGCGGACCACCTTGATTTTCCGGCACGGGGGTCGAAGGATCCCGCCCCAAGCGGCTCAAAAATTCATCGTCCCGTTTATTGTGCTCTCCCGGGTAAACCTTGGAACGCTCAACGGCGATCGACTCCTCCTTCACCGGAAAACGATGATCACAGGCACCGCACTCAACCGTCTTGCCGGTGAGATCCTCGTGCACCGTGAATTTCTTGGAGCATTTGGGACATTGGATTTTCAGATTCATGAAGTGAGCTGGCTGGAAGCCATTGGAAAAGACTATCCGCACATTAGTCCATGCTGACAATCATTCCGTTCAAAATTCAACGAAATCAATCCTCGGACGGATGCTTGATCTTGGCAATTTCCGCCATGATGCGATCTGAAATCGCCTGATAGGCTTCGCGCCCCTTGGCCTTCGTCTCCTCCGCAGTCAGCGTAATTGGGTCACCCACCACAATCGTCACCGGATGAAATCTCAAGCGACCACTTCCGCGGGGTAAAGCTTCGTAAGCTCCAAAAATCCGTACCGGCTGGATCACCGCACGGCTTTTCGCCGCGATCAGGCCCACTCCCGCTTCTCCCGGCTGCAACTCACCGGTCAAAGTGCGGGCTCCTTCCGGGAAGACCACCACCTGCTCGCCACCCTTGAGGATCTTAATGATCTTTTTGAGGCTGCTCATATCAGGAGCTTCCTGGTCCACCGGAATGGCATTCCATCTTGGGTAAAGCCACTTGGTTGGGCCCTTGAAGAGAGTCTTGCGAGCCAGATAATAGACCGAATCATTATAGGCGATACCCACCAGTGGCGGATCCAGAAAACTCTCGTGGTTCGAAGCAATCAAAACCGGTCCGTCCGTCACCAGCTTGTCGCGTCCCACGACCTGATATCGAAAAAATGCCTTCGCCGCTGCACGAAAAATCGTGTGCCCAAACCAGTAAGTCGTCTTCATTTGTCAGTCTTTCCAGCCAAGTTTAATCAATGCTTCCCGAGCCGCTTCCACCGTCCCTTCAATGGTAAGATCCGAGGAATCAATCACGATGGAACCGTCCGAAACTTTAAGAGGTGAAGCCTTCCGCTGGCTGTCTTCCGCATCCCGCCTGGCCACCGCATCGGCCTCCCCATCCTTTGCCCGTCGCGCCGCCCTCACTGCTTCCGAGGCACTGATATAAAGCTTAAACGGAGTATCCGGAAACACCACCGAGCCAATATCGCGACCTTCCATCACTACATCGTTCTCGTCAAGATAGTCGCGCTGCATCGCCACCAATCGCTCACGCACCTCGGGGATCGAAGCCACTTTGGAAACGTGATCATTGACTTCCGCAGAGCGAATTTCAGTCGTCAGCAGGCGGCCATTAATGGAAATTGTCGACAGGCCGTTTTCCACGCCACAGTCGATCTCCGTTCGTGACATCGCTTCGAGCACAGCTGCGGAATCCTTCGGGTCAACCCCCTCCTGTAAAACCTGCCAGGTGACCGCGCGATACATCGCTCCGGAATTAACCATCACCAACCCCAGCGACTCAGCGATCCGCCTGGCGACCGTACTTTTCCCCGAAGCAGCGGGACCATCAATTGCGACAGCGCGGTGTGTTTGACTCATGATTGGCGGCCTGGTTTGGGTGGTCTCACTGTTTGGTTTTCGGATGGATGCTCTTTGCGGGCTTTGACCTCCGCGAGATAACTCTGCAACCCTTTCTTGTCCGGTTTGGCGAGGTGATCAAGCATCTCTCGGATCTCCTTTTGCGCATCCTCCAGAGCGGCAGTCACCGCGGCCCGATTCTCCACCATGATTTCCGCCCACATCGCGGGATCGCCGGACGCCACCCGCGTGGTATCCCGAAATCCTCCCGCCGCCAAAGATTCGTCACCCGGGAATCGTAAAGCCGCCCCCGCTGTAGCCACCGCCATGGCATGAGGAAGATGACTGATGCGAGCCACCGCCCGATCATGGTCTTCCGAATTCATCACCGTAGTAGTGCACCCCAACTCTCGCCAAAAGGCTTCCACCGCCTGCAACTCCTCCTTGGTCCGCTCCTGGTCGTTGGTCAGCGCACAAGCCGCTCCATGAAAAAGATCAGCGCGCGCCGCCTCAATGCCGGTTTGCTCGGATCCCGCCATGGGGTGACTCCCAATGAACGGTATCTCATGTTGATTCGCTACTTCATGAGGAAGCCCCTTCACGCTTCCCACGTCCGTCACCAATGCCCCGTCTTTCAAGTCTGCCTTCAGAGAGTCCAGAAGCCCCCCCATCACCCCAACCGGAACCGCCAAAATAATGAGATCCGCCTTCTCCACCGCACTCGACAAACCAGTCGTCGCCTCCAGACCAAGAGCACGCGTTGCCTCCACGCGCTCGGGATTCCTTCCCCACAAGATCACCTCGTAACCTGCCGCCTTCGCAGCCAGCCCTACCGAGCCTCCAAGAAGGCCGGGACCAAGAATCGCAATTCGGGAAAATGACATGAGGTCGGAAAAAAAGAGCCGGATTCCCTTCTGGAAATCCGGCATCGGGAAACTCAGCTGTCCACTTTAAGGGACGCGGAACTTGTGATCGGGATTTCCATCGTTCGGGTCGCGAATAAGCGTTCCACTTGGAATTCCACGAACATCAACCGCTTTATTGGTCCATGGATTGAAAACATAACCGGGCTTGGTCACAATAGCCCGCGCCGTGCGATATTTGCTGGTCCGTTTCACCGGATCACGCGTGATCGGGGGGATGATATCGGTCGTCCCGGTAGAACCACCTCCATTTGCCTCGCGCTCATTCTTCAGTCTCTCACGACGGGCCTTGGCTTCAGCATTGGCCTTGTCACGGGCTTTTTTAAGGTCGGCTTCTTTCTTTATTTGCTCCGGAGTCTTGGGAAGATTCGGAGCCACCACTCCGGCCACCGGCGGGCTTTGCTGGGGATTCGAAGCCTGATAGGGTTCGGGAAGGGTGCAGCTCACACAGAGCAAGCTGCCAAGAAGAAGCATTAGGTTGAGTTTCAAAGAAAACATGGCTTTCAATATGATAGGGGTTGGGGATAGTGCGTTGTCGAACACCGACAAGGAAACTCATCGCGATCTTTGACCCACTTGTCAAGTCACCACCCGAAGCGAAATGACTGAAATCGAAGGACCCATAACGGACAGCCCGGAAGATCCCGACTTGACCCAGCGACTCGAGAAATTTTTCACGACTCCCGCCACAGATAAATTCAAATCCCTTGCGCTTGATGTTTTTAGGCACCAATTCTCCCGGAACCGCCCCTTCTCGGCTTTCGCTCGATCACTCGGCAAAACTCCCGGTTCCGTCACCCGATGGCAACAAATTCCAGCCGTGCCTACTTCGGCCTTCAAAATCACCGACCACCCACTCACTTGCGGCGGCGACATCCAAACCACCTTTCTCACTTCCGGCACCACCACCGAGGTCAAGGGCTCCCACCACTTCCCCTCCACCTGGCTCTACGAAAAAGCAATTTGCCACGGGTGGCCCCTCCCCAAACACGCAAGCTTCTTCCTTGCGCCCTCCAACCTCGAAGCCCCTCAATCCTCTCTCAGCCACATGTTCGGCCATCTCAATGATGGCAATGATTCCCGCTTCCTTCTAAAAAATTCCAAATTTCATCTCGGCCGACTTTTCCTCCACCTCGCTTCCGGCCAGCCCCTCTTCCTAATGGGCACGGCTCTAGCCTTCCGCCACCTCATGGAAATCCATGGCCCCATTCCTCTTCCGCGCGGGAGCCACCTTCTCGAAACCGGCGGCTACAAAGGCACCTCCATCAACCTCGCCAAGCCCGACTTTTACCACCAACTCTCCCAATTCTTCTCGCTCCCCGACAACCATCTTCACAACGAATACGGCATGACCGAGCTCTCCAGCCAAGCCTATGCCACCGGATCCGACGGTCGTCATCGCTTCCCTCACTGGTGCCGTCATCTCATTCTCAATCCCGAAACCGAACGCGAGGTCGCTCCCGGCGAAACCGGCTATCTCGTCATTCACGACCTCGCCAACCTTCACAGTGTCTGCGGAATCCGCACCCAGGACTTCGCCAGGCAACACGAGGATGGCTCCTTCACCCTCATCGGCCGCGACCCCGGCGCCCTCCCGCGCGGATGCTCGCGAACCATTGACCATGCCCTCTCGTCATGAACCTCGCCGAACGAATCAATCTCATCCTGGCTTCCGCCGGGCAGCTCGAGCCCTTCACCGGGCCGCTCACCCGCCAACTTCTAGAGGAAACCTTCCAGCGTGAAGCCTCCGGCGAAACCGTTCGCCTGCCAAAAACGATTGTCCATATCATCAGTGGGAACACCCCTCACGCCGCGTTCCAAACTCTCCTCAATGGCATCCTCCTCGGCGCGAAAAACCTCCTCAAACTTCCCTCGCAGAGCTTTCTTGATTTTCACGTTCCCGAACCACTCCAACCCTTCGTCGAAGTCTCACGCGATCTCCCCGATCATTGGATCCCAAAAGCAGATGCCATGGTCGTCTTCGGCTCCGATGAAACCATCCGCCATTTTCAAAGCCTCTGCCCACTCGAAATCCCCTTCGTCGGCCACGGCCATCGTGTCGGCATCGCCATCATCAACGATCCCACTCCGAAAGCAGCCCAACTCGCCGCACGTGACATTGGCCTCTTCAATCAATCCGGATGCCTCTCCCTCCAAACAATTTTTCTTAAAGATCCACCAGGCTTTGGTCCACTCCTCGCCGAGGCCATGGCCGATTTTGAAAAAGAAAACCCACGCGGACCACTCTCCCTTTCCGAATCCGGCTCTATCACCAACCTCCGCGAAGAAACCCGCTACCTCATCGCACAGGATTCCAAATCCCACGCCCTCTGGCACAGTCCAGACTCCACCGCTTGGACCATCATCTTCGAAGACGACTCTTCGCTCACCCTCTCTCCCGGAAACCGCACCATCTTTCTCCGCCCCATGCCGGATGACTTTTCAAAATTCACCCACCTCTCCGGCATCGCTCTCCATCCCTTCGAAAAACTTACGGACCTCCCCTCGCCCAGAGTCTTCCCTCTCGGCGACGCCCAAACCCCACCCGCCCTCTGGCCACACGACGGAACCCTTCCTCTGGCCTCACTGATCCGCCATCAACATGTTTAAAATCCAAGAAAATTCATATCTCTTTTCCGGCCTTTGACATTGATGATGATGAGTCCCTTCAGCATCTGCTGTTCATGCGATTGTTGCTGCTCTTATTCTGTTCCCTCCCCACCTGCTTCGGACAAACTATTTTAACAGAAAGCACCCGTCTCGATCCCCTCCATCGCGCCTCAGATCTGGGGTATTCCAGTGGAGATGACAATTACAGCCAAGTTTTCGGTGGCGATAATTCGATCCGGAGTATCTCACAAGCTGACCGCTTCGGCGCGGATGTGTCCTTAGTCGGGTCGTCGCTTCTAATCGGTGCACCTGGCCATTCCTCGGCGCTCCTGTTTCAGCGCTCCATCGCTTCGGGCCTCTGGATCTTCGATGAAATTCTCCACACCCGGGGAACCGGCGTCAACTTCGGCGCCTCGGTCTCCATCGGCCCTGATTACTTCCTCGTAGGTCAACCTGACTATCGCCTCGCCAATAACCTCATCCATGGATCGGCCTTCTTTGGAGATCGCGATGATATCACCCGCGAACTTTTCTATCGAACGCGTCAGGACGGTCGGACCTCGTGGACCGCAGGACATCCCAATCTCGGATTCCCGGCCGATGGCAATATGCTCGGGAAACTTGATGACGATCCACGCTTCGGCCAAGCAGTTGACCACGATGGTTCAACCGCCGTTGTAGGTTCATTTTTTCAAACCAACAGCACGGGAGATCGCACCGGAGCCGCATACATCTTTGACATCAGCAACACCACGATCGGAAGGGTAGGCGACTCGGTGGACGCAGAGGATGATGCCATCGCCCTCGTTCCGACCGAACCTGCCCAGGAGGGTTCTTTTTATGGGTCCGACGTTGCCATTGACGGGGATCTGGCCGTGGTGGGATGGCAGGGATTTGACTCACAAAGCAACACCAGTATCGGGCGAGCGGTCGTATTCCAAAAGAATCAAGCGGGAGCCTGGAACCCTATTCAA
>CBFHQJ010000150.1:0-8777 GCA_965657795.1 Akkermansiaceae bacterium
ACACTTTCTGGAGGCCGTCACATCGAAAACATGAGGCCAATCAGTCAAGTTTTCCCTAGCTGGATGACCCTGCTAATGCCTTCCTGACCGGCCTTTAACTCTTGATTTAATGGGTGTGTATGGACAATCGGCAGTCTTGCAGGATGCCTGCAAGCTGCGCACTCCAAACAACTTATGAAGCTTTTCAAACAGCTCCTCCCCGCTCTTTCCTTTTTTTCTCCGCTGGCTCTCGCCGAACAAATTGTTTTCAGCGAGGTCATGTATCACCCCCCGGCGGGAGGACATGAATTCATCGAGGTCCAAAACCTGACGGCCACCCCCTTTGACATCGCGCAGTGGGAATTGATCGAGGGCGCATCGTTCACCTTTCCTGATTTTGAATCAGGCCCCGCCCTTGATTCCTTTTTAAAGGCCTTTGAGCGAATCATCCTTTGCGACACCGATCCCGCGACCTTCCGGGCCACTTACAACGTACCCGCTTCCATTCGCGTCTTTGGCCCGTGGACCGGACAGCTCAGCAACGGAGGAGAGCGCGTCACCCTCGCAGACAAAAACGGCACCGTTCGCTGCAGCTTCCAATACGAGGACCGCCCTCCCTGGCCACTGGCTGCCGACGGTGCCGGGCACAGCCTCATTCTTGCCGATGACAGTTTCGCCATCGACGACTACCGGGTCTGGAACTCCGCACCACCCACACCGGGATTCTCCACTCCTCTGAACGCCGAGGAACCCTTTCCAAATCCCGAGGTGAATCTCAGCGTCGGAATCCCTTTCGTGAACTACGGAGATACCTGGGATTTTAACGATCAAAACCTCGACCTCGGCACCGACTGGGATCTCCCCGGCTACACCTTCTCACATGCCGGATGGACCCGCGAAAATGACGCCGGAAATAATGGCGGACTTTACGGCTTTGAAAACTCTGCCCTTCCCTCGCCCGGACTACAAACGCCTCTCCTCGATAGTAGCAACGAGGCCAATCACATCACCTATTACTTCCGAAAAGAATTCACTTACAACGGCCCCACCACCGGCGCCAACGTCACTCTTGATGCCATCACCGATGACGGCATCTTTTTCTATCTGAACGGAAATCCCATCGGCGGAGTGGGAACCACCGCCGACACAGGTTGGAAAACCACCGCCACGCGCACCGTTGGAAATGCCACCGAGGAACTCGCGGTCGCCACCAACAATGGCTCAGCTCTCGTCGATGGAGTGAACGTGATCAGCGCCGAGGTTCATCAAACCAACTCCGGAAGTTCGGATTGCGTCTTTGGAGCAAGGCTGAGTATTTCCGCACCTTCTAATCCCAGTCTCCTTATCAACGAGGTCTTTCCGGCGGCAGACGGTTTCGTGGAAATATACAACCCGGGAGCTTCCACCATCGACTTGACCGGCTGGCATCTCAGCTCCTCACCTGGAAACTTAACCCAATACACCATTCCGGGAGGAATTAGCGTTCCTGCTCTGGGACTTGTCGCCATCGACTACACCGCAACAGGGCTCACGCCAGGCGGAGATGCCGTCGTTTACCTCACCGAACCAGATGGCACCACTATCGCCAATGCCATCGATGCCGCCATCCCTCTCGATGGCCGATCCCTCGGACGAAAAGGCGACGGATCCTCCTCATGGTTCCTCTTTTCACAACCCAGTGAAAACGCTCCCAATGCCAGCAACTCCCCGGACTTCAGCCTGAAGATTAACGAAGCCGCCTTTGACCAAAACGGCACCACGGCTTGGATTGAGATTTATAATCCGGCCACCGCCGCCCTTGGCACAACCGGTCTCTTTCTCGCGAGCTCTCCGGACTTCACCGATAAGGTTGCACTCTCCGGCACAGTCTCGGCAAAGGGCTTTCTTTCCATCGCCGAGTCCTTCCCTGCAGATGGCGATGAACTCACGCTCTTCCTGATTAGCGGGACCGACACCATCATCGACGCAGTCTCTCTTCCCTTCAAATCGCCACGCAATTTCGCGGGCGCCTTTCCCGATGGCTCGGGTAAATTTTACGCCAGTTCAACCGGAACCCAGGGCTCCGCCAACAATCCGGACCGGGTTGATTCAGTCGTCTTCAACGAGCTGATGGTCGATCCCCCCAGTGAATCCCGCGATGGAGAATTCATCGAACTCTACAATACTTCCGGCGTCCCCATCGATCTCTCCGGCTGGCGATTCACTGACGGCGTCAATTTCACTTTCCCAATCGGCACCACCCTGCCCGCCGGCGGTTACCTCGTCATTCCCGCCAACGAAGACTACACCAACTACCCAAATAGTGTCGGACAGTTCTCAGGATCACTCTCCAACAGCGGCGAACTCCTTCGCTTGGTTGACTCGTGGGACAATCTCGTGGATGAAGTCCATTACCACACCGGGGGGGATTGGCCCGAACTCGCCGGAGGCCAAGGTAGCAGCCTGGAACTACGCCACCCCGCCATGGACAACTCGAAGGCAAGCGCCTGGACCGCATCCGATGAAACCAACAAATCTTCGTTTAAGCAGTTCACCATCTCCGAGCAATACCAGCAAATCACCACTCGGGGTGGAGTGACCGATTACAAGGAACTGCACCTGCAGGCCGTTGGAGATGCTCACCTCGCGCTGAGAAACCTGGCTCTCTCGCGCAATGGCAGCGGCAACATCCTCCCCGGAGGAGGGACGAGCCTCGCCACCAATGGATCCGCTGATGACGGTTGGCTTTGCCAGGGAACCCACCACGCCAGCAACATCAGCAATGGGGAATTGCATCTCATCTCCACCGGACACGGCGATGTGAAAGCCAACCGCTGCGAAATTGACGTCATCGCCATTCAAGACAATGACAACCTGAACTTCACTTTTGAGGCCCGCTGGATCTCCGGCAAACCCACGCTGAATGTGATGACCTGGGATCGCTCCTTTGGAGGAACCATTTACCTCGAAGTCCCCAAAAACCTGGGAACTCCCGGCGCAGCCAATCCAGGCGCGTTGGCAAATGCAGCTCCGACCATTTCCGGACTCATTCACAGCCCACCGGTCCCGAGTACGAGCGACCCCGTACGCGTCACGGTCGAAGCCCGGAATGCGGACTCTGTAAACTTGAAGCACCGACTCGACACCACCGCCGGAAACGGAGTCTGGAGCAGCAGCCCCATGTTTGATGATGGCATCAGCGGTGGTGATGAGATCGCAAACGATGGCGTCTATTCCATCACTCTCACCAACTACCAAAGCGATAACTCCATTGTGCAATTCTATGTGGAGGCAACTTCGACCGGAGGAACATCAATTCAACCTTCCCTCGCTCCCACGAAGCCCGCGATGTGGGTTGTGGACAACTCCACCCACCCCACCGACCTCCGCCTTCAGCGTTTCGTCATCTCGGCCCGGGACCGCTCGGCCTCCTCGGGAACCGGCGATTCCGCGACCTTTGATTTCGATTTTCCCAGACTCTCCAACCAATATTTCAATACCACCTTCATTAGCAACGACAAGGACATCATTTACAACTGTGAGATGCGCAAAAGCGGTAGTCCGTGGACCCGGTCAGGCAGTGATGATTTTTCGCGTATGAAGTGGAAGCCCCCGGGCGACCGCAAATTCCGCGGATACACAAAGCGGGCGGTCGACAACGATGCTGGGGGTGGCCGCGCCTACCACAACCGCATCATCCGCTACTGGCTCTACCTTCTTGGCCACGCCGCCAATGAGAACGAATTTGTTCGCGTCATCGTCAACGGTGGCAGTGCTTCGCTGCGCGAAGACGTGGAACCCAATGCCAACGATTTCTTGAAGCGCAACTGGGAAGACGGCCACAAAGGCGAGCTCTATCGTATCGACGATGAATGGTGGTTTGATGATGACTGGGGACGCCAAAACCGTAACGCGACCTGGGAGTATAAAGGAACTTATGAACCGGAGCGCTATTCTTCCGAGTGGATAAAAAGATCCCGCGAAGCGGAACACGACTATTCCTCCTTCATCAATTGGACCGAAATGGTGGGGACAAATTCCTTCACCCGTGAAGAAATCGAGCGCACCGCTGACATCGACATGATGGCCGCCAATGCCGTCGTTCGCGGTTGGTGTGATGACTGGGATACCCTCACCCGGAACCGTGGTAAGAACGGCTACTTCCTTCGCCGGGTCACCGATGGCAAGTGGATGCTCGTGCAGTGGGACTCCGATCTCACCTTCGGAAACGCCAATGCTCCATTCATCGGAAACCTCGCCGGTGTTCGGAACTTTTTGGATAAGCCCTACATCAAGCAGAGGGTGAATCACTACCTCAACGAGATGGTGGGAAAATACACCGCAAACTCGCCTCGACTCGCGGCGTGGTTCCAGTGCGAAGAAGAAGCTTCTTCATCCTACCCCAGCAACGAATCCACCTACAACACTTGGAATCAAAACCGCCTCGCAACCGCCAACTCCACCATCGGCAGCGCTCTCAACACAAACTTCAATGTCACCTCCGGAAATGGATCATCCCTTTCCACTTCGGCCGACACAGTTTCACTCCAGGGAACGAGCGGCGCGGATGTTTTTGCCATTCGCGTCACCAGCCAGCCCTGGGTCGAATATCAATTCACCAGCACCACCGCCTGGACCTTGAGCGGAATTCAGCTTCGTCAGGGAGCCAATGTTCTGGAAGTACAAGGCATCGATCAGGAAGGAAATGTCACCAGCACCGAGAACTTCACCGTAAACAAAAGCGGTAATGCCGCCCCGGTTCTGGTGCTTGATGCCGACCCCGGATCTTTCCGCACCCCCATCAATACCACCTTCGAAATTGATGGTGACGGCAGTTACGACCCCGAGGGCACCACCCTCGATTTCACATTCCAACTCGGCGGCGGATTCACCCTGGCCACCACCACCCCATCCAGTGCGACCATGATCTTCGCGGAACCCGGTCACTATCAGCTGACCGTATCCGCGACCGATCAAGACGGCCAAATCTCCCAAGTGGTTCGTGAAGTTGTCGCTTACGCCAACGGAGGATGGGATCCCTTCAACCAAGGAACACTTCAAGATCTCTGGACCCCCGAGAATCTCGATTTGAAGGACGGCACCACAGCCTCGGCTTCCTATAGCTTTGATGAAACGCCAAACAGACTGGCCGTCAAACTCGAAACGGAACCCGCCAAACCGCTCACCCTGAATTCGCCCAACCATCCCCGCATGTGGCGCGACACTCCTGCGGATATCTGGTCATTTGCTTCGGAGGTTACCCTCACTTCGGTGCAGCAGGGAGATTTCTACACCGGCGTCATCGTCGATGGCATGGAGAATGGTTCACCTGTTCGCTTCACCATTGGTATCGAAGACGGTGATTTTCTCCGGGCCAAGAAGATGACCTCTTCGAGCACGATCACTCTCGGTTCGGTCTCATGGGGCGGCAAAGACGCCGTAATGCGCGCCTTCAAAACAGCAAGCGGAATTGATCTCCAATATCGTATCGAACCCGGAGTCTGGCAAACGCTGGCAAGCGCTTCCGGAAGCATCACAACCTCGCAGGCCGGGGTCTTCGCCTCAACCGATACCCCCCAAGCACTTCGTGTGGAATTTGATGACTCCCTCCTTGTGGATCCGAGCATCAGCAGCCCCAATCTTGAAAATCTGCGCATCACCGAAGTGATGTATCATCCGGTGGGTGGCTCTTCCGAAGAGTTTATCGAAATCCAAAACACCGGATCAGCGCCCCTCCTTCTCGATGGAGTATCCTTTGACGACACCCAACCCTTCGCAGCCTTCACCTTTGCAAATATCACTCTCGCCCCGGGTCAATTTGCGGTCATCGTTTCAGACGAATCGGCATTCCGCGCCCGTTACGGAAATAACATTACCATCGTCGGTACCTGGGCCTCGGGAGCTCTCTCAAATGGGGGTGAAAACGTCGAATTGCGCGACCCCTTCGGCAATACCATCCACGACTTCACCTACGACGACAATGCGCCCTGGCCCCTTGCCGCCGATGGCACCGGACCTTCCCTCGAAGTTATCGATCCGGAGGGAGACTATAACGACCCCTTGAACTGGCGCGCCTCTTCCTTCGCCGACGGAAGCCCCGGAGCGGCCGAAGCGACCGATGAAGATGGCGACGGATTGAGCAATATTCGTGAAAGCGCCTTGGGCACGAACCCCAAGCTTTCCGACACTGATGGCGACGGAGCCTCGGACGGCGCTGAAATGGTCGCAGGAACGAATCCGGTCGACGCCTTGGATTACTTCCGCATTCTTTCCGTCGGCCCTACCGAGACTCCGGATGAAGTCGAAATCACCTGGGCTTCGGTCACTGGAAAAACTTACGTTGTTGAGTCGAGCACAGACATGACGGGAGTTTGGAATTTGCACGACTCGGTTACCGCTGGCGGATCAACGAGCAGCACGACCGACCGGACCACTGCCGAGAGCAAGTTTTACCGCGTCCGCGTCAGCGGACCTTAAAGGCCGTGCAATTGATTAAACTACGACTCTTGTGGTACAAATTTCTCCTTCTAGGATCTTCCAGGCGGCACTGAAACAATGCTCCTGTCACTATCGTGAATCATGAAATATCAATTCCTCATCCCCTTTCTTTTTAGCCTGCCCCTTGGCGCAGCTTCAGCGGACCTCTTGGGATACTGGGATTTCGAGAACGATTTCAACGATCAGTCCGGCAATGGGAACAATGGTTCACCATTTGGTTCCACAACACTTGATACCTCTGCACCTGCAGCCGCTGGTTCGGGCTCGCTCAATCTGGTCAATTCCGATGACAGTTATCTCGACATCAACCCGGGGACCGGGATGCAGATCGAAGAAAACACAAACTTTTCCATCTCTATTTGGTTCCGGTCTTCAACGATACAGAGAGACAAGCGGATCTTTTCCGAGGGATCGACCACAAATGGCACCCCGCTTTATAACATCGGAACAGGTGCTCCCGGTATCGGCACCAACCAGATTGATTTTTTTCGGAGAACGACCGAGGCCACCACCAACAACCATGAACTCACGGTAGCCGAACCATTCGGTGAAGACAGTTGGCACAACGTCGTAGTCGCAGACGCAAACGGCGAAGTCAAAATCTATGTCGATGGCATTCTTGATCTCACAACCAGCTACCCAAAGACCGGTCTTTCAACAAACACAACCACCTTTGGAGGGATTAAAAGAGACGGGCCATGTTGCGGATTCTCGGGAAATCTTGACGACATCGGAATCTGGGACACTGCTCTTAACTTCGTGCAAATCGCCGCCATTCAACAGGGCGTTAACCCTACCTTGATCGACGAAAGCGTGGATTCGGACAATGACGGCCTGCCAGACTACTGGGAGCTCGTTTATGGACTGGATCCCGCTGACGATGGCTCGGTTGACATCAACAACGGGCCCGATGGAAATACGGACGGAGACAGTTTGTCCCAACTTCAGGAATACCAAATTCTTTCTAATCCCAATGATGAGGACTCGGACGATGACACCGTAAATGACGACATCGAATCAGCCGACGGCAGTGATCCAAACCTCGTTGACAGTGACTCCGATGGACTCGATGACGGTGAGGAAAAAGCCGCTGGCTCCTCGCCCACCCTCAATGACACCGATGCCGATGGACTCCGCGATGCTTTTGAAGTGTCAAGTTCGCTGGACCCTACCGACGACGGTTCAATCAATGTGGCGAATGGAGCTGACGGCGACCCAGACAGCGACTCCCTTTCAAATCTGGAAGAACAAACTCGCGGCACCGACCCACGAGACAGTGATTCAGACGATGATGATTTACTGGACGGCGAAGAGGTCAACATCTTTGGAACCAACCCCACAAACAGTGATTCGGATGGAGATACTATCCCGGATGGAGAAGAGACGATCGCCGGAACGGATGGATTTAAAACCAACCCACTCAGAGCCGATTCCGATGGGGATTTGATCAGTGACTCCGAAGAAATCACCAACGGGGCCGATCCCACCGATTCAGATAGCCCCAACCCAATCGATCCAATCAACACCGAGGGATTGATTCACGTATGGAGCTTCGACGACACTGAAGGCGTCACCGCGATTGATTCCGTGGGAGGAGTCAATGCAACCTGGGTTGGCCCTCCCACAAATCTCACCTGGACGAGGGAAGGGATTCTCGGAGGAGCCGCAGACCTTGCCGGCCAGACCGGCAATGGGAATCATTTTACGCTCGAGACTCTCGGCATCGAAGGGGAGAAACAAATGACAGTCTCGGTTTGGTTTCAGAATGATGGCAACACCGACACTGGTTATAATGCACTCTTTATGTCACGTCCCGAGAATTGGGGAATCGCCCTTGAGAATCTCGATCAACAGGTAGATTTCCGCTACGACAATCAAGGGGGTGGCTCACAAGGCTATGACTCGGAAGCTATTTTGACACGGGACGGATCGGTCTGGCATCACGTCGCAATGAGTGTCAACACCGATACTGGTGAAATCATTTACTCACTCGATGGGGTCACCGAAGCCGCCACTAAATCCGGAGGATCTTTCGTCATTTCAGGGATTGGCTGGGCTATCGGAAATGACGGTGCAGCTGGAACCATCCGCGACTTTGATGGGCGCCTTGACGACCTTGCCGTTTGGAACAATGCCCTGACAGCAGAGGAACTCACCAACATCTATCGAAACGGGCTCCGTGGAAACCCCATCAACGCGACCCCGCTCACCATCACGGATATTGTCATCAACGGCGATGGATCGGGCTCACTGACATGGAACTCCACACCAGGTGCAACTTACCGTATCTCGGCGACCACCGACCTAAGTCTTCCATTTAA
>CBFHQJ010000151.1:0-8746 GCA_965657795.1 Akkermansiaceae bacterium
GCTGCTTGATCTGCATCACCCCCAAATCCTGCTGGCAGGAGTGCCACGAAAATCGCCACTCCCCCTTTCTCACGGGCCGCTGAAATATTGCCCTCCATTTCCAGACGTGCACTTTTCTCCAAACACCCTTCAGGATCATAGATTCCACCTGCCGGCTTAAGCGGAGTCTGACCTGACACCCCCATCGGCAACACCCAAAGGGTGATTAAAAACGCCAAAAGTCGCTTCACTTCCACCGTCCTTTCTCTCCAAGATTTTCAGATTTCCCCAAGCTCAACCTTCGCTCGGTTCGCTCCGCGCCCTCCGACAAAACCCCCACTGCTCCTTCCACAAAACTCAGAACCGCTGCACCATAGTCCCTCCTCGCAAACAAGCTTCCTGAGAACTGTAAAAGCGCGAGCCACCGCTCCTCATTCAAGAAGGGCTCGATCGCATACCCCGAAGTGACCGAAACACGACCATTCCTGCCATCGATCAACAAAAGAATGGTCCATGGACGCAGTTTGCCCTCTTTGGGATCATTCACCGGACTGGCATTCATCATCCAGAAACCAAACTCGCGAGGATCGGTCTCCGGCTCCAAATCAATGACGCAGAAACAGAAACGAGCTTGCGGAAATCTCGTCGCCAAGTCCCCAAGAGCTTCATCAATCCTCTCGCGATCTCCTGGCCCAAAATGATCGTTCGGATCGATGTAGCGCTCGATTTTCGGAGCCGCGAAAGGGAATTTCTTCACTACGCTGTGACCCGAATATCCACAGCGGGGGCAAGTCTCCACCGCCTCCTCAATAATGGCCCGACAACCCGGGCAAGTCATCGCACTGATCGCAAAACTACCGGCACGGTATTTTTTGCGACGCTCTGACTCGTCCCTTCGTTTCGCCATCGGTTAACTCTCAGCCCTTAGGGTCACAGATCGACCGTGAGCGTGCAAGCCTTCCATTTTGGCAAAGTGCTCGACCACTTTCCGGGATTTTCGCACTGCCTTCTGATCCATCCGCACCACGCTGGCACGTCGCTGGAATTGATCGGCCCGCAATCCTGAGAACGAACGCCCAGACCCCTCGGTCGGTAAAGTATGGCTGGGGCCTGCCAGAAAATCCCCCACCGCAACCGCGGAGTAGTTACCGATATAAATTGCGCCCGCCGTGCGAACCTGGTCGAGCCACTTGTCCTCATCCTTAGCCACCAAAATCAAATGCTCAGGAGCCCAATCGTTTACGATCGCCACCGATTCCTTCATCGACTTCGTGAGCAGAAGAAAACCCGCTTTTTTCAAAGCCTTGGTCGCAATTTCGCGGCGCTGCGTTTCCGCCAACTGAATCTCAAGTTCCTTCTGAATGTCTTTGAAAAGCTTCTTGGAGTGAGTGACCACCCCGACCACTGAATCCGGCCCGTGCTCAGCCTGGGCCAAAAGGTCCGAAGCTAAAAACCGGGCATTCCCGGTCGCATCCGAGGCGATCAAAACCTCACTCGGTCCCGGAAGAAGATCGATTGAAACAGCGCCCACCATTTGGCGCTTCGCTTCCACGACGAAACTATTTCCCGGTCCAAAAACCTTATCGACCGGTGCGATCGATTTGGTCCCCAACGAAAGCGCCGCGATTCCGTGGGCACCACCGGCTTTATAAATCTCAGTCGCTCCCGCAGCCTCCAGCGCGTATAGGAGATCGGCATTCACCGAGCCATTCGCTCCCGGTGGCGTCGCTGCCACGATCTCGGGAACTCCTGCGGCTTGCGCAAATCCCGCCGTCATCAAGGATGTCGAAACCAGAGGAGCCTTGCCACCCGGCACATAAACCCCGACCCGGTCAAAAGGCACAAAGCGCTCGCCCACTTCCACTCCTTGCGGGTTCTTCGCTTTCCAGTTTTTGCGAAGGCTTTTGGCTGCGAAGGCGTGAATGTTTTTTAAGGAAGACTCGATGGCGTCTTTCGTTTCCTGACTCACCGAGTCACGCGCCACTTTCAACTCGGCATCCGTCACCCGCAAGGACTTGGCGGTGAGATTGGCTCCGTCAAATTTTTTCGCGAAAGCGACAAGCGCGCGATCCCCCTTCTTCGCCACTTCCGAAACAATCCCGGCCACCGTATCTGAAACAGCATCGCTCGGAATGGCCCGACGATACAATTTTTTAACAAATGCAGGGTAGGATTTGTCCTCGTGGGTGAGAATTTTCATGGCCACTACTAAGCTTGGATGAATGAAAGAACAAGCCGCGTGCTTATCCGTTTAACTTTTCCAGACTCTTGGCCAAAAAGCGCCCGTCTTTGCGGAAAAGCTTCCCGTCGAAGTAAATTTCACCGCCGCCATAGTCCTTGCGCTGAATGTTGACCATGTCCCAGTGAACGGTGGAACGGTTGCCATTGTCAGCCTCCTCGTAAGCCTGCCCGGGAGTGAAGTGAAAGCTCCCGGCGATCTTCTCATCGAAGAGAATATCACGCATGGGCTCTCGAACAATCGGATGGAAGCCCAGAGCAAACTCCCCGATGAATCGGGCACCCGCATCACTATCGAGAATCTTGTTTAACTCGCGGGTCATTCCGCCATCGGCCTCTGCTTTGACGATCTTTCCTTTCTCAAAAGTCAGCTTGATTCCGTCAAAGTTCATTCCGCGATAGATCGTGGGAGCATTGTAGTAGATCACCCCTTCCACCGAATCCTTCACTGGAGCGGTGAACACCTCGCCGTCCGGAATGTTGTTTTGCCCACCGCAGGCAATCGCCGACATCCCTTTGATCGAGAAGCGAAGATCGGTTCCATTTCCGACGATGTGAACATCGTTGGCCTTTTCCATGAAGCGCTTCAAGGCATTCATCGCAGGAAGGTAGCTCTTATAATCGAGCAAGCAGGCATCGAAATAAAAGTCCTCGAATGCTTCAGTGCTCATCCCTGCCTGCTGGGCCATCGCCGGATGTGGCCAACGCAGAACACACCACCTCGTTTTCTTCACCCGGTGATCGAGCACTTTGCGCAGATGCTTCATCGCCGCCCCCATCCTCTTGGCGGGAACATCACTGGTCTCGGTAATATTGTGGGAACCGCGGATGGCAATATAGGCATCCATGTCCTTCATCTCGGTGAGAAGATGCCGGGCTGTGGCTTGGTATTGGTCATCAGTGGCGCCCATGAGCATCTCACGGCTTAGACGGTTCGACCCGAGTCGCAAAAATGGAACTCCTTTCCGTGCCCGGACCTCGCGGATCAAAGCGACAGCCATGTCGTCCGGAGTATCAACAAGATCCAGAAGAATTTTCTCGCCCTTTTTGAGAGCGGTGGAATAGCGAACGAGCTGCTGTGCGAGCTGGATATACCTTGGGTCCATGACTGAAACAAACCGTGCCACGGAGACTTGGACAATCAGAAAAAACGTGATTGCCCAGAGATCGCTAATTTCGGCGGTCAGCGATCACCATCACGCCACTGCTCAAATGACTGCCCGCTCGGGTTGTCCGGGTCGGGCAAATGGGAATTGGCATCCAACTTGCGACCGAGCTCGGAATCATCAAAAGCAGCTCCGCCGGCGCGCCGACTGTTGCTGGACTCACAGGAAACCAGTGCCGAGGCCATAAGCGCGCAAACTGCGAAAATAGAGGTGCTTTTCATGGAATGATTATGCCTGCATCCCGAACCTCCGCAAGGGCGGAAGATACATCTAACAAAGAAATCGAATCGAGGCTACTTCACCTCGTCAAGCATCCGCACCGCCGCCTTGGAAAGCGCCTTCTCGAGCTCCTCCGGCATACCGTATTCTGGCAGTTCCTTGATAAATACCGCCCAATCGAGCTTCATCCCCGATCCCAGATAAGCATTGAGACGAGTTGCCACGGTGGAGTCAGCCAATTCTTTCTCGGTTTTGTAAGTCTTGGTCAGGATATCCCGGATCTCACCAAAACGAGTGAGGTAATACTTTTGGTGGTAGCCTTCCGCGTAGGTGAACTTCCCAACCGGAGCAATTGTAGTTTGCACCTCACCAACCTCAACTCCCTGTTTGGCTGCAGCGTTTGCCTTGGATTTCTCAGCCGCTTTCTGTTGCGCTTCGTCGTGGTAAAAAACGGCGTTCATATACTGCCGGGAAGTGTTGATCTGGTCACAACGATGAGCCGACCAAAAAATCTCGAGAAGATCATCGTATTTCAAAACTTTGGGATCGTAGTCAATGGAAATGACTTCGGTATGATTCCCCAAACTATAATAGGTGGGATTCGCTTTCTCGCCACCCGCATAGCCAACCCGCGTGCGAAGGACACCTTTGAGACTTCCGAACTCGGAATCTGGTCCCCAAAATCAGCCGAGGCCGAAAGTTGCCGTTTCGAATTTCACCTTTGCCGTCTTGGCATCGAGAGGAAGCGTAGTCGCCGAGACCTTGCCGTTGGCTTTGGGGAGTGGTTCTGCGAGTCCTGCCATGACGGCCCAACTTGCGATGGCGCCAAGAATGATCAATCGAATTTTCATGCTGCTGCCGGTAGGATGACATAAAAGCGGATTTATTCCAGCTGAACCGTCGCACCGGATTTTCCTTTGCATGAGACCGGATTCCAACGATCTCTTGCCCACCGGAATGACCGAACCACAAACAGTCTCCGAGTTCGCCGAGCGCGTGCTGATGTCCACTTCACTGGAGGACAAACTCACCCATGCGCCCGCTTTCCTGGCCCTCGATCCCCCGCGGCGGGGCGGCTTCACCTCGCCCACCCTCCCCGGTCGTCCCGACCACCTGAAACCAAAGGCGAACGATGGCAAATCGCCCTTTCCCTCCGCTGATCAGATCCACGACGAAGAACAACGGGGAATTCTGCTCCACTTCTTGGCCAACCACGAACTCCTCGCCGTCGAGCTCATGGCGCTCGCTCTCCTCAAGTTCCCCGATGCCCCCGACTCCTTCCGCAAGGGAGTCCTGCGAACCTTGCAGGAAGAGCAAAACCACACTCTTTGGTATCTCGAACGCATGAAGGAATGCGGGCTTAAATTCGGCGACTACCACCTCAGCCCCATGATCTGGTCGCACATTTCCTCCATGGAAAGCCCGCTCGATTATGTCTCACGCCTCTCGCTCACCTTCGAGCAAGCCAACCTCGACTACGCCAAGCACTACTCACAAGTCCTCGCTCAAGCGGGCGATCAAAAATCCGCCGACCTTCTCGCCCAGATTTACAAAGACGAAATCGCACACGTCGGACACGGCCTTAAATGGCTGCGTCGTTGGAAACAAAACGCCCAGTCGGATTGGGATGCCTGGCACAAGCAACTCCACTTCCCCCTCTCCCCCATCCGGGCCAAAGGCATGGCGCCGTTTAACGAGGAAGGACGCCGCAAGGCCGGAATGGACGAGCACTTCATTGCCTCCATCAAACGCTATCAAGCCTCCCGCGGCCGCAGCCCCGACCTCTACTGGTTCAATCCCGACGTCGAACTCGCCGCCGCCTCGAAGAATTACACCACGCCAAAGCGCCTCGATGATCTCGCCGCCGACCTCGAATACGCCTTCGCTCTCGCCGCCCCTTCCGCAGACGATCTCGTCCTCCTCCGAAAACAACCCAGCGACGAACACCGCGAATCGCTCGCTCAATCCGGCCTAACCTTCCCCGAAATCGCGCTTCTCAGTGATTTCCGGCTCATTCGCAAAGATCGAAAAATCCGACAGGAAACCCCTTGGGGAAACCCCGCCCCCTTGCTGCTCTCGAAAGAACTCGGACTCAAACTCCGGGGCCTCCTCGACGATCCATTCCCTTCCCAAGTCTGCCGAACCCCGACAGAAATCCAGACCTTCATCGAGGCACACCCTCATTCCGACTGGCTCGCCAAGCCTCTTTTTGGCTCTGCCGGACGCGGCCTCATCAAGTTCTCCCCCGATCAAATCCCGCCGATAAAAGCAGACTACCTCATCGAACCCTGGCTCAACAAAGAGCGGGAATTTTCTCTTCTCTATCAATCCAACCCAACCGACCAAGGCGGCCTCCGATTCATAGGTCTCTGCCATCAGGAAGTCAGCATTTCCGGGCAATGGATTTCCTCCACCTCGGCCCCTAAACCAGCCACCGGCCTCCCTCCTGACCAAGCACGCCTCATCGCCAATGAGGTCCTCCCCTCCGCCAAAAAGGAAATTCAAACCGTACTCCACGAGCTTCTCGAATCCCACAATTACTTCGGCCCCGTCTGCATTGACTCTTTCCTCCACCGCACGTCCGACAATTTAAAGTGGCATCAAGTGAGCGAAATCAACACCCGCTGGTCCATGGGCCGCCTCGCCCACAACCTGCGCCTCAAACTCTGCCCAAATCGCGCCCTCACCCTGACCACCATCCAAAAGGATTCCCCCCTTCCCAAAGACGCCATCGCCCTCGGCGACCCTGCCTCCGCCCACACCCGCATCCCCATCGCTACGAAGCTTGGGCTTTAGCCCGAGCAACAGGTCGGCGAGTGTCTCAGACTAAAGTCCAAGCCCCGTAAATTCACCCTTCACTCTTTCCCCTCCACTCTTCACACTCTCCTCATGAGCGAACTTTCCCAAGCTGTCAGTATACATCCCTACTTCCGAGTCCAAGAAGGCAAACTCGATGCCTTCAAACAAACCATGAAGGAATTCGTGGCCCGCACCAACACCGAGGACACCTGCCTTTACTACGATTTTTCGATCAATGGTGACGTCGTCTTTTGCCGCGAGGCCTACATTGGCGCTGCCGGAGTCCTCAAGCACCTCGAAAACGTAGGCTCTTGCATCGAGGAAGCCCTCACCTTTTCCGAGCTCTTCCGCCTCGAACTCCACGGCCCGGCCGAGGAACTCGACAAGCTCCGCGAACCCCTCGCCGAACTCAATCCCGAGTTCTTTGCTCACGAGACCGGCGTTGCGAAATAATCCAATCACAGCTACCTTTCGACATGCCGACGAAGAAAGAAATCCAGGATCTCTACTTCATGGACGCGCGTTTCAAGCTCCTTGAAATCGCCTCCTTCCTCGATCGTGTCGATCGTCACGAAGGTGAGGCCGACTTCCGTCATCCCGCTTTCGCCAAAGCCCTCGCGGCCATGCAAAACCCGCCGGAAGGCACCACCCGCGCACAAGCGGTCCATTTGGCGTTCTCCGACCACTCGACCGAGCCCGCCGAAACTGCCGGAATTCAATTTGCCTTTGGAGCCCACAAGGAGGAGGTGGAATCGTGAGATACATCGAGCCCCACGCCCACATGGTCAGCCGCACCACTGCGGACTACCAGGCCATCGCGCAAGTCGGTTGCGAAGCTCTCTGCGAGCCCGCCTTCTGGGCCGGATTCGACCGGGCTTCTCCCCAAGGATTTTACGACTACTATCGCCAGCTCACCGAATACGAACCGGCCCGCGCCGCCAAATTTGGCATCAAGCACTTCTGCTGGCTCTGCATCAATCCCAAGGAAGCAGAAGACCCCGTCTTCGCCCGCGAAGTCATGGCGATGATCCCCGAATTCATCGAAAAACCCACTGTCCTTGGCATCGGCGAAATCGGCCTCAACAAGAACACCAAAAACGAGCTCGCCATCTTCGAAGAGCACGTCGAGATCGCCAAGAAATACGATCAGGCCATTCTCATCCACACCCCCCACCTCGAGGATAAATTAAAAGGCACCCGCCTCATTCTCGACGCCCTTAATAATGCCAACGTCGACCGCAGTCGCGTCATCATCGATCACGTGGAAGAGCACACCGCACCTCTCGTTCTCGATCAAGGTTACTGGGCCGGAATGACCCTTTATCCCGAATCCAAATGCTCCCCCGCCCGGGCCATCGATATCCTCGAAACCTTCGGCATGGAAAACATCTGGATGAACTCCGCCTGCGACTGGGGTATCTCCGACCCCCTCGCCGTCATCAAAACCGCCCTCGAAATGAAGAAGCGCCAGCATTCTCCCGAGATCATCGATAAGGTCATCTTCGAGAACCCCAAGAAATTCCTCTCGCAGTGTCCAAACTTCAAGCTTTAGGCTTCCTCTCGCTCTCACTAACTGCTTCGGGAGAGATTGTCGTTTGGAAGGCTTCCGGAATTCTCGAGGAAAGGATCGGGATCTTTTTACAGGAAGACCTTCCGACCGATGCTTCTGTGACCATCAGAGTGACTTACGATGACACAGCGGCCCCTCAAAACCTGGTCAACCTGCCATTTCCGGGCAGGTTTGAAGATGATTTCCGGACCGATATCAATCTCAAGGTGACTCTCACCATCGGAAGCTTTGAATGGGAAGGTCTGGTCGGATCTGCCACCACAGACACTCCCACAACCTTCCAAACCTTCACCTTCAATTACCCCGGCGCTGAGCGAATCGAGCTCACCATCGACACCGTGGATAATGGTAATTTCTCGAAGTTTCCATTCAGGATCGCCGAAGAACCGGCAAGCTTCGAACTCTCCCTCCGGGGCACAAACAACACCTTTCTCGACTCCGGGATCTCACCTTCTGCGATCAATCTGCCAGCCCTCTCCACCGCTACAGGAATGATCTCCAACGGCAGTGGCAATGAGCTCAGTTTCACTCTGGAACCATCCTCCTTTGAGGTATTCTTTGAAAAAGACGAAACATTGCGCCCAATCGCGCCGATGGTTTCAAGCTCCGTTAGCAGCGACACTATTTCCCTGACCTGGCTCAGCGATATTCGCTTCCGCTATCGCATCGAGGGCACCTCCGACCTCTCGTCCGATCAGTGGACTGAAATGGAAACCCGCAATGGGTCCAGCACCCCCATCACGCGCTCCTACCCCTTCGCAACCACCTTCAGATT
>CBFHQJ010000152.1:0-8464 GCA_965657795.1 Akkermansiaceae bacterium
CCAACCATTCTCCAGCTCCGTTGACATGCACTCGATTCAAAACGTCTCCGTCCAAAGACTCGGTGGTCGCCGCTGAAGTCACCTCCGACCATCCGTTAAAGTAGGCGGTGCCATTGTAAATCTCACTTCCTGGAAAGCAGACCGACAGATCCTTCTTTTCCACTTTTGGGAAAACCCCAGCCAACACATCGGGAGAAAGCCCCAGACCTTCCGAAATCTTGAACCCTACCCATTCCTCTCCCTCGGAATTAGGGTGCACTTTGTCGTGCGTCATTGTCACCGGATCAAAGCCGGTTGAAGCGTCGATGACCCAAACCGCTGAAGTTCCCACGGCCGCATTTTTTAAATCCGCCAGTGGTTGCAGGAGGGAGTTAAACTCATCAATTTTAATCTGCAAGGAAGCCGCCTGATCGGTGTGGAGAAGGTGATTGATAAAAAGACTCACCCCGCCGTTCACTGCACGAAATTGGTCGATCAATGTCGAAATGTCATCCCTCAATTGCATGGCAGTTCCTCCGTCGGCAAGGTCATTGATACCAATCATGACGACCACAGTATCCGCCACATATGCCGTGCCGGTGTTCCCCGTGCCCGATGCATTCGGGTCAGGATAAGGCACCAGATTACCTGCCGTTTGCAAAACATACTGATTCGCCTGTCCGGTCCAGTTCAGAGCACTCCCTTCTCCTCTGTTTTCGCCCCTCCGACTCAAAGGAAGAGGAAGCCTGCCATTTGCCCAAAACGCCCGCCAACCAAAGTGCCCCTCATGCTTATTCAGAAAAGGCTGCCCCCGATAATCCGGACTCGCCCCACCGTTGTTTTGATAAACTCCCGTAACCGATCCCACAAAAGAATACCCTGCATTAGAATCAACCAAATGTTTGAATACCTCATAGCGATAACTCGAGTAACCGAGTCCACCCTGAGTGATGGAATCACCGACAAAAGCCAAGTTACCATAGTCGGGCAAAACCACACCCGATTTTATAAACTCGTTCGCAAACCGTTTCCCAACCAACAGCTTGGCATCTTTGTCAAAGTGCAGATTATCATAGAGTCTTCCCTGCAAATCGACATTCTCAAAATAGCTCATGGTGGCATCGCCATCAGCCAGAGCCGCTTGTTTGGATCTAACAATATTTCGATTCCCGCCTGCCGCGGCAATTCCTCCGATGACGCTGTACATTGTTGTCGCTCCGGGAAGATCTGTTTTCAGGTTCGCCGCCAATTCGCCCAACCTGACATCCGCGATATTTGCCTCGCCCGAGGAATCACTTTCTCCCTGCAAATACATCAACCCAACAATTTCAAAACTGTCGTCACTCGCGGCGAGAGCCGAAGTGGCCGCATTCACAGTCGATAAGATATGGGCATACATGTGTCCCCCATTTGCTTTCGACCAATTCGTATTCCCCCCACCTCCGCGGCTCGCTTTGATGACGCCAAAATCCCTGACTCCGGCACGATAAAGCGTCCTCGCAAAATTAACCTCCGGCCCCCAGTGCGTCACATTATCGGGATAGAAACCACCCTGCTGGTCCTGCAAGTTTGTCCACACTCCTCCTGAATCCCCCAATGACGTCGAAGCATCAGCAACATTGTCCCACCAAAATTTCACATGCGAATCCGCCGGATCATTTCCTGAAGTCGGATCAGCCTCTCCTCCTCCGGTAGTTCCAAGGGAATTCGACTGGCCCGTTAAGACGAAGAGCTTGTAGTGCTTGCCATCCGCAACTGAAGCCAAGGCAATTAACAGCAGAACAATTGACCTCATCATTTCATCAAAAAACTCCTGTTTAATCCTCCAGCATTTTCCAGCAGTACCACTGCATTCGCGGAAGGTGAAACGGCCCCTTAAATTGATTTCCTTTCAGGGGTGATGACACCCGCCCGTCCCGGTGGACGTATCCAAACCACTCCCCGTGTTCTTTGTCGCAAAAGGTCTTGTGGGCATACTCGTGGATCATTCGATGCCACCTCGCATACTTCTCGTCCCCGGTCAGTTGATAGGCCAGAAGTGTCGCAATAATGGCCTCGCACTGGGGCCACCAAAACTTCATGTCGTGCCAGTATTCCTGCACGGGCTTATCGTAAACATCCTTAAAATAAATGATCCCGCCATATTCCTCATCCCATCCCCGCTTCCACATGTAATCGAGCATTCGACACCCAAGATCAATTAACTCCGCATCATTCCCCCGCCGCTTGGCTTCATCCAAGACAAACCAAGCACCTTCGATCGCGTGCCCCGGATTCAAGGTCCGCCCATCGATGTGATCCACAACTTCCCCTTCGAGGCCAATCTGTTCCATGACACATTCGATGTCATCCTTCACAAATTCCCGTAGCTCTTCAATAAACTCATCGATCTTGCGCTCCGCCAACTTCCCTCCTCCATTGGCCACCAAAACCTGGGCCACTTGCAAGAAAATCATCGGCACACCGATACCTTTCACCTTCCTCTGATCCGTCCATTTCGGTTCACCCCGCGACACCGTTCCATCCGCATAATCCATACACTTTTCAAAAAGCTTTCGCGCGTCCTCCACCCATTGTTCTTCACCTGAGGCTTTCCCGTAAGCTGCGAAAGCCATCACCGTAAAAGCCTCCGAAAAGAAGTATCTTCTTTTCCGTAGCGGCTTCCCATCCCTGGTAACGAGAAAGAACATTTGTCCATCTTCATCAAAACAATGGGCTCTTAAAAACTCCACACCACTTTTCGCTGCTGACAACCATTCATCCCTCTTCTCGACGGTATTATACAAGGTGGATAGCATCCACGCAAAGCGCCCCTGCAGCCACACCGACTTGTCGTCATCGATCAGAGTTCCATCCCGATCACGCAGCGAGAGATACCCCCCGAATTCTTCATCGACAATCTCCGGCATCCAAAACGGCAGAGTGTCCTCAAGCAAGCTCGCCCGATAAAAATCCCGTAGCTCCTCCAGTTCCCGTTTCGAATACTCACTCATCATTTCTTTTGGGTCCAAATCGTCAAGCCGGCCAGTTCTTCATCTTTCGCTCCAAGTACAAAACCAAACAGAATTCCCGAAACCAAGGTCGTCAAAAAACCAACCGCCCCGTAAAGAAGCGGCATCAAATCGATCAATCCCGCCCCATTCAAAAGGTAAGTTCCCGTGACCGTGAACACTCCGCAAACCAATGCCAGTAAGCCCGCCAGTCCATTTGGTTTTCTCGAAAAAATTCCCAAGGCAAACAACCCTCCCAAAGGCCCCAGGGCGAACCCAATAAACCGATTGAACAACATAAAGACCTCATCCGTTTTGATCATCGCCAGATAGCTTGAGACGCCAATCCCCACCACCCCCAGAATGATCACTACCCATTTCGCAACCAACAGCTTCTGGGCGTCTGTGCTATCGGGCTTCAGAAGCCTGCCGTAAACATCGGTCGTGAACGCCGTTGCAACCGAATTCAGAGAACTTGAAATCGTTGACTGCGCGGCGGCAAACACACCCGCAATGATGAGACCGGCAACGCCCATGGGCAGGTTCTGCATGATGAAATACGGAAGAACACTATCCTTCGCCGGCAGGGCCGGGTCCATCAATTCGGGCTTGTTTTGATAAAAAACATACAAGGCGGTTCCCAATCCAAAAAAGATTGCCGATCCGATCAGCACCATTCCTATGTTCATCCACAAAGAGCGGGCTGCCTCCTTCTCCGACGGCGTTGTGACATATCGCTGCACCACATCCTGTCCCGAAGTATAGGATGGCAGATTGGCCAACATAAAAGCCACAAACAAAACAAAGCCCGAATTGGATCCCTTTCCAACCGATACATCCGAAAGGCTCCAACTCGCGGTCATTCCTTTTCCTTGTTCACTCATCGCCGCACCGATCGCCCCCAAGCCACCATCAACTTGTGATACCACCCACCCAAAACACAGCAAAGCTCCTCCAATCAAAACCAAAGCCTGAATCGCATCCGTCCAAACCACGGCTTCGATTCCACCCATGACAGTATAGATTACACACAGGACCCCGATCACGCCTATCGCGACAAAGATGTCGATATTAGTCACACTCGAAAGGGCGAGCGCCGGCAAATAGAGGACAATGGCTACCCGCCCGACATGGAAAAGCATGAAGGTCACGCTTCCTATCACCCGGGTCGCAACATTGAACCGCTTCTCAAGGTATTCATAGGCCGTCGTAATATTTAGGCGGCGGTAAAATGGCAGGTAAAACATTACTACTAGCGGCACGATAATCAAAATCGGCCACTGTCCGATGTAACCGTTCCAATTCGTCGCATAAGCTGTGCCGGGGACAGCCATGAAGGTAATCGCGGAGAGCATCGTCGCAAAGATCGACAAGCCCGCAACCCAGAAAGGAATCTTCTGACCTCCCCGAAAGTAGGCTTCGGTGGAGGAGGCCGCCTCCTTCTTCATAAACCAATACCCAATCGCGACCATTCCCAAAAGGTAAACCGCAACCACAATCCAGTTCACCACGCCAAAGCTCAACGTTGTTCCACCAACCTCCGCAATCAACACCTGTGGCGATCTCACTCCCGGCTTAATTTCGCCCGTCGGAATAATCACCTTTCCCTCCCAAAAAACCACCGGCGTTGTGACCGGAGCAAAGGTCCCTTCCAGGGGTAAGCTTCCCGCTTGGATCCACCGGTCTGTCACCGTATTATAAGCAAGAATCGAAGCTGGAAATCCGGGATGCTCCATACCCTGACCGTTAAATTCCGGGCGTGCCGCAACCTGCTCCCGCAAAAACTCAACCGGCACCCCACCGAACATCAGCAAAGAACTTGCGCCCACTGGCGCTGCCATCGAAGGAGCGGCCGACCTGGCTTCAGGAAGATCGGCCAATCGCTTCCACTGCCCCTTGGCAACATCCAGCTCCCAGCAATCCTTCAAAAAATCCAAGCCAAAAATACGATCCTTTTTCGCCTCCTCAGACTCCGCAAAATCGCGGCCTCCAAAGAGATAAAATTTCTCTCCCTTCACCCCTCCAACCGGATACATCCGTCCACGCACCCCATTCGGCCAACCTAGAGATTCCCATTCGATCACCTCCGGATCGAGCCTCTTCATCCTAAAAACCTCCTTTTGGGTTTCCACTCCATCCCCCCCGGCTCCCACCAAAACATCTCCGGCAACCACCGCAGCAACTCCTTCCGCCATTGCCGCTGGCAAGTTGCCGATTCCGATAATTTCCAATTTACCGGAAGACACCGAAAGCTCCCAAACCTTCCCAAGGAAACCATCGCCGTTCTTTCCCCCGATAAACAAACTCTTTCCGGTCTCAAGGCTCACTGACATTCCGTAGGCCACCTTCTTTGGCAACTTTACTTTCGATACCCGCCACTCTCCATCTTCCTTCAAAGGGAGCACATAGATGGTGTCATAATAAACCTTTTTCCCATCCTCCCACGGCCTGCCATCCGGAAAATTTGCACCTCCGGCCACTACTAAAAAATCTTCATCATTCTCGCTGACCACTCCTGCAAACACTCCGGCAAAGCCCTCACGATCAGGCAGATCCGGAAGTTGACCCCAATCCACCCCCCCTAGCGCCGAAACCAACCCCAAGGCCCAAAAGACGAGAACAGCCCTCATTACACCTCTACTTTGGCGCCGTCTTCGACCCACTGAAACCAGCCCATGTCTTCTAGCCTTCCTCGCAGCGCGGCAATTTGATCAGAACTCGCCGGATCGATCGGTCTCCTCACCGGACCACAATCAATTCCCACCATCCGCATCATCACTTTGAGAGAAGATCTTCCACAAGTTGCGAACATCGCACCGATCATATCTAGCGCGCGTTTCTGCCACATCTGAGCCTGTTCAAAATCTCCCGCACTCAGAGCTGCCCTCACATTGTCATAAATGGGAGCGGCATAATTATAGGTGCTACCAACTGCCGACTTAAATCCCTGCGCCACCGACATGAGATAGGCTTCGTCTGATCCCGCCAAAAACTCCAACCCAGGAGCCACACTCTCGAGCAAGGGAAGATTGTAGAGGCTCGCCCCATCGGAATACTTGATCCCGCAAAACGTCGGCAAACGATCCATGGAACAATCGGTCAGCTTCATAGGGTCAAGATTCACTCCCGACAAAAAAGGAATGTGATAGTAGTAGAACGGAGTCTTCGGCGCAGCCTCCACGATGGGCAGAAGTCCTTCCACCAATTCAGCCTCACCACTCACTTTAAAATAACCGGTCGGAGTAGCCGATACCGCATCGGCACCAATGGACTCGGCATGCCCCGCCAACTCGGCCGAAGCTTTCAAACTATTGTGACCAACCTGAACGAAAGACTTCATCCGTCCTTTCGCAGCGGCCACGTAGGCTTCAGCAACCTCACGTCGCTCCTCATCGGTCAACGACATCCCTTCACCAGTGCTTCCGGCAATATAGATACCCGTGATTCCACTCTTCTCCAAATGATCCACAATCCGGGGAACGACTTCCAGGTTCAGATCTCCTCTTTCATTCATTGGCGTCACCACAGCCGCGACCAATCCCCTCATTCTTAATGGCTCCATCTTTCTTAACTTCTGCAAGTATTCCCCGCTCAACAAGAACCAAACACCAAAACACTTGGTTTGTTTACCCAACCAGTTAATTTCACGGCATGAAGCGGATTCCTCATCGCCAATCACTGCCGGTTCAAGCGGCCGAAATCATTCTCGAGATGATCTCCTCCGGCGATTTGCACGATACTCTTCCCGGCGAGCGACGACTTGCCGAACAACTACAAATTGGTCGCGACACCCTGAGAGGCGCCCTCCACATCCTGGAGAACGATAAGGTCATCTCAGCCCGAGAGCATGGCAAAAGGAGAAACATCCTGTCGCCAGCGACTCGGCAACATAAGATGACCAAACGAATCGCACTAATGTCCCCCAAAAGCCTCGTCCAGTTTCCACCCCTCACGCTGGTTGAATTCGATATTCTCCGCGAACTTCTCAACCAACGCGGATATGAGTTACAACTCGTCTCACCTGGCCTCTTCAACCTTAAAAATCCCAGACGAAAACTTGAAACTTTAATCAAGGATACCGATGCCGATGCATGGATTCTTCACCAGTGCACCGGAGCGGTTCAGCGATGGTTCGATCAAGAACGCATCCCCTCCTTGATCCGAGGCTACCCGCAACCCGGCGTACAGATTCCCTACATTGATGAAGATTGGAAAGCCGCTGCCTTTCACGCCGGAGCACTCCTAAAACGAAACGGACACAAGCGGGTTGGGCTTCTCATGCCCGACACCAACCTTGCCGGCTTGAGGGCAACCGAAGAAGGCCTTCGAGAGGCCCTTCCTGATGCAGATGACATCAGTCCCGTTGTCCCCATGATCGAGAAAGGCTCCGCCCAAAGTCTCGCCACGATTCTCGCTAGAGCCCTCCGACTCAAGTACCCGCCCACTGCCATCGTTGCCACCAGGTCCAGACACGCGCTCTCAATCTTCACCTGGATGGCCCAGCAAAACCTCAGCATTCCAAAAAACCTTTCCCTTATCACCCTCGCCTCCGAACCGTGGTATGAACACATCCTGCCGAAGCCTTCTCATTACGCCTCCGACCCACAAAACCTGGCCAAAGACATTCTTCGCCTCATCCTCCCTATCGTGAACGGAAAGAGCTCCAGATCGTCTGAAAAACTACTCATCCCCGATTACATTGCCGGAGACACAGTTTCTTCCATCTAGAAAATGAGCACCATGGTCTCCCTGGGCCTTCACAAACTACCCATAAATCAGGAAACCCGCTAATCCGATAGGATTGAGCGGGTTATAGAAGTACGCAGACTGGGACTCGAACCCAGGACTAAAGTTCATCGGTTTCAGGAAGTTTGAGAAAGTCCCTATCCCCTATTCTAAAAGGATCTTGGAATTCATCAAACTTCTAAGAACTTCCTTGTTTGCTAGCAGATTGCTTGCAATAATCACTTCATGGCAACGCTTTACCGCAAGAAGGACCATAACGGAAAAGCTCTCTCGAGCTGGTATTGCTTCTTTCGAGCCCTAGATCGTGATGGGAATGTTAAGCAAGTTCATCGCTCCACGAGAGAGACGACCAAAGGACGAGCTCAAAAGAAGGCTCAAGACCTCGAACAGGCATTCAAAAATGACCAAGGATCAGGCGATGCGAAAAGCCGTGATATTTTAGGCGTTCTTCAAGAAGCAGGCGATCTGGCTCTCAGAGGCCAACTGAATCATCTCTCAGGAAGGCGATTCCTGAATCAAATCCTCAAAATCTCCGAGGGTGTCGAAATGGAGCAGTATTCATTCACGCGCTGGTCTGCTGTCTGGCTCCAAGAGAAATCAAACTCGGTCGAGCCTGCCACAGTGGCCTTCTACAAGACCGCTCTAAAGCGTTTTAGATTATATCTTGGAACGAGAGCTGAAGACAACCTGAATAAGCTCAGGCATGAGGACATCGTAGGCTACCGCACCTACCTTAAAGATGACGAGAT
>CBFHQJ010000153.1:0-8440 GCA_965657795.1 Akkermansiaceae bacterium
TATAGCGAGCGGGTTACTGATGCCGGGCCGAAAAAAACCTCTCTCTGGAAGAACCAAAGAGAGGTTTGAAAATGGCTGCTAGGAGTTTGCTTTTGGGGTGGAGCGCCTTAGGGCGTCGTTGAAGGGATAGGAGTGGGGGCGTAAGGGGGGTGATCGCTTCGCACGTTGACGGTTGAACTGTCCTTTTGGATGAGGGTGCCGAGCTTGGGCTCGGCGTTCCCAGGGGAAGAATTCGGAGAGGTTTTACTTGGTGCGGAAGGTTTTTGATTGGATGAGGGTGAGGAGGAGGTCGCGGAAGCCTTTTTTGTCGTTGAGGTTGGCTTGGACGATCTTTTGGATCTCGGCTTTTTCGGCGTAGTTGGGGAGGCGGCCGGTGGCGTAGGTGAGGAGTTTTTCGGAGAGGCATTGGCCGAAGAGTTGGATGTTGTCGACGAGCCAGGGTTTGAGTTCGCTGGCGTCTTTGAGTTGGGTTCCGTCGGGGAGGGTGACGGCGGAGTTGATGGGCTTGTTGATCTTGGGCCACTTGGTTCGCCAGCGGCCGACGGGGTCATAGTTTTCGAGGAGGAAGCCGAAGGGATCGATGCGTTGATGACAGCTCGCGCAGTTGGTATCCGAGGTGTGTTTGGTGAGGAGCTCGCGGGGGGTGGTTGCGCCACGGGTGTCGGGGGTGAGGGCAGGGACGTCTTTGGGTGGTTCGGGCGTGGGGCGGCCGAGGATGTTTTCGAGGAACCAGGTGCCGCGGAGGACGGGCTGGGTATCGACGCCGTTGGCGGTGACGAGCATGACGGCGGACATGCCGAGGAGGCCGCCGTGTTTGTGGCCGGGAGGAAGGGGGTATTTTCTGAAGGCGGCGAGGTCTTTCTTGGTGGGAGGCTTGTCGTTTTTGGTTTTGAAGTCGGGGGTGTATTTGTAGTTCCGCTTGGCGAAGTTGATGGTGGTGTAGTTAAAGTCGGGATCGATGAAGGTTTTGAGGGGGAGATTCTGGCGGAGGATTTCGGTGAAGAAGGCTTCGGCTTCGCGGTGGGCGGTTTTGAGTTCGGCTTCGGAGAAGCGGAAGCCGGGGTCGGGCATGAGTTCGGAGAGGAGATTGAGATCGAGCCATTGACCGAGGAAGGAGCGGATCATGGGCTGGGAGGCGGACTTGGGAAGAAGGCGGTTGGCTTCGCGTTTGAGGATGGCGTCTTGGGAAAGGCGGGAGCGATTGGCAAGATCGATGAGGGTCTTGTCGGGTGGGCCTTGGGTGAGGAAGAAGGAGAGGCGGGAGGCAAGGTCGTGATTGTCGAGGGCGCCGTCGCCGAGATTTCGGTAAAGGAATCGAGGAGAGATGAGGATGGAGCGGAGGAGGAGGTGCATGCCATCGTCGAAGTGGTGACCGGATTCCCAGTGGGTGGTAGCGATGGAGAGGAAGCTGTCGATGGTGGTGTCATCGACGGGACGGCGGAAGGCGCGCGGGAGGAAGTTGGTGAGGAACTGGCGGGCGAAGGCTTTGTCGCCTTGGCCGGCTTTGTGGGGGCCGATGAGTTGGCGGCGGAGTCTCTTTTGTCGGATATCATTGGGGCCGTCGACGAGTTTGAGCGGGCCTTCGAAAGTGAGATGGTGGAATTCGAGGGAGGGGCCGTTTTCAAAGTAGTGGTGGCAGAGGGCGTCGGCCAAGTTGAAGGTGCCTGCGTTTGAGTTGAAGAGGGCGAGGAGTTTTTTGGTGGTGGGTGAATCGAGGTCGCCGTTGAAGGGATCGGAGATGGGGAGAAAGGGGGTTGATCGCTCAACAAACGGTATCCGGGAGGACTCAAATTGACGGTCCGGTTGAGATAAAAGATCTTGATAAGACAGAGGAAAATCGTGAGTTGATGAATGGATTTGTCGCAGATGTTTTGATGGGTGGAAATCCTTCAAAAATAGCGCACTACATTTCTACTGAAACCTATGATCAGCATCACACTACACGAGGAAAAGTGGCTGCATAACCCACTGAAAAAGAGCAAATAAAGCTTACTTTAGAGTTGACGTGACGAGGGCCGCCCAAAATTGGAGTGTTCAATCAACAACTCCAGACAGCCCTCGCCAACGCTCTTGATTTAAACCTCGCTCGCCTCAAATGTCTCGCCCTTTTGATCGTCGCGGTGATGAAACATCGCAGCGTCAACCTCGTTCAACTTGCCACCACTGAAGACGGGCGCACGTGCTCCAATGAAAGCCGCTATCGACGCTTCCAAGACTTCTTTCTGCGCACCCGTCTTTGTTTTTGCTCCATCAGCAGCCTCATTCTTCAGCGCATCCCAAAACCCAAGAACGGCTATCTCCTCGCTCTCGACCGGACCAACTGGGAGTTCGGTCGTCAAACGATCAACTTCCTCGTCTTTGCCATCGTCATCGGCAAGGTCTCGGTCCCGATAATCTGGACCGTCCTGCCGAAAAAAAGCAAAGGAGGAAACTCCCAGCAAAAACAGCGGATCGCTTTGATGACAAAGCTTCTCAAAATCATCCCCGCAAAAGACATCCACGCCCTCACCATGGACCGCGAATTTGTGGGGAAGAAGTGGCTCTCGTGGCTTGAAGAGAAGGGCGTGACCTACATCGTGCGGATCAAAAAGAACACCTCCGTGGGGTGGCGAAGTGCAGAAGAATATGCCTCGCTTCCCGGTAGGAAATCTTCAGCGCGGCAGGATATTTTTTGACTTCAACTCTTCATCGGAAGTGGATCGATGAGAGGCTCACAAAAGGGAAAGATCATGGTCGTGAGTAACCGTCTTCCCGGTAAAGAAGCACTGAAGCTTTACCGCAAACGCTGGGGGATTGAGCGTCTCTTTGGTCATTTAAAGCGTAAAGGGTTCGACCTTGAAGCGACGCACATGACCTGCCCAAGGAAGCTTGAGAAACTCTTCGCGGTTGTGGTGATTGCCTTCACTTACAGCTTTGGCTGGGGTTGCCATCTGCGCATGGAAGGCCAGAGATCGAGTGCGCAATCGAAGCGTAAAAGCCTATTTCGCTTAGGTCTCTAAGACCTCGTCAGACTCTTCGACCTCAGCTTTAATGACCGGCTAAAAAGGCGAGCTCAACACAGATTTAAACGCTGGCTAGAGAGCCCAGGAGATCCCTCAATTTTCCTCGTGTAGTGTGCCAAAAATGTTTAAAATTAATATTCCCATCCTGCGGTTTCTATTCTGCATGGCTGACTTTAATTTTGTGCTGTTTTGCGGAGCGATTCAGACTAATCTTGCAGGGTGAAATTCATAAAGCTGCTTTTAGTTCTGGGAGTCTTTGGGGTGTCGAAAGCCGATGAAGTGGTTCAAGAAATCATGCCATCAAAGGAGGAGTCGGCGTGGCTTGAAATCGATTGGAAGACTGATCTTTGGGAGGCCAGGAAGGAGGCGGCAAAAACCGGGAAGCCGATTTACCTTTGGGAGATGGACGGGCATCCGCTCGGCTGCGTCTGAAACAACGGGGTGGCCGACAGGTTGTTGGTCTTTGCGAATGACGAGGTGCAGAATCTTCTTAAGGAGCGGTTTGTTGCAGTAGCGGCGGATGATTGGTATCAGCGTCGGCGGAAGGATCAGGTGGGGAAGTTTTTTGCCAAGGTGGTGGAGCAGAGTCCACGAAAGGGAAATCATACCAAGCAAGGGCATTACGTTTTCACCGCGACGGGAAAGTTGCTGGGTTTTAATAATAACCGTGGGGCTGAAAAACGTCTGAAGATGATGAAGGAGGCTCTCGCGAAGTGGGAGGAAATACCGCAGGAGGAGAGGTCAGTCGAGGTGGCGGAGCGTGGAAAGAGTGACCAGGACTTTGCGCGTGCGCTTCCGGAAGGCGGGCAAATTGTAAAAGTTTATACTCGTTGCTTGGAGGAGCGGGATGGGAAATGGGTGAGGATTCCCGAAATGAAGATCGGGAATCTCGCTGCGGTGGATCACCTATGGTTGCAAGAGAAGGAGGTGAAAGAGCTTGGGAAATTGATTGAGAATGGTGGAGGTGAGATTCCGAAAGCCTTGTCATTGCGAATCGCGAAATTTCATCTTGTAGATAACACGCGGGGAGAGCCACGCGCCTGGAAGAAGGAGGAGGTGAAGGAGTGGTCGTTGAGCGTGGAAGAGGACGGTGACATGCTCGGGTCATTTTTGATTGAATCAGCAGATCAGAAATTGGGCTATCGTGGCTTGATGTTAGGAAAATTGAAGGTGGCCGGGGGAAAGCTCACTCACTTCGATCTTGTGGTTGCGGGCAAGCATTGGGGCGAGGGGAGATTCACGCGCGGGGCGCGGCCGGGCAAGACTCCGCTGGGGCAGGTTTTTCGCCTTTCGGACGGGAAAAGGGCGAGTGATCGTATTCCTCCGCAGGGGATTCGCTGGGCGCCGGGGTATTGGAATCCGGAGGGGTGAGGACACAGGCGGGACGCCTGTGCGACGGGTTAGAAAAGGACGCTAATGGCGTCGCCTTTTTCAAAGAGGATTTGGTGGGGCCGCTCGGCGAGGAGTTTCGGAAAAGGAGCGAGGGGCTCGTTGACGAGGATCAAATCTCCTTGGTGGTGGTCCATGAATTGGTTCATGGCGCGGTAGGTGTCGTCGTTGTAGACGAGGAAGCTGGCGACAACAAGATCGACGACCGGAAGGTCGAGTTGTTCGTATCGGCCGATCAGGCTGGTGACGTTTTGAATCTTGTTTTCGGCAAGCTGCTCCGCGCACAAAGCAAGGGCCGTCGGGGAGAGGTCGTTAATCCAGAGGTGGTTTGCGTGGCGCCCGAGGATGAGGGCTTCCGCGCCCACACCGGCTCCGAGAATGAGAACGCGTTTGTCTTTAAAGAGAGGGATGCTTTGAGACAGCCAGTCGGTCAAAGCTTCGGTGATTTTCCAGCGGACGTCGTAGTAAACTTCAACACCGGAACTCATTTCATCCATGATTTCCTTTTCCACCCGAGGATGTGTGAGCTCCATCAGAGAGAAGGTTTCGGATCCGATTTGAGTGGGCTTGAAAAGGTGGGGCATGGAAGGTGGGGTTCCGAAAGCGGGGAGCTTTCGGCTACGTTTCAAGTTCAACTTCCAGCTTTTCAATCTGGGTGCTGAGGTCTTCCCATTTTGAATAGGCATTCTCGAGTTTTTGAGAGATGGCCTCGAAGGCGTTGGTGGTCTCGCGGAGTTTTTCGGCGTCGCTGACGACTTCGGGTGACTCAAGGTGGGCGGTGAGGGTGGTTTGCGCGGCTTCGAGTTCGGCGATGGTTTTTTCGACGGAAGCGAATTCGTTTTGGAGTGGCTTGAGCACTTTGTTGCGCTTTTCACGAATGGCCGCGTCGCGTTTGCGGCGTTCTTTGGAGGAGAGCTGGGGTTGGGTGTGGGGGGACTGAGAGGGACTGGGCTTGGATGGGGAAGGCGCAGGGGGGACGCCTGTGCTACTTTCTTCGGTTTCAATCTTGTCGAGATAGTAGGTGAGGTTGCCGGCGAACATTCTGGGGTCTTCCTTTGGGCGAAATTCCATCGTTTTTTGGACGATGGGGTCGAGGAAGTTCCGGTTGTGGGAAACGATGAGGAGGGTGCCGGGATAGTCGATGAGGGCTTTTTGCAGGATGTCCTGCGATTGCATATCGAGGTGGTTGGTCGGCTCGTCGAGAATGAGGAAATTGGCAGGACGGACGAGCATGCGAACGAGGGCCACACGGGATCGCTCACCGCCACTCAGGACGCCTATTTTTTTAAAGACATCGTCGCCTTTGAAAAGGAAGCAGCCGAGGACATCACGTGCGGACATGGTGGAGCCACGGGTTTGGATTTGCTCGACCGTTTCAAGGACGGTGAGGGTAGGGTCGAGTTCGTCGGCGTGGTTTTGGTTAAAGAAGGAAGGTTTGGTTTTGGGTCCGAGTTCCTGATCGCCGGTTGAGGGAGCTTCCTCACCGGTGATCATGCGACAGAAGGTGGATTTACCGGCTCCATTGGGTCCTACGATGGCAATTTTTTCACCGCGAGTGACTTCGAGGTCGAGGTCGCGGAAGACGGTGAGGTCACCGTATTGTTGTGCGGCGTTTTCGAGCTTGGCGACGAGGTGGGTGGAGGCGGGAGGATCGGGGAAGCGGAAGGACATCACGGCGTCCTCGGCATCGATCTCAATGCGCTCGATTTTGGCGAGTTGTTTGATGCGTGATTGGACCTGCGAGGCTTTGTTGGCTTGGGCCCGGAAGCGGTTGATGAATTGCTCGGTTTTGGCGATCTCGCGGTCCTGGTTGACCTTTTGTTTGCGAAGGTTGTCCTGACGTTCCTTGAGCTGGGTTTCGTATGAGGAATAGTTGCCTGTGAATTCCTCGGCGCGACCGTGGTGAAAGGCGATGGTGCGGGTGGTGAGGCCGTCCATCATGGAGCGGTCGTGGGAGATGAGAATGATCGCGCCCTTGTAGCTGTGGAGATAGGACTCCATGAAGCGCTGGGCGTTGATATCGAGGTGGTTGGTGGGTTCGTCGAGAAGAAGGACTTCGGGCTCGGCGAGGAAGAGTTTGGCCATGGCAATGCGCATTTGCCAGCCACCGGAGAATTCGCCGCAGTCACGCTCGAAGTCATCGTGCTTGAATCCGAGTCCGGTGAGGACGGCTTGGATTTTGGGACGCATGCGGGCGGGATCGTGGCCGTCGAGGCGGAGTTCGAGTTCGCCAATTTTGTTGAGGAGATCGGAGAAGGGGGCGGAGCGGGGGTCGAGTTTTTCGAGCTCGGCGGAGTAGCGGTCGATATCCTCTTGAATGGCCTTGGTTTCGGCAAAGGCAGATTCGACTTCATCGTAAAGCGAGATGCCCTTGATGTGGATGCCTTCCTGGGGGAGGTAGCCGATGCGGTGGTGTTTGGGTTTAGTGATCTCACCGGCATTGGGTTCGAGGACTCCACCGATGCATTTCATGAGGGTGGATTTGCCCGCGCCGTTGTGGCCGGCGAAGGCGATACGCTCCTTTTCTCCGACGGAAAAGGTGAGGTCCTTGAAGATCACGCGGGGTCCGAATTCCACGCGGAGGTTTTTGATGGCAAGCACGCGGGAGGGTTAGTCGAGACGGTTGGGATTTAGAATAAAAAAGCGATGAAGAGAGCCGGTATGTGGTTTTTATGATGGAGGGGTCGCTTAGTTTGCCCGGGGAAGCGGCTTGATCGTCATCTTGCGGAACTTGACCCAACCGGCGTGGCCATCTGCTCCGTAGGTTTGAAAGGCGAGGTGACCGGGCGCGAGATGTTTTGCGAGGCGCTCCGCGTCCTCGAAATCGACAATTTTTTTTCCATTAAGCCAGACCTCAATGTGGGGTCCGAGAGCTTTGATGCGCAGTGAGTTCCAAACCTTGGGCCTTCGGACTTCGTCTTTGGCGTCACCTTTGTCGAGCCAATCGTTGAGATAAAGACCCACTGGCTCATCGGCCACTCCCCGGCCAATGTTCACCTGCAGGCGGTCACCTTTTTGTTCCGCGTGATAGCGCAGGTAGATGCCACTGTTGTATTTGCCGTGCTCGTCGATTCTGAACTCGAGGCTGAGATCAAAGTCCTGAAATTTCGCTTTGGAAAGAAGAAGACCGGACCGTTTGGGATCGCCGTCTTGTCCGCCGGAAAGGACGCCGTTTTGGTAGGACCATTTGGCGCTGCCTTTCGAGGTCCAATCATCCAGAGACCGGGAGGGGAACAGAGAGAGTTCTTCGGCGTGAAGAAAGGAGCTGGAGAAGAGGAGAAAAAGGAAGCGAATCATTGGAATCAGGATTTTGGAATGGATTAAGATTGAGGCAATCAAATAGCAAAGCAGCTGAATTTGCAAAAAGATGGGCAGAAAGGAGATTGACGGGTGGATGTTGATGAGAGGAACTTCACAGAAAGTGAAGGCCCTCATCGGGGCTTAAGCATAGCTTCTAATATTAAAAATGATCAAAGCACGTCACTCCATCACTCTGTTTCTTTGGTTTTCTATCTTGGTTGGCGGCGTTTCATTCGGTCAGGAAGCCCCAACGCCTGACCAGCGTGACGCCCAAAAAACGATAGAAGAAACTGTCGATGATTTCAAAAAATTTGATCTGGAAAAGATTTCGGAAGTGGTCAAAGCGTTTTTGAGTGCGGGGACAGTGACAGAGCGGGTTAAATATGTTCGTGACCCCAAGCGTGTCCTTCCTTTGATGAAGACGTTTTACGGGGCGGAGAAGTTTAAGGCCGAGGGATTCGAATCCCTCGACAAGTTTAAGGTTTCCTTCAGGGGAGAGATGTTGACCTCGATCGTGGAAATGGGCGACTACCTGACGGCCCCAATTGCGATTGAGCGAATGGCGGGAAAGTCTGATGTCTATCGAGTGGACTGGGAAAGCTGGGTGGGGTATTGTGAGATGAAAATTGAGGTTATGAAGAAGGATCGCCCGGTGGAACCGGTGATGGTGCGCACGCATTCGCGTCAACTAATGATCTGAAGCCAAGTATCTACAAGGGGGTTACGGTCTTTACGAGGGGCCATGCGGA
>CBFHQJ010000154.1:0-8233 GCA_965657795.1 Akkermansiaceae bacterium
TGGCGAGTGCGACGATTGATTTTTCCCTCTCGGGTGAGCCCGACAATGGACGTCTGACCTCGGGAGTGATCGCGGCGATGGGAGGCGCGGACTTTGTGCGGGAGCGCTTGTGGTTTCCAGCCCTGTTGATGGTGCTGTTGACGGTGGTGGCGGGAGTCTTTGCCTACCTTAAGGGGCGCTTTGCGGCGCAGGCTTCGGACGGGATTGCGAGGCGATTGAAGGACCGGCTCTACGATCATCTGCAACGTTTGCCAGCGAAGTATCACGACCGGGCTGAGACGGGTGACTTGATTCAGCGTTGCACTTCAGACGTTGAGACGCTGCGATTGGCCCTGTCGAGCCAGGTGGTGGAGGTGTGTAATTCGCTTCTCCTCTTGCTGACCGCTCTTCCCATTATGATTCTGTTGGATGGGCGAATGGCGGCGATTTCCTTCGTTCTCATTGTGCCCATCATTTTGTTTGGCTACTTTTATGTGGGGAGGGTGAAACATCTCTTCAAGGAGGTTGCGGAGGCTGAAGGCCAGGTGACCCGGGTGGTGCAAGAGAACCTGACGGGGCTTCGGGTGGTGCGGGCTTTTGCCCAGCAGGATTTCGAGATCTCCAAGTTCGCGGAGCCCAACCAACTCTATCGGGATCGCAGTTTGCGCCTGTTGAGATTGATGGCTTGGTATTGGGCGGTCTCGGATTTGGTGGTCTTGTTTCAGCAAGCTCTCGTGTTGTTCAGTGGTGCTTACTTTATCGCGACGGGGTCGCTGACGGTCGGGACTTTGTTTGCATTTCTCATGTTCCTTAACATGCTGCTTTGGCCGGTCCGTCAGATGGGCCGAACTTTGACTGAGTTGGGCAAGTCGGTGGTGGCCCTGACACGAATGGGCGAGATTCTGTCGGAACCTGAAGAGAGTGCTCCCGAGGTCCCGGTGACTCCTGACGGGGCGGCGGAGGGAAAGATCGAAGTCTCGGATTTGGTGTTTGGTTATGGAGATGACGAGAAGGAGTTGAAGGGAATTTCGTTTTCGGTGGAGCCGGGAGAAACGCTGGCGATCGTGGGGCCGTCGGGTTCGGGAAAGTCGACCATCATGAGCCTCCTCTTGCGGCTTTACGATTATCAATCGGGATCGATTCGTTTTGATGAAAATGAGCTGACGGATCTGGATCGTCAGTGGGTGCGTTCGCAGTTTAGCGTGGTGATGCAGGAACCTTTTCTCTACTCGAAAACGATTGGAGAAAATATTCGCCTGAGCCGCGACGGGGCGGTGGATGATGACGTGACTGATGCCGCAAGACTGGCAGACATTCACGATACCATCTCGAGTTTTGGGGAGGGATATGCAACTCAAATTGGTGAGCGTGGTGTCACCTTATCGGGCGGTCAACGTCAGCGGGTGGCCTTGGCGCGAGCGCTTTTGCAAGATACTCCGGTCTTGCTGTTGGATGATGCCTTGAGTGCGGTCGATGCTGAAACCGAGGCGACCATTTTGGAGGCGCTGCGGAGTCGTCACGGAAGACGGACGACGCTGGTGATTGCCCACCGCCTGTCCACTTTGGCGCACGCTGACAAAGTGATTGTGTTGGAAGACGGACGCATCATTCAGCAAGGTAGCCACGCGGACTTGGTGGAGGCAGAGGGCCTCTACCGCCGCCTGTGGACGATTCAGACAAGTTTGGAAAATGAACTCTCTACCCCCGTCGAGTCATGAGCCACGAAGTCCCGGAAGACGAGTTCAGCGAGAAGTTTGATATGAGCCTTTGGAAGAAGGTTTTTCGAATCGCGCTACGTTACAGACGGTTTCTGATTCCGCTGGCGATTTCGGCGGTCTCCATTGCTGCGGTGGATGCCAGCTTTGCTTTGGTGACCCGCTGGACAGTCGATGACGTGGACAAGGTCGAATCCATGATGAATCTGGCTCCGCACATCACCGTATATCTCGTTCTGACGGTCGCGCTGTCGGCGGGGGTTTTGGTGTTTATTCGTTCGGCAGGAGCCTTGGCGAACCACATGAGCCATGACATTCGGCGTGATTGCTTTCAGCGGCTTCAGGAACTGGAGTTCAGCTACTTCGATCATCGACCGATCGGCTGGATGATTTCGCGGCTCACTTCGGATTGTGACAAGCTTTCCCGTATCATTGCCTGGGGAACTCTGGATCTCGTTTGGGCCTCGTGTCTGGTGCTAATGATCGCCGTCATTTTGGTGGTTCTGAATCCCATGCTCGGTTTGCTGGTGCTGGCAGTGGTCCCTCCACTGATTGTCATTAGCGGAATTTTTCAGAAGAAGCTGCTCCTGAGCTCGCGGGATACGCGGAAGTTTAATTCCATGATCACGGCCTCATTTTCCGAGGCGCTGCAGGGATTGCGGACGAGCAAAGCCTTGGTGCGGGAAGAGGAAAATCTGGACGAGTTTCAAAAGCTCTCGACCCAGATGTTTGGTGTCTCGATGAAGAATGCGCTCCAGTCGGCGGTCTACATTCCCATGGTGCTTACCTTGGGGAGTGTGGCGGCCGGGGTGGCGCTATGGCGGGGTGGCGGAGACGTGATTAGCGGAACGATGACGCTGGGAACATTGGTGGCTTTCATCTTTTATGCCGGGCAGTTTTTCAACCCCATCAATCAAATCGCGCAGGTCTTGGTGCAGATGCAAGGGGCCCAGGCCGCGGGCGAGCGGGTGCTTGAGTTGCTGGCGACTGAGCCGGGAATCAGTGACAGCGATGAGGTTAAAGCAAAGCTTGCGAAGTGGGATCGCGAAGATCGACCGGATGAGGTGGCGCCGGATGGTGGGACGAAGAAGATCGAAGGGATCGAGTTTCATGACGTCGATTTTTCCTACGAAACCGGTGAGGAAGTTCTGAAGGGTTTTCAGCTTAAGGTGGAGGCTGGTGAAACGATTGCGCTGGTTGGAGCGAGCGGGGGAGGTAAGAGCACGATTGTGAATCTTGCGGCGCGCTTTTATGAACCCACGGGAGGAGCGATTTTGGTCAATGGGGAGGATCTGCGGGAGCGGAGTTTGGAGTGGTATCAATCGAACCTTGGGATCGTTTTGCAGAGTCCGCATTTGTTCAGTGGATCGGTGCGGGAAAATATCCGCTACGGTCGATTGGACGCGAGTGACGAGGAGGTGGCGGAAGCAGCACGACGTGTGAATGCGGATGGGTTTATTCGCGCTCTTGAGGACGGTTATGACACTGACGTGGGCGAGGGAGGGAATCGTCTCTCGACCGGACAAAAGCAGCTGGTTTCCTTTGCCCGGACGGTGCTGGCAAACCCGGCGATCTTCATCATGGACGAGGCGACCTCATCGATCGACACCGAGACGGAGCAGTTGATTCAGCAGGGTCTGCAGGAGATTTTTGAGGGGCGCATTAGCTTCGTGATCGCGCACCGTCTCTCGACAATCAGAACGGCTGATCGGATCCTCGTGATTGAAAAGGGCCGAATTATCGAGAGCGGTAAGCACGAAGAATTACTGGGGAAGAAAGGCCACTACCACGCGCTTTACACACAACAATTGCAGCAGGAATTCCAGAGTGGGAAATCTGCCGCTAAATTGAAAGAATCCTAATTTGCGAATCGGAAGGCGTGATCCCAAAGGTGGTCGATGACGTGCTTCGCGTCCTTCAGCGGAATGGTGCGAATGACTCCCTCCTCATCGATCTGGACTAACGCGGTCTCGGTGCCATCACAAGCAGGCCCTCGAAGTTTGGTGAGGTAGTTGAGTGGTCCGTCGATATCAAAATCGATGATGGAGTCGAACTTGTCCTCCATCCATTTTTCGATTTTTTCGTCGAGGCATTCCCGCGTTAGTTTTTCCTCCTGGCTCGTGATGAGGTGGTAAAAGACGAGAAGCATTTCCTTCGACTCCTCTTCTTCGGCACTATCAATGATGCGATGAAACACTGATCGGTTGGTGGCGAGATTTCGGAAGAAGAGCTGTTCAGAAACATCTTTGAGCAATTGAATCCGTCTCTTGCGATAGCCGCCCCATTGCTTGATGGCGAGACCGCCAAGAGCAAGAACGACTCCCATGAGCGCCACCATCACCGGCATGAAGTTGGAAACGGCTTCTTCGGTCAGGCCGGTCTTTGCCAGCCAGTCTTTGCCGCCAAGCAGGAAAAGCACAACCCCAATGATGATGAGAAGCTGCGGGACGATTTTCAGAAGAACGCCAATCGATCCACCAATCGCTGGAACCGCGAAGAGAAGCTTCTGCTTCAAATTCATTCCTACCTTTACGTTGGGGAACAGGAGTTCGAGATCATACTTGGGAACATCTTTGTAGAAATAGGCGTAGACTTTTCCCGGCTCGAAGAGGCTTTCCTTGCGAACCTTTTGCTTCTGCTTCGAAGATTCAAAATATTCCTCGCCCTTGAATTTAAAGAGAAGGAGAACCCGCTGGAGGATGTCGACATCAATCTCCTTTTTTGAGAACAACTTTTTCACGGTCGTCTTCTTATCGATGTCGCCGCGGGCGAAGCAGACAACGCGATCGAAGTCATCGAGATCGACAGTTGTTTGCAAGTCGATGAGGGTCACCGCCTCGAAGCACTTTTCGATCTGCTCGTTGCTAACTTCGAAGTAATTGGCACGCTCGGCGGTGGACCGAAAGAGCTCAATGAGGTCCTGTTCCCTTTGATCGAGATCGATGTCTTTTTCCAGCAGGATGGTGTCCCGATCAGGATCGAAAGGGCCGTAGTATTTTTTGACCGCTTCACTCGATTCAAGAAACTCGAAGTGAAGATGCGCCATCAGGATCTCACTCAATTCTTCGAAGTCCTTGCGCTGCGAGTCGGACAGGAGTCCTTCGTTCAGGCACATCGCGATCAAGTCATCCCGTTGGTAGGGAATGAAAGCCTCGCGGGCCCCTGCATCGGCGATCTCTGCATCGTTCACCCCTTTAGGTTGCACATCAGAAGGAGAAGGAAAAGTCGTCAATGCGAACATTCCTTGCTAGTCTGCGCTTGAAACCATCTGCGGATTACCTTCGCTAATTTCCAATCTGATGAAATCTCTTCAATTTGCTTTCTTGTTCGCCTCTCTTTTTACTTCTGCGTTGGCTGATGATTGGCCGCAATGGTTTGGGCCTCAGCGAGATGGAGTTTGGCGGGAGACCGGAATTGTCGAGAAGTTCCCGGAAGGTGGGCCAAAGATCCTTTGGCGGACGCCGGTCGCCCGCGGTTATGCCGGGCCATCGGTGGCTGGAAATCGGGTTTTTGTGATGGATCGCAAGGCGCTCGATACCGCAGAAGCTAAGGCCAAGGGCGCGCGGACGGGAATGAAGCAGGGAAATGAGCGGCTTCTTTGTCTGGACGCGACGACCGGAAAAGTGATTTGGGAGAAGGAGTATGATTGTCCTTACACCATGTCGTATTCGGCCGGGCCTCGCGCCACTCCTTTGGTCGATGGTGATCGCGTTTATACTTTTGGTGGTGAGGGGAACCTTGTTTGTCGGGCTGTCAAAAATGGCGAAGAAAAATGGGCCCACGATTTGAGAAAGCTCCTCGGAGTGACCACCCAGACCTGGGGTTTTGCCGCATCACCTCTGGTTTACGGCGATCTTTTGATCTGTCTTGGGAGTGGCGATGGCAGCACGGCGGTGGCCTTTAACAAACTGACCGGGAAGGAAGTTTGGCGATCAGTCTCCGCCAAGCAGCCGGGTTACTGCCCGCCCCGTATCGTGAAGCACGCCGGTCGCGATCTCTTGATTATTTGGCACCCGGAAGCAGCCAATGCGCTCGATCCCTTGACTGGGAAAATTTATTGGAGTGTTCCATGGAAAATTCGAGCCGGCCTTACCATCCCGACTCCTTTGATGGTGGATGAGGACCATTTGTTTTTCACCAACTTTTACAATGGCTCGATGCTCTTGAAGCTAAAGAAGGATGAGTCGACTCCGGATATCGTTTATCGGACGGAGCGGGCCAGCGAGCGGAAGACGACTCACTTACACGGCATTATGAACACGCCGGTTTTGCGTGATGGTCATCTTTTCGCAGCTTGCAGCTACGGGCAGTTTCGCTGCATGGAGGCACTCACCGGGAAACGGGTTTGGGAATCCCTCGAACCCATCGCGATTGAGGAGCCGGTGCGCTGGGGGACTGTTTTTGTGACTCCTCACGAAGACCGCTATTTTCTCTTCACTGAAAAGGGAGATCTGGTTATCGCGAATCTTTCGGCGAAAGGTTACGAGGAAATTGACCGAGCCCATGTCATCGAGCCCAATGGTTTGGATCTCAGGCAGCGGGATATCGTCTGGTCTCATCCTGCCTATGCAAGAAAGTGTGTCTTCATCCGCAATGACACGGAGGTGATTTGTGTTTCACTTGCAAAGTAATCCGGGCGATGGAATGGAAATCCCGCCGCGACTGGTTTGTCGCGACGGGATCAATTACCAATGGCATCGTATGCCTCCGAATGAGTGGGTACTGGATTCCGGTTATGATGTTTTTAAGCACATTTCTTCCGCTTCAAAAGTCGTCCAGACAACGGGGAAATGAATCTGCCAAAAACTCTCCGGTTCAGGGTGCGTTATGAGACACGTTTGAGATTGCCTTCAAAATTCCCAGAGCCTTGGCCCAGTTCATGGATGTTTTTCCGGCACGTCTTTCCTATGCCACTCACTTCGAATCCAATTTGGCTCAAGGCCTCGAGATCGAGGACGTTTCTTCCATCGAAAAGGAACGCGGGACGCTCCATGTCGTCATAGATGCGCTGAAAATCCAGTGCGGTAAACTCATCCCAATCAGTGAGGATGACAACAGCATGAGCACCTTCGGCTGCCTCGTATGCGCTATCACAGATCTCAACCCGGGAATCTGCGGCTGCGCCAATCTCATCGCGGATTGTGTCTGCCGGCACACGGGGATCGTAAATTGCGAGATTCGCTTCTTCGCTCAGGAGATCACGACAAACGTAGATTGCCGGTGATTCTCTGGTGTCATTGGTGTCTTTTTTAAAGGCAAAGCCAAGGACTGCAATGCGTTTTCCGCTGACGGTATTGAAGAGTGAGTTCACGATGTTTTTTGTGAAGCGAGTCCGTTGGAAGTCGTTTACCTTGATAACCTGACTCCAATAGTCGGCAACCTCAGGGAGTCCAAAATGGCCGCAGAGATAGACTAGATTGAGGATGTCCTTCTGGAAACAGCTGCCACCAAAGCCAACGGAGGACTTCAGGAACTTCGGTCCAATCCGGGAATCCGAACCGATTGCCTGGGCGATTTCATCGACATCTGCATCGGTTTTTCACACAGCGCGCTAATTGCGTTGATGCTAGACACTCTTTGGGCAAGGAATGCGTTTGCCGACAGTTTTGAAAGCTCACTCGACCAAAGGTTGGTGAGAATGATTCGCTCTTCAAGAACCCAAGTTGCATAGATGTCGGCCAACTTTTGTGCTGCGAGCTCTCCGGCGGGAGTGCGCTCTCCTCCAATCAGAACGCGATCCGGGTTGGTCAAATCCTGGATCGCGGTCCCTTCGGCGAGGAACTCCGGGTTTGACAAGACTTGAAAGTTCACACTCTTGTTACCGGCATCCAGAATACGCTTGATGCTTTCGGCAGTTCGTACGGGGAGAGTCGATTTTTCGACCACAATTTTATCTGATTTCGCAACTGCAGCGATGCGTCTTGCGCAGAGTTCCACATATTTCAAATCGGCAGCGCAACCTTCCCCAATGCCATAGGCCTTGGTTGGAGTGTTGACTGAGATGAAGATGATGTCGGCATCGCGGATCGCCTGATCAACATCGGTAGAAAAGAAGAGTTTTTCTCCGCGGACTTCTTTTACGATTTCAGTCAGTCCTGGTTCATAGATCGGTAGTTCGTCGGAATTCCAGGCATCAATGCGGTCCTTGTTTACGTCAACTACGGTAACCGTTGCGTGTGGGCAGCGTTGTGCGATTACGGCCATGGTTGGGCCGCCGACGTAGCCTGCTCCGATACAACAGATGTTTACCGGTTGAGGCGTCATTGGGAGGATGTTTTGGTTGTTCATCGGTTTGATTGGTTTTGTTTGGTAATTGGGAACCTTTGTTCCACCTCCAAGGATCGCAGCCCTCATACCAAGCCAGTAGGGAGATGCAGTCACTTCTACTTAAGGATCTACCCATGAGAGGTTTAAAAGGTGGGTTTGGAAATAACCCGCCTGTTGGGGGGAGACAATTTACGGGGCGGATTCAAGCTGCCAGCGCAATCGGGCTGGTAGGAAGAAAGATGTCATTAGGAGTTTGGAAGTCGAGGCATTTC
>CBFHQJ010000155.1:0-7855 GCA_965657795.1 Akkermansiaceae bacterium
AGCCGGCAATATTCCACGGCGGCATCTTCAAAGTCTCGCGGAGTCCATTCCTGTTCCAGCAGAGGAGCCACCGAGGGCTCGATTTGCTTAAGAATGGCGGCAGTTTCAGGCTGTTGCAAGGATGCGAGCACGGAAGCATCAATCTCGTGAGCGAGAAGTGATGCCGCGAGCTGGGCCACGGCGGCTTCGGGAGTCATGTCCGAGGTTTATTAGACTTTCTCGATGGAGCAGACATTATCATACCAATTCTGCCCGCCGATGAGCGGAGCCGGATTAATCGGAAGAGCATCGTTGATGTGAACCCCCCCGCCAATTCCGCCGCGCTTCTTGGCCCACCAGACGCCGTCCTTGAGGCGCTTATCGGCGAGCTTATCGCACTTCCCTTCCGCTGGTGAAGTTTCGGTCGTCTTGGACTCGCCCACGATTCCGTGCTCGAAGTGACCCACGTGGTGGGAACACATCACGACACGCTTGTGCATCCCTTTCAGGAAACGAACGTGGTTTTTAAAACTCCCCATGACTCCTTTTTCACCAGCGCGGTAGGTGAAGCCGGTCGGCCGATAAACCGAGACCTCAACTTCATCGCCCTCGCTCACGCCCAAAGCCTTGCCGGTATCGGGGTGCATAAAGACGGGGTTGGTGTGGATGATTTCAGCCGAATACTTCCAATGACCGGAACGACCCTGCGTGTGGACGTTCCACTTGAAGGTCGAGAAAATGAAGCGGTCCTTGGGTAAATCAACGTGCTCGGGAACCTCGTGCCAAACCGCCAGCGGACTCGCGTTACCGTCACTCAGAGGAAGCCCAACGGCCTTGGCTGCTTCGGGGAAAATCTCGTCATAAACATTGATGACGCGGTTTGGTGTCGGGAATCCACGGACTGGGATTCCGTCTTTGATAATTCCAATTGCCTTACCGTCTTTCTTGACAAGCGATCCTTCCTCAATTTTTCCGATGGGAGCGAAGTCACTGTCTTTAAGTTCAGCATCGGTGAGAGGACGCTCATAAAGTTCGTAATCCTTGGGACGGTCCTTCTCCTGCCAGATGCCCCGGCGTTTGAATTCTTCCCAGGAAATCGGAAGCTCTTTATACCAATCCTTATAAAGCGACTCGTCGTCCTCGTAAGTGAAGTGCTTCTCCATGCCGCCACCAATTTTGTGAGCGAGCTCACGGAGAATGACTTGGATCGACTTGGACTCACCCTGCGGATCGACCAGCGGCTGCCGCACCCCGGTATAAGGCACCAGACCATAGCAGTTCGTTGAGTGGTAATCCCAGCGCTCCAGACTGGTTGCTTCGGGGAGAATCATGTCCGCCAAGGCCGTCTGCTCTCCATATCCGATATCAACCGCGACGTGGAAAGGAACTAACTTCTCATCCATCAAAACCTCGCGCGCGGCATTGGCCTCGGGATAGCCGAAGGCCGCTCCAAGAGTGAAGGACATGTAAACGGAAACCTTTTGGCGACCCTGCTTGATATACGGATAAACGAGCTGGCCAACCCGCATCTGATACCAGTGCCAGGCCAGCGGATACTCGCTCGGAGTAGCGAGCTCGCCGAAGTATTTCTTGCGCCACTTGTCAGGGAAGTTGTTCACGCGGTCCTGCACTTTTTTCGGCAGCTTTTTGAAAGCGGTCTCGTTGAAGCCCTCGCCCATTCCCCATGGTTTGGGGTCCGAAGCTTTAGGCTCGGGAAGCTTGAGATTTGGCAGACCTTCCTGGCCATACTTGCCAGACCAACCACGTAATGAGGAGAGACAATATCCACCGGGCTTTCCGACGTTACCCACGAGGACATCGAGTGTGCGGATGGCACGATCTGCCTGCATTCCATTGTAGTGCTTCGCCGAACCACGATTGGACATGGTGCAACAAGCCGGAGCCGCTTTGGCGAACTCGATGGCGATGCGTTTAATGTCAGCTGCGGGAACCCCTGACTTCTTCTCAGCCCATTCCGGAGTGTAGTCCTTAACAGACTCGCGAATCTTCTCAAGTGGAATGTTCGCCCAGCGATTCCAGAACTCCTTGTTTTCCAAACCTTCCTTCAGGATGGTGTGGATCATCGCAAAAGCGATGGCTCCATCGGTGCCGGGCATGACGGTGTAAAATTCATCCGACTTGCTCGCCGTGGCGGAAGGACGAACCTCAAAGGTCACCAATTTGGCTCCGTGCTCGACGCGTGCGTTTTGCAATCGGTGCGCCATAAAAAGGCCGCCTTGATAGGCCTCATAAGGATTTCCACCCCAGTTGATGACATACTTGGTATTGGAAAGATCCTGGGTCTCCCACTCGAAATCACGACCGTAAAAGGACATGAGTGGAGCGCGTCGATTGGACGAGCAAATCGAGCGGCGATTCAAGCGATGCGGAGTTCCAAAAGCATTGGTGAAGTGCTTGGTGTAGCCCTTCGTTTTGTCACGACCGTAGTGGAAGACGAATTCCTCGGGAGTTCCGTTTTCACGAAGCGGCCGCATTTTATCGGCCAACTCGGTGTAAGCTTCATCCCAAGTGATGCGCTTCCACTTCCCTTCTCCACGTTTTCCAACGCGGCGCAGTGGATAAAGAATCCGCTCGGGATAATAAGTGTAGGAGATCATTCCTTGGGCTTTTGAGCAAAGATTGCCCTCGGTATTGGGGTCTAGCGGGTTGCCATCGATTTTACGAACCATGCCATCCTGCACCCAGCCGATGACCCCACAGTGATTGGTGCAGGCGAAGCAGATGGTCGGAGTGGCTTTGGCCTTCGAGTAATCGAGGCGACCAAGGACTCCGAAGGTTTTTCCGGAAGTGGCATTTTGAGCAGAAACTCTCAGCGGAGAAAGGCCACCCGCGATGAGAGCGGAGCCGAGCTTGAGAATTGAGCGACGAGTCAGATCAGACATTTGAAAATCAGGTTATTTTTTAAGATTGTTTTGCTCGTAAGTGACGTCCTCGTCCTTCGAGTCGAGTTGGACCCCGGTATTGGCTTTGGTCTCCATCCACTTTTCGTGGCTTACATAGAGAACCGAGGGGTTCGTTTTCTCCTCCGCCTTCCAGGCCTTGGCATCCTTCTTTTCAGCCAACTTGGAGATCCGCGACTCGGGATCATCAAGATCACCGAAGACCAGAGCATCAGTCGGGCAGTTCGAAACGCAGGCTGGATCCAAGCCGACCTCGGTTCGGTGCATGCAGAAATCACATTTTTCGGCGACTTCTTTTTCCACATTGATCGAGATCGCGCCGTATGGGCAAGCCTCGACACACTCCTTTTCAAGATCGCAGCGACTTTCATCGATGAAGATTCGTCCGTCGTCCTCCTTCCGGATTGCTTTTGAAGGACACGCCTTCAAACACGGAGCATCAACACAGTGCATGCAGATGAGCGGCGTAAATGAGATTTGCTTGTTGTCCGGCTGCTCCAAATACCTCACCCGCATTCTAAAATTTCCAAGCGGCACCTCGTTCTCGGTCTTGCAAGACACTGAGCACGAATGACATCCAATGCAGCGATCCAAATCAACCAGCATTCCAGCCCTTTTATAATCGAGGCGGTATTCCTTACCCACCCTCTCCCACGGTAAAACTTCCATTTCCGACATTAAGTTACCCTTATACCAATTATATGATTTTGGGTAGGCTAAAACTCGCGATGTCCTGGTCGCCAAAAAATTCCCCTGATTTTACTTCCCCAAAATAAATTAGTCAGACAAATTCTCTGCAGGCCTTCAACTGCCTAACTTTTCCTCTACAATATGAAGACCAGACCGCTCGGAAAAACAGGCATTGATCTACCCATTCTTTCCTTCGGAGCGTCGTCGTTGGGTGCGGAATTTCGCTCGGTCGATCTCGACGAGGTTATGAAGTCCACCACGACTGCGTTGGATCTCGGCATGAGCTTCATCGACACTTCCCCTTTCTACGGTCGGGGCATGTCCGAGGTCATGCTCGGTCAGGGTCTAAAAGGAATTCCGCGAGACTCCTACCTTCTGGGCTCAAAGCTCGGTCGCTACTCCGATATCCACTTCGATTTCTCAGCCCAGCGCGTCGAGGAATCCATTCACATCTCGCTGCACCGCCTCGGCACCGACCATCTCGATGTCCTTCTCATGCATGACGTGGAGTTCGTGAACCTCGCCCAGACCTGGGAGGAAACCTGGCCCGCCATGCTGAAGGCCAAGGAACAGGGCAAAGTTCGTGCCATCGGATTTTCATGCTACCCCATGAAGTCCTTCAACACGGTTCTCGATCACATTGAAGACACCTGCGACTGCGTCCTTTCCTACAATCAATACACCCTTCAAAACACCGCCTTCGCCGAAGACCTCGTGCCGCGACTCAAGGAAAAGGGCATCGGAGCCATTAACGCGGGCCCTTTCTCGGCCCGCCTCCTCACCAATGCCCCTCTGCCTGATTGGCTGAAAGAGCCCGAGGAAGTCAAGGATGCCGCCCGGGCCGCCGCCAAACTTTGTGAAGACAACGGCGTCGATATTGCCCAACTCGCCCTTCAATTCTCGTGCGAATACGAAGACATCGCCTCAACGGTCGCCGGCTCCGCCAATCCCGAAAACATCAAGAAATGGGATAAGTGGCTCGCCGAGCCCATCGACCGCGATCTCCTCGCCCAGGTTCAAGCCATCTTCGCCCCCGTTAAAAATCTCGGCCATCTCGAAGGTCTTCCCGAAAACAACTAAGTATCCAAAAGCTCCAGCTTTTAGTCCTCCCATCTCATCTCCCTTCACAATCTCCCAAGCAAATGCCATACGCAATTGAATTCACCGAGCCTAAAACGATTACGCCCATCGAGCTCGCCGACGAACAAGCCCCCGGCCCCGGTGAAGCGCTCGTGAAAACCCATCGCATGGGGATTTGCGGCACCGACCTTTCCTGCTATCTGGGCAAGTTCCCTTTCTTCGATTACCCACGCACACCCGGCCACGAACTCGGCCTCGAAGTCGTGGCCGTCGGAGAAGGCGTGACCAATGTCAAAGCCGGCGACAAGTGCTCACTCGAGCCCTACGTCAACGACCCCAATACCCCCACGTCCCAAAAAGGAAACAGCAACTGCTGTCCCGGCGTTCAGGTCATCGGTGTTCACGGTCCCGGCGGACTTCGTAAGGCCAACTGGATCGTCCCGGCGCGGAAACTTCACCCCGGAAATAACCTTTCCTACGACGAACTCGCCCTCGTTGAGACTCTCGCCATCGGATACCACGCGGTGCAACGAGGGAACCCCCAGCCCGGCGAAACCGTTCTCGTCATCGGCGCCGGCCCCATCGGCCTTTCCTGTCTCGAATTCCTCAAGCTCATGCCTGAGGTAAACGTCATCGTCATGGATATGGTCCAGTCGCGACTCGATTTCTGCGCTGACAATCTCGGCATCAAAAACGGTGTGCAATTCAGCTTGGACGGATCACACCTAGCCAAGCTCGAAGAGATGACCAACGGCCAGCTCGCCGATGTTGTCATCGACGCCACCGGATCAGTGAAATCGATGTCCACTTGTTTCGATTACGGCGGCTTCACCTCCCGCATCATTTACGTCGGCATCACCACCGAGAACCTCTCTTTTCCACACGCTCCCGTCTTCCATCGTCGCGAGCAAACCCTCCTTGCTTCACGCAATGCCCTCCCTGCCGACTTCGGCGAGATCATCAAGATTATCGAAGCCGGAGACATCGACACCAAAGTCTGGATCACCCACCGCCTCGACATCGAGGAAGTCCCCACCGAATTTGACAAATTCACCGACCCCAAACTCGGCGCCATCAAAGCCGTGATTAGCGTGAACGACTAAACTCCCCCCCCTATGAAAACCATCTACCTCCTCCCCGCTCTTTTTTTAGTTTCCTGCAATTCCGACGAGAAAGAAACCTCGAAAACAGAACAAGCCCCGGCCAATCCCGGGACAGCCCAACCCGTCAAAAAAGTCCAACAACCTGAGCTTGTCACTTACTCCGGGACACTTGATGACGAAGATCCCTCAACCCAAAAAGAGCACAAGCCATCTGCGCCTTCGGAATCCATATCCAAGGTGATTGCTGCCAACACCAACCCTCCGACGGCGATCCCCCGCCCCACTCCACAACCTCGTGTCCCGAGCACGCCTCAGGAAGAGCCCGCTCCGCCAAAATACAAGGTCGCCGAGCATATCCCAAACAGACCCGGCTATGTTTTCAATCCTTGGACCAACGAGGTCGTTGACGTCCGGGGGATCCCGGCAGGCTCCCTCATTCGTGATCCAAAAGACTCCGACACCAATCACAAATTTCGCGTTCCAGAACAATAACGTCTAAAAACCACCTCACACAATTCATGAAAACCTGTCCTAAATTCACCTTCGGTGTCGGCGATCGTTTCGCCCACGGAGCCCACGCTCAACTCCAAGCCTTCATCGACGCCAAGGAACTCGGCGTTGACATCTGCCCGACCTGGAACAAGTCCAACCGCGAGCACGAAATCATTGGCTCCGAACCCCAGTCCACTCGCGACGCTGCCGATAAAGCCGTCGCCGACCTTGGTTGGTCCGGCGAGTATCTTCTTGATGCCGATCACATCAACCTGGGCACCGTCGACCGCTTTGTCGCTCCCTGCAACTTCTTCACTCTCGATGTCGCCGATGACATTGGCGAAGCCGCAGATCCAGCCGACGTCGAAGCCTTTATCAACAAGCACCCAGAGCTCATTGGCTCAATCTCCATCGATGGCATCGAAGCTCCTCTCGAAATATCCCGCGAACTCGTTGAGCAAACTGCCAACCAATTCTTGAAGGCCACCCAAAAGGCCAAAGCGATCTATGATCATATCGTCGCGGCCAAAGGAGGCACCGACGACTTCGTCACCGAAGTCTCCATGGATGAAACCGACAATCCACAGGTTCCCGCAGAGATGCTCATCATCCTCGCCGCGATTGCCGACCAGGGAATCCCCATCCAGACCATCGCCCCCAAGTTTACCGGCCGGTTCAACAAAGGGGTCGATTATGTCGGCGACGTCGCGCAGTTCGAACAAGAGTTCAACGATGACCTCGCCGTTCTCGCCCACGCGATCAAAGCATATGGACTCCCCGAAACTCTAAAACTTTCCGTACACTCCGGCTCGGACAAATTCTCAATTTACGAGCCCATCAAGAAAGCCATCGCCCGCACCGGAGCCGGCCTTCACATCAAGACCGCCGGCACCAACTGGCTTGAGGAAGTGATCGGCCTCGCGACCGCTGGCGGAGAAGCCCTTGAGCTTGCCAAGGAGATCTACGCGAAAGCCCTCGATAAGAAAGAGGCGCTCTGCGAACCCTACGCCACGGTCATCGACATCGATCACTCCCAGCTTCCAAGCGCCGAAGAAGTCAACGGCTGGACTAGCGAGCAATATGTCAGTGCTTTGACCCATGATCAGAGTAACCCCGGCTACAACGCCAACGTTCGCCAGCTCCTTCACGTGGGTTTCAAGATTGCCGCACAAATGGGCGACCGTTACCTCGACGCCCTCAAGGCAAATGAAGAGGTCATTTGCAAGTGCGTCACTGGCAACCTTCTCGAGCGCCACATGAAACCGCTCTTCGTCTAGGTCAACAAACAACGACTCAAAATAAAAGCGGCTCCGGTCTTCCGGAGCCGCTTTTTTAAGTGAATTGCGCTGAATTCTTCAGCTCTAAAAGAATTCTAGAAGTCGAACCTCGCTTGAACGTATGCAAGAGTGCTGTTTTCCGAGAGACCGGTATTCTCCACAAAACTGCCGGGCATAAAGTGAGCCACTCCGGTGTTGAAGAGTAATCGTGGAGTCGCCTGCCAGCGGACCCTCAGGTCGATCTCTTCTCCGATGTGGCTGCCACTATCGCCGCCCGTATCGATTCTTCCACCCCTGACCCAGGCATCATTGT
>CBFHQJ010000156.1:0-7736 GCA_965657795.1 Akkermansiaceae bacterium
CCTCTGTGCTTTCATCGTCGCTGAAAGGAATCTCGTATTTCGTGAGCGAGGCAATGACCCGGTCCCGTGGAAACATCCCGCTCCCGGCGACCACCGTGGCAGGAGCCACTCCGTTCACGCGCACGAGCGGCGAAAGCTCAATGGCAAGTTCGCGGAGCAAATGATTCGCCGCCGCCTTCGAGGTATCGTAAGCAAGGCTTCCTTTCTTGGACACGACGGCGTTGGCACTGGTCGTGATAACCATCGAGCCTTTGAGCCCTTGCGCTTCCCAGATCTTTGCCGCTTCGTCGGCCACAAAATACGGCCCGGAAACATTGATATCAAAGGTCAATCCCCACTTATCGTCAGGGATGTGCCCGGTGCGATCCGGTGGCACAAAGATTCCTGCCGTCACCGCGATGTGATCAAACCCACCATAAGCGTAAACCACCTCATCAAGCATGGCCTTGATTGAATCGCGGTTTGCCACGTTACAAGCCAGACCAATGGCATTTCCACATCCTGAAATCCCGCTTCCCGCGACTCCAATTCCCTGCCCCACCTTCGCGATCAATTCCGCGGCGGTCTCCTCGGCCGCCTCAAGATTCAAATCAGCACAGACGACGTGCGCGCCTTGATCGATCATTAAGTGCGCCATCTCTTTTCCGATGCCACTTCCAGCTCCGACCACAATCACCACCTTGCGGGCATACTCGCGCTCGGGCGGCATACGCTGCAGCTTCGCTTCTTCAAGGGCCCAATATTCGATATCAAAAGCCTCCTTTTGAGGCAGACCAATGTATTCATCGATCGCCTCCGCGCCGCGCATCACCGAGATCGCGCAGTTATAGAATTCTGCAGTCACCCGTGACTCCGATTTGTTCTTCCCAAAGGCCACCATCCCGATTCCCGGAATCAGCACCACAGTCGGACTCGGATCACGCATCGCAGGTGACGAAGGTTCCTTATTGGCTTCGTAGTAAGCAGCATAGTCAGCACGATACTTTTCCAGCCCATCGACAAGTTTCGACCTCAGGGCTTCGAGATCCTCATTCTGCGGATCCCAGTCGACATAAAGCGGCTTAATCTTCGTCCTCAGAAAATGATCCGGGCATGATGTGCCGAGCTCGGCAAGACGCTTTGCGGCCTGTGAATTCACAAACTCCAGCGCGGCATCCGACGATTCAATTGTGGCCACAAAACGATTCTGCTGGCTCACCTGCCCACGCAACCAAGGCACGAGCGCGCCCACCAGCTCCTTCTGCTGATCCGCCGAAAGCTTGTCATATTTCCGCCCCTCAAAAGTCTGCTCGCCTTTATCCCGATCTTCAATGTATCGGCCGGCCCGCTCAATCAATTCAAGGGTTAGCTCATAGCACTCTTTGTCATCGTCAGCCCAATTGATCAGCCCGTGCTGCCCCATGTTAATTCCCTTCGCTTGAGGATGATTTTCACAGACTTCCTGAAACAAAAGTCCCAGATCAAAACCCGGGCGCTGCCATGAGGTGTAAACGACCTCGTCCCCGAAAATCTCTTTCGTAATCGCTTCCGAATTCCTGGTCGCGCAGATCGAAATAAAAGCATTTGGGTGCATGTGGTCGACATGCTTGTGCGGAATGAAGGAGTGCAAGGGAGTGTCGATCGAAGACGGCCGCGGGTTCAAATTGAAGGTGGTGTGACGATACATCCCCACCATATCGTCCTCGACCTGGGTCTTCACTCCATTCGGAGAGGTCTCGTGGTAAATCTTTTGCAGCGCGATGAGCTTGTCCTGATAAAGGGAAGAAAAGTTCTCAATCGTCGAAGTCCGCAAGTCTCCGCCCGATCCTTTCACCCAGAGGGTCTCCACCTCTTCACCGGTCAAGGGATCGGTCTCCATCGCTTTCGATGAAGTATTCCCTCCACCGGTGTTGGTGATACGTTGGTCGTCTCCAAGAATATTGGAACGGTAGGCAAGACGCTCGACAGCATTCATTGAGTCGACTTTCGCGTCGTCCCAACCGTAATTCACATGACGGTATTCGGATGGTTTAAATGGCATGATTTAAAATTGGTTCTAAAGTTTAAAGCTCAAGCGTAACTGCCCCCTCCGGAGACCCCAAGCGCTTCCCGCCGGGTACGACGCTCCCCCGAGATCTTCGCAAGGTAGCCACTTTCCCGAAAGGCAATGAGAGGATCCGCAGCAAGCCCGCGGTCCGTGCGCCACTCGCCGATCACTTCGATGACATCGGCTCCAAAAGCGTGCTTCATGAGGCGCTCGGCATCGACAACCGCACCCGTCAGTTGATGTTTTTGGAGCTGATCAAAGTCAATCAAGGCAGCCTTGGCATACAACTCCTGAGCCGCCATCACCGTTTGAATCATCGCCTCGATCTTGGGCTTTAGGTTGTGCGACTGATCGACCATATATTCGATCGCTGGATACTCGCCACCGTTCGAAGCTGCATATCCATGAATTTCGCCAAAAATACGGAAGATTTGGTAAGGATCAATCGAGCCCAAAGTGAGATCATCATCAGCATAACGACGGTCGTTAAAGTGAAAGCCGCCGAGCATTTCTTCATCGAGTAACCACGCCACAATTTGCTCGATATTCTGCCCCTGATAATGATGTCCGGTATCAACAAGCACCTTGGCCTGCGGCCCCATTTTCCTGGCGTAAATATAAGACATCCCCCAGTCGGCAATGTCAGTGTGGTAAAAGGCTGGCTCGAAAGGTTTGTATTCGATCAGGAAGGTCTGATCCTCAGCAAGCTCTCCATGGAATTCCCCAAGTGCCGACTCAAGCAACTGTTTGCGCGCACGGATCGAGCCTTGTCCGGGATAGTTCGTGCCATCTGCCAGCCACAAGGTCACGACCTCCGAATTCAGACTTTGCCCCAGCTGAATGGAGTCAGTCACATGACGACAGGCACGCTCTCGAATCTCCGCATCTGGATTGCAGAGACTGCCCAGCCGATACTCCTGATCTTGAAATAAGTTGGGATTAATCGACCCAATCTTCACCCCAAATTTGGAGGCCAGTCCGTTCACTTCTTTGGGATCCTGGCCGTCTTCAAAGTCCCACAGCACATGAGCAGCCACTTTGGGACAACAGCCCGTCAACCTGTGAACTTCTCCGGCATCAGCCAGCTTGTCGGCAAGGTCGATTGCGGCCCCGTCCTGCAGGAATTTTCCAAATCGCGTTCCAGTATCGGCAAATCCCCATGACGGTAATTCGATCTTAAAGCGATCAAGGGCTTCGTGAATGCGGTGCCGATTATCCTGGGTCATGGAAGTGCGGAGAAAAAGGTGTCGGTTGGATCAAGAAAGTTCGCGCTGCAAAAACACGAATCGGTTCATGTCGATAGACTTGAGTTCTCACGCCCCAAATACAAGGCAAAGATCAGGATCTGGGGCCCACGGATTCTCTGGGCACGAAATGTGTGGGGAATTCTGCCTGTCGCGGATCCTGATTAGCATCGCCTTCAATTCGCTCGATCAAAAACTCCACCGCTTTCGAAGCCATTTCCAGATGCGGCTGCGCCACCGTCGAAAGGGAAATCTGAAGCTGTTCGCCCAGCGGAATGCCATCGATTCCAACCACCGAAACATCTTCAGGAACCCTTAAACCAAGGTCCTTGGCGGCACGCATCACTCCGATTGCGGTGAGATCATTCAAGGCTACCACCGCGCTGGGACGGTTTTCACTGCCCAAAATTTTGAAAGCCACCTCGCGGGCTTCAATCAACGAGGGTCCGCCGGCTACCACCTCGGTTTCAGCATCACCAAATTCCGCGATCACCTTCGAAAAGTATTCCGGTCGCCCTCCCACTCGCTGCCCCTGCGAACGCGCATCCAGGAAAGCAAAGCGACGGTGTCCGTGATCATAGAGGCAATCGGCAGCCTCCTTCAGGCCGGTCGCAAAATTCGGGATCACGACATCGACCGAGACCTCCTCAATCCCGGGCATCGCCAAAGCCACGATTGGAAACCCCAACTTCCGTTGACGCTCTAGAAACTCCCGATGTTCGTCCAAATCGCTTACAAATGCCACCACACCATCGACATTCCGATGCACCACCTCCTCGAGAAGCTTCTTCTCGCGCTCCAAATCAGTCTGCCAATTCTCGATGACGAGATCATATCCCTTCTCCGTAATGCTGTTCCCAAAAACCCTCGAGAAATGAGTAAAATAGGGATTCTCAAGGTCCGCCACCAAGAGGCCAATCGCCTTAAAACTCCCCGACCGCAAAGCCACCGCCGCCCGATTTGGACGATATCCCAGGTCCTTGGCCGCCGCAAAAACCCGCTCCTCGGTCTCTTTCGAAGCCCAGGAATTTGGCCGTTTATTCAAAATCGTCGACGCTGTGTTCACCGCGACTCCCGCCCTTTCAGCGACGTCCTTTAATCTAACTTTGCCCCCGGCCATCTGGCGCGAGTCTATGGAAGAGACAGAATTGTGCAACTTCATAGAAACCCAAAAGAAACGTTTCATGTATTGAGGTTGACCTTGCTCGTGGAGATCTCGAAACTTCGCCCCTCCGGGAGCTGTATTAAGCTTCCCACACCGATCCAAAAAATCACATATGGCCAACGAATACGAACGCACCCCGGTTCCCGAAAAGGCTCTCAAAGGCCCCGGTAAATTCTGGGGAATGTATGCCGGTGAGCACGCTGCCGGGACCGAGTTCATGATCGGGCCACTCTTTCTCCTCAACGGGGTCAGCCTCCAAAACATTTTTATTGGCCTCCTTCTCGGAAACTTCCTCGCCGTTCTCAGTTGGAGATTCGTCTGCGCGCCCATCGCGACCAACGCCCGCATGACGCTCTATTTTCATCTTGAAAAAATCGCCGGTAATCACCTCGTTAAATTCTACAACCTCGCCAACGGCATTCTTTTTTGCTTCCTCGCAGGAGCCATGATCACGGTTTCGGCCACCGCCGTAGGTATCCCCTTCAATCTGGAAATGCCGGGCTTCGAAGCCGTCTATCCCAACAGCGCGGCATTTGTCGCCATCGTTCTCGCCGTTGGAGCCGTCATCGCGGTAGTGGCGGCGCGCGGATACGATGTCGTGGCGAGGTTCGCCAACGTCGCCGCTCCCTGGATGGTTTTGGTCTTTCTAGCCTGCGGATTCGTCGCCCTCAAACAAATTGGAGCCGCCAATTGGGAAGGGCTCAACGAGGTCTGGACCCAATCGATTTCCATCGCGCAGAAAGACGGAGATCCCATCACGATGGGATTTTGGTCCGTCGTTCTCTTCTCGTGGTTCTGCAACTCTGCCATGCACATTGGCATGGCAGACCTTTCGGTCTTCCGCTACGCCAAAAAACCAAGCGCAGGTTGGGCTGCCTCCGGCGGCATGTATGTCGGCCACTACATGGCTTGGATCTCCGCCGCCTTCATGCTCGCGGCCCAAATCAAAACCACTGGCGACACCTCTCCCAACCCTGGCGTGATGGCAAACAACGTCGCCGGAATTGCTGGAATTGTTTGTGTCATTGTCGCCGGTTGGACCACCGCCAACCCGACCATTTATCGGGCCGGCCTCGCCTTCCAGGCCATGATCCCCGGATCCTCCCGCACCACCATGACCCTCGTCGCCGGCATCGTCGCCACCATCGCCGGAGTCTTCCCCGCCTTCGCCTTCAAGCTCCTCGATTTTGTCGGATTTTACGGCACCGTCCTCGCCCCCATGGGAGCCGTCATCTTTGCCGATTGGTATTTCTCCAAACGCTTCGGATTCCCGCAATTCGCGGCTGAAAAAAGAAGCCAAAGCCTGAACCCCTCTGTCCTTTTCGCCTGGCTCCTACCCGTCGCCATCGCCACCTTTTTCATTAAATTCGTAGGTATCAGCTCTTGGTTCTGCATTCTGCCATGCTGGCTTGCGACTGCCAGTTTACATGTGATCTTCAGCAAAACCCTTGACGCCAAATCCAGCTAGGCTTCGCCCCCTTTCAAAATGAAACTTCTTTCTCTCGTTGCCCTATCCGGACTTGCCCTCACCATTGTCCCGCCACTCCTGCACCTTCTCGCGGACCTTTCCCGTAACACCACTTTTACCCTCATGGCCGTCGGAATGGTCATCTGGTATCTGGCCGCAACTCCGTGGCTCGCTTTCAAAAAAGAGGAACTCGACACCTCGACCCAGGATCAAATCTAATCCAGCCAAGCATGTTCGTTTCGAAGATCACCAAAGCGATCGGAGCCAGCCTGGCCCTCAACATCCTGACCGGCATTCTTTCCGCTCAGACTCCGTGGCCCGCGACCGATCATCTCGGACGCAGCCTCCCGCTCCACGAGCAAACCGGCCCGGTGAAAAAGGACCGCAAAGTCGGCATCTTTTATTTTCTCTGGCTCGGAGCGCATTCTAAAACCGGCCCCTATGATCTCAACAAGATCATGGCCACCCCCGAAAAAAAACTCGGTCCAAAAGGCACCTTCCACCACTGGGGGGAGTCAGAGCACGGTTACTACTACTCGCGCGATCCCTATGTTCTTCGGCGCCATGCCGCTCTCCTAAGTGACGCCGGTGTCGACTTCGTCGCACTCGATGTCACCAACTCTTACATTTACAACCGCGAGGTCGATGCCCTCTGTCGAACTTGGCTTCAAATGCGTAAGGAAGGATTCAAGACACCCCAAATCACCTTCCTTACCAACAGCAACCACATCCACACCACCACCCAAGTTTACAACCGGATTTACAAAACCGGACTTTACCGCCCCCTCTGGTTCCACTGGCAGGGCAAGCCACTGATGATTTCAAATCCCGAGGGCCTTCCGCAGGAGCAAAAAGACTTCTTCACCCTGCGTCGTTCATGGGCTTGGTCGAAGGGCCAGAAATGGTTCGGCGATGGCAAAAACCGATGGCCTTGGCTCGATCACACCCCGCAGACTCCCGGTTGGCACACTCCCGGTATGCCCGAATTCGTCTCGGTCGCCGTCGCCCAGCACCCCATCTCAAACATCGGGCGCTCCCACCAAAACAAAAGGCAACCTCCTCCGGAAAAGACCAAAACCTCGCATGGTCTCTACTTCCAGGAACAGTGGGACCACGCGCTCAAGCTTGATCCCGAAATCATCTTTGTCACCGGCTGGAACGAGTGGGTCGCCCAACGATTTCTTTACACTCCCGGCAAAGGAGCCCGCGACATGACCGGCCGAAAACTCAAGGAAGGTGAATCCTATTTCGTCGATTGCTTCAGCGAAGAATTCTCCCGCGACGTCGAGCCAATGAAAGGAGGATACCAGGACGCCTACTACTACCAGATGGTCGCCAACATCCGCCGATTCAAAGGCGCCCCTCCTCTCCCCAAACCTCTCCCGGAGCAAGAGATCAAAATAGACGGCAAGTTCGATGATTGGAAATCAGCTCTTCGTTTCAATGATCCCCTTCAGGACATTCCCCACCGAAATCACGAAGGTTGGGCTGGAAAAATCTACACCGAAACGTCCGGTCGCAATGACTTCGCCAACGTTCGCGTCGCCCCCCAGGAAGACACGGTCTCCTTCCTCCTTCACACCCGCGCTCCCCTCACCAAACCCGAGGGAAGCGAATGGATGATTCTTCTCATCGATGCCGATCAAGACGCCGCTACCGGCTGGCATGGTTACGACTATATCATCAACCGAACCCGCAAAGGCAACACCACAGCCCTCGAGCATCTCGACGCTTCTGGAAAGCGAACCAAAACCACTTTCGTCCCCTTTGCCGCCGACAACAACATGTTGGAAGTTCAAATCCCGCGTCTTCCCGAATGGTCCGGCAAACTTG
>CBFHQJ010000157.1:0-7723 GCA_965657795.1 Akkermansiaceae bacterium
TTAAGATTCCAGCCATCAACATACAGGGAACACTCAACGACGTGGTGGTGCGGGGTAATGGCTTCACTCTCGGTAATGCTGAGATCTGCTACGGTTGCCTCGATCAGCCGAATACCGGAACTGCTCTGAATGCAGATGGCACGGTCGCGACAGGTCAGCCTGCCATCAAAATTGGCAACCTCCTCGAGTTCGACGACATCCGAGTCGGCGTCAATAACTTCACCGTCAACTTCGACGCCGAGAATCCGGTCGTCTTCGACGGAGAAATCTACATTGCCTCCGGCGGAGTGCGTTTCCTTCCAGGTAAGGCCATCAACGGAACCTTCTCTGATCGCAACGATGCCACCGATACTACCAACGGAGTTCAGAACACCGAGGCCGTCCGCGCGACTCTCGAGTTCTCCAAGGGTCGTGTGACCGCCTTTAAGTTCTACGTTGATACTCTTGAGCTGAATATCTCCTCCTTCGTCACCATCCGGGCCACCGACTTCTTCCTTGATACCGGAGCGAATGCAGATGAGACCTTGGTCTCTTTCCAAAGCGTGGGTGCAACCGTGAAGATCGGTTCGGTCCTCCTCACCGGTGAAGCCCGCCAGTTCCGTATTCTTGGTGACGGTTCCTTTGATGCGCTTCCTGGTTTTGGAATCTTCATCTCTGTTGGTTCCGCGACCGGCGAGTCCTTCAAGTGGCCTGAGTTCCTTCCAATCAAGATCACTGAGATCGGTATTCAGTGGGCTGACATTGAAAATGATCCAGGTGACTTCGTCCTCATCCTCTCTGCTGAAGTTACGGAGATTAAGGGAATCAAGGGCCTGACTATTTCCGGGGCAGTGAAGGGAATTAAGATTTCACCGAAACTTCTCCTCCAGGGTAAGAATCCGATCGTCGATATTGAGTCCTTTGGAGTCAGTGTGGAAGGAAACCTTTTTGGTGGCACGGTGAAGGCCAGCCTGATTGGTGGTATCCTGCGTCTTGATGAGAACTACAGCATCATCAGCGTTCTCGATACCGTCACTCCGGTGAACCAGCGCGTCTTCTTTATCGGTCTTGAAGGTGAGTTCTCCATGGCCGGAATTGGCGGCTTTGGCATCCGCTTTGCTCTCTCGGAACTCGGACCGCTTAGCGTTCTGATCAACGTTGATATCCCGATCACCATCGAGCCGAACTCCGGTCTTACCATCTCTGACTTCGTGGCTTCGGTTGAATTCTTCAAGACCCTTCCGTCCATCGATGATCCGTTCGCACTTCGCGGATCGGCCTTCGCGCCTCCAGGAGAAATTAGCATCGATGGATGGCTTGATACCGTGCGCAGCCAGGTCGCAACCCAGGCCCGTCTCATTGCTGATAATCCTGCGCTGAATGGATTCTCTGCAGCCTTCAATGCGCCGCTTACCATCTCAGGTAGTGCCCGGATCTACTCCATCTACACGTCGCAGGCGATCTTCAACGCCAAGGTCTTCGTGAAGATCTCGACGGACGGCAAGTTCCTGGTCGGTGGTCAGCTCAACTTCCTCGATAACAACATCAGCATCACCGGTAAGCTTTATGCCGACCTCTCGAACGTTGCGAACGGCGACGTCGTGGTCCTCTTCCTTGCCGATATTCCCGATCAGATCGAGCTCCTTACGATTTACGGCAAGCTTAAGATGGGCTTCCGAAACTCTGCCGGTGAAGAGGTCGAGTTTGACGTCGTTGCCGATCCTTCCGCGATTCCCGGAGGTGGTCAGCCCACTGCGGACCTGATTGCTCCTGTCGGTAATGGCGAGGCTGTTGACTCGGGTGTCATCAACGACGCCGGCAACATGTTCACCCACGATGGCAAAGACTACTACTACGTCGATGTGAACTACGCTTCCTCCGGTTCTGTTTCACTTGACTTTGATTCTATTCTCGATGCTGCCCCAGAGTTCACCTTGAGCCGCGGAGGCACCGCGATAGCTCTGACCGGATCGGTCATTCCGGTTGATACGATTATCAACCAGTTCGGTATCGTTGAGACCGCCGCGCTCGAAGCCCGCGATGCCGCAGGTGATGACGACGCTCGTGTGGTCCGCATCCTTCAAGATGGCACCGAGGAGATTATCCTTACCGCGCTTGATCTGGAGAATGCTCCGACCGATGCCGCCGAGCTTAGGAAAGCACTACTGGTCGCCGCTCTTCGCACCACTGGTGTCCGTCGCTTCCGTTATCTTCTCGACACACCGTCCTTCTCCAAAGGGGATTACACTCTGACCTTTGAAGAAAATGTCTTCAAGCATGTCGATATTACGAGCGAAGAGGGAACCGTGACACCAGGGCTGGCTAATGAGGCCTTTACCCTCAGCTTTGTGGTTGAAGGTGCCAGCGCCCGCCTCATTGATCCGTCGACCGGAGCCAACATTGATATTAATTCAATTAACGGCCGCACCTTCATCGATGTGACCTTCGAGAGCCCAAGCAGTGGCGATCTTGATTTCCTTGAGAGCTCCATCACTGATTTGGGGCGCGAGTTCCGATTGACCGGAGATGGTCTTGGAAGCATCACCATTGATAACAGCACTGCGCCGCTCAGACTTGGTAGCACCAACACTTATCGTTACTTCCTCAACGGAGCCTTCAATGAGAACGCCAGCGGTCAGATTGATGGGAATATCCAGCTGACCTTCCTCGCCGGTTCCTGGTCCTATGCTGACGGTTCGAACGCGGCTCCAATCAGCCAGACAGTCAGCACGCCTTCCAATGGTAACTACCAGGCAGGGGACTTTGGCCCTGTGGTCTTTGAGGTCGACTTTAGCGGAATTACGGTTCCTGCCGGATTTACCCTCGATGCTGAATCCCTCACCGATTTCAATGCCGAGTTCATCGATTTCGATTCAGCTGTTAATGGCATCCAATTTGAAGGGCCTGCCGGAGTCATCATTACCCTCGATGAAACCCGTGATGTGGTCTTCGCTCCAGATACTGGAATCCTGAGGGTGCCAACCACTTACGACATCGCAGATGACGCAACCGCTCCTGGAAGTTCTCTGACGGTGACCGTTCAAATCGATCCAACGTCCATCGGATTCAACCTCGATGCCGAAAACGGCGGAACGATCACCGGAACCCAGCCTGGTGATACGCGGACTTTGGTCGACGAAGCATCTGCCGGAGTTGGTCAGATTGCCGTTTCCAACGACCGCACATACATCGACATCCTCTTCGCTGGAAGCAAGGGAAGTAATCTTGTTGAAGACCGTGTTCTTGATACTGATCCTGAATTTAATCTCAGCGGTATTGGAGTGGGTTCAGCTGTCCTGATTGCGACCGATAACCCACTCGCAATTGGAGATGGCGTTTTCCGTTACTTCATCATGGGAGACTTCGAAGTTGGTGAAGTCAGTCTCGTCTTCCTTGCTGATTCCTGGAGTGATGACTCTGGTGAAACCAACCATGAGTTCACCCGAAGCTACACCGTTCAGGGATCCACCGCAGACCTGGTAGTGGAGCGTGATGGTGGACCAAGCAGCCTCAATGGTTCCGAAATTGGTTTGGCCGAAATCAATGACGCCGGATACATCGATGTCACCTTCCGCCCAACCAACGGCAACACTCTCGACTACACTTCAATTAACGGCGGCGAACTGACCTTGGCTGACTTCGAGGGCAATGAGATCTCCTTCACCGGAGTGCCGACCCGAATCTCCGGAACCGATACCTTCCGCTACACACTTGGTGAAGATTTGGCGGTCGGAGTTTACACGGTTACCATCGAAGCGAATTCCTTCACGGATACCGCTGGCTTCAGTAACCTCGAAGAGACCGAGCGTTTCACGGTGAACGTGGCCTGGGCGGTTCTCAGCAATCCTCCATCCGGTGAGACAGTCAATCGCGAGGAACTGAATGGACGTGGTTACATTGACATCGTCTTTGAGGATATTGTGACGCCACAGTTCAACGAAGCCGGCTTGCAGGTGAGCACGACCTCCGCCGGCGTTCTCGCAGAGTCTATCCTCGATGCCGGTCCAGAGTTCCTACTCTTCGATGGAGAAGGAAATGAACTAGCTCTTGAGGAAGTTCCGATCCAGATCAATGCCACAACCTTCCGTTACTTCCTTCGTTCTGGAGCGAACAGCGAAAGCTTCCGCATTCAGTTCCTTCCATCCTCATGGACGGACGCGAATGAGAATCCGGTCACTGCCGAGCAGGCCAGCGGATACATTGCCGCCGAGGTTGTCCCGACCGAAACCGATAGCGTCATCGATGTCCGATTTAACTCCATCCGGGTGAGCGATACCGACCTCCGGGGAATGGCGATCGATTACAGCACCATCATGGATACCGATGATGAGATCACGGTGCAGATTGAGGTTTCCGAAGGCGTCCTGATGACTGTGGATCTTCAGGATACTCCGATCGATCTCGGTGAGGGGCTCTTCCGATATGTCTTTGCCAACGGCGAGAGCTCGGCCAATGCCATTGTCACCTTTGTAGCCGGCAGCTGGGCCATCGATGGTGGCGGTGTCGTGACCCAGCAGGAAATTGATGCGGCTCCGGTCATGGTTGGAGCCAGAATGCTCGATGAGGCGAACCCGACTCGCGCGGGACCATACTTCGACATCACCTTCACTCCAATCGAAGGAACCGAACTTGATATCGCAACAATCATCGAGGGCGGCCCTGATGATGACGACGAAATTATCCTATCCGGTGCCCAGGCTCAAAACCTGGTCTTCAGGGAAATCTACAATCTGGGTAACAATACCTTCCGTTACCTTTACGAGGGGCAGTTCGACACCGGCATCATGACGGTGGAGTTTGTCGAGAACAGCTGGAATGACACCGCTGGTAACCAGGGGCAGTCCGGAACCTCAAAAATAAATATTACCACCGAAGCCGAGTCCTTCTTCATCGAAATCTCAGGTGGTGTTATCCTCAACGCAGGAGGATTCCTCGACGAGCCAATCGTCGAACTCTCAGGCGAGGTCATCATGGAATTTGACACCACGCGCCGCGTCTTCCAACTCGACTTCAATGCCCAACTTAAACTTTACAAGCTCGGCTCGGTCGGCGCAGTTGCCGGACGCTTCGTAGTCGATAACTCACGGACCGTTTCTGATAACATCCAGATCTGGGGTGTTGCAGCACTTCGCACAAACTTCTCGTTCCTCGAGCAATATGGTCTTTTCCTGAGCGCCGAAGGAACTCTCCAACTGAACCTTACCTCACAGGAGAAAACTGAAACTCTTACCTTCAAGGGACTTGATGGGGGAGCGGACGTTACCGAGACCTTCGTTCTTGCTCCTGAGCTCTTCGCTATTGAGCTGGTCGGCTTCGCCCGTATCCGTCCTCCGGGAACCAGCACCGATCTGATGAGCCTCGAGGGTGGTTTCTACCTCAGCTTCAGCCCATCACGCTTCGAGCTCTTTGTGACGGCATCACTCTCCTTCGGAGCCGGTGAATCTTCAGTCAACTTCGGAGAAGCAACCGGACTTCTGGTTATCCAAACTGGGGCCGGAGAAGGCGAGAACTTTGGAATCGCCGGAGCCTTCCGGGTCTCGGGTGGTGCCGATATCGGACTTCCTGATGTGGGTAACCTCTTCACGGCCCGCGGTTCGGTCACGGTGATGATCAACACCACGATGCAGGATGTCATTTTCCAGCTTCCTGATTCCTTCCTCGCCATCATCGACGGTGATGAATTACCTGGATTCAGCTCTGCTGGAACGATCGATAGCAATGGCGACGGCATAATCGATGAGAACGACAAAGCTTCGTTCACCATCTTCAAGGGAGCGCCTGGTATCGATGGTCAGCGCCGCAGCAATGAGGTCGCCGAGGTCTATGCCTCCGCCATCATTCAGGCCGAGCTCATCATTGGTGACTTCATCGAGCTGGTTGGCTTTCTCCAAATCACGATCGCCGGAAATGGCGACGGTGGACGTCTTTCGATCACCGGTGCTGTCTCAACCTCGATTCCGCTTCTTGGCACACTCACCGGAACCTTAAATTTCGATGTCTTTATCGGGGCTGAAACCGGCATCGTTGGTCGCGTTGTTCTCTCTCTGGTGAATACCGATATTCCATCAGTTGAACTCGGCGGCATTATCATGCTGGAGATCAACACCTTCGGGACAGCCCGGACGGTGACCAACTTCAAGACCAAGACTCAAGAGATCAACGGTATCACCTTCTTCGGTGGATTCGAGCGCTCCGGAGATCCGGTCACGGGTGACCTGATTGTCGAGGAGATCACGATCGAAACAGTGGGTGGATTTAAACTCCTCCTTGCAGGAACGCTCACGGTGGCTGATGCCTTTGAGTTCGTCGGGGTGGTTGAGTTCCGACTCGAACTTGCGGGCGACGATCCGGGAATTGAGCTCATCATCAATGCTTCTCTCAACCTTGCCGGAATTGGATCGGTGATCGTTCGCGATTCCGGATTCCGCATCAACAGTCAGGGACTTGTGGCCCGGGTTGACGCTGAGATCGGAGCTGACTTTGGTGATGACATCGGACTCTCATTCACGGTCAGCGCTCTGATTGAATTGAATACCACCGGACAGACACAGACTCTCGGAATGACCGAGGTGCAGTCTGGCTTCAAACTAGTCCTCCAGGGTTCCGTGGAGTTCGGTGATCTGGCGTCCGCCAGCGGAACGATCTCGCTCTTCATCGGTCAGAATGGCTTCGAATTCCTCTTCGATGTTTCCTTCAATATCGCCGAGGTCCTGACCTTCTCAGCCTTTGGCGGAGCGGCCGTTTACACCAACCAGGGTAACTCGGGAGCCAATGGTCTGGCGCTCGCGCTGACTGTCACACTCGACGCTGACATCCGGGTCGCTTCCTTGGAGGCCTCGGGAACACTTATTATCAACACCACGAATGTGGACCGGGTGCTTGGCACGCAGCTCTTGACGGCTAACACCTTCATCCTCGATGTCTCGGGTAAGGTTGAAGTTCTCAAGGTCCTGAAGCTGGACGCTTCCTTCAGGATTGAGGTCAGTCCGAATTTCTGGTCGATTTCCTTCTCCGCTAGCATCGACTTCTTCGGGATCGCAACTCTCAGTGGATCCTTCTACCTCGATTCCGAAGGGTTCTTCGATATTCAAATTGCAGGATACGTGCGACTCGGTGGTGGAGGCACGGGTCTCTTCGGTGACTTCTCCTTCCGCTTGAAGTCCGGCTACGATGGAGTTGATGACGACATGGATGGTCGGATCAGTCGCGATGAGGCCAATGAGGATGGTGTCGGAAATGCTCAGTATGAGTTCATTCTCAGCGGATCGGCGAACGTCAGCGCGAAACTTTTCGGAATTACTCTGGCGTCCTTCGGAATGACTTTCTCCTTTGAGGCTCGTGGAGCCGGCGAGGTGCCAATCGTTCTTACCGTTTCTGTCCGGATTAAGATCCTCTTCGTGAAGATTACCAAGACTGCCCGCTTCAAGATCGGAACCCTCCAGTTGCCGAAGCCTGTCTACCTCGGTGCCAGCGAGAATAACGGGCAATTCTGGGATCCTGATACCGGTGGAGCACTGTTCTTGAATGTTGGAACCCGTTCCAACTTCCGAAATATCGGTAATACTCCTCAACCTGACGATGCTGATACCGACATCCGGGAAGATCTTCTCCACGTCAACGAGAGTTACATCATCCGTGACATCGGGCCGACTCCTGACAGCAATATCGCTGGTGGACGGACTATCAAGGTGACTGCATACGGGCGCACCAACACCTTCCACAATGTCACCAGCATCCATGGTGA
>CBFHQJ010000158.1:0-7684 GCA_965657795.1 Akkermansiaceae bacterium
CAGGCACACTTTTGGATTGAAGACTCTCGAGGATTCCCGCCGAATCCGGCACCAAGTTTTCAATGCTCTTGAAAAAGCCGAACGCACCACCAATTCAGACGAAAAGAAGCGACCCATGACAGTCGCCATCGTGGGTGGTGGGCCGACCGGAGTGGAGCTTGCCGGAGCCTTCTCTGATCTCGTGCGACGCGCCCTCAAGTCGGACTACCGACGCATCGATGTGACCGACTTTCGAATCGTTCTGATCCAATCCGGCAATCGGCTTTTGAAAGGCTTTGCCGGGGATCATTCGGATTACACTAAAGAGCGACTCGAGAAGCTTGGCGTCGAAATCATTCTTGGCCCACGGGTCGATGAGGTCAGAGACCGTTACTTGCACTTAAATGATGGTCGCGAAATTGAAGCTGAAACTTTGATCTGGGCAGCCGGTGTGGCGGCTTCACCACTCACCGGTTGTCTCGACTGCCCGCGCGATCGCGGCGGCCGAATCGAAGTTGAGCCATCACTCTCAGTGCCCGGGCATCCTCACATCTTTGCGGCCGGTGACTTGGTAAGTCTCACCGATCACGATGGTCAAACCGTCCCCGGTCTCGCCCCGGCAGCGATGCAGATGGGGAAACACGTCGCCAAGGTCCTTCGTGAAGACCTACGCTTGCAAAGGACAAGATTCAAGGATCGCTACTTGGAACTCCGCCCTGCTTTCAGCTATCATGACAAAGGCATCATGGCCATTATCGGGAAAAATGCTGCCGTCGCCCAAGCAAAGAAGCTCAAGCTGAAAGGCTTTCCGGCTTGGTTGGCCTGGCTCTTCATCCACCTCGCCTTCCTGGTCGGCTTCCGCAATAAACTCGCCGTCCTACTCTCATGGGCGTTTTCCTATCTCTTTGATAAACCCGCTGCCCGCGTTTTTTCGATCCCGGAAGCTGCGGAGTCTCCCAAGGTTGATTAGATTTAGCTGACCGAAGGCAACCGTTGGCCATAGATCGCTCCAAGCGCGGCCATTGCCGCGAAAACCCCGAGTGCGACTGGAATCGAAATCAAGGAAGCCAGTCCCGTCAGCAGTCCGGCAAACAACAAGATCACCCCGATCAAGGTGTTCCCGACCGCAACGTAGTCAGTCCTCTTGTTTCCTTCAGCCATGTCGACGATGTAGGTCTTTCGCCCCACCCTCACTCCCGCATGAGCGGCTCCGAGAAGAAGCAAAATGACCGGGAAGAAGATTTGATTCACCACGTCTCCACTGATCCAAATCGCAAAGGCAACAACGACCAACAAGAGAACCGCAACCATCGACATCGAACCGCGCAGCACGGCTCGACTGGATCGATCTGACCACTTTCCCCAAATCGGTCCGGTCAGGGTCGCTGAGAGTCCTTCGACGATCATAAAGACGCCCAACCACAGCGCCGCACCACCAAGTCGATCATGCGCCAACGCAATGATAAATGGCGTGGAGAGCCCCGCCCCAATCGCCAGTGCCCGCACAATCAAAAAGTTACGAAACCTGGCATCTATCCTGAGGAGCTTGAACTGCTCAAGCAATCCATCACTCAGGGCCTTTTCTTTCTCGACTTCACCGTCAGGCTCGGAGACCCCGAAGTGGACAAAAGCCGCCACCCACCACATCGCGGCCGCCATCCCCAAATAAATCGCGTAGCTCGTGATCGATTTTTCCTCATCCACGAAGATCAGAAGACCGGCTGCAATCACTGCGATGATTCCACTGGCCGAAGCCGCCCATCCAGTCAGTTGTCCTCTTTTGCTCTTGGGGATCGTTTTCCCCAGAACATCCTTGGCCGAAACGGAACTAATACCTCGCGCCAAACTAAAACAGACCAGTAAACCGACGATCGCCAATCCCGCCGCAACTCCGCTCAAGGTCAGCGCCACCGCTGCACACCCCGCAATGGCCGTCCCTTGCAAAATAGCACCCAGCGACCACGCCCATTTTCGTTTCGAGAAGCGTTTGAGGTAATTGCCCAGGAAAACCTGGGGCAGCAAGGAGCCCGACTCCCGCAGAGGGACAATCACGCCAATGAAGATCGCCGGGGCACCAAGCGCTTGCAGCAACCATGCAAGGGTTGTCTTGGGGCTCGATAGGCGATCTGCAATCTTGCTACCAGTGCGGGAAAGCAGAAGACGCAAGAAATTTGCCGACACCCCTCTTTCAGCATCACCGGCTTCAGAATCAGTAAGGCGTTGAAAAAGTCGCTGGTGAAGAGATGGTTTCGACATTCTTGAGTTGGGAAGGTTTGACCATAGTCGCTCTTCCATTTTTGAAAACTCACAAAAGAGACCTGATGGATCGACGAATCATCGTTCGTAAGCTATTCGTAATCCGATCCCATGGTTTTAAAACGCTCTTTCTTGATTGCTCTTGCCAGCCTCTTTTTCGCCAGCGCTCTTTGCGGCGATGAGAAGGTCGATTTCGCTCGTGAAGTCCTTCCCATTCTTTCTGACAAGTGCTTTGCCTGTCACGGTCCAGATACAAAGAAGGCGAAAGACCTTCGACTCGATAGCTACGAAGCCGCCACGAAGGATCGCAAAGGAATCCGTTCCATTGATCCCGATAACCTGGAGGACAGCGAACTCATTTTCCGAATTCACGACGAGGACGACCCCATGCCCCCGGAGGACGATGGGAAATCATTAACGAAAGAGGAAAAAGAGATTCTCACCCGTTGGGTCAAGCAAGGCGGTGAATATGCCTCACACTGGGCCTTTGTCCCACCGATCAAACGAGAAAGTGCTCCGGAAAAAAAGGTCATCGATTTCTACATCGAAAAGAATCTGCAAACCCAAAAACCTCCCGTCACCTTCGCCGAAGAATCCTCTCGGGATGTCCTCGCTCGTCGCGCGGCCCTGATTCTCACCGGGCTTCCTCCCGAGCCAGCCCTCCTCGATCAATTCCTTGCAGACAAGTCTCCCAATTCTTACGAACGATTCGTCGACAAGCTCCTCGCTTCGCCAAAATACGGCGAGCATCAGGCTCGTTACTGGCTCGACGCCATTCGCTACGGTGACACCCACGGTCTTCACCTCGACAACAAACGCGGCATTTATCCTTTTCGCGACTGGGTCGTCCGCGCCTTCAACGAAAACCTTCCGATGAACGATTTCATCATCTGGCAACTGGCCGGCGATCTCCTGCCGAATCCCACCATTACCCAGAAGATCGCCACCGGATATGTGCGAATGAATCCGACGACTTCGGAAGGTGGAGCCATTCCCGACGAATTTCAGGCAAAGAACAACTTTGATCGAACTGAAACTCTGGGCACCGTCATGCTTGGAATGACGATGTCGTGTGCACGATGCCACACTCACAAATACGATCCCATCACGCACAAGGAATACTTCAGCCTCTTGGCCTTCTTCAACAGCACCGCTGAAAGTCCTCTCGACGGCAACAAATATGACCACGGCCCGGCGATGAAGGCCCCTGCCAATCCCCAAGAGTGGGAGGCGCTGGCAACCAATAAAGCAGAAGCGGCCAAGTCTTTCTCCACCACGACTCTCATCGCCCAGGAACTTCCAAAACCACGGGTGACCAAGATTCTACAGCGGGGCGAATATCATAGCCCGATTGGCGAGCCACTCACGCCCGATGTTCCCGCCGTGATGGGAGCCTTCCCTGAAGACGCCCCGCGCAACCGACTTGGCCTCGCCCAGTGGCTCACTGCAGACAAGCACCCTCTTGTCACCCGGGTTCTGGTGAATCGAATGTGGCAAAGAGTCTTCGGATACGGACTCGTTCGCACGCCGGAGGACTTCGGACTGCAGGGAGAACAAGCGACCCACCCCGAATTGCTGGACTGGCTCGCTGTTGAATTCCGGGAAAAAGGTTGGGATCTTAAATATCTCTTGCGCCTCATGGTGACCAGCCAGACTTTCAAGCAAAGCTCCCGCTTCCGACCTGAATTGGAGGACCCTAAAAACCGCCTCTACGCGCGCGGTCCGGGTTTCCGACTTGATGCCGAAGTCATCCGTGACATTGGTCTCTGGTCCAGCGGACTGCTTGACCCAACGATGGGCGGTGAAGGAGTGAAACCCTACCAGCCCGCCGGACTTTGGAAGGCCCTCATGCACCCCGCCAGCAACACCAAGAACTACGTTCGAGATAAGGGCGAGAAACTCTATCGGCGAAGTCTCTACGTCTATTGGAAACGAACGAGTCCACATCCCATGATGACCCTCTTCGACGCGCCAAACCGGGAATCCAGTTGCGTAAAACGCTCTCGCAGCAGCACCGCATTACAATCCCTCGCCCTCTTCAATGAAATCCAACGAATTGAGATGGCCCGCAAACTTGCCGAACGGTTGATAAAAGCATCGCCAGACGATCCGGCCCGGTTGAATCAACTCTACAAATTGCTCGCCTGCCGGGAGTCACAGCCCCGGGAACGTGCAGCCTGTCTCACCCTCCTCGCCAACATGAAAAAGCGATATGCCACAACTCCGGAGGAAGCCAAATCCCTACTAGCAACCGGGGACGCTCCAATTAACCCGGATATTGAGCCCGCTGAACTCGCGGCCTGGACTCAGGTCGTCACAACTGTCCTCGCCAGCGACATCGCTCTCTCCCTCTTTTAATTCTAACTCTCCTTATCGCTATGAATTCAGCACGCGAATTTGATCTCAATATGACCCGCCGCCAACTCTTTGGGAAGAGTGCCCTCGGCTTGGGAACCGCTACCATGGCGCAGCTCCTCGGCGCGGACCTTTTGGCCCAAACTCCGGATAGCCCTGATGGCCTGCATCATCCCGCCAAGGCCAAGCGCGTCATCTACCTCTTCATGAGCGGGGGTCCCAGCCAGCACGACATGTGGGACTACAAACCGAAGATGAAGGAGATGTTTGGCAAGGACCTCCCCGAACATGTTCGCGACGGGCAGCGCATCACCGGAATGACTTCCCGACAGAAAAACCTCCCGGTTTGTCCGTCGAAATATGAGTTCAAGAAACACGACAACAACGATCAGGGCGTGTGGGTCAGCGAACTCCTTCCCCACACCGCGAAGGTGGCCAAGGAGCTTTGTGTCATTAACAGCACCTTCACCGAGGCCATCAACCATGACCCGGCTGTCACCTATATTCAAACCGGCAGTCAGATTCCGGGGCGTCCCAGCTTCGGCTCATGGCTTAGTTATGGGCTTGGACGCATGAATGACGACCTTCCGGGCTACGTTGTGATGCATGCCAAGACCAACTTCGGGGAGCAAAGCCTCTTCAGTCGCCTTTGGGGTCCGGGCTTTTTACCTTCGGAGCACCAAGGCGTTCTTCTTCGAAGTCAGGGGGACCCCGTCCTTTATCTCAATAATCCCAAAGGGGTCTCCCGCACGGACCGCCGGGCTCAACTCGACACCCTCGCCGCGCTGAACCAAACCCAGCACGATCAATTTGGAGACCCTGAGATTCTCGCCCGTATCAAACAACATGAGATGGCCTACCGCATGCAGACTTCGGTTCCCGAATTAATGGATCTCTCCACTGAAAAAGAAGCGACTTTCAAACTTTACGGAGAAGAAGCACGTAAACCCGGAAGCTTCGCCGCTTGCTGCCTCAATGCCCGCCGCCTCGCAGAGCGTGGCGTTCGTAATATCCAGATCTTCCATCGTGGCTGGGATGCTCACAACAACCTCCCACGGGAGCACGAATCACAGTGCAAGGACATCGACCAAGCCTGCGCCGCGCTAATCACCGATCTCAAGGAGCGCGGAATGCTCGAAGACACCCTCGTGGTTTGGGGCGGAGAGTTTGGCCGCACCGCGTATTGTCAGGGCAAACTTACCGAAAAGAATTACGGCCGTGATCACCACCCGCGCTGTTTCACCACCTGGATGGCCGGAGGCGGTGTGAAGCCCGGCATCACTTATGGCCGGAGCGACGACTACGGCTACAACATCGCCGACGCCGACGGGAACCCCATCTTCCCCCAGCCCACCAAGGATCACTGGACTCCGGGGAGCGTGCACATTCACGATCTCAATGCCACCATCCTGCATCTCCTGGGAATCGATCACCGCAAGCTCACCTACCGCTACCAAGGCCGCGACTTCCGCCTCACCGACATCCACGGCCACGTCATCAAGGATCTTTTGGCCTAGGCCGGGCCGTGCTTCGCTTCCCAGTCGGTAATCGACTTCATAATCGTCTTCTCGATATCTGCTCCGGCTTTACCGATTCTTTTCATATCGAATGAACCGAACCGCTTTTGGATTCGCTTCAGGGCAAGAACAATGGGTTGTCCCTCCTTCCCCAGACCATCCAAAATCTTGGGAACGCCGGGCTGCCATTTGCTCCCCGTAATCAGCCAAACGCTGTGCTGATAGTAGGGCTCCCAAAGATCGAGATAGGCGACGAGATCTTCGATCATATACTGGTAAACCCGTGGATCAAAATGCTTCAGGGCCATCATGGTGCGATGGGTCGCTTCGTGAATTCCTCCAGTCCCATACCCCTCCATCACTCCCGGCTTGTGTGTCGTTACGCCAATGGCCCGGACAGCCTTCGCCATGCTAAGCTGATCGATCTTGGCTTTGCTGCTTTTCAAGATGGCCCGAAAACCGGCATCGTAGGAGGAACGGGCAAAGACATGCCGCGAATCCCGATAGATCCCGGAGAGGTGATTGAATTCCTCCCCGGTGATGGAATCCCTCAAGCCCACGATCGCCCAAAAAACGGCCTCCCGAAGATACCATTCCTCGTGTTTGGCAAACTTCAGAATCAAGGGAATATGCTCACGGATATTTTCCGGCCTGGCGCATCCTAGTGCGAACAATGCTCCATCCAACTCCCACCAAGCTGACTTGGGATCGTTGAGAGTTTTCAAGATGGCGGGCAGAAACCGAGCTGAAACGATCTCAGCCTGAGTTGTCGTTTTGAACGGACGTCCCCAATTGTCATAGCCGGAGACCGCATCATAAGCAGCGCGTCGGACTCTGGGATCATCGTGAGACGAGGCCTCGACAAGCGCATCGACAGCCTCTTCCGATTTCATTTCCTTTAGCCGCTTGGCAGCCCACGTGCGAACGAGGGGGCTGAAGTGACGCAGGTGTTTCGCACAGAATTCGACAGTGCTTGAAGACTTAGTCTTCCCCAAGAGCTTCTCGTAAACGACATGAGGAGGGGCATCCTCGGGTCCAAAACCAAGGGCATGATTACTTGAGAGAAACACGAGATCAGCATCGGATCCCCAGGAAAAACCCAGAGGTGATGCCTTGACGCTAAACTTGCTTCTCGGTGCCCCGGTGATCCTAAGATTTGCAAGTGGAGCCGTGTATGTAAGCCCCAGAGAAACGCCCCAGCCGCGACCAAAGTAGCGCTTGTTGTCAGGAGGGGTCGTGAGCATTGAAAATCCCCCGTCCGGCATGCGGGCGAGATCGTAATACCACGCGAGGCGCTTCATTTGGCGATGATAATGGCTTCGCTTGTCCATATTCACATGCACCGAGGCAATACCACGCCACATCATATTGAACCCACCGCCGGTGTGCCCAAACTCCGGTTGATGATAGGAATCGGTAACAAGAAGCGCCAAATGTTCGGAGGCTTTTTGAAACCGCTCTTCATCCAAAAGAGACAAGGCACAAGCGAGCATGGCATTGCGCCCATTCGTGTTTGACCACCAGAGTTCGCTTCGATGATCGCCATAAGGGACACAGCCATGCCCGGCCATCCGGTA
>CBFHQJ010000159.1:0-7585 GCA_965657795.1 Akkermansiaceae bacterium
AGAAAGTGGAACTCCCCCTCCCCCACACCGTCGGACTCTGGGACACCACCGAAGCAGTCCTCATTGAGCTCAACAAAGGCAAAAACGTTCTCAGCTTCTCCCGCGAAGGAGATGTCAAAGGCGTCACGATCAAGGACTTCATCCTGACTCCGACCAACGGCCGGGTGACACACAAGTAGTAAGGACAAAGTCCCCCGAAATGAGCGAAAGCGTGAAAAAATCGCGCGCCACCCCCTCGCTTTGTCGTTTCACCTAGATTACTATCGATCAATTTGTTAAAATTGATAAGAAATAACGATCTCGGGAAACATGATTGAAATTTATATGTTGTTTCGAATTTCATTTTACTTTCCCTCCATTTTTCCTGAAGGAGCGGGGAATAAATGAAATTAATGACTTTGATCACGGCGAGCATTAGAAATATTACAGATTTTTCCCAAGAAAATAGAAGAACCCAATTAAGAGCTTACCTGTGTTTCCTCACCCTTGCTTGGATTCCAACGTCCACTTGTCAAGCAGCCACGATAGCGTGGAATCTCACTGAGTCGGAAATCGAGAGACTTCTCCCGGAATATCTGCCCGGAACCGATATCCCCGGAGCAAAGATCAATGGAGCTACTTTTGCATCCGGATCTCGAGGATCAGGCTCCGGTATGTTTCGCGATCTTATGAGACTCCAGGCACCCGGAAAAGGCGGAGTGCAGACTGGACTCAATCGCGATTCGGATGGAGCACTCGACGAATCGTTCTTGGGAGGAAATACGAATCTGATGTTCAGTGATCTCGCCGAGGATCGGAGCGGGACTCACTTCGTGTTCAACGTCGATTTCAACGAAGGGGGTGGTAAGAACTCGCTCATCTCATTGGACGAAATTAGGATTTATGTAAGCGATTCGACTGACATCGCCACTCCTGTTCAGTCTGTGAGTGCATTGGAAACAGCCCTGGGCCCGGGAAGCAACAGCGCCACAAGCCATGTTTTCTCAATGGGTTCAAATGCTATTTTAGCAGACGCTGGAATTGTGCCTGGGAGTGGAAAAAGCGACCTCGATATTTATATCCCAAAAACCTTTTTTGGAAACCGGGCCCCGGACGACCTCGTCTATATTTACTCAGAAATGGGCGGATTCCATTGCCACCGGCGATGCCACCCTCACTGGACTCTCCAGTCCCTTTTCTGTTGTTTTGAGTCCTATTCCAGAACCCTCTGGTTTGGCACTCGTATCCGTTGCCGGAATTCTCCTCGCCTTTACGCGTCGGCGAACTCGATAAAATCGTTGAGACCGGGTTGCGCCATGCGAGCGCCGTTCAGCCCTTACCACTTTGCCACTACCTGCTCGATGACATCGAGAGTGTCGTCAATGTCTCCCTTGGTGTGAGCCGCAGAGATGAATCCGGTTTCGTAAGGGCTCGGGGCCAGATAAACTCCGGCCTCAAGGCATTCCCAGAAGAGTTTCTTGAAGATTTCGAAGTCCTGCTTCTGCACGGTTTCGACATTCACAATCTCTTCGTCGACAAAGTAGAGACAGAACATCGAGCCAACCTGGTTGACACGATGGGGCATGCCCTTCTCAGTGAAAATTTTCCGAAGCCCTTCAGCCATTTGCCCACCGATCTCAGCAAGGTAATTGTAAGCGCCCTTCTTCTCGAGTTCACGGAGTTGAGTGAGTCCGGCTGTCATCGCGAGCGGGTTTCCACTCAGAGTGCCGGCTTGATAAACCGGCCCATCCGGAGCCAGCATATCCATGATCTCGGCACGACCACCAAAGGCTCCCACCGGAAGTCCCCCGCCGATGACCTTACCCATGGCGGTGAGATCAGGATCAAAATTCTCAAGCTCCTGTACCCCGCCTTTGGCCAGGCGGAACCCCGTCATGACCTCATCAAAGATGACAAGTGCTCCATTGGCTCTGGTGATCTCACGGAGCTTCGCAAGGTATCCTTCCCGTGGAAAAACAAGACCAGCATTGGCGGGGTAGGATTCCACAATAACCGCTGCGATTTGTTCGCCGTATTGCGCGAAAACCTCCTCGAGCCGCTCCACATTATTATAGGGCAGAGTGATCGTTTCGTTCGCGAAGGACTTCGGCACGCCGGCTGAATCAGGCTCTCCAAAAGTCAACGCACCCGATCCCGCAGCTACCAAAAGCGAGTCGGCGTGTCCATGGTAGCAGCCCTCAAACTTTACGATCTTATCGCGACCGGTATATCCCCGCGCCAGCCGGATCGCCGACATCGTGGCTTCCGTTCCGGAGTTTACCATGCGGACCTTTTCCACCGAAGGAACCCACTCGGTAATGAGCTGGGCCATCTCCACTTCCTTGGGGTTTGGAATGCCATAGGAAATGCCATCTTTGGCCGCCTGATGAATGGCCCCGATGATCGAAGTGGGCGCGTGGCCGAGAATATTCGGCCCCCATGAACCGATGTAGTCGATCATCGAGTTTCCATCGACGTCCTCAATCCGGGCACCCTTGGCGCGACGAACAAAAAAAGGATCGCCGTCGACATTCCGGAAAGCTCTCACCGGTGAATTGACCCCGCCGGGGATGACTGTCTTGGCCTTGGCAAAAAGCTTCTTCGAAAGTGTCTCGTTCATGCGGCCAAGTTGGCGCATGACCTCGTTTTTAAAAAGTCCGAATCGGACCAAAGTGCCATCTTTGAGTGCCGAAGCACCGTCAATTAACGCTCCTCTTTTTTCAGCTTCTCCAGAGAGGCCGGTTCTTTTTTCTGAATTTCGAGCGCTCGCTTTTTTTGAGTGATCACCTTCCCCTCGGTTTTCTGAAAAACCTCCGACCCGACAAAGGCCACCGCAATCGCCCGTGAGTCGTAGGTCCCAAGACGTTCGACTTTCCCGCCCTCAACCAGAGCCGACAGAACCGGGATAATCAGAAAGGCCATCAGAAGGATGGATTTCATGATTTAGATTCTACTTGAGCTGCAACTTAAGCCGGTAAAAGCCGCGTTCGTTCGAGATCGGATCGTTGGTCCGGAAGGTGACCCGACTGGTCCCACCCGGACCATAGACTTCGGAAACCTTCGTGACTTCCGAATCCGCCCATGCTTCGGCATCATCCGAAGCTTGCACCAAAATGCGGGCACGATCGGCATTGACCTGACGATCAAACGAGATCTCTGCGAAGATCCCGCCACCCACTTCAACCACCGAAACCTCGGGAGCACTGCGCAGGGCATAGCGATTCAAATCATCGACAAAAGGAAGCCCATCATCAACTCCGGGAGCACCATTTTCACCCACACTCGGACGCCAGTCGCCTGCCATCTCGCCAAATCCATCGACCCAAACCAAGCTCGCTCCGCTGCCATCCGCGACCTCGGGCCAGGGGAACTCATCCCCGTATTCGACCTCCCGGACCAGCGTTCCCGCTCCATAGGATAGCTTCACCCGCTCTCCTCCATTCGAAAGACTCCTGGAGAATTCACCCACTACGAAGTCGGGTGTTTCTGCAAAGCCGTGACGGAGATTAAAGGCCTCCTCGTTCGCAACCACCAACAGGCGTTCACCCGCTGCGATTGTCAATTTGCTTCCGATCACAAAATCGAATTCGATTCCTTTGGTGAATCGTAAGTTGGTGAGATCAAGCTCGCCGGAACCAATGTTCATGATTTCGATCCATTCAAAGTCGCCCTCCTCAAGAGAAGGAAGGGCCGCCAACTCGGCAGCAGACGGAGGCAGCGGATGATACATGATTTTGCTGATCACGATGCCATCGAGGAAAGGCTGAATGGAAGGCTCGCCCGCCACGAACTCGACGGGATCGGACCAATTGCTCCAGCGACCGGTGGCATCCTCATGCCTTACGCGAGCCCGATAGGTGCTTCCAACCCTTGCCACCGACGGAACATCAATCGTCGGACTGAAAGTCGTCAACTCGCCGGACTCCCAAGTCGTGGTCCATTCGAAAGAAGGATTCTGGCCCGGGGGAAGAAGGACCTCCTGAGCATCAATCGACATCTCGAACCCCATGTCACTACTTCCAAGGCTCCTATTGTGTAGCTCAATCGAGATCACATTTGCGCCTTCCGCAAAAAGATCGGGACCGACCTCAAACTCATCGAAGACACCCTCGTTCCCGGGGGCATCCGCGAGCACGTCGTGCCTAACCACCGTCCCCGGGTCAAACCCATCGCGGAAGGCCTCCTGACCATTCACATAAACAACGGCCCCGTCATCGAGAAGCAACTTGAAGGTGAAGCTGTCGATCAAATGAAGATCAGTCACATTGATCGTGGTTCGGAAGTAGGCGGTCGGAATACCCCGGCTTGTGGTCGTCGCGATGTTCAAACCAGTCACACCGCCAAAGCCCAAAGGTGCTGCTCCGTTTTTCCAAGAACTGTCGTCAAAACCAACCTCGCGCCAAGCCGCACCCTCATCAATATTGTCATCCTGATAACTCCAAATCCGGCCGGGCGCCATAATTTCACGCATGCCGCCACCCAAACTCGTGACTTCGGCGAGACGCCATTCCATCGATTGAAAGGTGTTCGCTCCCTGCGGGTCCGAAAAGGCAGAGCTCGTAAACGAAAGCCCATCCTGAGGGAATCCGGCATCTCCCGAATAAGTGATGGAGGGCTTGGCCGGCAGGGCAGGGTCGGCAACGAGAGCATCGAGGTAGGCATCCCGGCCGAAATCCCCCGAGGCTCCGTTATCCTGGGAAATAAAGGGCATGGTATTGTTGCCACCGGTCCAAATCTCTCCCGAGCCATCGCGATCACGCCCGGTAAAAGCAAATCTCTTCATATCTGCCACGCGAGGTTCAATCGGTGGATAGGATTGGGAGCCTGTCGGAGCCCCCAACCACCGAGCGCGGTCGGCGGGAACCAATTGATCAATCTGCGCTGCCAGTGGATCGATCATCAAAGAGATCTGCTCCTCAGTCCAAACCAGGTCGCGCATTTCCCTTACTGTATTGAAATACTCCAAACCAAAATCGCCCCGTGGAACCGGGTTGGTTTGGTTCGAGCCAAAAATCGCCTGCTTCGCGAAGCCCATCCCGTCATTCCAGTTCGGTCCCCAGCTGGTATCGGAATCCCAAGGGAGAACATGGAGACGGCCCAGCGGATTCGTTGGGGACGGCTCAAAATAGTAGGCCCGATTCTTCAAATGCTCACCGGTGTTTGGCCGGACATCGTAGTGCCTCACCATATCGACGACCGCCTGATAGCGATTGAAGCTATCCCAATTGACGTGTTCACGAAGCCAGTTGTCATCCCGCTGTGGTCTCAGCTGATTGATAATAGTGGAAAAATCCGAGGCGTTGTTGACCGAGTCCGCCGCCTGGTAACGCTGCACGTCCTTACCATTGGTCCGGCCGCTGATCAGCTTGTAAAGGTTTCCCTTTTCCATGTCGTGAGAATCGAGAAAACGTGAATCGAACTCCTCCATCGCGAGTAACATGCCATAATAGTCACCCACATGCTGGGTCGTGTATTCTTCGGCATCCTGGACAATACGGAAATGCCCCCAGTGAGTGTAGGGAGCAGGTGTTCCGGTGAGATTCCACAACATGTGATTGGTCGCCTGATACAATCCCCAGGTGTAATAATTGGAGCGAGAGCTGAGCATCTTGTGCGTGGAAAGAAACTTCCACGGCTCGGAATACTTCTCCCCATTCATATCCCGAAAGGTGGGATAATTACCCCGGTTGAATCGAAACTTAAGACTCCGTTTTCCATTTCCACTGTATCGGGCGTTCCGCTGGCGGAGGCGATACTTCATGTTGTCGAAGACCTCTCCGTCATAAACAAAAGTACAGTTCCAATTATACTCGCTCCGGGCATCATAGTTGTCTCGCCCAATCCGGTCGCCTCCATTGTAAGCCACCGCTTGGTTGAAGTTCGCACTCGTGGTCAGGACATGATAAACCGGCACCGATTGGATTTCGCTGGAGGAAAAGGTCCCCACGTTTGTCTGGTAGTCTGGAATCCCGTCATACTGGAAATAGGCGAAATTCAAACGCTCGTCATCAGCATAGGGAACCCTGATCGCGGCCCCTCCCGTGTCTTCCACCGTGATGCGGTAACGCACCAAAGTCCGGTTGGGCCGTGAGGCCAAACTCGCCGAATAAATGCCATCACCAGCCACCTCATCCGCACCAAGCCCGTCATCAGTCATGAGCTGGGAAACCCAATTCTGCTCATAGGCGGGATTGGGCGTGCGGGGCGCGGTGGGATTCGCCAGAAGAGCGGGAGTCGACTTTGCTAAAAAGGCCGGCACGTATGACCCCGGCGCCACGTCCTGAACCTCCAAAGTCACCGAAGCCACGCCGTCGGGATCCGTCACCTTCGCCGTGATTACAGTCGATTCACCAACCGCCGGCTCTTTGGGCGAATGATCAACCTGCCGGATTGCCGGCGGCACTTCATTCGAAAAAACGGTGTTCACCAACCCCGCTGATGGCATGGGCTCGGCCTCGACATCCGGCTCCGGGCGGATGAGCTTGATATTCACTCCATAGTCATTACTTCCAAGCGAGGTATTAAAGGCATGAATCGCGATCACATTCGTGCCCTCCTTCAAGCCTGCCGCTCCGCCGGTGATGACTGTTTCCTGCCAATTGTTTTCATCACCCGAGCCAATCGATTCATCAGCAATAGTCAGTTGCCCGGCCTCCATATTATCGGTCCGAAAAACCTCAAGTCCGTTGATATAAACGACCATCCCATCATCGAGAAGATATCGCAGCAGAATCTCCTGGGGAATTTCTCCGGCAGCGATCTCGAACTCGTTCCGAAAAAAACAACTGGTGTAGTTTCCCACCATTCCGCTGATCGGCGGATTAAAAGTCTGCGTCCCGACATTACCGAAACCAATTGGCATCGCTTGAGTGGTCCACATACCGTCTTCCACAAAACCGGACTCCGTCCAGGCATTGATTGGCGATGAGGCCTCGCTGGTTCCGGGACGCCAACGCCAGCCCGCTCCGCCCTCGGGAAGATAGGTCAACTCCGGCAAGGTCACGACCTTCGAACTCCGCCACGAACCACCGAGATCATTGTCCAAATCAGGATGGATCAACTCCATCGATGAACCCGCGCCACCCGCCGCCGTGGGCCAGGGAAAATGATCCTGGTAGCTCACCTCATCAGCCACCGAGCCATCCGCCCGCCGCAACTCAATCCGCTCCCCGCCACCGGACAAACCGCCATCAAAGGGCCCAAGAGCATTGACTCCATATCGGTCCAGCAAGGCCGTCGGATTTTGGGCCACCACCACATATCCTCCCGCTCCGATGCTGGTGCCCGGAGGAAAGGTGTAATCGAATCCATCGTTGAAAAACCATCCTCCCAATTCCACCGCGACCGCTCCGGTATTGTGAAGTTCCACAAATTCATCCCGCGCATCATTGGGCCGGCTGTTGTAGTGAATTTCGTTGATCACAATCTCCGCCTGCATCAACCCAACGCAAGCAACACCTGCAACAAATCTTCCCAGTATTCTCATGGGAAGCAAGTTGCCTCGCCCTCCTCCTCAACGCAAGCACGCAGCCATTTGCGTCAACCTTCCGGGTAATGGTCTTATTTGTAGTGACTTAAAAGTAAAATAGCGCCATTTTTTCTTGAC
>CBFHQJ010000160.1:0-7491 GCA_965657795.1 Akkermansiaceae bacterium
CAATCTCACCTCGCTCGACCTTCCCCCCTTTGTCAACCGTATCGGTGAATTCGCCTTCCGCCGCTGCTATGCCCTCACCTCCATCAACGTCCCCGCCGATGTCACCCATCTGGAACTCCAAAGCTTCTCACATCTGCGGAATCTCAAAGTGATCTCATTCGAAGGTGACCTGCCTGATCTTGGCGAAGGAGTCTTTGACGATTCCGCAGCCGACTTCGAGGCCATCATTCAACCCACCTCCCGGGGTTTTCAAAACACCTTCCTCGGGCGTGCCGTCACCGTGGCCAATGTTCCGGTCAATCCCACTCCACGGATTACCGCCCTCACCTTCACCGGCACCACCGCGCGGATCTCGGTCGAAACCTCCGCCCTCCGGATCGCACTTTACTCCTCACCCGACCTCAAAATCTGGACCCGCGTCACCAACTCCACCTTTTCCGAAGACACCTTCACCACCCCTGTCGATCAAGCACACGCCTACTTCCGCGTGCGCGACATCATCGACTAAATTCAATCCCACGCGAAGCCACCTCACCTCCGGGTCTTGACTCACACCATCCCCCAACCCGGGCTTAAAACCAGTCTACTTCGTCAGCCTCGCCGCCCAGCGAATCCCTTCAATGACATGCTGTCGGCCGAAGGGTGTCTCCAGAGATCTGACATCGTGCCCTAGCTCGGTGTAGAAAAATCTCCCGTCATTCAGGGTGTTAATCCAGGCAATGGGATGATCCTTCCCCATCGCCTTCCCACCACGCGTCTTAAAGTAATCGCGGACCGGTTCGTAAGTGGATTCATCAACCCGAAGTAGCACCTGAATTCCGGGCTGGTCCGTGACGCTTTTGTCGTGGTTGGTCCAGTCCGCCTTGTATTTGAAGGTCTGGCCGAATCCCTTCACGGCCGGGTGATCCTTCGCCTTCGGATCCACCGTCACCGTCGCTTCCAGATAGTCCGAGTCGCTATTGAAATCGCAGCCCCCCAACTTGCTGAACCACTCCCACCCGGTCTGGCGGACCAGCGCGGCATGCAGACCCACGATTCCACCTCCTGCCCGATACCAATCCTCGACTTTCTTCCGTTGCTTCTCGTTGAGGATCTTCACCAGCTCGTTCGAATTGTTAAAGACCAGCACCTTGTATCGATCCAACAGCTTCTCCAGATCCTTCGGGTTCTCGGTCACATCAACCTCCATCCCGAGATCATCCGCCAACCGCGCCAGCCAACCGCTGATCGCTGCCGTCTCCGGGTGACGATACCACCCCGTTCCCCCAAAAACCAAAACCCTCCCGGGAGCTTCCTTGGCAGCCTTCCCGTCGTGCCCATGTTCGTGGGCCTCACCGGGCGATGTCCCGAAAATCGCAATCAAGCCCACCAAGCTCGCAATGATGGATCTCAGCCCGGACTTGAGGTTTTTCTCTCTTTTCATACCCAAAATACTCCGGTTCACCCATGAACCTGTCACACAAATTCCCATCCCCCAACAATCACTCCCCTCAATAAACCTCCGCGCCTCTGCGTGAGAAATTTCCACCCAACCAAGCCCCTACCCCAGCTTCCCCAACCTCTTCTCCGCCCGATACGACTCCGGATAATAAACCATCCACTTCGGCAAGGTCCGAAAAGCCACTGGCGCCACCTTCTCCAAAACCCACATCCTCCCTCTCGTCCACCCCGTCGATTCCAACCCCAACCTCGCCCCGACCTTCTCCGGCACCGTCTCGATCGGCAAAAAATCCACCACCTTCCCCAGCAACCGGTCCCGCATTGGCCTCCGCGGCCAAACCACTGCCGACGCCACCTCCGCACACAGCGGATGGCTCCCCAGGAGATCACCCGAAAGCATCTCCTCATAATACTCCACAAACTCCCCGTAGTCCCGCGGCCCCACCTCTTCACCCAAGCCAAAGTAAGTCCCGAACCTCCGGAAATCCCGATAGAAATTCTCCCTCCGCTCCCGGTTCAACGGTTTCCAAACAAACTCATATCCCTTGATCGAAGCATCGATCAGCGTCGCCAAAACCCACATCAACAAATCCGGCTCAAAAGCCGAATACTTCTTCGGCCCCGTCATCCCTTCCGAAGTCTCCCCCTTCACTCCGCCGTGGACTGCGGTCAATCGAGCCCGCATCTCCTCCGCGTCCGCCTTCGTCCCGAAAGCAATCCGGTTCACCGTCGACAAAGTCCGCCGCAACCTTCCCAGTGCATCCTCCCGGAAATCCGAATGATCCGCCACCCCCTGCGCAACCCGCGGATGCGCCACCTGCAACAACACCGCCGCCGGCCCAAACAACAACCCGTTCGCATACCGGTTCACCCGCCAGAGTTCCGAATCAGGAGAAAAAGCGAAATCACTTAGTGTCAGCGGTTTATACACATCTGAAACAATAGTCATTTCACTACCTTGGCAAACGCAGAAATTTTAATCAAAAGCGCGGGCGAACCGGTCTTCCGAGAAACGACGCCGCCACGATAAAAGCTCCTTACAAGCCCTTCCTCATTGAGCCAGCCTCCGTTCTATCCACAGCTCTGCGTGAAAATTTCATCCGCCAAACCCTCTTAAACGCGGAATTCAAAAGTGTCCGGTCAATGTTCAATCATCATCACCCACCACCTCCTCAATCCACCCCTTCATTCGCCTCGTCCCCCGCTCATACCAGGTCTCCAGCACACCCCTCCAATTCTCCAGTCCCTCCTCCTCCATTAATTCCAAAACCCTCTTCAACGTCGGCAGCGGAATGTGCCCCACCATTTCCTCCTTCGTCCAAAGGAATCCCTTCTCCCGCATGTCCTCCAAAAACTCCCGCGCCGCCAGCTCGATATCAATCGCCAACCCGCGCTCCGCAAAGAGTAAAAGCGGATACCCGTCCCGATTCTCCGTGCGGATGAACTCCTCATCGAGACACCAATCGATCATGTCCAAAATCTCCTTCTGCGACTTCTCCAAAAAGGCACCGAAGGACGGGTTTATCTTCCACTCTTTCTTCACCGTCTTAGCCCGCGACCCCGCCAACACCCTCGCCAAACTCGTCCGCCCCGCCTCCCCAAAGACCGCCCGCATTCCCCGCAGGATCACCTCAATCTCTTCCTTGGAAAGATCACTGCCTGGGTCTCGCACTGAGTTCTCATCGATCATGCTGAGACCATAAGCTGTCCGAACTCCGCGCACAATTTAGAGTCGACGAAATCTGCCGCAAATTCCCCAGTGCATCCTCCCGGAAATCGGAATGATCGGCAACCCCCTGGACGACCCGGGGATGAGCCACCTGCAACAACACCGCGGCCGGCCCGAACAACAGCCCGTTGGCATACCGGTTCACCCGCCAGAGTTTCCTGTCAGGGGAAAAGCGAAATCACCTGCTGTCAAAGAACCCGGCACGATTAAAACAAAAATTAACTCGCCCTCTTGGCAAAATTTAAATTGCGTCTTTAACCTTCCAATCCACTCGTTGGGCCACAGCGCTGAATGGGCGAGCTCTTAAGCTACCCGCCCACTCGGCTCTGTTCGTATAACTTCCAAGGCATTGGATGCTGCAAATCCCATTGGCAGGTGATTGGTCGCGAACCGTAGAAGCCCACAATGCTGGCTTCTCCCAGGAAGGTGAAAGGAAGGGTCACCCCAAACTCACTTTTCATGTGCCGTGCAAAGATCAGGATGGTGTAGCCATGGTCTCGATGCTGTGTCAGTCGGCGACCGTTGGTTGAGTCGGGTGTTGTATCGTTTTGCGACTGCCAGTGAATTCGCGTTCGGCTAATCGGATAATCTTCGTACATCGTCGAAGGCGAAAAATCTTTTTCAGATTTTTGAAACGTCATCAACAAGACTAACGCCTTTCGTTTTTCGAAGTAAACTACGCCGAGCCCTGTTTGTCCTGGGCTAAGGAAGGTGGCTTTGCCCATCACGACATTGATATCCACCGCGGTGTAGGTTCCGTGGAGCTCGAAACCGTTGGGTTCAAGGTTTCCGGGCACGGCGTTGTCATTCGCCCATTCGCTTACCTCCCGAAGATCATTCAGAATATCCGTGTGCTCCGCCGCTGCCTTGAGTGATTCGTCGACGTTGGCGAACTCAGAATTCTTTCCGCTTTTCTGACGAAGCAGGTAGTGCACGCGAGTTTTCTCCAACTCGGTGAGTTTGGCAGGATCACCCCCCTTCGCAAATCGGTTTACTGTTTCAATAAATGTGGGCGCTTTCAGGAGGGATGTTCGCGTCACTCCGAAACGCAGGACCTTCGGTTCTCTGATAACTTGGGTATCCTTGATCCCTGCTTTCGATTTCCATTGGGACCATGTCATCTTTCCCAAAAGCTGGTGCGCTTCGTAGCCGCTTTCATTTACGAAGTTGGTAAATGTCAGGGGCAGATTTGCCTCACTCTCGAATGACTTGATGCTTTCGGTGACGGCAACTTGGAGGTTGGAATAGTGTCGCTTGATGTTTTCGAGCACATGCCGACGGGCTTGTTTCTCCAAATGAATCGAACATCCAGCCGGCAGATGTGGAAAGTCGGCGGCGACCTCACGGTCGACTCGGAAACGTCGTTCGGGAAGCAGTGCTGCAAACTTGCGATCGATCCGGTAGCGCCGATGCATCTGGCCGACCAAATCGATTACGGTGAGGCAGTCCTTTTCAGTGGCGTGCCGAAGGCCGCGTCCGAGTTGTTGCAGAAAAACGGTCAGGCTATTCGTGGGGCGTAGAAAGAGAACGGTATCAATGTCAGGGATGTCCACGCCTTCGTTAAAAATGTCGACAACGAATAGGAATGGGAACTTACCATCGCGGAATTCCCGGACCGTTTTTTCTCGGATGGCATCTCCTGATTTCCCGTGCAGTGCGCGGCTGGGAATCCCGATTTTTTCGAAACATTCGGCCATGTATTCCGCGTGCCTGACCGAGACGCAAAAGCCAACCGCCCGCGCCTGATGGTAGTCCCCATGATAAGTATCCAAGGCCTGGATCACGGCGTCGACGCGTTGTTGCGCGGTCGCTTCGGCCCCGGTGTAAACGTTTTCCAAAGTGTTCTTGTCGTATTTGCCCGCCCTCCAAAACCGATCATCGGACAGTGCAACAGGGTCGCTGACGGCAAAATAGTGAAAGGGACAGAGCAATTTCTCCTCGAGCGCATCGGGCAGGCGAATTTCTGCGGCAAATCTACCGCCGAAGTCCGGCAGCAAACTGGCGCCATCCATCCGTTCCGGTGTTGCTGTCAGCCCGAGCAGAATCTTCGACTGGAATCTTTCGAAAATATCGCGGTAGGTGCTGGCAGCACCATGGTGAGCTTCATCAATAACGATGTAGTCGAAGTAGTCCGAGCCAAGTCGATCCCAGAGCTGGAGATTACCCAGGCTCAGGTTAGAACAGAATAGATGCTCGAAGGTCGCTGCCTGATATGGACCAACGTGGAGTTCCCCAAAGTTTTGATCGCGAAGAATCGCGCGAAAGCAGGCGCAGCTTTGCTCGAGAATTTCCTTTCGATGAGCGACGAACAACAATCGCGCAGTTTTCCCTTTGCTAATGGCTTCGCGTCGAAACCGGGCGTAGTCGAATGCCGCCACGACGGTTTTTCCGGTGCCGGTCGCGGCGACCACGAGATTCTGAAATCGACCGTGTGCTTTGCGCTCACGCTGGAGCGCCTCCAGTATCCGCTCTTGGAACGGATGAGGCGTGATGTCCGCAAAAAATGCCGTCGACAGTCCGCTGCGCCGGTCTCTCGCGGTTTGGATCGCCTTTCGAAATCGTTCTGGCTCGGCTTGGTCGAACGGGACGAACTCTGGGGAGTTCCAGTAGGTTTCGAACTCGGCGAGAAACTTTTCGAGGATGTGTGGAAGATCTTGGTTTGTCACCTTGAGATTCCATTCCAGCCCACTAGTTAGGGCTGGAGATGAAACATTCGCCGAACCGATGTAGGCGGTCGAAAATCCGGATTCCCGGTGAAAGTGGTAAGCTTTAGCATGAAGCCGGGTGCGGTCGGTGTCGTAAGAGACGCGAATCTGGACATTAGACATTCCAGCGAGCCGCTCAACCGCCTTTGCCTCCGATGCGCCCATGTAAGATGTTGTGATGACGCGAACAGGGACCCCGCGTTTTTCAGCTTCCGTCAGAGCAGGAAGAAGTAGGCGGAGCCCTGACCAGCGAATGAAGGCTACGAGAAAATCGACTCTGTCAGCCGAGTGAATTTCCTGAACGAGTTCGTGGTCGAGCCTTGGATCACTCTTGGCCCCAGTAAACAGTGAACTTTCCCAAATTGGAGTCACCGGTCGTGGTAGGCTTTCGCTGCCAAGCGCCGATGGCGTGATTTCAGTGAGAACGTCTTTATCCTCGATTTGGGTGAGTTCTCGATCAACGAGATATTTGACCGCATCATCTCCGCACAACTGATCGATAATGGAGTTACAAAGGTCCCGTCGAGTTTCGATGGTCTCCTGCCGGTGTAAGGCCTCCTCAATGATTCGAGAAAGGAAGGCGGCGAAACGAGCCGGAGACTCTGCAGAATCAATTTTTTTGACGATCGATCGCAGCTCGGGGTTCTCCAACAGCAGATCCCGCGTTTTCCGATCGATTAGCTGGTCATAAATGCCTTCAGGAAACGTCATTTTTCGTTAAGTATTCTTCGAGAATTGGGATGTCGGCTTGGGCAAGATCGAGAGCCCTGATCGCGGATGGCTTCATCCACACAATCTGTTTATGTTCCAATGCCTCAGGCTCTCCGCCCAACAATATGCAATGGAAAGGCATCAACTCAACGGTCACTTCGTTGTAAGCATGAGAGACTGGGCTAAGCTTTGATTCAATTTGCACCTGACACCCCAACTCTTCCACAACCTCACGGCAAACACATGCTTCGGGAGATTCCCCCGGAGCGATCTTACCACCTGGAAATTCCCATCTTCCTTCCAGAGCCTTGCCCCTGGCTCGTTGGGCAACCAATAATTTGCCTTGTCTTTCGATCAGGGCACAAGTGACTCGAACAACCGGCATCAATGCCAAGTTAGGCTGTTTAGGAGAACCTGGCAATCTCCGGTTGCAATGGCGATATGTATTTCAAAATCGCGTTCCTGGGTTTTGCCGATCTTCTCTTTCCACCAGTCCGTCCGCGACTTCGGAAGCCGGAAGTGTTTGCAGTCCGTGTGACCGTGCCAGTAGCAGCCGTGGACAAAGATGATCGTGTCATGTTTCGGCAGCACGATGTCAGGGCGACCCGGGAGTTTTTTGTTCAGCGGACCATTCACGGTGAAACGAAATCCGTGGCGGTGCAGGAGCGACCGGAGCAGGCGTTCGGGCTTGGTGTCCTTCCCCGTGATTCGGGACATGACCCAACTGCGCTTCTCTTTGTCGGAGACGTCTGCCATCTGCCGGAAGCTGCCCCGGATTGGCTTGTTTTGGAAGCTTGGGTTGGTGGGTGGTCTCACGCGGAGGCGCAGAGATTTTCTTCGAGCCGTGGTTGCGTAGCTTGAGGGGAGTTGTCTCACGCAGAGCAGCGAAGCAGCAGAGGGCTCTGG
>CBFHQJ010000161.1:0-7346 GCA_965657795.1 Akkermansiaceae bacterium
TGAAAATCCCGGCTGGTGCTCCATCCCCAATCCTCGCAAGATTTCCCCTTGTTGACCATTGAGATTAAATCAGTGTTCCCCTAGCCAATGATGGGGCCTAGCAGGAAGGAGATTTGGTTGTCACCGTAGTTATTGGTGAAATCAGTCGCTTCCAAAGTGATCTGGTAATGGGCGCTTGCTAGGCTTTTACTGAGTTACGTTGCGCAGGGGAAAGGGAATTCTCGAGGACAGCATGGCGGCACTCTTCGATGATCTCTTCAAGGGAAAGTGATTCCTTCTGATGTTGGATCAATTTTGGGACCCACTTGATGCCCCAGCGGACATGCATCGTTTCGTCGATGATATCGTAGAGGACGGCTTCCGCTGAAGTGGTGTCGTTGAGTTGAACGTAGTTTTTATAGGTGTCGTGTTTGAGTGCGAAGGAGTCTTGTTCGATAATGTAAGTGAGGATGGCGTAGCGGCGCATGGGGTCGTAGAGTTGGCGCCACGCGTAGTTGCCAATGAATTGAGGGAAGTCGTGGAGTTCGTGGCCAAGTTCGCGGACACGTTCTTCGCCCATTTTGCAGTGGCGACATTCGTCGTAACAATGCCGGGCAATGTCATAATAGAATTCCCAATCCATCCCTTCGACTTCCCAAAGAACGGAGCCGAGGGTTTCGGCGGCTTGCATTTCCATGGTGTAATTGACGAACTGCCAAAGAGTGTGTGCTTCGGTGTCTTCAACGGGTGGTCGTTCGAAGCCCTGAAGTTTGGTTTGAAATCTCGAATCACGTTTGGCTTCGCCGAAGGGAAGGAGTGTGGAGTATCCGGGGGGCGGTATTGGCAGATCGGTGGTGGGTTGATCGCCGGTGACTCCGCCGGTCGCAGAAATGAGTTCCCGGGTGTAGTTGATCCATCGTTGCACAAGATGTTGATCTGATCCGGAGGTGCCGACTTGAGAGAGGTAAGCTTTGGCCCATTCAATTTGGGATTCTTTTTGCGCGGCGGCCTTGGTGAGGATTTCGATAGATGGGGCGTCCCAAGTTGCATGGGTTTGGGAGAGGTAGTCGCGGTAGGCTGTGACGAGGGCTTGTTTCACACCGAGATAGCATCCGGCGATGGTTTCAAAGTCGTGCTGGGCCGATGCTAAAATGGTAATGGTCGGGAGGACGGCTTGGTTGACTGCAGGGGTGTCGGGACGGTTGACGCGAAGCTCCCAAAGGCGGGTGCGAATCTCTCGGGCGGTTTGGAGGTCCTGCCAGAGGTGGAGTCCGACTTCATGTTTGGCTTCCCAAAGTTGGATGCCGGGTAGCCACCCTCCAAGGATGCGAGCGATATTGGTTTCCCAGGCTTGTAGATTCTTGAGTTGCGCGATTCGCCGTTTGGAGTCGGGTGGATTCATGGTTTCCCGTTGGTTTAGGACCAGTGATGACAGGAGTTTGTCGATTGAAGCCCAGTAGGTAATGTTAGGCGTAGGATTTTTAAATTTTGGATTACTGGTATGGAAAGGTAACCAGATTGATGTCATTGTCCGGGGAATGGAGGTGAAGGAATTTTAATTATGCGTATTCGCTCGATGATTCTTTGGTGCCTGATTCAAGGGGCAGCCTTGGCGAAGCCATTGAACGTCGTGATGATTGTGGTTGATGATATGAGACCGGAGTCGGGGTGCTATGGAGCGGAACATGTAAAGAGCCCAAATATCGATCGTTTGGCGGCAGGGGGCCTCTTGTTTGAGCGGGCCTACTGTCAGCAGGCAATTTGCGGGCCTTCGCGGGCGAGCCTACTAACGGGCTTGCGACCTGATTCGATTGGGATTCACGGGAACCATGCCCATTATCGTGACAAGAATCCCGAGGTGGTGACGCTGCCGCAATTTTTCAAGGAGGCGGGTTATTTCACAGCGGCTTGCGGGAAGATCAATCACGGGGTGTTTCCAAAAGGTCAGGCTCCGAAATGGGATGTCATGGGCGATGATCAAAGTTGGAGTGTTCCGGCATTTCGTCCCGGGCCCCGATACTATTACACAGAGGAGGGGATCGAAGCGGCGCAGGGAATTTTCAAGAGAATGTTCCCGAATAGGCCGATTAACGAGTGGGACCGCTACTTGGTTTTTGGTCCTGCTGAAGAAGCGGCTCCGGTGAAGGATGATGTGCTTTACGATGGTCAGGTTGCGCAGCGGGCGGTGGAGTATCTTAATGAGTTCGGAGAGGAAAAAAATGATCCTTTCTTTTTGGCGGTTGGGTTTATCAAACCGCACTCACCCTACATTGCCCCCAAAAAGTATTTTGATCTTTATGACCGGGAGAAAATACAGCTGGCAAAAAATCAGAAGTGGCCGGCCGGAGCACCGAAGTTTGCCGGGCATGGCTCCGGGGAAAAGAGGCGTTACACCGATCAACCCAAGAAGGGGGGCTTTTCTGATGCGAACCAAAGATCAACGCGGCATGCCTACTATGCGTGCATCAGCTACATCGATGCCCAGATCGGCCGGGTCTTGGATGCTCTTGAAGAGAATGGATTGGCTGACAATACCGTGGTGATGCTTTGGAGTGACCACGGTTATCATTTGGGAGAAAAAGGTCTTTGGGGAAAGACCACGAATTACGAACTGGATACAAGGGTGGCGATGATATGTCGTGCTCCCGGAATGACGGCGAAGGGGAAGAAAACGAAAGCCCTGGTGGAGTTAGTGGATGTTTATCCATCCTTGGTTGATTTATGTGGCTTCAAGGTTGGCGGCCATTTGGAAGGTCGTAGCGTGGCTCCCTTGATGGAGAATCCGTCTCAAGATTGGAAAGGTGCGGCCTTTTCTCAATTTAGTAGAGGCAAGGTCAAGGGCTATGCCATGAGAACGAACGAGTATCGATACGTGGAATGGATTCAGGGCGACAAGGTGATTGCGAGGGAGCTCTATGATCAGCTGGAGGATCCGAATGAAGAATTGAACCTTCTGCATGAAGGCGAGAGGTCGGAGGTGGGCGAGACCTTGTCGTTGCTCCTCGATCGTGGGAAGGGGTGGCGGAATGCTCTTCCGAAGTAGTGTCTTGTTTTTGTTCCTGAGCGGGTGGTTGGGAGCTGCACTGGAACTTGCGTTGCCTTTTACCGATCACGCGGTGTTGCAGGCGGGGAAGCCGCTCCCGGTATGGGGGGAAGCGGTTCCGGGCGGAATGGTGACGGTAAAACTTGGTAATCGATCGGCGAAGACAACCGCTTCGGCGGAGGGCTTTTGGCAGGTGGATTTCGAGGCGGCGGGGGCCTCGGTTGAAGGGGTCACGATGGAAGTCGTCTCTGAAGGGGAACGCTTGTTGAGGAAAGATCTGGTTTTTGGGGAAGTGTGGATTGCCATGGGGCAATCGAACATGAGGTGGATGTTGAAGGATTGTAAGGGTGGGAAGGAAGAGCTGGAAAGCGGGGGGAATTCTAGAATTCGGGTCTTTAATTTTCAGGGGCGATTGCATCCGGGGGGAGCGCGTTTTTCCCGGGAATTTCTCAGGGAAATTGATGAGCGTAATTATTATGAAACCAAGGGCTGGCAGCGGGCTTCGGCCCAGAGTTTGGCTGAGTTTTCGGGGGTTGGATATTTCTTTGCCAAGGAACTCGAAGAGAGACTGAATATTCCGATTGGTGTCATCCATTTGGGGGTTGGGGGAAGCCCCATTGAGGCTCATTTGCCAAAGGGGGCGTTCTTGAGAGATGAGCGATTGAAGGGCCTGCTTGATCAATGGTGGGAAAATCCTGACTACCCGCGTTGGTGTCGTGAGCGGGCGGCTTTGAATCTCACCGAGTGGTTCAAGAATCCTGTCAAAGGGAGGAATCCACCTCATCCGTTTGCGCCGACTTTTTTATGGAATGCGGGCGTGCAACCTTTGCTGCCCTATCCGGTCAAGGGCGTGCTGTGGTATCAGGGTGAGTCGAATGCGACTCTGAGCGGAGGCTCCGGAGCGCCAGCTTCCAAGACCGTCAATCGTCGGAAATTTGACGCGTTGATTCAGTCGTGGCGACGGGCATGGAGGGCTGAAGATTTGCCGGTTTACTATGTTCAGCTTCCCGGGCTGAATCGAAGTTGGCCGGTGTTTCGTGAGATGCAATTGGAAGCCTCCCAAGCGAATCTCAATGTTGGAATGGCGGTGACTATCGATGTGGGGCATCCCAACAATGTGCATCCGACGGATAAGCGCCCGGTCGGGGAGCGTTTGGCCGGACTGGCTCTGGCGAAGACGTATGGACAAGATGTTGTGGCGGAAAGTCCGGTCGTCGTGAGGGTGAGGCCGGTTCGCAGAGATGTGAGGGTGGACTTTGATCAAGCTCTCAAGACGACTGACGGAACAGAGCCGATAGGGTTTGAGATCGCAGGAGATGATCGCGTATTTCACCCGGCGAAAGGTGTGTTGAAGGGCGACTCCATCGTTCTTACTTCGGAAAAGGTGCCGCTGCCGGTAGCTGTTCGTTATGCGTGGGGCAATGATCCGAAATGTAATCTGGTCAATGTTCAAGGCTTGCCGGTGAGCCCTTTTCGGAGTGACGATTGGCCGGTGAGAAAGGCCGGGCAAATTAGAGTGGCGTGTATTGGCGATTCAATTACGGAAGGTTTTGGCATTTTGGACCCGACTCTCCGCTATCCGGCATTACTTGGTGAGTTTCTCGGGAAAGATTACCTGGTGAAAAACTTTGGGGATTCGGGGCGGGGAGTTGTGAGGCGTTCGATGAAGGGGGCTGAGAAAAGAGGATATGTCTTTATGCCTGAGCATGAACAGGCACTGGAATTTGAGGCGGACATCGTGATCTGTAATCTCGGGATCAACGACCTCATGGATTGGCTGGAGTTCGGGAAAGATGATTTTGTTAAGGACTACCAGCTGTTGGTAAGGAGTTACCGGGACCTTCCGTGTCAACCCAGAGTCATTCTGTGGAAGAAGCTGGCTCCCCTTTATCCGGGACAGACTTTTTACGGGAGTCGCCGGGTAGATGAGATCAATGAGGCGATTGGCAAGGTGGCCGATCTCGAAGGGGTTGAGACCGTTGATATGGAGCTTCCATTGAAGGGGCACCCGGAGTGGTTTCCTGATCACTTGCATCCTAACGCGGAGGGGGCGAAGGAGATAGCCAAGGTGTTGAAGGATTATTTGAGTCCCAAGAAGTGACCAAGTCCGACTATGAGTCGCGAGATTGAACATACAACCCTCTGTCGACAGACGTGGCAAGTTTGCTACTCTCAATCATGTCTCTGGAAGAAGCATTCGATCCTCAAAGGTTTCGAACTCTTGGTCACCGATGGGTTGACCTCCTCTCGGGTTATCTGGAACAGGCCTCGGGCGAATCCGAAATGCCGGTCCTTCCAGTAGTCCCGCCAGCCGGGATGTTGGACCTGGTGGAGAGTGGATTTTCCACCGAGCCCAATGAAGATTTACTGGAGAGATTAGCGTCGTTGATCGCGCATTCCAACCACCTGCACCATCGCCACTATATGGGGCATCAAGTCGCGACAGTGCTTCCTCAAGCAGCCCTGATTGAAGCCACCAATGCCCTCCTAAATAATAGCATGGCCGTTTATGAAATGGGTCAGATGCAGACCGTCATGGAACATCGGGTCGTTCAGTTTCTGAATAGGCTTCTCGGCTTTCCGGACAATGCCGGCGGTGTGTTGACTCATGGTGGATCGATAGGAAATTTGACGGCGCTTCTTGCGGCGAGGCAAGCCAAAGCAGGGTGTGGTGGATTTGGAATTCGAAGTGAAACAAGGCGGCCCTTACGCCCTCTTCGCCCGATTGAATTGTGCAAGCGCAGATGACGATTCGTTTTGGATCAGGATGGATAAAGGGAATTTCCAGATGTGCAACAATCTCGTCACGCCGGGGTGGAGTTGGGTGAAGCTGGACGTCTTTCACCTCGAGGCCGGAAAGCACCATTTGACGATTGGATACCGTGAGGACGGAGCGAAGTTGGACAGAGTCTGGATTTCCAATGATCCGGACGGACCGGAATCCTCTGAAGGAATTCAAGAAAAGTGATTTTCAGCGGCCTTCCGTTTTTTCGCCGGGGCCGGGGCTGGTGGGGATGGTGATCTTGTCGGCTGGATCGGGTGATCAAAGAAGGCTCTCAAGTCGAGATCGGCGGCAACGAGCGCTCTGTGGCGATGTGTCGAAAGCATTTGTCTGTGGACTATCTCCATTTCATTCCGGTTCCGCGAAGCGATGCGGTAAAGGTTTCATCCCCATTGATGAAGTTGGGGATGAGGTGAAGTCTCGCGCAGCCTCCTACGCCGAGCTCCGGCGGGCCAAGGAGGCGCGGGCCCTGAGGAGAAGAAGGTGATTCCGCGTCGCCTTCGTTATTTTTCAGGGGGAGTGGTGATTGGGAGCAATGACTTCGTGAGCTCCTTCCTCCTCATAGGAATATTTATAGCGAGCGGGTTACTGATGCCGGGCCGAAAAAAACCTCTCTCTGGAAGAACCAAAGAGAGGTTTGAAAATGGCTCTTATGAAACTGGTTGGTTGAAGCCCGTTTCATCCATGTCTTTCCGAGGCCGAGGCCTTGAGGGGGGCTGCTAGGAGTTTGCTTTTGGGGTGGAGCACCTTAGGGCGTCGTTGAAGGGATAGGAGTGGGTGCGTAAGGGGGTTATGTCCCGGCTCCATCTCGCAATGTTGCAGCGGATGGGAGTTCCGTGCGACCGTTTCGGAGAGGCGGATATCGCTCTTGAGGGAATTTCCTGATAGAGTGGTATCCGACTGCTAGTCGAAAACAAAGTGACTTTTTTCCGGCAGGTTGATCATTGGCCGGGAATTAATGGGAAAGTCGACGTATTTACTGATCATGAATAAAGAGAAGGAAGCTGGATTTATGCGGATGTTAGTCGCGCATGAACCTGAGCTGCGGGCATTTTTGCGCACCCTACTTCCTTCGTGGGAATTAGTAGATGATGTCCTTCAGGAGGCTAGTGTGGTGATGTGGAATAAGCTGGATCAGCTCGAGAATGAGGAGGGATTTGTTCCTTGGGCAAAAGTGATCGTCCGCTTCAAAGCAATGCATGCACGTCGCTCGGTGGTACGTGATCGGCTTGTTCTAAGCGAGGAAACAGTAGCGCTGTTGGCAGAGGACACACCCGATTCTAATTCTGAAAGGATTCATTTTGAGAGAAGAGCTCTGGATTCATGTTTGCAGAAATTATCCCTTGAGAATAGACGCCTTGTTCTTATGCCTTATGAAAGGTCAGGTGCTTTGAGCGAGCTAGCTCAACGGACAGATCGCTCGGTCAACAGCCTCTATAAACTTCTCGGGCGACTGCGGGAAAAACTCCGCCTGTGTGTAGAGCAAGAACTGATTACGAAAGGGGGGGAATCATGAAGGATGAGCATTTTGGAGACCTTTGT
>CBFHQJ010000162.1:0-7345 GCA_965657795.1 Akkermansiaceae bacterium
CATGACCTAAAATCACTCAAATTCACTGATTTTCAAGGGTTTTTAATTTGTCCACACAGCCTAAAGAATGATGCTGCCATCAGTTCAATTGATACCCATTTTGCTGCAACTATTGTTACCTTTCGGTCATCAATGACGAAGGGTGAGAAATAGCAATCGTTTGGGTTGGGAAGCTTTTCTATGTTATGGCTGCGCTATAAGCTTCGGCCTTCTTGGCGATTCTAAAGATTGCCTTTTTTAAGCTCTTTCACGGCATAATCGGCGGCTCGGGCGGTCAGTGCCATGTAAGTGAGGGATGGATTCTGGCAACCGGCTGAGACCATGGCGGATCCATCGGTGCAGAAGACATTTTTGGCTCCCCAGACTTGGTTGTGTTGATTGAGAACTGACTCCTTTGGTGAGCTTCCCATGCGGGCCGTTCCCATTTCGTGAATACCGAGTCCAATGCTGGGCTTGCGATTGAAGGTGCGGACTTTTTTGGCTCCGACCGCTTCAAGCATTTCGCCAGCGTCATTCATCATGTCTTCACGCATGTTGAGTTCGTTCTGCTGGAATTCAGCGTCGGCAACGACGAGCGGAAGGCCCCATTTGTCTGTCTTCTCGTTGCTGAGTGCGATCCGATTGTTCTCGTAAGGCAGGCATTCTCCGAAGCCTCCGACGAAGAGACCCCAAGGTCCAAAAGAGGTGAGTTCTTTTTTGAAGTCCGCTCCGAAGCCATCGATCCAGCGGGTCCATTTGGCGCGCATCCCGCCGCCCTGATAACCGAATCCGCGAAGGTAGTTGCCTTTTGCTTTTTCGTTGAAGTTCCGGAAACGGGGGATGTAGAAGCCGTTGGGGCGTCGACCGTAGTGTATCTTGTCTTGGTGGGTTTCGAGGGTGGCGCTGGCTCCTGCTCCGAGGTGGTGATCCATGAGGTAACCGCCAAGGGAACCACTTTCGTCCATGCCATTTGGAAAGCGCTTTGACTTGGAGTTCATGAGGATGGCGGTCGAGGCCACGGTGGAGGCATTCAAGAAGATGATCTTGGCGTAATATTCGATGGTTTCGAAGGTGATCTCGTCGATGAGTCGAACTCCGATTGCTTTCTCCGCCTTGTCATCGTAAATCACGGAGTGAACGATTGAGTGGGGACGAAGGGTCATTTTTCCGGTGTTAGCGGCTGCTTTTAGGGTTGCGGCCTGACTGCTAAAGTAAGCGCCGAAGGGACAGCCACGGCGGCAAAGGTTCCGGTATTGGCAGCTGGCACGGCCTAGGGCGATTTGCTCCTTGGTGGGTGCGGTCAGGTGAGCCACCCGACCTGGAATCAAGGTGCGACCTTTCCATTTACTCTCGATGGCAGTCTTGAGATCGAGCTCTGGAGGGGTGAGATCCATGGGAGGTTGGAATTCTCCATCTGGAAGTTGCGCGAGGCCCTCCTTTGAACCGCTGATTCCGGCAAACTTCTCAACGTAGGAATACCACGGTGCAAGTTCTTCGTAGGAAATGGGCCAGGGGATGGAAATGCCTTCCTTGGCGTTGGCTTCCATATCGAGGGGGCTGAGGCGGTAGGACTGTTTGCCCCACATGAGGGAGCGGCCTCCGGTGTGGTATCCGCGCATCCAATCGAATCGTTTCTTTTCCTCGTAAGGATGGTCTTCGTCATCAACAAACAGATAAGAAGCCTCGGGTCTCACCGTGTAGCCGGTGCGTGCCTGCTTGCTTTGTTGTTTGAGCATTTCGCGCGATGGCTTGTTCATCCAATTCAACTGCCAGGGCATTGAGTTGGTGGTCTTGTAATCGGCGATGTGCTTGACGTCGTGGCCGCGTTCGAGGACGAGAGTGTTGAGGCCTTTTTCGGTGAGCTCTTTGGCAGCCCAGCCACCGGAGATTCCAGAGCCGACTACGATGGCGTCGAAAGTGTGGGATGCTTTTCCCTTTGTGCTGACATTCATAATTGTTTCGTTCAATTCAGTTTACATCGCCCAGGCCTTCTGGCCGGGTTTCAAGGGCATGGAAGCGATCCACTTGCCCGGCACGAAAGTGAGTTCAAGGGCCTCGGTTGCTCCCAGTTCAGAGCTACAGTAACAAAACTTGGTAAGATCTTTGAATTGCTCAAGGAAGGTGCGGGGAGGGTTCTTACCCTCTTTTTGCGCTTTCCGTTTCTGGGCAATTGTTTCGTTGTTCATTTTGTTGAGGAATTTGACCTGCTCCTCTCCGCTGAGTTGGCCAATATCCTTACCGTGTTGATTCTGGCACCGTCTCATGAGATCAGAGAGCCCCTCAACGATTACCTTTTGATCTCCTTCTTCCAGGCAATCTTTAACGATCACTTCAATCCATCCGGGAACGCCGGCATCGATGGCGCCCGGGGTGTCGGTTCGGGGGATAATTGCCTCGGCGATCATGGCAACTTGGGCCCTCTGCCCGGGGCGGAAGAAGGTGAGTTCGGCCGGGTCAAAGGGTTCGCCCATTTTGGAAAAAGCGCTGTCTGGCAGGGCAATGCTTCCACCAAGGGAAGCGGCCATCATTTTCATCAATTCTCTGCGTTCCATAGTATTTGAAGATTCTTGGGAGGATGCAGGTCTTGTTCGGGGTGATCGAGCAAAAATCCAAGGAAGAGCATTGTGACAAAATTTCGTTCGTTTAGAGTATTTCGATTCTCAAATGACGATTCGTAAATTGCTCAGCCTCTCGATATCGGTAATTCCTTGTGTTGCCATGGATTCGTGGGAACATGATTCTTTGACCTCTGCCTTCCATGCCGAAGGAGCCGGTGTGGGCGATTTGAATGGCGATGGGGTGGTGGATCTCGCATATGGGCCGTTTTGGCGGGCTGGCCCCGATTTTCAGGAGGAGATTCGGTATAGAGAGGGCGTGGACTTCGACGAAACCCGAGGCTATTCGAATTCCTTTTTCAAGTTCGTCCATGACTTCAATGGAGATGGGAAGAACGATCTCATGGTGTTCGGTTTTCCGGGGAAGGATGCGAGGATTTTTGTAAACCCTGGAAATGCCAGTCTTTGGTCGGAACAAGTGATCGCGGAACAAGTTGCCAATGAATCGCCTCATTTTGTTGATTTGATTCCGGGCGGATGTCCGGAGATCGTTTGCGCTCGCTCGGGTGCTTATGGATACTATGAAGCAACGAATGATGCTTTAGCCCCCTGGAAGTGGAACATGATTTCCTTGCCGGGCGATGCCATCACTCCTTTTGGTCACGGACTTGGAGTGGGGGATCTCAATGGTGATGGTCGCGATGACATTATTGAAAGGCTGCATTGGTATAAGCAACCCGCAAAGCAGGGTGGGTTATGGACCAAGCATGTTTGGTCGAACGGAAAATACGGAGGTGGAGGGGCTCAGATTTTGATACATGATTTCGATGGCGACGGGGATGCCGATATTGTGAGCTCTTACAATGCTCACGGCTATGGCTTGGGGTGGTTCGAGCAAACAGAGGGAGGGAAGTTTTTGCGCCGTGATCTCATGGGGAAAAGTTCGACCGAGGATGCCTATGGTGTCGTTTTTTCCCAGCTGCATGCCTTGTCAAAGGCTGATGTGGATGGAGACGGGCGTATGGATTTTGTAACCGGAAAGAGATTTCTGGCTCATCAAGGCAAGGACGCGGGGGGACTGCAGGCTCCGGTTCTTTATTGGTTTAGGAATATCCGGACCGAAGACGGACTCGAATTTGTTCCGCATCTCATTGACGAGGACTCGGGAGTTGGCGTTGAGGTGAAGGTTGCTGACCTCAATGACGACGGGAAAGTCGATGTCGTGACGAGCAATAAGAAGGGGCTCATCATTCATTTCCAGAAAACAGAATCGGAACATCGGGCTCTCCCCAAGTGGCAGGTGGCAGGGGGACGGCCACAAGACGGTTACCAACACGGGATGTCGGCCAAGGAATCCCTTGCTGAGATGGAGGTTCCGGAGGGGTTTTCGGTGGATTTGATTGCAGCGGAGCCGGAGGTTACGCAGCCAATTGCGATGTGTTTCGACGAGCGCGGCAGGCTTTGGGTTCTTGAAGGGCACACTTATCCGGTAAGGGCTGAGGAAGGCGAGGGGGCGGACCGGATTGTGATCTTTGAGGATAAGGACAAAGATGGTGATTTTGATTCAAGAAAGGTTTTTGCAGAGGGGATCAACCTGGCAAGCGGGATCGAAATCGGATTTGGTGGAGTGTATATTGGGGCTGCCCCCTATTTACTCTTTTTTCCTGATGAAAACCGCGATGATATTCCTGATTCAGAACCTGAAATCCTTCTGGATGGCTGGGGTTATCAGGATACCCATGAGACCCTGAATTCTTTTACCTGGGGGCCGGATGGGTGGCTCTATGGTTGCCATGGTGTCTTCACTCATTCCAATGTGGGGAAACCCGGGTCGAAGGATGTGGACCGCGAAAAAATCAACGCCGGAGTTTGGAGGTTTCATCCGGCTTCAAAGAAGTTCGAAGTCTACGCGCACGGAACCAGTAACCCATGGGGATTAGACTATAATGAAGTCGGCGATTGGTTTGTGAGTGCCTGTGTCATTCCTCATTTCTACCACCTTGCTCAGGGGGGACGATATCAAAGGCAGGCGGGATCTCATTTTAATCCCCACACATACTCTGACATCAAGACGATTGCTGATCATTCACACTTTGCCGGGAATATCGGGGATCATGCATTTTGGGGCGACAACTTTACAGCGCGCCGACCCGCTCCTTCAGATACCTCTGCGCTCGGGGGCGGTCACGCCCATTGTGGACTTACCATTTATCAGGGAGATGAATTTCCGAAGGAATATCAAGGGGCGCCGTTTTTTCACAATCTCCATGGACATAGGATCGTTCGAGAGAAGCTGGAGAAAGAAGGTTCGGGATATTCGGCGAGGCATCGGCCTGATTTTCTTCTTACCAATAATCATGATTTTATCGGAGTCGCACTTTTACAGGGCCCGGATGGCGCAATGTATTTTTCGGACTGGGTCGATCCGCAAACCTGCCATCACCGCGACGTGAAAATTTGGGATCGTAGCAACGGGCGCATTTTTCGCGTGCGCCATGGAGGCAAAAAAAGCCCTTCGATCGATTTGACCAAGGCAAGTGATCGTGAGTTGGCCGGGTTGGTGGCCGACCGAAATGAAGTTCGTTCGCGGTTGGCCCGAAGGGTTTTACATGAGCGCAGTGTGAATCGAACTTTGGACCTGAATGCCGTTCACCCCATTCTCAGGAAGCTACAAGAAAGTTCTGAGACCCGGGTTCGTTTGCGGGGGTTTTGGGCTGCGGATCTATGTGGCCTGGTTGATCAGGAGACTCGTTTTCACGCTCTCAATGATTGGAGCCCGCATATCAGAGCTTGGGCTTTGCCTCGCCCCGATGATCAACGCATCGGCCAAGGACTAAGAGAAAGGCTAACAAAAATGGCCTGGGAGGAGGAATCCCTCATTGTCAGGCGACACCTGGCTTCCCTGCTTCAAAGGTTAAATCCTGATGATCGATGGGAAATTGCCGAGGGACTGATAAGCCATTCCATGAGTGGTTTGGATAAGAATATTCCACTGCTTTGCTGGTATGGCATTGAGCCTTTGGTTGAGGTGGATCCGGCCCGTGCGCTTGCGTTGGGAGAGAAGGCAGCGTGGCCAAAGTTAAAGCAGTTTTTGATTCGCCGGGCTACGGGAACTCGGGAAGGACGACTTGCGATGACCCGTTCCTTATCCGAGGCGAAGAGTTTCGCTGCATTTGAACTACTCGCCAAGCAATTGTTGGAATCACTTGAGAATGTCGATTCCTTCGATAAGCCGGCGAACTGGGAAGAGATCAAAGCCAAAGGCCGGAAGTTGGGTGGGAACCAGGAGGTGATTGAAGGGCTTCTGGCACAGCTTGGCGGGCCGTTTGGTGATGCCGATTTCTTCAGATATTGGAGATCGGTGGCTGAAGATGGAAAGCAGCCTGCTTTCGCCCGAAACCGCGCGATGGAGTGTTTGATCAATGGCAAGGATCCCGAACTCGCAGTTCTGGCAGGCAGTCTCTTGCACGTGCGGAGCATGCAGGAGGTTGCGATTAAAGCGTTGCGTGGACATCCCGGAAAGGGAACGGCCAAGGCGCTTGTAGAACATCTCGCTGGCTTCCCGATCAAGCTCAGGAACGATGCCATCAATTTATTGGCGTCGCGTTCAGATATGGCTTTGGTTTTATTGCAGGCGGTCGATCAAAAGATGGTTCCTTCGTCTTTAGTTTCCTTGGTTTTGCTCCAACAGTTTGAGCGGTTTGAAAATGAGGAAATCGATGTGTTGATTGCGAAAAATTGGGCCCGATCCGGGGTGGCTGTGGATTTGGGAAATTTGTCGGGAGAGATCAAAAAGTGGGAGGAGAAGTTGAATTCAACGGTGATTTCCAAGGCCAATTCTTCGCGTGGTCGCGTGGTTTTCACTAAGACCTGTGGCGCCTGTCATCAGTTATTCGGGGAGGGCATTGCTCTCGGTCCTGACCTTACTGGTTCGAATCGTGCCAACATTTCCTACCTTCTTGAGAACGTTCTCGCGCCGAGTTCAGTTGTTGGGAAAGACTATTTGCTAAATGTCCTTTCCTTGAAGGATGGTTCAAGTCTGAGTGGCATGGTGCGGCGTGAGACCGATCAGGTGATTGAGTTGGCGATGCCCGGTGGAACGGTGACCGAAGTAAAGAAGGAAGAGATTAAGGAGCGTCAGGAACTTGCGCAATCACTCATGCCGGCCGGGCTTTTTGATGCCTTGGCTCCAAAGCAAGTCGCGGACTTGGTGAAGTATCTCGGAAGCTCTTCACAAGTGCCACTCCCGGGTGAAGGTCCGGAGGCTCCCGACCCGAGACAGACAGTTGGTCCCCCTGCAAAGGGCGTGATTCGTTTTGAGGGAGAGATGTTGGCCAAGACAGCAAAGGCGAACAGTGGTCAGGTGATCGGTCAGGGAATGAAGAGCTTCGGGCCGGGCTGGTCGGGCGACAATCACCTTTGGTGGACGGGTGGGAAACCTGGCGATGTCCTTTCAATGACTCTGAAGGGGTTGAAGCCCGGGACTTACGATCTCACTCTTTACCCGACGACAGCGCGGGACTACGCGAGGATCAAGGTTGCGACAAATGGACAGCTCCAAGAGGCTGATCTTTATACGAAGGCGGTGCTGCCGGGAGTCCCGTTAATCTTTCAAAACGTCAACGTGAGTCCGGGAGAGCCACTGCAGGTCGATGTCCATATTACGGGGAAAAACGAGTCTGCAGATCCAGGTTTTATGGTGGGAATCGACCGGCTTGAGGCAAGGAAGGCTCAGCGTTAGGGAAGCGCTGAATAAAGTCGAGATCCGGTCAAGTTGTCTTTTGGTGTGGGCCTCATCCTCTTCCAAGCCG
>CBFHQJ010000163.1:0-7328 GCA_965657795.1 Akkermansiaceae bacterium
TCACCAAATCCGGAATCGGTACCGAGATCCGCAAACTATCGAAATAGTTCATCTAACAGGAGTTTTTCGGTGACAAACAGATTTATCGCCGCATCTTAGAAGTGTTCCGCAAGAAACGTGCGTTGTTGTTCCTGCGTGAGGGAGATTTTGTAAAAAAACCTCCCTCACGCACCGCAACAGATCCGATGTCGGCTTTACCAGGACAGAGTCGCTCCTGCAAAGATTGCTCTCCCAGGCCCCTCCACTCCGGTTCCTTTTCCAAATGTATCGGGGAACAACTGGTAGTCCTGATCAAAAACATTCTCGATCCGGGCATGGAACGAAAGCGAATCGTTCACCTCATAACGACCGTATATCCTCGCCAGAGTTCGCGAATCGGTCTTGGGATTTCCCGGAGCCAGATAGGCAGCCTCGCCGACATAAGAAATTCCGGCCCCAACCGACCAATTCTCCGCATTGTAGTTCAGATCAAAGGAAACAAGATGATTGGGAAGATCAATCACCTCCTCATCAAATTGAGAAGTGAACGCCACGCGATACCCTATCCGATCTGAAACCAGCTTTCCACTGGCCGAAATCTCCAGACCACTCACCGACGATTTGCCGGCTTGATTGACCCGCTGCGAAGTTCCCGATGACGGAAAGCTGGTCACGATTGCATCCTCCAATCCCTGCTGGTAGTAGGTTGCAGAAATTTCATGATCACCCAGCTGCCGGGTGACTCCCGTTTCCCATCCCATGATTTGTTCTGATTTGAGATCCGGATTCGCAAACTGATTGGAAAAGAACGAGGGAAAAAATTCAGAATCCAACCGACTCGGATTACGATAAGCCTCACTGGCTCGCGCGTGAATCCGGGTCCCCGATCCTGAAATGGTATAAACAGCACCAACATTCCAGGCTGAATCACCATCGAATTCATTGTGTTCGTCATATCTCCCGCCAGCTTCGAGAAGGAGCGCTTCGATCGGGCGGTAGTAGAAATTGGCATAAGCTCCTAAAATGGATTCATCGACACTTCTACCACCCGAATTCTCAAAGCGACTGATCGAGCCCTCGAGCCCGGCGACCACCGTCACAGCTTCGCTTAGCGCGACTTCATTGCTCCAGTTTATGGTCCAGCGTTCCTGATCAGTTCCGAATAGAAAGCCGTCAAAATCGCCACGATAGTTTTCATAATAGACACCCGCAGTCAGGCGTGATTTCCAATCGGGATTGACCTGATAAAAGAGGTTCGCCGAGAGCAATGCGGTCTCGGTTTCGATTTCCGAGTTCGAAACTCCAAAGACATTTGAAGCCCGGGTTTCGAGACGATTATCAGTGCCGCGATAGCTGACCTTCAAGCGAAGATCCTCCTTGAGCTGCCACTGCAACGCCAGGTTAAAGTAGGTCTGACCATAGTCATGCAACGGAAGAGCATCGTGGGTATCATTGCCAGAGAATTGGTAGCCCATCTCCACGCCGTAAGCGAGATCCTCGAGCTGTCCACGTGAACTCAAAGCAGTTCGAAATGTCTCGAAGCTACCACCTTCTGCAAAGAACTGGTGCTCGGGATCTCCCAAACCAACAGCGGTTTCGTAGCCGATGACACCGCCACCGGCACCCGTGCCATAAAGAACACTCTGCGGCCCCCGGAGCACCTCGATATTAGTGATCTGTCCCAGCTGACCGTTTGCGAGAAAGCTCCCCGCAGAATTTGTGTTATCGGAAACCCTGACCCCGTCGACCATGATTTGCTGGTATCGGCTCGGAAGGCCACGAATGATCGCCGTTCCCGTATTTCCCGTCAATCCGGCTGTCGATAACACCTGGGTTCCGGGAATGAGATCCAGGGATTCGAGAAGTCGATGTCTTTGCATCCTGGCCAACTCCCCGGCAGTCATGATGCCAACTGACGAGGCATTGTCATCGCTTGGCGATTCTATTCGCCTCGCAAGCACAGTCAACGGCTCCAGTTCTTCCACTTTTTGGCCACAGGATGCTCCCACGCCAAGAAGTCCCGTCAGTCCAATCAGGACGGTTTTTTCTTTGGTCATTTATTTTATCAAGTCGGGAACCTGAACTCCGCAGGCTCCTGATTGTCAAAAGACTTCAGGCTGGCGATCTGGCTCGCTCATTCTCACGGGAGAACAAACTTACAGTGGCGGGACCGCTCCGGAATACGTCGACATCGACTTCACCGGATTCCCCATCAATTTCCTGCCCGTGCGACGGGCTTCCCAAAATCATCGGTGACCATGCCACCGACGGGCGGAAGCTAGGCTAACAGCGGATTTGGTAGAAGATTAAACAAGGGCAATTTTAAATCTCAAGAGTTGCTCCGATTTGGAGAAGCACTATCGCCCGTACATGAGTATTACCAAATCCACTGACAACATAGAGACATCCGCCATCACGTCCATCGCGGTAAACCTGAATCAGGTTGCCGCTGAATCCTACGGTCTCCTTGGACAGCTTCACCTCGCTCACTGGAATGTTGAGGGAACCGACTTTCTCACCCTTCATCAAATGTTCCAGACCCAGTATGAAGAACTCTTCGTCGCGATTGATGACCTCGCCGAGCGGGTTCGTGCACTGGGTCAATACGCTGAAGGGGGCCTCAAACGATTTGCCGAAATGTCCACCGTTGCCGAAGGACCCACCGCAGCCGGAACTTCAGCCAAGGATTGGGTGTCATCCGTTCTTCTCGCGCACGAAGTTGTCATCTCGGCCGCCCACAAAGCACGCACCATTACCGCAGATGCCGGAGATGCCGAGACCGAAGATCTCCTGATCGGCCGGATTGCCATCCACAAAAAAGCCGTCTGGTTCCTCAACAGCTACCTCAAGTAAGCCAGTTCCCCATCTTCGGGATTTTCCTCAATTTCAAAGCTCTTTGCCTTGCAGAGGGCTTTTTTCGTGTTCACAACACGTCCGCACTTCCGACAGTAGAAGCATGGGTTTTCGGTCAGCGCCCGTAGCTTCGACGCCTTCCTTTCAAGATCCTTCCGGGACCAATCGCAAATCGTTTTCGTTATGCCCCTCTTGTTACTGAGACTCAGTCTCAGTCATTTCTTGAAAATTGCCAGCCCCCATCCAATCTTTTCCCAGGTCAGATGAGCTCAGATCAGCAGACAGCGTCACTCCCAAAGTCGGAAATCCTCGAAAGCACCGCGCTTGCGGTCATCGATTGGATCGACCGCGAACTTGGAGAACCATATCGAAAGGATCACGGAAAGGGTGGCGACACTCTCCTCGAACTCAGGCGGGTCTTTTTCCAAAGCGGATTGAATCGCATGATCGGCAAATTTCTCTCCCTTCGTCCCCGCCTGGAGAAAAGCCACTACCTGCTTGGTTATCGGATTCATGTCCTTCTCGCCTCGCAGCTCCAGCTGCGGGTTTCAGATCCACTGGATCGCACCGCTCGGGAGATTCATCCCCTGCCCCGGACCCGGGATTCCTTCGATCAAATCCGGCGATCGTTCTTTGAGCACGCCGATGAGATCATTCCATCTGGCGATATTCGCCTGGAGGTGATCACAACCGGCGACGCCTAGGAAGAAAGGCAACTGCTTTTTCTTTGGATGACAGGTCGACAAAGCCTTGTGCGTAGTTTATTTTAGCCATCTTAACAAACATTTGAGTTTGTAACGCTCTCCCAAAGACTCCCTGCCTCAATGAGCCTGCGCACCTGCCTTATTCCCTTCTTTCTCTTCGCAATCGTCGGTCTGACCAGTTGCTCCAAAAACAAGACGCCGACCTACAACCCCGACATCGGTCCATTTGACGAGGAAGGGAACTACATCGAAGAGTGGGCGGACAATCCTCCCAAGCGAGGCACCAAGCTGAAGCGACGTGAACCCAAACCAGATCCCAAGCCCGCTCCGCGGATCGTGGAAACGCCGAAACCTGTTTACAAACCCAAGCCTGCGCCCACCCCAAGAGTCACTCCTAAGCCTAAGCCGCGGCCCGTGGTGAAGCCTAAACCAAAGCCCAAACCAAAACCTGTCGTGGTCAAACCCAAGACTATCAGACACACGGTCAAGAAAGGAGATACTCTTTACAGCTTGGCCCGCAAGTATGGCACGACGGTTTCCAAAATCCAAAAGGCCAACCGCCTGACAGGAACGACAATCCGCACCGGAAAAACCTACGTGATTCCAAAATAGCGTCCTCTTTCCTGAATTAAAAGCGGCCTGCTCACGTAGAATAGGGAAACGATGAAAGTCCTTTCCTTCACGATCTGCCTAATATTCGCGGCAACCTTTGCCAACGCGGAAAAGGATCCCCACCTGACCGGCCCGGGCCTCGAAATCGGCCTCATTTCCGAAACAAGCGGCATAAGTCCCGCCGGCCAGCCGCTGACCCTCGGACTTCACATTCACCACCTTCCCGGTTTTCACACCTACTGGAAAAGCCCCGGAATCGTCGGCATGGCGACTTCGATCGAATGGGAGCTCCCCGACGGGTTCACCGCTTCCGAAATCAGTTGGCCTTATCCTGAAAACACCTTCATGGGCGAATATCCCTGCCACGGATACGAACGGGATGTCACCCTTCTGGTGACAATCAATCCTCCTGCAAAAATCGAAACCCGGACCGTCACCTTCAAAGCCAAATCAGCTTGGATGTGCTGCGCCAAGGGTTGCTTCCCCGGCTTCGATACTTTTGAGATCACCCTTCCTGTCACCATGACTCCCAAACCCGTGCCATCCGCCAAAGCCCAGCTGGCAAAAGCAATCAAGGAACTGCCTTCAAAGGAGCACAGCGTAAACGCGATCCTCAAAAGTAAGGCTGACGCCGAAACGATCATCCTTAATTTTAAAGGCGACCTCAAAAGCCCGCTCGACAAACCCTATTTCTTTTCAGGTGACGGCCAAATTTCTTCCGACCGGAAACAAACTTTTGTCGAAGAGAAGGATGGAAGCTTCACTCTCAAGATTGCACGCTCTGAATTTTCACCCGAGGGGAAAACGAACGTCCCGGGCGTCTTGAAAATCGGAGACCGCCACCTCGAAATCGAGGCAAAACCAGCCCTCTAACCAGTTGCTTCCTTCAGCTCCCCGCCTATCTTGCCTACCTGATCAATGAGCTACCTCGACCTTCAGAACACCACCCGACGGCACTTCCTTCGCGATTGCACAACCGGCTTGGGCGGGATGTGGTTGGCCAACCAGCTCACGCAGAACGCCTCGGCCTCCGGCCCCATGGTTCTCAACCATGATCCCGCTGCCCCTCTCGCTCCGCAGTCCCCTCTTTCCAATCCCAAGGTTAAACGAGTCATCTACCTTCACATGATTGGGGCTCCGTCACAGCTTGAGCTTTTCGACTACAAACCCATCCTCAAAAAATACGACGGCAAGGACTGCCCCAAGAGTTACCTCGAAGGGGAACGCTTTGCCTTCATCCAGGGCACTCCTCAAATGTTGGGTCCCGTTTACCCCTTCCAGCAGCACGGCGATTCCGGAGCCTGGATTTCCGATCGCCTTCCCGCTCTTTCGAAGCACGCCGACAAGATGACCTTCATCAAAACGATGAAGACCGACCAGTTCAATCACGGGCCCGCCCAGCTCATGGTCCACACCGGCAATGCCAGACTCGGCTACCCGTCCATCGGCTCCTGGGTGACCTGGGGCCTGGGCTCCGAGAACCAAAATCTGCCCGGATTTATGGTTCTCCTTTCCGGCGGAAGAGTCCCCCGCGTTGGCAAATCCCTTTGGGGATCCGGCTTCCTCCCTTCCGTTTACCAGGGCGTGCAATGTCGCTCGTTTGGAGATCCCGTTCTTAACACCCGAAACCCTCAAGGGATTTCCGCCAAGTCGCGTCGCCGCACTCTCGATGCTCTTCAGGAACTGAACCACGAGACCTTTGCCGAATTGGCCGACGATGAAACGGTCACCCGGATCGCCCAATACGAAATGGCCTTCCGCATGCAGACCTCGGTCCCCGAAGTCATGTCCATCGATGACGAACCCGAGTCCGTCCACGAAATGTATGGCACCAAGCCAGGCAAGGAATCCTTTGCCAACAACTGCCTGCTCGCCCGTCGACTCGCCGAAAACGGAGTCCGCTTTATCCAACTTTACGACTGGGGTTGGGACACTCATGGCTCCAACAAATCCGAAGCACTCAACGCTGGCTTCATCAACAAATGCGAGTCGATTGACAAGCCAATCTCAGCCCTCCTGACCGATCTGGAACAACGCGGCATGCTGGATGACACCCTCGTCGTCTGGAGCGGAGAGTTTGGCCGCACCCCAATGCAGGAGAACCGCAATGGAGCTAAAATGGCCTTCCTCGGCCGTGACCACAACCCCAACGCTTTCACCCTTTGGATGGCTGGAGCCGGAGTTAAACCGGGCATCACTCACGGCGAGACCGATGAGATGGGCTACCGCGCTCTCCCCGGCCAGGAAGTTCATCTCCGCGACTTTCACTCCACCCTTCTTCACCTCGTCGGCCTCGATGCCGAGCGCCTCTCGTTTCCTCGACAAGGCCTCAATGAAAAATTGATTGGGGTCAAGCACGCCAAGATTCTCAGAGATATCCTCTCCTGAATTTTAGTGTGCAAACGGGGCCGGATTCTCAATCACGTGACTTCAAACCCGACCCCGCTTCGGGGGTACTCGCAAGACAACTGATTGCACCCAGCTGTCAGGAGAAGAGACCACCAACTCTCCGGTTTGTTCAAAATTTTCTTTCGCTTTCGCGGCCGCCGCCCTCGCTGGTGACATTGAACTGTATTAGCACATTGCCCCCTCCGGACCATGGGCCGAAGAAGCGCTTTCTCGGTGAAGTCTCGGGAAAGTAGTATTCCATCTCCCGGTCTTCTTCATTCTTGAGCCTGAAGAAAACGAAAATCGAAATAACAATCAACACCCCGATCACCACCAGAAACACCGAGGAGACACTTATCGAAGTCTCTCCGTTAGAGTCTTTATCCGGATCGACCTCGGGACCTCGATCCCCCCTTGCCTGGGCATTGTTATGATCAATTTTTTCAATCACGAGACCAAGGTAACCCAACTCTTCGGATAAAATTCGGGTTCCACTCGCCACCTGCGACAGAGGACCAGCGGAGAGCTTGGCTTTGCGTGATGCCTCGGAGAGCGATCTTTGGATTGAAGCCTGAAAGTCCGCCTTTTGTTGCTCTGACCACTCGGTCACCCGATTGAACTCGGAGAAATAACGAGGTGAATTTGGCTCGTCCACGACATGAAGAATAAGACCCCATAGGCGATCTCCGCCCCAACTTCTCCCCATTGCCAGAGCTGCTTGATCTGCATCACCCCCAAATCCTGCTGGCAGGACTGCCACGAAAATCGCCACTCCCCCTTTCTCACGGGCCG
>CBFHQJ010000164.1:0-7240 GCA_965657795.1 Akkermansiaceae bacterium
TCTTTTATGAGGCAATGGGGACTTCTCCCGTCCAATCGTCAATCCCGTAGGGTGTCCTCTTTTGTGAGGCAACACGCCTGAGAGGGTATGGGCAAGAAAGGGCTTGCCCCGAAACTTCCGCTATTTATACTTTCGCCAACCGATCGGGAATTCTCTTGGAGATTCTTCGCTGATTTGGGTAACGATCCCAACAAAATAGAAAAACACATGAAACTACTCAGACCAAAGCTGCTGATAGGCAGCCTTCTCACCATATGTCTTGTTGGCTTTGCCGGTGCGGCATCGATTACTGTCAATAACGCAAGTTTTGAAGACAATACGATAAGCAACTCCAGTGGAGTTGCTTGGGCGGATGGAATTCCCAACGGATGGAATTCGCAGGGCGATGTAGCCGGGACACCTGATCCTGCGGCGATGACCATTGATGCGGCAAATAACTCATATTTCCTCGAGCAAACTGCCGCTATTGGCGCGACTGGTAGTGACGGGCCTCAGCACCTTGGATTGCGGACTGGAGGATTCGTTTATCAGGATCTTGGTGTCGCATTCCAACCCAATACGATCTACACAGTGGATATCCTCGCCAACCGTCGTGGCGGTGCAAATGTCGTCGGCTATTTCGGAATTACGGACAGTTCGGTTGTTGGAAACGCTGCGTTGCCTACTTTTTTGGGAACAGAAGGGGGCGTTAATACGACCAATTTCGTGACTGCGGATGAGTTCCTTGCTGTTTCTTCCCTGACGGCAGCTGAGGGTAATGTTGCAACCTTCACGACAGGAGCTTCTGTTCCTGCGGGAAATGTCTTTGTGGCAGTCGGTGCGACTGTCGGAAACGTTCCGTTCGATCTTGTAAGCGTTGACGCGTCAGCTATCCCCGAGCCGTCATCGATGGCTCTTTTGTCGCTCGCTGCCTTAGGTTTGTTGCGTCGCCGTCGTTAGACTTTTCGCGCGGACGAAAATATTTTACACAAAAGGCTGCCGGGTGACCGGTGGCCTTTTTTGTCTCTGTATTGTTGAACGACCCGATGAATGAGTTGACCAAATCCTTCGTTAAAACTGCTCTCCTTCGATTGCTGTGTGTGGTGGCCGGGGCATTTTTGAATTCCTGTGATGATGGGAATCCCGAGGTGCGAGATGGTAGTGGAGAGGTTTCGAGAGGCCAATTGATCGCAGGGGAATCGTCAATTGTTTCCTTTTCAGATCCTGAGCCCGTCGATCCGGATTTGATGAGTTTAGACCCCACCAAAGATGGCTGGAATACAGAGCATCTTAGTAAGGTTGCGGGGGAGCAATTGGCCCGATTGGGTGAAGTTTTCGAGATAGGGGATTTTCGGGATAGTGAGGAGTTTGCAGATCTCTTTATCAAGGGGGCAAGCGGAGGACCTTTGCGCCCAGCAAAATTGGAAGAAGTGTTTCAAGATGGAGTTACGGTAGTTTTGCGTCCTGAAGAAGCACCTTCAGCAGGAGGCGGACCGTTGACGGAACCGTGGGAAGGTCAATTTTCGGAATTAGCAGAGAGTATTCCTGATGGGGGCGAGAGGCACGCCAAGTTTAAAGTCATCGGGGTGAAGCTTCGAGAGAAAGGATTTGAAACAAGACAGCTGGTGTCCTTGAGCGTTCATGGTGAAGAGATGGCTTGGGAGCAAAGTTCAACCTGGGTTGTTGAATGGCTATTGAAAGAAGGGGAGGATGAGCCGAAAATTAAGTCGATTGTCCTCGATGAATTTGAAGAGGTAAGAACCGTGAAGGGGGGGGCTTGGTTCAGCGATTGCACCGGTAATGTTTTCCGTGGTGTGGATGAGGCCGGGATTTTAGCTGACCAGTTTGGAGTTGGAGTGGGACTTTGGAAAGAGCGTCTGAGCGATCATCTCCTTGTCATGCAATTTGGGCACAACGGCCTCGCTCTTGGCGATGTCAATGGAGACGGCTTGGAAGATATTTATCGGTGCCAACTGGGTGGCCTGCCAAATCGGCTTCTTCTCGCCCAGCCTGATGGAACTGTCCAAGATGCTTCGAGCGCATCGGGATTAGATTTTCTCGATAACTGCCGGGGAGCGCTCTTGGTGGATTTTGACAATGATGGTGATCAGGATCTTGCTCTTGCGATGCCTCTTCAAGTCGTTGTTTTTGAGAACCACGGCTCCGGAACATTTTCACCCAAAGCCCGCTTTGACCAGGAGAATGTCTTTTCGCTCGCGGCGGCAGATTACGACATGGACGGAGATCTGGACTTATACGGGTGTGTTTATTACGCGGACCGGGCGTTGGCAGCGGAACTTCCGATTCCCATGCCTCTTTACGACGCCAAGAACGGTGGAAGCAATGTGCTTTTTAGAAACGAGGGTGGTTTAAGCTTCACAGAAACGACCAAGGAGGTGGGACTTGATATTGATAATAACCGGTTTTCTTATTCCGCGGTCTGGGAGGACTATGACAACGATGGCTTGATCGATCTATACGTAGTGAATGATTTTGGCCCCAACAATCTTTATCGAAATGAAGGTGGGAAATTTCGTCATGTCACGGCCGAGACGGGAACCCTGAACGGGACTTTTGGAATGTCTGCGTCATCCGGAGATTATAATCGGGATGGTTGGATGGATTTTTATAAGGCCAGTATGTATTCTTCGGCGGGAAATCGGGTGATGACGCAGCCGCAATTCCTGGCTTCGGCAGATGGAAATTTAAAGGCTAAGATGTTTCAGTTGGCTCAGGGAAATACTCTTTTCACCAATAATGGGGACGGCGCCTTCACTGATGAAGGGGTCTCGAAGGGGGTTGGAATGGGACGATGGAGTTGGGGGTCGATCTTTGTGGATTTTAATAATGACGGTTGGGAAGATATCTTTGTGACGAACGGATTCGTGACCGGCCGGGAGGAGGATGATTTGTGAACGATTTATTGGCGGCAGGTCATGTCGCATATCCCGACCAATGAAGATGAAATTTTCACAATGCAAGATCCTGACTCGGAGTATCGAAGGCATCAAACCAGATTGAACGAATTGATCGCTGATGGAGGATCCTTAAGTGGGCATGAACGAAACTGTTCCTTCCTGAATATCGAGGGAAGAAAGTTTGCCACGGTGTCTTCGGTGAGCGGCTTGGACTTTGCAGATGATGCCCGAACACCGGTCAGTGTGGATTGGGACCAAGATGGTGATCTCGATTTGTGGATAGGGAATCGCACCGCGCCTCAACTAAGGTTTATGAGGAATGACACCCCGAATACGCATCATTTTGTGGCGCTGAAGCTCACGGGAACGCGTTCAAATCGTGATGGGATCGGCGCACGAGTGGAAATCCAGGCTGGGGAGGATGGTAATCGTAATTTGAAGTTGATCAAAACTTTGAAGGCGGGAAATGGCTTTCTTGGACAATCGTCGAAGTGGCTGCATTTCGGTCTTGGTAAGAAAACCGGAATAGAAAAAATCGTGGTGAATTGGCCGGGCGGTGAAGTTGAGGAATTTGCAGGAGCTAAAGTGGACGGGCATTTGCTGCTGGTGGAGGGAAGCGGGGTCGCAACTCGTGTCGAGCGGAAGCCAATCGAATTTAAGGAAGATGATTCCCCGGCACTTGTTTCTGATAGAGAGGCAAGCCACCGGATTGTCACTCCAACCCGTTCGGCATTGCCTCCATTGCGTTACTTGGGTTTCGATGGTGAATCCAGGGCGGTGCCATTGGCGAAAGGGCGTCCGATTGTAGTCAATCTCTGGGCCAGTTGGTGTTCGGCCTGCCGGGATGAATTGGAGGAATGGAAGTTAAATCAAGCGGCATTCAAAGAAGCAGGGATTGAGCTCTATTCGGTGTCAGTTGATGAAGTTGACAACAGGGATGACTCATCGATTGAGACAGCCCGGCAGCTTGTCGAAGAGCTAAGCCTTTCGTTCAAAACCGGGGTGGCAACAGATGAGTTCTACACTCGGTTACAGCAAGCTCACGATTGGCCGTTTCGACGACGGATTCCAATGCCGGTTCCGATCAGTTTTCTTGTGGATGGGAAAGGGCGATTGACCGCGATTTATCGAGGAACGGTTTCGGCAGAGCAAATTGCGGCTGACGTTAAGCTTTTCAAGATGTCTGACAAAGAGCTTTTAGCTGCTTCGCTCCCCTTTGACGGGCGATGGATGTTCCTGCCCCCGGTTCCTGCACCTATGCCCAAAGGAATCGAACTCATGCAAGAAGGGGACGTGATTGATGCCGCTGAGTTTGCGATCCGAAATTTGGAGCTTCTGAAACCCCACCGGGAGTTTCCGCTTTTGGCGATTTGGATCAGCGAGAAACTGATGGAAGCGGGCGATACTGACCGGGGACTCACGTTTCTTCGATGGGCGGCCGAGGGTGATCAATCGAATCTTGCGGTGGTCAATAACTTGGCGTGGCAGTTGGCCTCCAATCCAAGTGATCGGGTGAGGGACCCTAAGTTGGCCTTGCAGTGGGCGGAAAAAGCAAACGCGATGACGGGAGGAAAGCATCCGGCAGTTCTTGATACCGTAGCAGTCGCTCTTGCCGCATCAGGTGATTTTGAAAAGGCGATCGTGACGATTGAAAAAGGGATTGAGTTGGCAATGGCAGGAGGTGATGAAGCCGGGGCCGAACCGATGAGGAAGCGTTTGGCACTTTTCAAGAGGGCTCTGCCTTATCGGGATCCACTCCCTGAAAAAAGGTGATCCCAGGAATCGCGGAATAATCGCGAGATTTTGGAATCATCGGCATGACTTCATCCACAACGGTCTGCTTGCGGGGGTGGGATGGATTTCGAGTGGTGAACCATTTCTTTTTGCATGCGGATGATAGGAGCTTCTGTCTGTCTATCGTATATCGACGCTACTATTTTCGTGGTCACATCCAAAATTCTCAAAATAATGGAAAACAATCGATTTCTCCAAATCCCGGCTTTATGTGCGGGACTTCCTGCTATTTTAGGAACGGTTCAGGGTGCCGGCCTGGAGGTCGGGTTTCAGGCGACCATTGGTTCCGAGCAAAATGCTCTTTCTGTGAGAGAGAATGGTAATAACAGTGAGGGAGGGCCTTACTTCGTTTCGGTGCACCCTGATCATTCGGGATATGCTTCTATAGCTGCTGATTTGCCCGGGACCGGCGATCCTGCAGATTCCTTTCAGCGTCCCTTTTCCGGGCCTGTCTTGGGCTGGTACTGCTAGGAATTTGCTTTTTGCGTGGGGCGCTTGAGGTCGCCGTTGAAGGGATCGGAGATGGGGAGAAAGGGGGTTGTTTCCTACGTGGAACGTGGCACTAAGGGCAAAGCTTGCGGTGGCGTGGGAAGAAGCTGCACTGATGCAAAGTAAGGGCAAGCAGGATGTTTCCGTTCGTGGACATCTTAACAAAAGAGTCGCAAAAATTTTGAACCTTCCTAACTGGCTACGACTGTTCGTGGAAGAGTTCTTTGCAGTCCGTTATCAAATGAATCTGGGGAAGAACCCGCCGCAGTTTCGAGATCGGGTATCCGCAGATTCTCTCCTTTCCTATGCCGTGACCCTCCGGGATGAACTGGATGGATTTGTATCGAGTCGCGTGCGACACAGAGTTCGTGTTTGCTCATCTGCGAAAGGTGCGAGCGTTTCGGTGACTGTAGTTAAAAGTAAGACAGTCATCGCGCCAACGATTGAGAAAGCGGGAGCTTACGAGAGTGACCAACTCACTACTCTTCTCGCAGCTGCCGAAAAGAAGATCAGTCAGTGGTTCTATGTAAATCGGAGCGTGCGACTTTTCGATGGCGATACCATTCACCTGGTTAAGCCTTCCCAACAAATTGAGTGGACCCGCACGCGTGCGTTACTAGATGCGGACGACATTATTTCTGAGGCTGTGGAGGAAAGGCGCAAGAAAGACTCATGATGACTGGCTCCCTCAGCTCGAATTGGGACATTTACGGAGAAGTCTTCCGCCTTCATGCGCATCAGCTGCTAGCATGGGCATACTCGGACGTTCATTTGGAGTTACGGCGTGAAATCGACGAGCCTTCAAAAACTGGATTGCTCGCAGACGCCATGAAATACCGCTTGGATTATCATCCAAACACTCCAGATGACTATCTCAACTACACTGTTGGCGATCAGGATCCAGTAAGCCCGGTCGGTCAGCTTGGGAAAGACCGCCTCCGACTGGACCTCAGCCTACACCGTAGCGGTATCCGTCCTCGGATATCCTTTATCATCGAGGCGAAGCGACTCAAGACCAGTGCCTGCCCGATAGGAGATTATATCGGCGAAGGAGGAATGGGCGATTTCATCAGCGCCCGCTACGGAGGACAATGCCCAGAGGCAGCTATGCTTGCTTTGATAGAAAACAAGGATCTGTCCTATTGGACATCGGAACTGAGACGAGTTTTTGCAAAAGACAGTGCTTCAATGATCCCAGAACTTAAAACATCCTCTGATTTGGCCCCGGTTCAAATTCTTTCAGAGCTAAGTGGAGAACTGGAAAGCTCACATGAGCGACCAGACGGTCGAGGTAATATTCGCCTTTTCCACATCTTTCTTGATTGCCGTCCAACAGCGAACTGAGGACGGCTACTCTTCCCACGCTGAACGCATGATAATGTATTTTATCATGCGTAAAAATATGCTACAATCCGGTCGATGTCTCGATCGTCCCGAGCTCCGGGAATTCCTCCCAAGGTGCAACGCATCCTCCGCCTCATCGAGGACGCTCAGAAACTGATCAAGGAAGCCGCCCCGGAGTTTTGGCTCCACTCGAGGACTACGCCAAGGAATGGAACGACCTTGAGAAACTGAGCCACGACATCAAGTCGCGCTGGCACCTTGGTCGACCGCCGCGAATCTCGTCCCTCGACTTCGCTACACCCTTTATTGTTCGACCCGTTTTGTGATTAGGTGCCAAAATGTGGGGAACAGCTTCTTAATCTCTGCGGTTGCTGCGGCCTCGTCATTACCGGATCCAAACTCAAACTGAAAGAACATCTTCGTGTTCTCGAAGGACTCCATTTTGAGCACCTTCACCGCCGCCGCCAATCTGACATCACCAATCTTCTTCGCGGCTTCGATCATCGCGTAGGAATAGCCCTCAGACGCGGCTCCATCCAGCCCAGCATGCTCTCCCGCCCATATGAGCAGGCGGATTGCTCTATCCTCGCCATCTAAGGCACGCTGCAGCAAAATGGGAAAATCTATACCCATGCCAGCCATCGTCGTGCAAACGTTACCACCAACTGAGTCCTTCGCAATCTGATGAGTAACCTTGATATCCGCTGTCCGGTTTA
>CBFHQJ010000165.1:0-7208 GCA_965657795.1 Akkermansiaceae bacterium
GACGCCTTTGACATCTCCTTCGCGGGAGAAGCTGAGAACGTTTTTGCCTTTGTTGAGCTCAATGATGACTGCTTCGGTGGTGTCCCAGAGTCCGACGGTGTGGGGGAGGGGGAGTTCCACTTTCTCCTTAGCTTCATTTGCGGAGACGAGAAGGTTTTGGCGCCAGCTTGGCGTGACTACGCGGGCGGTGAGCTGATACTTACCGGCAGCGGGTGCTTCAAAGGTGTATTCGAAACTCTGGTGTCCTCCGGTGCGACTATAGTGAAGTTGCTTGCCGCCGAGCACGCTGTCGAGAAAGAGAATCTTACCACTACTTTTGGTGGGCTTGCTGGTGGCGGCGGCGGGGATGGTGATGACGCCTTTGGAATCGACGGAAATCTTCCGGTCCTTTTCGGTGATCTTAACCTTGGTAATTTCGACATGCTCTTTGGTCTCGTTCGCTTCGCCAATATCCTTGCCGACGGCGGCGATGGTTTTGGCCTTGGCGGATTCAATCACCCCTTTTTGGAGGTAGAGTGAGGTGCCATACCAAAAGCCGGGCTTGTTCTTGGAACTCAGGCCGTAGACGGGTTTTTCGCCGGCAACGTCACCCATCCACTGGGCGCGCTTGACCATCATGAAGGGCTCGCCGGCCATGCGGGCCTGGGTGTTGGCGAGGAAGTCATTGCAGCGATCGTAACGGGTCTTGGTCCAGCCGCTTCCCCATCCAGCGCCGAGGCAGGGAACCCAACCGTCGGGAGTCCAGTGGACAAGAGCTCCGTGACCCCGCTGCGGGCGGGCGGTGGTCGGAATGCCGAAGGCGCGCAGAACGAAACGACCGATGAAAGCGCGACGTCCGCAGATGCCACCGTTCATAAGAATGTTCTGGAAGAACTGGAGGTCGGGCTTGTCGTATTTGTTGTCCTGCGAACCATACTTGATGTCGCTGCGAACCAAGGCGACGTAGCGCCAGCGGTAGTCTTTGGTCGTGACGTGATCAGGACGATAGTTTCTAAGCATTTCGCGACCCCAGGCGAGAATTTCATCGGGCTCTTCTCCATCGACGACCATGCGATAGTCCCAGGTGGTGAGGTTCTTGAAGGCTGGATCGAGTTCACCGGCGAGGAGGGCTTTTTCGTAGTGAAGGTACCGTTTGACCGGGTCAACAAATTCAGGAGCATCCTTCTTGGCTTCGGCATTTCGTTGTTTGACCGGAGTGGCGTGCTCCAGGCTAATTGCCAGCGCGAGGCGGCGCAGCGGACCCTCTGCCACCTTGTCGCTGGCCTGCCAGATCTTGCTGTAAATTTCCATCGCCCGTCCGTAGTTGCCACCCTTGGCACCATCAGCGACTGCCATTTGCACGAGGAGATCGTCGGATGAGAGCATCTTGTCGATGAGCTCTTCCTGTTCCTTTCCCTGCTGGGCGAAGGCCGCGAGCTTTGCCGGAGTGGCTTCGGCAAGAATGGAGTAGCGCGCCAATTTGCCGTCGAGCTTGTTGCTCGAGAGTGATCCGGTGAGACCGAGGTTTTTGACGGCGGCGATTGTCGCAGCCTTGGAGTCGGCCAGGGTCTGCTCAGCTTCCTTTAAAGTTTTCTCATACTTGTCCTTGTTCTTGAGGGCGGCATCCAGTTTGGCCTGACGTTCCTTCAAGGCCGCCTCCCCGTCCTTCTTGTTTTGTTGCCAGTGGGCCAGTTCTTTTTTGGCCTCCTCGCGCTCGGCTGTGGTCTTGGCTTTTTTGAGTTTGGCTTCGGCACTAGCGATGCCCTTGTTTGCGCCGCCGATCCATTTGCCTTTCGCGTGTCCGACAAGGCCTTTGGCTGAATTAATTTCGCCCATTTTTTTGCGGGCCTCCTCAATCTGCTTGGTGGCAGTGATTTCAGCCTCGCGGGCCTCCGTGAAGCTGTTTTTTTTCTGAGAACTGACCGGGGGCAGGATCCGGGTGAGTTCCGTTTTTAAGCTTTCCAGCTGTTGTCGGTATTTGGTTTCGAGCTTTTTACCAGTCGCCGTGAGGGTGATTTGTTCGGCCTTCTTTTTCGCGGCGAATGTAGTCGGAATACAGCTCATCGACATCGAAAGCGCGACGGCACAGGTTAAGGATATGGGGAATTTCATGGGATCGATTGATGTGAGAAACTTTTAGCGAGAGGAAATGAGCGAGGTATCCGGAAGGATTATCTCTTCATTTCATTTCTTCGCTACCAAAAGTAACAATAAAGCTACGAAAATTAGGGTAGGTTTTTTCCCGGTGAGCTTTTGCAGGAAAACGATGCCATCCGAAGTGAAAGCCTGCCAAGGTTTGGCCTTCCTTTTGTGTCTCTCGCTCGCGGATTCTCCTCTTTGTGCTATTTTTGTCCCACAACTCACGTAAGCTGCTCCCAGGTTCAAGTTATGAAAAGACTCCTCTTTCTAGCTCTCTCTCCCGGCATGCTGGCGGCCGGGTCGATCGATTTTAATCGAGACGTGCGTCCCATTCTCTCGGATACTTGTTTCAAGTGCCATGGGCCCGGCGAAACGAAGGGCGATCTACGTCTCGATGACCGTGAGGATGCTCTCGATGCCGGAGTGCTTTCTCCGGGCGACGTTTCGAAGAGCGAAATCGTGAAGCGGCTCAAATCACACGATCCCGAGGAATTGATGCCTCCGCCCGAGGCCAATAAGACGCTCTCTCCCAAGCAGATTCAAATTCTCGAAACTTGGATTGCCGAAGGCGCGGAGTATGACGAACACTGGTCGATGGTTCCCCCGAAGAGGGACGAGGCCGTGACATCGCTCGACCATTTCATTGATCAAAGAATCAAGGAAGCGGGGCTCAGGCCCCAACCCGAAGCTGATCGCCGGACCCAGATTCGCCGCGTGACTCTTGACCTCACCGGCTTGCCCCCTACTCCCCAAGAAGTGGAGGAATTCATCGCGGACAAGTCGCCGAAAGCTTACGAGAAATTGGTTGATCGCCTCCTTGCTTCGGATGCCTATGGCGAGCGCATGGCGGTTGCTTGGATGGATGCCGCCCGTTACGGCGACACCAGTGTGATGCACGCCGACGGTCCGCGTGACATGTGGCCGTGGCGGGATTGGGTCATTGAGGCTTACAATAGCAACATGCCGTTCAATCAGTTTACGGTTGAGCAAATCGCGGGCGATCTCATTCCGGAGGCGACTGTTTCGCAAAAGGTGGCCTCCGGTTTTAATCGGAACCACGCCACGAGCGATGAGGGCGGGGCATTCGCAGAAGAGCTGCGCGTTGAATATGTGGCCGATCGAGTGCAAACCACCGCGAACGTCTGGATGGGGCTGACCATGGAGTGTGCCCAGTGTCACGACCACAAATACGATCCCATTTCGCAGAAGGAATACTATCAATTCTTTGCCTTCTTCAACAACACCACCGATCCGGGAATGCAAACCCGCAATGGAAACCAGGCTCCGGTTGTGGAGGTGCCCGACGAGGAGCGTATGAAGCAGCTTGCCGATTTGCATAAGCAAGTGACGGCCTCGGATCAGAAAATTGAAGACTATCGTGTCAGCGCAGCCAAGAGTCCTGGTTTTCAAAAATGGGTAAGCAAAAAGTCTAAAGAAGCTCGCAAGACCGGAGCCACCAAACAACCGGACGGGTTAATTCACTGGTTCCCGATCAACGCTGCTGCGAAAGATTTTCGGGATGAACTTGCTGGTTCGACGGCTGTGGCCGAGAAAGGAAAATTCGAAGTCTCGGATCGGGGTGAATCAAAAGCTCTCAAGCTGAGCGGACGGACACAATTCAAGTTCGATACCTCCGTCAAGGTGGAGTTCAATCGCCCCTTCAGCATTGCAGGTTGGATCAAGCCAAGTGGCAAAGCTAATGGAGCCATCCTTTCCAAGATGGATGATAAAGCGAGTTACCGGGGTTTTGATCTCTGGATGGAAAGCGGAAAGATCGGGACCCACATCGTGAACAGCTGGCAGGCCAACGCGCTTAAAGTGGTGACCAAGGAAGCTCTCAAGCCGAACAAATGGCAGCATGTTGTGTTGACCTACGATGGCAAGCACAAGGCTTCGGGAGTGAAAATCTTCATTGATGGCAAGCTCGCGACCAACCAGGTGCAAGCCGACACCCTTAAGGGAACCATCGAAACCAGCCAGCCGCTTCGGATTGGAAGCCGCTCCACGGGATCGAACTGGAAAGGTGAGGTCGACGATCTCCGCATTTACAGTCGGGCCTTGAGAGATGACGAACTCGCTGCCGCTGCGGGTGGTGACCCGGTTCGAGACATCCTTGCGACCCCGGCCAAGGATCGCAAAGCGGGCGACAACGAAATCCTCCTTGCCCGCTACCTCGGCAGCCAGGACAAGGCTTTCAAAGGATTGCTTGCCGCGAAGCAGAAGCTCGAAAAGCAGCGGGCTGATCTCAATCGCAAACCGGTCACCTCCATGATCATGCAGGACAATCCGCCCAACAAAATGCGGATGACTTACGTGCTGGATCGCGGTGCTTATGATTCGCCAAAGAAGGATGAAGTCATCACGCCTGCCGTGCCCAAGGCCCTCCCTGACTTGCCCGAAGGTGCTCCCGCCAACCGTCTTGGTCTGGCGCAATGGCTGACGCAGCCCGACCATCCGCTCACCGCGAGGGTGGCGGTGAATCGCTATTGGATGATGCTCTTCGGCGAAGGTCTCGTTCGTTCGGTGGGCGATTTCGGTGCTCAAAGCACGCCGCCAACCCACCCCGGATTGCTCGATTGGCTCGCCGTCGATTTCGTCCAAAGCGGTTGGGATGTGAAGCGCATGCTGAAGCAGATTGTCATGTCGAAAACCTATCGGCGAAGCTCTAAGATCGAGTCCATGCATCGCGAGAAAGATTCCGAGAACGAACTCCTCGCCCGGGCTCCTCGATTCCGTCTGCAAGGTGAATTCATCCGTGATCACGCTCTCGCGGTCAGTGGCTTGTTGAACCCAACCGTGGGAGGCCCCGGAGTGAAGCCTTATCAGCCTGCGAATATCTGGAACGAAGTGAGCCTCAACGGAGGTCTTCGTTACCGGCAGGATAAAGGTGATAAACTCTACCGCCGGTCGATATACACCTACTGGAAGCGGAGTTCGCCCATGCCGAATATGCTGATTTTCGATTCACCCAGCCGTGAAAAGTGTGTCATCCAACGTCAGCGCACCAACACGCCTCTGCAAGCGCTTGTCACCTTGAACGATCCGCAGTTTTTGGAAGCTTCCCGTGCCTTTGCCGAGCGCCTCCTGAAGTCGGATGAGGAGGCCGTGGCGGACCGAATTGATCTTGCTTATCGCTATGCCACGGCGCGGCCGGCCACCGGACGTGAGGTCGAAATCCTCACCAACTTGTATCAGAAAAATCTGTCACGTTTCAAAGCTGCTCCCGAAACGGCCAAGGAGTTCCTTGGCGTTGGTGAGTCGCCCCGCGATGAGTCCCTCGACGCTTCCGACCACGCTGCCTGGATGGTCGTCGCGCAAACCATTATGAATCTCGACGAGTCGCTTACTCGCAATTAATCCCTCACGAATCAAAGCCATGGAAACCTTCAATCCACTTCTTGAAACCCGCCGTCAGTTTCTTCTCCGCACCGGAAACGGCATCGGTGCCGCTGCCTTGAGCACCATGCTCAATCCCGCCCTGATCGGTTCTGCGATGGGTGAGGGAATGCAACAATATGGTGGTTTGCCGAGCATTCCGCATTTTCCCGGGAAGGCGAAGCGTGTCATTTATATGTTCATGGCGGGAGGGCCGAGTCATATCGATCTCTTTGACTACAAACCCATTCAGCGGAAACTCCATGGCACCGAGCTTCCCGATTCGGTGCGCCAGGAACAGCGGCTTACCGGGATGTCGAGCGGGCAGAAGTCATTCCCCTGTGTTGCTCCCATGTTTGATTTTGAGAAGTACGGGGAACATCAGACTTGGGTGAACAGGGATCTTCTTCCTCACACCGCGGGGATTGTTGATAAGATCACCATCATGAAGTCGCTTCACACCGAAGCGGTGAATCATGACCCTGCCATCACCTTCATCAACACCGGAGCCCAGCAACAGGGCAAGCCTTCGATGGGGGCCTGGTTGAGCTACGGGATGGGATCGGTGAACGAGAATATGCCCGGTTATGTCGTGATGATTTCCCGGGGCAGGGGCCAGCTCCAGGCGCTCTATGACCGTCTTTGGGGAAGTGGATTTCTTCCGGCAAAGCACCAGGGAGTGAAGCTGCGTAGCGCCGGAGAGCCGGTCTTGTATCTCAAGAATCCCAAGGGTTTTGACCGTGATGCCCGGCGAGGCCAACTCGACAGCCTCAAGGAACTCAACGAGTTGAACTACGATAAGTTCGCCGACCCGGAAATTCAGGCCCGGATCTCGCAATACGAACTGGCCTTCCGCATGCAGGCCGAAGTGCCCGGTCTTATGGACATCGAGGGCGAGCCGGATCACGTGAAGGAGCTTTATGGTCCTCAGATTGATAAACCCGGAAGCTTCGCCCGAAACTGTCTCCTTGCTCGTCGCATGGCGGAAAAAGGAGTGCGCTATATCCAGCTATTCCACCGTGGGTGGGACCAGCATGGTGCCCTTCCATCGAAGATCCGCCAGCAATGCGAGGACATCGACCAGCCCGCAGCGGCTTTGATCAACGATCTCGATCAGCGTGGTATGCTCGAAGATACCCTCGTTGTCTGGGGTGGCGAATTCGGCCGAACCATCTACTCGCAAGGCAAGCTCACCAAGGACAACCACGGTCGCGACCACCATGGTCGTTGCTTCTCAATGTGGATGGCCGGGGCCGGCGTGAAGCGCGGGTTTGAATACGGAAAGACCGATGATCACAGTTACAACATCATCGAGAACCCGGTTCATATCCGCGACATGAACGCGACGATTCTTCATCAACTCGGGATCGATCACAATAAATTGACCTTCAAATATCAGGGCCTCGACCAACGCCTCACCGGCGTTGAAGAAGCTCACGTGGTGAAGGATATTCTGGCGTAGATCTGGCCGGCCTTGTCCTCAAGCGACGACAAGCATTGATGATCTATCTACCAAAGAGTTCTTCGAGCTAATCCACTTCAGACTTTCGTAAACCCATTAATCTGAGTATCCTGAACCAGAAGTGACAAAAAAGCCTCTTCTGATTTTGAAGCAGCAGCTAGGGCGAGATTGGAGAAAACATTTAACCTAAAAAAAATGATTAGAAAGCTAATGTTATCTTCGTGCATTTCAATTTTGGCCTGTTGTGAGGATT
>CBFHQJ010000166.1:0-7147 GCA_965657795.1 Akkermansiaceae bacterium
CCATGTCCAGCATGCGTTTCTTTCCTGGAGCGGCGTGAAGGTGGAGAACGATTCCGTCGACAGGAGCGCTAATGCGGGTACGGTCGAGGGCCAGTTGGGCGCGGTCGCGGTCGGTTTGGAGAACGGCGAGTTTGGCGTCCATGGCTCCTTTCTCAGCAGAGAGTTGGGTTTCCCGGGCCAGGAGTTGTGTGATTCCGGCTTTGGCTTCGGCGAGCTTGGCTTGTTGACGTTCGTGAGCGAGACGGGCCTGCACGATTTGTTGTTGGGAAACGGAGCCGTGGCTGAGTTTTTGAAGTCGGGTGAGGTTGTCGAGTGCATCCGTGACCTGAGTGGAGAGGGCCTGGACGTTTTTACGCTTCGCGGCGATTTCAGCTTCGATCAGATCGAAGCCGGTGCAATGAGCGACGATTTGTTTTTGGAGGCTTTCGCAATTTCGTGCGGCAGTCTGGAGGTCCAGGCGGGCGTCTTCATCGACGAGGGTGGCAAGCAGGTCGCCTCTTTTGACGGCCTGGCCTTCAAGGGCGTGGACTTCTTCGATCACTCCATTGATCAAAGTGGGGACAAAAATGATGTAGGGATCAGGCTCGACCCAGCCGGAAGCCTGGAAAAGGAGGGAGCCTTTTTGGCCTGCGGCTTGTTGATTCTCAAGGGAAGTTGAATCAGATTCGCCGGAGCGAATGGTGATGACTTGAGCTGTTTCGACAGAGAGGGCTGGAAGGAGGCGTTGGCCAAAGAGAAGCCCGAAAATGAGGAAGAAACCGAGAACGAGTCCGGCGGGGAGAAGCCAGGAGAGGGATCGTTTCTTTCGGGAGGGTAGGCTACTGTTGGGAGATGTCGTTTTAAGGTCGTCGAGAGACATTGAGGTCGTGGTCTTTGAGTTCGGAGGCAATCATGAACAAGTCATCATCAAGGCTGACCGCCGCTTATCAATCAGCGGGATCAAGCGAGGTGGGCACAGTCGCGAATGGTGCGAACGTGGCGGAGCCTGCGAATCAGAGAAGAAAGACCAAGTGCCTCAAAAAGAGAGGAACTGAGTGAGTGGGATGAGACGGAGGCGGCGGGCCTCGAACGTCGTGCGCGGCATCCCTGATGTTCCTTGAAGGAACAAGGGAGGCTTCGAGAAGGTAGGAAGGAGATTTGAGGGATGTTTCTGAAATTCCCTCTGAATCTGAAGGAGAAGGGAGTGAGCAATCTTCGAGGTCGAAAAAGAGTTCGACAATGCATTCTCCTGGGAGGGGGCAGGTCTTTTGCTCTGCAGTGGAAACGGGAGAAGATTGGCATTCGCTGCACTCGGAACAGCAGGAAGTGGCGGGTGGTGTCGGGACATCTGGCTCAGGACACTTGCACTGACCGAGAAAGATTTCATGAGTACAGAGACAATACCTCAAACCTGGCTGAGCCATGACCACGGTCATTGACATCATCCAAAGTAAAAAGGAGGCGGTGAGTTTCTGAATCATCCTGTCTTTATAGGAACACCGTGGAGCTGGTTTTATTTCATGTAAAATTAAAAAATTGTAATTGAGGAGTGTGTGATCACGGTTCTGGAAATTTTACGGAGTAAAAAATCCGCTACGATTCTCTCGAGGAATTCTTAAATTGTGGTCTTCTGGTTGGCCTTGGGAATTCTGAAGAGTGCTCTTGTTGGCTAAGCATTTGAGGTTGGAAGAATGAGCCTTGGGCGGTCAGAAAGGAGGCAGCAAATGATTGGTATCAGCGTCGCCGGAAAGAACAAGTTGGCGAGTGTTTCTCCAAGGTGGTCGACCGGAGTCCCCGGAAAGGGAACCATACCAAACAGGGGTAATGCGTTTTCACCGCGACTCGGAAGTTGCTGGGGTTCAACAATTATCAAAGGACTGCAAGGTATGGTCTCGGACCTCTGGTGATTCTGGGCCGACCTTCAGTCGGTGTTTTACTAAAGTCTGTGTGTCATCAAAATTTACTGCGGAGTCTGGCAATCCGGAGAGAAGGAAAGCGGCTTTCAAATATCCCTGAACCGATCAAAGTAAAGGCCTACCGCTTCTTGCCTCTGACCAACTGCTTGGCCATGTCCTCGATAGCCGGAAGCTTGCTGTTCAGCTCTTTGAGGGTCTCAGCGTATTTTGGATTGTCTGCCTCGTTCTGCCACTCGTGGGGATCTTTCTCGTGATCGTAAAGTTCCTGTTGGCCGTCTTGATAGCGGATGAATCGGAACTGTTCGGTACGGATACTGGCGTAGCGATCATAGAGGTAACTGATGGCAGTGCTATCCCAGTTGACTTTGGGGCTTTTGAGGATGGGAGCCAATGACTTGCCGTCGACATGAACGGGTTTGGGAATGTCGCAGAGATCGAGAAGTGTCGGGTAGATGTCTTGGAGGGAAACGCAGGCTTTGGTGGAGCCGCCGGGCTTGGTTATTCCGGGCACGCGACACATGAGCATGGAGTTGGTCGCTTCTTCCCAGAGGGTGCCTTTTTGCCAGTGGTCTTTTTCGGCGAGGTGGAATCCGTGGTCGGAGATGAAGATGACGATGGTGTTGTCCTTGTAAGGGCTTTTGGCAAGCGCATCGAGGACGCGGCCGTGCTGGACATCAACGTAGGCGGTGGTGGCGAGATAGGCCTGCACTGCGGACTTGTGGAGACCGGCTTTAAGGACGGATTGGGTGAACTTGCGTTTGCCTCCGACGACCTGATCGCCTAGGGGCGGGATGTCGTCGAAGTCGTTTGCATTCAGTTCGGGAGTTTTGACTTCATCGAGCGGAAACATGTCGAAGTATTTTTTCGGGACGAACCAGGACATGTGGGGATTGAAGGTGCCGTAGGTGAGGAAGAAGGGCTTGTCGTGTTTCTGCTCCAAAATGGCGATGGTCTTGTTGGCTCCGCCGGTGTCGTTCATTTCCTCTTCGCTGAGATGAATGGGGCCCCAGTCTTGTTCGCCCTTGCCGACCGATTGCACGGGAGCGCCGGGAGGACGAGGGTCGCGCTTGTGGCCTTGCTTGTCATCCCAGACATTTTCGCCGCTCCAGCCGTGGGTGATTTTTCCGTAGCCATACATGGCGTAGCCCGCCTTCGAAAAGGTTTCGAAAAGGGAGGTCGCTTTCTTGAGCGGCGCGCTGGCGGCGATGTTCGTTTGGTTGTGGTAGACGCCGGATTTGTGCGGACTGATTCCCGAAAACATGGAGGTGCGTGAGGGGACACAAAAGGGCGAGGCTGAGTAAGCGTTGGAAAAGACGAGACCGCTCTTGCCCAGCTTTTGCAAGTTGGGGGCAATGACCTTGCCGGAGTAGCGTTCCGGCTTTTCGAGAATCCAGGTATTGAGGTCATCGGCGATGAGGAGAAGGACGTTCATCCGTTCCTTGGCGACGGCGGGGTGAGCGCTCAGAGCGAGGAGACCGATGAAACAGGCCTGCAGGAGTTGATGGGATTTTTTCACGAGATTGATTGGAGACTGGGATGGGGAGGTTGGTCATACCCAATCCCAGAGCCTGAAGCGGGAGGGAGCACATGGTCTGGTTTTATACCGGGTTAAGGGGTCGCCTATTTCGTGCCAATTGCGGGAAATTGAGGTCGCGAAAATGATTGCGCGAGCGGGTGCAATGGAGATTTTACAGAACGCTTACACACGAATGAGCAGGTATGGCCAAGGATTCCAACATGATCATTTTACGACTGGCAATTGCGCTTCCCGTTCTGGCGGCGTTCGGACTGATCGGGGCTTTAACGTCATCCGAGGAATCAGATTCAGACAATCACGTGCCGGCCAGGTCGGAGCGGGTCATCGACCCCGACCGCTTCAGTGCTTCAAAGGCTCGCCGGGCCTTGCGGGCTAACCTGGAAAGGGACGTGACGGATTTGACGGTGGCCGAGATTCTTGAGCAGTTGCCGGAGGAGTTTCACAGAGGCCCTCGGGAGACAGCCACGGTGGAGGAGCGCCGGGCGGAAGCGCTCTTGCGTCAGCTCGGAATCTTTTTGGGTGGAGAGGCCGTGACTGAAGTCCTTAAGCGCTATGATGGAGAGAGGACCATGAACGATCCGTTCTCGCCGGTGGCGGTGGTGTTCGAGGGCTGGTTGAGTGCTGATCCCTCTGCGGCGATTGACGGGTTTGTCGCGATTCTAGAGAACGAATTTTTGGATGAGGACGGCATCAAAAAGGCGACCTGGAAGGGGCGGCAATTTAAGGCACGAGACGACAAAGGGAACTATGGTTACGAGATCATGCAGCGCGAGATCTTGACCGCAGTGGCTACGGTGGATCCAGTTCGCGGGTTTGACATCTTCCGTGATGGTCTCATGCCGCCCGATTCCCAACACCTGGAAGCCTTCGGCAAGGGCATGGGTGAAGACACCGACTGGATGGCCTTCAAGACGGAACTCGAGGAGTTGGTGGAGTGGAAGACTCCCTCAACTGGGTTCTCCGGACACAATGGAGTGGTCACCGCGGTTCTCAAGGGGTGGAGCCGGTGGGATCTGGACGCGGCCCTGAAGTGGGGATTTCAAGAGGGTGAGGAATCGGATGTCGTCTCGGGCGATGCTCAAGTGATTCTGGCCGTCGAAGATAGAGAGCGGGTGTTCGAGTGGTTTGAGCAAAACCGCGATGAGGAAGTGGTGACCGATGAGCGAGTGGATGCCTTCGCGGGAACGTTCTTCGGCGAGCCAGGCACGAAGAACTTTGAGCGTTTACTCACGCTGACGGAAGACTCTGCAACGAGGGTTTCGATTCTTCAGGTCGCCTTTAAGGACTTTGGGAGTTGGAGGGCCTTCTCCAAGGCGGAGGCGGTCGCTCTGATCGAAATCGCTCAGTTGTCCGAAGAGGACGAAGCGAAGTTCCAGGAGAAGGTCGAACAGCTCAAGTAGCTGCGCCGAACTTCACTCTGGCTCCGGAACTTCAAACACAAGGCGGTAGAACATCCGCTTCGGCCCGGAAGTCGTGACATACTCGACGACTCCATCGGCACCGGAGCGAACGGTAGCTACGGTCTGCCAAGGGTCGCTCTCCCCGGAGGACTCAGAGGCTTCGATACGGTAGTCGAGATTCGGAGCAACCTGACCACGCAGAGTGAGTGGAGCGGAAGAGTCCGGACTTCTTTCGAGTTGCACGGGGTGAAGCGGAAGGGCGATCACCTGAAGCTGGCCGCTTTCGTCGAAAGGGCTCGACCACTTCGGGCCGGTATACACCGCGGTCCCGGTCAGCGTGTGGAGAAAAGCCCGGAGCGGAGCAAGGACGCTGTTTCTGAATGGCAGTGCCGGTCGCCGCAGCCGTGGATCGAGATTCGGATTGTCGGGGATGGCCCGGCGGTAGTGGTTCGTGATTTGTCCGAGACCAGTCATGGAGCCATCGTGCATGAAAGGGCCGTTCGGCCCGGTGGGTCCAAGCAGATCACGAAGACTCGGGGCACGGGTATTGGTGAGGTCCTGGCCGCCGCCAATTTTCCCAATCACCCCGTTGTTGCCGCTGGCCGGATCAATATCGAAGGTCGGAGGAACGTGGCAGGCCGCGCAACCCGGCTGGCTGCTAGGAGTTTGCTTTTGGCGCGAGGGCGTTGAAGCCGCCTTTGGACCGGAGCAGAGGGGGTGAAAGGGGGTTGGTCAGCTCCTCCCGGACTTGCGGATCCTCCCAAACCCGAGTCATTATCAGCGCCGAACATCGTCTCCAAGGTCGTTCCCGCAGACGAAACTGTGCTAATGTAATTGAATTGCTGCCCCAGATAGTAGCTTGTAGGCGTTTTCTTGATCACACCTGAAACCTTGAAACTGTTGACTGTGGAATTTCCCTTCATCACCAATCCATCCGGATAGTATATGCCAACGGTCGCTGGATCGATCGGTGTGCTGGGGTCATCAATATGAGCCCACCGGGCAGGAGGGTTTGGTCCAAATCCCGGTTGAAGATAAGCATACTTTTCATAGTCACCTGCACCATCGGGTAACCAAACTTGATCGGAACCAGCAAAAGATGAACTTGACCCTAAACCTGCTGAATTGTTGACACCGAAGACAGATGCAAGAGTTGAAGCTGGTCGGATTGAGAAACGGTCTCCATTCTGGAATGAACCCGAAACGTCGTCGTTAAGAGTCAGTGTTTCGTTCACGGCATCAAAGGAGGTCACTGGGATCACTGCTCCGAGGGCGGTTCCGCTTTCCACTTCGAAAAGATAGGCCGTCCCGGCAGTGAGGGCATCCACCACATCGCCATGGACTCCGATCGTCGTGCTTCCATTTGTGACGGACGCATAGCTGGAGGTGACTACTATTTTCTGATGCATTCTTAAGCCCAAGTAGTTGAAACCGCTTTCGACCGTGAGGATTTCTCTACCCACAGGTTCGGATGTGAATTCTTGAGCGAGACATAAGAAGGGCGTGAGCCCTCCAATAAGAAGATAACTATATTTTTTCATAATGTTGCTTAATGTTACAAGATGGATTATTTCAAGATGATTAATCTACATGATGATGGACAAAAAATCTCTGAGGGGCCTGAGTGATTCCACACATCTTTGTGTCAAAGGAAGGACATATTTTCTTTGGCCGAAAAAATTAAAACCTCGCTCATCAGCCCAAAAGTCTATCGATTTTTTCTACCATATACAAATATCCCCATACCTCCGGTTAAAAGAAACACCCCGGGAATCAACGTTAACCCTAAGGCCTTGAACCACGTAACTTTAAAATTAGTAGATATAGGAATAACTCTAAGTGTTCTCCCTTGAATATAAGACTTCATAGCCGTGGGGTCATAGAGTATTTTCAGTTGGCTTCCTTTTGGAAATTGTCTTTCAAGTTCGGATACCGTGGCGATATCAACACCAAATTCTAACAAGCTAACCTCCTCAGGAATACCATTCACCATCCCTTCTGCGATAGGTATATTAGCGCTTCCGCTCTTTTTCATCTTACCAAATCCTACCGAATCAATTAAGAAAACCTCCTCGAAATAGCGATGATTTAAGAGAGATATCCTCCAATAATAAAAAATAAAAGCTGACATTGAAACCCCTAGACCAAAACCCAAAAATAACAGGAATCCATAAAAAAAACTAGAACGCCCACCTGATTTACGGAAACTAGAATTTTTCATTTTATGTCTTTTTTTGATGGCGGATTCAAGCTGCCAGCGCAATCGGGCTGGTAGGAAGAAAGATGTCATTAGGAGTTTGGAAGTCGAGGCATTT
>CBFHQJ010000167.1:0-7064 GCA_965657795.1 Akkermansiaceae bacterium
ATTTCGAGCGAGCCTGACCCGACTCGTGAGGACGACCGAGGTCTCGGCTCCGTGGCCGGTCATCCAATCAGCAGGATGCTTCAGAAGTGTCGCGAAACGCATCATGATTTAACCGCTCCTTCCTCCTTCTTTTCGATCTCACTCATCTGATCTCGAATGATGGCAGCATCCTCGAAGCGCTCCTCCTCAATTGCCCCTTCCAACTTGGCAGCGAGACCTGCGAGTTCGGATTGCAAAGCCTGCTTCTTTGCCAGGCCTTCGGGGAGGTGCCCTTTATGAACGGCCCCTTTGTGCATGGACGGAAGTCGCCCTGCAATTTCGTGCGAGAAGACCTTGTAGCATTCGGGGCATCCCAAGCGACCTACCTTTCGGAAATCCTCCAGGGTAAAACCGCAAGCACTGCAGTCCTCCTGGTTTAACTCGGCCACAAGATCTGGAATTTTGGTCTGCGGAGGCGAGCTGCCCAAAAAGTCACCACCCATCAAGAGGCCGTCCGCGCTGGTGATCCCTTTCTCTTGGGCACACGCTTCGCAAAGGACAAACTTCTTGAGTTTGCCGTCCGTCACCTGGGTGTAAAACACGGTGGCCTTTTCCTGGCATGAGTCGCACTTCATCAACAACCAAAAGGTAGCCATTCGCGTACCAATGGCTACCGAAAATTATGGGATTTGCTTCTAACTTTTTCATCGGACACCGTCAGATTAGTGAAATTTGGGAAAACGGAATCTGAGGCAAACTTCATGGATAACATTTCTTGCCGCTAGCTCCCCACGCACTAGGCTTGAAGCATCATGAAAACAGCACAATTTCTGAAAGAGATGTTCGGCCTTGAGGGCAAGACGGCGGTGGTGATTGGCGGAACCGGAGAGCTTTGTTCCTACATGGCTTTGGGGCTTGCCCGGGCTGGCGCTGAGGTCGTTTTGGTTGGTCGAAACGAGGAAAAGGCAAATGAACGCCTTAAGGTCATCGAAGAGGCTGGCGGCAAGGGATATTTCGCTTCGGCCGATGCCAGTGACCGTCAGTCTCTCAACGAGCTTCTAAACTCCGTTGTGGAGCAGTCTGGAAAGGTTGACATTCTTGTGAATGGCGCGGGAATCAACTCCCCCAGCCCTTTTGTTGAGATCACAGATGAAGAGGCTCTCAAGATCCTCGACGTCAACCTCGTTGGTGTCATGCGGGCCTGCCAGGTTTTTGGGAATTACTTCCTGAGCCGCGACGTCCAGGCATCAATCATCAACCTGGGCTCGATCTCAGGTCTCAACCCACTTTCCCGCGTCTTCACCTACTCGGCCTCCAAGGCCGCAGTTCATAACCTGACCCGCAACATAGCGCGTGAGTGGGCCGACCGTGACATTCGGGTCAACACCTTGGTGCCAGGTTTCTTCCCCGCAGAGCAGAATCGCAAGGTTCTCGACGAGTCCCGCGTGGCTGAAATTCTTCGCCATACTCCGGCATCTCGCTTTGGAAATCCTCAGGAACTCATCGGAGCTACTCTTCTCCTGGCTTCAAATCAGGCCGGTGGATTTATCACAGGCACCGAAATCGTGGTCGACGGCGGCTTCAACTCGATGACCATCTAGTCCTCGATCTGAATAATCGTCTCCCCCTTCAGCATGTAGCGGAGGGGATCCCGGGCCCGCTCTTGCAAATAGCGCGGGTTCTTTTTGAGCGCAAGAGCCTCAGCTTCCAGCTGCTGGCTCTTTCTTTCGAGTCGTTTTTCTTCCTGCCGAACGTCAGCCAATTCCCCTTCTATCTCCTTGAGTAGTTGATACTGGGGAAGTGCTGGAATGGCGACAGCCAAGCAAGCAGCCACCACGAAAAGCCAAAACACCACAAGGGTCGGCTTTCCAAAAAAGCCACGAGGTCCCTGGGAATCCGAGAACTCCGGAGATCGGTTGGTGGAAGCTCGATAACGACGACTCATCGTTTCAAAGATACCCGAAATTCAATATTACGGAAGTCCAAACTAAAAAAAGCCGCAGGTGGGACCTGCGACTTTTTAAAAAATAGGATCACGGAGCGCTTCTAGCGACCGCCATAAATGGCATTGCCACCAAGAGCCTCTTCAATGCGAAGGAGTTGGTTGTATTTGGCAATCCGGTCGGAGCGGCTCATCGAACCCGTTTTGATCTGTCCTGCGTTGGTTGCAACGGCGAGGTGAGCAATGGTGCTGTCCTCGGTCTCACCGGAGCGGTGGGAAATAACGGAGTTGTAACCGTGAATCTTACCAAGCTCGATGGCATCGAAGGTCTCGGTAAGAGTTCCGATTTGGTTGACCTTGATCAGGATTGAGTTGGCGACGCCAAGATCGATCCCCTTCTGGAGGAAATCCACATTGGTCACAAAGAGATCGTCTCCAACAAGCTGGACCTTGTCGCCGATCTTGTCGGTGAGAACCTTCCAGCCGTCCCAGTCGTTTTCGTCACAACCATCTTCGATTGAGTCAATGGGATACTTTTCGCAAAGCTCGGCCAAGTAGGCGGCCTGTTCGTCAGAGCCTCTTTTCGCGCCACTGTCCCCTTCGAATTTGGCGTAGTTGTAAACTCCATTTTCAAAGAACTCGGAAGCGGCACAGTCGAGAGCGTAAGTGATATCTTCACCTACCTTGTAGCCTGCCTTTTCGACAGCCTGACTGATGGTGTCGAGAGCGTCCTCGGTGCCATCAAAGGTAGGAGCAAAACCACCCTCATCACCGACAGCAGTCGAAAGACCGCGATCGTGAAGAACCTTCTTAAGATTGTGGAAGACTTCGGCACCCATCTGAACGGCTTTGCTGAAGGTCTCAGCTCCGACAGGGCGAATCATGAATTCTTGAAAAGCGATCGGCGCATCCGAGTGAGATCCACCGTTAATGATGTTCATCATTGGAACGGGAAGCACCTTGGCATTTGGACCACCGAGGTATTTATAAAGCGGGAGTCCCGATGCGGCAGCTGCGGCGCGAGCAACTGCAAGCGATGTTCCAAGAAGCGCATTCGCTCCAAGATTCTTTTTGTTCGGAGTGCCGTCGAGAGCCAGCATGGCCTGATCGACGCTCGTTTGGTCGCAAGCGCAATTCCCCAGGAGTGCCGGAGTAATCTTGTCATTAATGTTGGCGACAGCGCCAAGGACGCCTTTGCCTAGGAAGCGGTTTTGGTCTCCATCGCGAAGCTCCCAGGCCTCGTGCTCGCCTGTGCTGGCACCCGAAGGGACAGCGGCGCGTCCAAATGCGCCACCTTCAAGGGTGACGTCAACTTCAACGGTAGGATTACCCCGCGAATCAATGATTTCGCGGCCTTTAATCGACTGAATGGTGGTGTTCGACATGACTATATTTTGAGAGTTGGTTTAAAGATGTAGCTTAAATGGCTTCGATTGATTTGATCGTAACCGTGATTAATTCCTCAGTATCGGTATCACGGATCTCAGCGGTGTCTCCGACAGCCTTGCCGAGAAGGACCTGGCCGATTTCAGAGAGGTAAGACACGATGTTTTTCTCAGGGTCGCCGTCCCAGGCACCGAGCATGGTCATCGCGCGTTCGTTGCCTCCTTCGATAGCAACCTTGATCTTGGTTCCGATATTGATCGCGGAGGTGTCAGCACCTTTGAAGTCGGTTGGTCGGGCGCGTTCGAGGTCTTTTTCGAACTCGTTCTTGCGGGAGTTCAACACTCCCTGCATTTGCTTGGCGGCGTGATATTCAAAGTTTTCACGCAAGTCACCGTGGGCACGTGCTGCGGAGATTTCCTTCACGTTGGCAGGAATCTTCTTGTTGACCAACTCCTCATACTCGGCCTTGCGTCGGTCAAGGCTTTCAAAGGAAACCAGGAGAATGTCCTCGCCTTTCGACTGGTTTTCGCCCGAAACCATTTCCTGGGTTTCGGGGACCTTCTTGATGACTCGCGCCATCAGAGATTTCCGGTCGAGATCAGGGAAAGCTGGGCTTGCAAGGAGCTTGCGGGCAAAGTTGCGCACGTCGTTGAGCTCCATTCCGTCAAGAATATCAGCGATCAACTCTTTGTCATCGAGGAGAAGATTACCAAGACGTCCGCTTCGGCGCGGTCCATCGTCGAGTGAGTCCTGCTCAAGAACGGTAAGAATCACCGAGCCAACCGAGCCGTCAAAAACCTCTTCGGCTGATTTTTTACGCTCACGGCAAATCCATGCCAGGGAATCTGGCCCGAGGGCGTGGCGCGAAAGAGCGACTTTGATGTGGTCGTTGAGAGCTTTGGTTTCTTCTTTCTCGGCAAGAAGTTTCGCAATCTCGGAGACACCACGTGAGCTGATTTTACCAAATACGGAGAGGACTTTACCTACCCAATCGTCACCGAAAGCGGGTGGGAAGGCCTCAAGAATGCGTTTCAGGCGCGCAGCCGCGACCTGGTTGAGATCTTCGGAAAGGTTACCATCAGCGACTTGAAGGACCTCGGCGAGCTTCGGAGCATCGGCGGCGATTGCTTCCTCCTTCTTTGTTTCCTGTGCTATTTCGTTACGGAGAGCAATCAGCTCCAAAGATTGTGCCGGTGCGAGCTTCATCAACTTCAAGGCAGCATCATTCACGATATCAAAGGCACGGGCGAGAAGACCTTCAGTTGCCGCAACCAAGGGAGCTTCGCGCTGAATGGCTTCAAGGGCTTTGACGCGAGCTTTGGGTGAACGAGCTTGATCCAAATCGTCAACCAATGCCTCGCCAGGTCCGGTGGACTCGTCACGGAGAACAAGAGGATCAGTTCGCTTGGTAGGAACAGAAACACGTTTACTCTCGCGAAGTGCCTTTTTGGTCTTCTCCCACCATTTCTTATAGCAGGGCTCATCAACGACACTTCCACAGAGTTCGGCATCGAGTTGATCCATGGTCATATTTCCACCGCGAGTCTCGATCGTCCGAGCTACAAGTTCGACTGGATCTTTCTCGGCAAGTTCCCTCAGTTCGTCGAGTTGGCTGACTTTCTGTGCACGAACGTCGTTGGAATCAACCGCCTCGGTTTTCTCCAGAGCAAGCTTGAGTCCCATGACTTTCCCCTTCTCCTTTTCAAAATCGATTGTGACCTTACCGTTGAAAAGATCCCACTCAGTTACCACTCCTCCTCCGAAACCTTTGTGAATCCGGTAAGATCCGGGAGCAATTTTCGAGAGTTTCTCACCAACGGCCTCATTAATTCGGCCCGCTTCCACTAACTTCGCGACATCAGGATGCATGTCGCGACACTGGGAGGGACGGGCGCCAATAGCAAGAACGGAAGCAAAAAACGTTTAGCCTAGTCCGCGAACGGGGCACGTCAATGTCATTCGATGGAACTTTTTTCAGTATCCTTAGGAACGAATCTCACTCTCTCTTCGGTGGTAGCTTCACCCAAAGCCTGGCCTCGTTGCAGCGTATGTTTGAGTATCATGAAAGCTCCCAGCCATTGTTTGGGAAGATTTACCCCAAAATCGTCGTTCGAAACGAGAGCAGAAAGCACGATCAGCTGGCCCTCAGTCACCTTGAAGCGCCAACGTTCCCCTTCTGATTCCAGACTCAAAGTCTGCTCGTTCATGTTAAGTCGGGCGACCCGCTCCCTTTTCGCCAGTCTTCTCGATTTTTCAGCATTTGCGTCCTCGGGCACCATGCTGACAGGCATCACTTGGGGGCGGCGCCGTAATCCCAGGATCAAATCAAGCTCTTGGAGTTTTCCGTCGCGGAAAAATTTAACTTTCACGGTCTCTCCAGCCTTCTTTTCGCGAAGGAGGACTACCATTTGCCCCATATTCACGAGTATTTGCTCATCAAACTTCCACCACAGGTCCCCATTCTTACCCCCTGCCTTCGCTAGTGGTCCGTTCGCAACAATATCAGTTGCTTGAAAACCAACACCTGATTTTAGTGAAGCCGACCGCCGGTCTTCCGGCGAAGGCGACTTAAATGATACCCCAATCCACGGCAGATCACCTCCCTGCGCGAGAGTTGACAGCAAAGCAATTACGAGAATCAGAATAGTCTTCACCTGTGGAAATTCTTAAAAGTCGCTCTTGGGTCCGTCAACCACGTGGTGGTCTGTCGTCTCAACGGTCACAACGACCCCGCTTTCGCGATGCTGAACCAGCTCTTTGGTCACCTCGACCTCTTGGGAGATCTCTCTGATTTTTCCGGATTTAGTGACATAGACTTTCGGGGATTGTTCGGTCACAACCCAACTCTCACGGTCTAAAGGCTCAAAGGCCGCAACCACAATCGACCCAACTGGCTGGTCGATCTTTGTGATCGGAGAATCCGCTTTGTCCTTACCAAAATACCATCCTCCACTGATTCCGATACTAAGAGCGACCGCAGCAGCCGCAGCGGTTCCAATCCAAGCCTTGCTTCCCTGAAGCGGCTCTTTCGAAGAAACGTCAGCCTCTGCTACCAGTCGATCAATCAACTGGTGGCAGCTTTCCCGTGTCGCGTCACTGAGTCCACGAGGAGATAAACCTTCGAGCTTCGATTCCAGATTTTTCAATGAATTATCCATTTTCGATATTTTGAAGATGTTTGAGTCTCTTTTGCAATTGTTCCAGTGCGTAGCGATAGCGGGATGCGGCCGTATTATGAGAAATATTGTGAAGGTCTCCAATCTCGGCAAAGGTCAGGCCTCCCCAGATTTTCAGAGTAAGAACCTCACGAAGTTTGTCCGGCAAGCCCTCAACGTCCCTTCTGAGAAGATTCGCTTCCTCCGTCTCTTCAAGAGTCGGGTCCAGCCAGTGGTCATCGCCACGCTGAAACTGAATGATTTTTTGGTCCCTTTTTTCCCGTCGTCCCTTCCTTCGCCCGTGATCAAGGCCCAAATAGCGCATGACGGAGAATGCGAGAGGAAGATCAGGTGGCCGATGCCCCCTTTCCTCTTGGTAGCCCCAGAGTTTAATTAAGGCATCCTGAAGCAAGTCCTCGGCTTCCTGGGTGTTATTGCACCGGGCCCTTGCATAGGCGAGGAGACGGGGAGCACTCTCTTCAAGCCAATCCCGCCAAGCTTCACCCAGATTCTTCCTGCTATCTGCCATTCTTTCAATTAGGAGAATGCCTTAAACCGGATGATTTGTCTCAAAAAAAAACCAACCCTGTGTCACAGATGGT
>CBFHQJ010000168.1:0-7005 GCA_965657795.1 Akkermansiaceae bacterium
CGCCCACTCATCATCGGATGGAATTTCAGCGGGCGTAATCTTGATGGCTTTTGGAGGACAAATGAACTCACAGAGTTGGCAGGAAACGCAGCGCTCGCGGTCCTGTTCATCGGTCACCAAGGCTGGTGCTCCGCGATAATATTCGGGCATCTTGTCATCCCACTTTTGCTCGGGATATTGCATCGTCACTCCGACACCGGAGGAGTTCAGATCCCCGGCGCCTGTGGTCTTTCCGAAGAATGAACGGAAGGCGTGGCGAAGGGTGATAATCATCCCTTTGAAGATGGCGCCGAAGTAGACTTTTTCTCCGGCGGAAAGTTTGGGGCGTTCAACTTTGACGATAGCCATGGGGAAAGTGGAAAGGTTTGGAAACTGGGTGATTGATTAGACTGCTGTTGCCGAGGGCTTTTGAGTCGCCCCCTTGGCAATGATGATCAGTAGGATGGTAGCGATCGTCAGAATCGCAAATCCAATGGCGACCCCGATGAAGCCAATGCTTGGATAAGCAATGACGAGAGCAGCAAGGAACACGTTAATGAGGGCAGCCTCGAAGAAGACGATCCAACCAAGATTCATCAACTGATCGTAACGGAAGCGAGGAACGGTCCAGCGAACCAAGATGAAAAAGAGAATGAAGAAGGTGACTTTGCCAAGAAAGACTGCGATGTGGAGGAGACTCACCCACCAGGCTCCGGCGGGCAGCAAATTGTCGATACCAAAGCCGATCGACCACCCCCCCAGGAAGAGGGTTACGATTAGTGCCGAGCCAACCACCATCGCGGCATATTCTCCCATGAAAAAGAGCGCGAATTTCATCGAGGAGTATTCGGTATGATAACCACCGACGAGTTCGGTTTCACATTCTGGAAGATCGAAGGGCATCCGATTGGTTTCGGCGAAGATCGATGTAGTGAATATGATGAAGGAAATAAAGATCGGAATCAGAAGCAAAAGTCTCTGGATAGAAGCTTGAGGATCTTCCCAGTATCCCGGCATGAAAATCAGTCCACCTTCATTCCAGAGGGGAAGTAGAAGCCAGCCATTGCTGACCTGATCCTCGACAATATGTCCGAGGTTCAATCCGCCAAAGAACATTAGCACCGGAACAATCGAGAGGCCGAGAGCGATTTCATAGGAAATCATTTGCGCACAGGCGCGAACTCCGCCGAAGAAAGGATACTTTGAGTTGGAAGCCCATCCGGCAAGGGTGATGCCGTAAACGGAAAGGGAGGCGATCGCAAAAATGTAAAGCGGGCCGACATTTAGGTCTGCCACAGCCATGGGAATGATGCTTCCTGCAATTTCCATTGGGCTGCCAAATGGGATGACGGCCATGGTGAGAAGCGCTGGAACAACGACCAGAGCCGGGGCTAGCCAGAAGAAAAATGTTCGGACGTAAGATGGCGTGAAGTCCTCCTTGAGAATGAACTTGAGGCCATCGGCAACAGGCTGGGTCAGGCCGCCGATAGGAAGTGCCAGATCTTTCTTGAAGCCAAGAATTGAGAGGGGGAGCATCGTCCGGTTCGGGCCAACCCGATCCTGAATGATGGCGGAGAATCGACGCTCGAAAATGACGCAGATGCTGACGAAGCTCATCGTGATCCCGATAAATACCGCGATCTTGATTGCCGCTGCGATGAGAAGAGTGGTGTCCATGAAAGAGAGAAGTCTTGTTTGGTTCTGCTTATCCGACGATTTGGCCGGATTCGACTCTGGCTTTCTCCTGCTCGAGGAGAGGGATAGTCACTCCGGTCTCGGTGATCTGGACTCCGAGATCGCCGATCGATCCAAAGGTCTGACCTTTGAATTCCTCAACATCTGAGGCGATTGCATTGAAGACTGTATCCATGGAAGCCGGAGGAGTGTAATCTTCATCGAGCTTTGAGAGGAGGGCGGCGAGTGATTCCCACTCGTCGCGTGACTCGCCTGGTGCAATGACAGCTTGGTTGGCACGTTGGAGCCTCCCGGTGACATTCACATAAGTGGCCCGCTTTTCAGAGAAACCAGCTCCGGAAAGAACCACATTCGCATGGGAAGCAGTGGGGTTGGCGTGGGTATGGAAGACAACAAGGTGGTCGAGCTTCCCAAGATCCTCCGTGGAGAAGCCTGCATCCTCGAGAAGATCTTCACTCAGGACAATCAATGACTTGATTTTACCAGCGGAGACTCCTTCGCGAATTGAGTTCAACTTGGCTGCCGGGTCCTCGTGGCCCCAGATTAAGGCCGCTCCTGTCGTATTGGGGTTGCGGTCTGCTGAAATGAGCTTGCCGTCAGTTTCTCCGACTCGTGGGACGATCGTCAAAAGATCAGTCCCAATCGCATCTGCGATTTTCTTGGTGAGGTAAAGTTCCTCGTTACTGAGACGTCCGGAGGCAATCACGGCAACTTCGTCCGGTTGTCTCGTGCCAAGGCACTCAGCTGCGCGAGCGGTGGCTTCCAGCCAGGAAGACTGGATATGTTGACCGTCTTTTTTGACCAAAGGACCAGTCAGGCGATTGTCGGTTTGTAGATTGTTGAACGAAAGACGGTGACTATCGGGCATCCAAGCCGAATTGACATCATCGTTTTGACGGGGGGTGACCCGGAAAACCTCGTTGCCACGAGTCCAGATCACCGTGTTGGCGCCCGTTCCACAATTGACGTCGATGCTTTTGGTCTCTTTCAGGAACCAGACCCGCATTTGGAAGCGGAAATCGTTCGATGTAAGAGCTCCAACTGGGCAGATGTCCGCAGTATTGAGCGAGTAGTTGTTGTCGAGGCGGTAACCAGGGTGGACGGTAACCGAGGTGTGAGTTCCGCGCTGGGAGAATCCGAGGACTGGTTCTTCGGCGACTTCGTCCATAAAGCGAATACAGCGGCTGCACATAATGCAGCGTTCGTCGTCAAGACGGATATTTTTGCCGATATCGACGTTCTTGGGCTTTTTAATCTTTGTTTCCTTAAAGCGGGACTCGCCGCGACCGTGCTCGACTGAAAACTCTTGGAGCTTGCATTCACCGGCTTGATCGCAGATCGGGCAATCGAGGGGGTGATTGATGAGAAGGAACTCCATGACGCCCTCACGAGTCTTTTCGACCAAGTCACCGCCGGTCCGGATTCCCATGTTCTCGGCAACGGTGTTCGCGCAAGCGATGACAGGTCGGGGCATCCAGCCGATTTCCTGATACCCATCGTCCCCATAAGTGGGATCCTGTCCCGGCGCAGGGCGGGGAGGCATGCCCATTTGGACCAGACACATGCGGCAGTTGCCGGGGGAAGAAAGCTTTGGGTGGTAACAATAATGTGGGACCTCTTTTCCCACGAGTTTGGCGGCCTCGATCATTCGCGTTCCTCTGGGAACTTGCAGCCATTCGCCGTCGATTTGCACATTGACCATGCCTTTTTCGGCGGCCAGATCCTTGGGAAGCATTTTTTCAGCCGTTGCGGTATTTGCCGGGGCATCTTCGCTCATCGTGTTATCGCGCGGTTACGGGTGGAAAACAAAGCCATGAGACAGCCTCGTTCGTGGCGACTATGCAAGCGGACTTGCGGTCCGTAAAGCGACTTTGTGAAATTTTTCACAAAGTCCTTCAATCTTCCGGATGAATTGCCCGATCCCAAGGCAAGGCTACCTCCTCGGGACCTCTTTCAGGAGGGGAGAGGCGGCCAAATCAGAAGGCGCGACCACCGGTTCCTTTGCGGGCATTTTGCTCGGGTCGCCGTAACGTTTCGCGATCACGCGGCGCACCTCGGGGCGATCCAGGAAGTAAGATTTGAAGGTCTTCGGCGGGCAAAGTTCCAGATTGGTTGATTTTTTGTAGATTTTCCAGACCAATTCAGAACAGTAGAGAGTCTCGTCGTCCCACTGGAACAAGGAGTCGTAGTCCTTGCCGATCTGGCCGCGCCCCCAAGTCAGGGCTTTTTGGAGGGCCTTTGGGTGCAGTTTTGTTCGATCTTCGAGGCGGCGAGCGTGAAAAACTCGTGAGCGCTTGCGAAAACTATCAAGAGTAACGACCGAAACCGGTTGGACCGCCTCCAGCACATAGAGTTTGCCATTTTGTTCGAAAACTACTCCACAATGGGTGAAGTTGGACCCGGTTGCTGCTTTGACCGCTGCCCCTTGCTCGCCGCCGGTATCCTGAAAAACAATATCTCCGGTTTGCAGTCTCTCATACTGGGGTCCTCGTTTTTTGAACGAGAAAAAACCACCGACGGCGATTCCGGTGCAAATGAAGAGAATGGCAAGAAATCGAAACATGAGTCGATCTAACACGAAGGAGACTATCTAGGTAGTATCGAATCTTTTGATGGTGGGATTGTTGTGTTTGATGACGAAAGTATCACTTTATCCTTGCGCGAATCTCCTTTGGCTAATATTTCCCCGCCGTCGTTGCACTGCAAAGCACAGCGGCCCACGAAAAACTTACATGGGTAGGTGGCCGAGTGGTTAAAGGCGGCAGACTGTAAATCTGCTCACGTATGTGTACGCTGGTTCGAATCCAGCCCTGCCCACCAGCTTTCCCAAAAGGAGTTACGAGAAATCGTAACTCCTTTTCTTTTTTTGAGAATCGCCCGACTGGGCAGAAACTGGGCAGTTTCGTTGGGAGTCAAATGGCTTCATTTGGCGTATCCTGTCGGACCAAGAATTTCTAGATGGGCAGTAATGGAACGACTTTTCCCTCCGAAAATACGCTTATGGTCATGAACCACCGACGCCTTGAATGGTTGGATGCTGAGTTCCGTACCGCGAAATTGGAGCAAGGGATGACGGGCAATCTTGTTCAAGACGACGGAAGCAAGGGAGAGAGGAGATAAAATGAGTAATAATACGAATCATCAGGGACATAAGTCCTTCAGCATTCAGAGTGAAAAAGAATCGCTGATCACAAAGAAAGAGGCTGCAAGTCGGCTGGCTATTTCCACGAGAACGTAGGATCGCCTCGTAGCCCAGGGTTTGATCGAAAAAATCTTTGTAGGAAGCTCGGTTCGCTTCAAAGAACGGGAAGTTGCAGCTGTAGTTGAGCACTGGATCTAAGCAAATTGGTCATGGGTTCGAGTCCCAGTCTGCGTGATTTTATAACCCGCTTAATCCTATAGGATTAGCGGGTTTCCTCTTTTCTGGGTGGGGCGATGACAACACAACTCTCCTCGAGATTCTGTTAGGCACCAATTTAGATTACACCCCCGATCTTGATCCTCTGGACGTCAATCACGTCCTAGCCAAAGACTATATGACAACTGACGGACTGACTCTCACCCGGACTCAACTCTGGGAGATGGAGGTTAAGAAAGCCCATCGTCCTGACCTCTTCATTCCCGGATTCATCCGCGCTGGAACCGCTCGCAGCTGGGGACATCGCCAGCTGAGCAACGGCGATGAGGTCTTTATCCGGGTTTCCGAGGAACGCCTATGGCTGCGGCCCGACGAATACGGGATTGTGATCGAAGCCTACTATTTGAGGCACTCAAGTCAGCAAGTCACTTTCATTGGCTTGGCCGAGGTGAAAGATGAATCCGGGGAGACCATCACCGCCTCCACAGAGCAACCGCTTTTCCACGTTGTTCATGGAGTCAGTGGGACAGAAGAGGTAGCGCTGAACACTTGGCGCATCGTGCATCTTACCAATGATGAAGACGGAGCCCTTTCCAAACGCTTTGAACTCATGTCACAGCGTTCCGGGCTGCCTGAATATGTCGAACGCTATCCTGAGGATGTTCTGAATGTGTCGCTGACGCCACATCCAGTTCCATCACGGCCAACCTCGGGCTAACGAATATCGCCTTCCTTCCTTTTAGGATGACTGTGTTGTCAACTTTGGGAGGATGTCGATCCGGCAAAGGGATTCCGCCTGTTCCTCTCGAAAAGGCAGGGCGAACTCATGATTTTATCACAATCTATGAAACCTGAGATCGCGGTTTCCTTCAGCGAGCATTCACGAATTCAGGCATCCTGTTGGGGGCCGTGTGATTTGGAGGAATGGGATGAGATTGATTGAAAACCTGGAGCTGTTTGGTTGGGATGATGGGAACCCTTTTTTCGTTCGCCAGGGCCCGATCGAGCTTCCAGTGTTTCGCCAGGAAGTCGTATAGGACTTGCCGTTTTTCAAAACCGTAGTCGTGTTTTCCTTCGGGGAAGTGGGCGTTCTCGACGTTTTCTTGTTTTCCGTGGAATTTGTAAATCCGCTGTAAATGCGGGAAGACATCCTCGGGAGTGTGGGCGGTCCAGTCTCCACCGTCGGAGATCACGAGCATGGGGCGGGGGGCGATGACGGCGGCAATTTCCACCGGGTTGGTGACGTGGCCAGGTCGCACGTGGATGGGCATTCCGCTTTCGCAATTGCAGCCTCCGTAGAAGTAGGACGAGACCATGGCGCAGGGGACGGACATGGTAACACGTTTGTCGATGGCAGCGAGTTGCATGGTCATGGTGCCTCCTCCCGAGGCTCCAGTGACGAGGATGCGGTTGTGATCGCCTCCTTTCAGGGAGCAAAGAAAATCGAGGCTTCGGATGCCGTTCCAGAGTTGGAGTTTGAGGACCTTGTCATCGAAGAGATGCTCCCAGCCCAGGAGCTTTGATTCTCCGAAGCCAATGGCATCGAAGGCAAAGACGGCACAACCCATCCGGGCCATGGCGCCGCAGCGTTTTTGCATGTCCTCCCGGAAGCGTCCGTGCTCGATGAGTTTTTCACCCTTCCAGTGGCCGTGGGGGCAGAGGACCAGGGGCATGTTGTTTTGCTTGGTCGGGAGATAAAGGTTTCCGGTGACGAAAAAACCGGGCAGCGACTCGAAGGCGACATTTTCAACCTGATACCCGTCGGCCTTTTTCGCGAGGCGACGTTTCGGGTTGAGAGGGGTCTTTTTAGGAAGTGGCCAAAGCTCGGTACCCTCTAAAATTCCTTCTCGGATTTTGTCCGCCTTGGCGGTCCAGCTTTTCAGGTCGGTATACTCCTCCGCGCGTTTTAAAAGGTCGGCTTTTCCTTCTTCCGGGGTGAAGACCTTGCCTTGCCGTAGCTCGTGTCCGTTTGC
>CBFHQJ010000169.1:0-6985 GCA_965657795.1 Akkermansiaceae bacterium
TCCACCCTCGGGAATCCGGCCAAGCCCGAAATGAAGCCACTTGCTCGATTGGGACAGGAAGCCGCTGCCTGCCCGAACCGTTTTCACAAGGACATCTCCCTGCCCGCCTTGATCATTTAGAATCACCTTCACCCGTGCGCCGATTCCATCAACATTACCATCCGTGCCTTTCAGCCTGATCGATACGAATTGGTTGCCGGTCTCCAAATTATTTTTCATGAAGCGAACCCTTGGCCCGGTCCGGTTCATCACCCAGAGATCGACCCTGCCATCGTGATCCCAATCGCAAAGGGCAAGTCCACGGCCATCCTCCGGAAAGTCCAAGCCACTGGTGGCTGAGAGGTCAGCGAAGCGGTTTTCTCCTCCGAGGTTCAGAAAGACACAATTTCTTTCCCGCCCGCTAAAGGAACTGCCCGATCGGATCAATTGGTTTGTCGCAGCCCACCCCACATCATAAGCCCTGATCTCATCGGAACTGGCATCTTCATCTGGAGAACGCGACACGACCTGCCGCCAGAAGAAACCTCACAAATCACCGCTATCTTCGGCGGTGTAAAATCCATTTGCCACGAACAAGTCTTCCCACGCGTCGTTATTGAGATCAACGAAGTGGGAGGCCCAGGCCCACCGCCCCATGTTCGTGCCCGACTCGAGGCTGATATCAGTAAAGGTCCCGTTTCCTTGATTTTGATAAAGAGTATTTCCTCGGGCATGACGCTGCAACTGCGCTCTCGTCAAGTCATCGGCGGAATCCTGGAAATGTTGCTGGAAGGCAATCCTCCCTCCCGCCGAGGAGAACATGTTACTCACGTAAACATCCATGAGTCCGTCCCGATTGACGTCTCCCCATGAAACCGACATCCCCGCAGCAATATCTTCCACCCCCGCATCAGCTGCGACATCAACAAACCTTCGTGAACCATCCGCCTGGAGTTCGTTGCGATAAAGATTGTTCCGACCAAAGTCGTTGGCGACGTAGAGATCCTGGTCACCATCCAGATCAAAATCCTCCCAACCTGCCGCAAACGAGAAACGCCGGTTGTTCTGAGAAAAGCCGCTTTTCGCAGTGATGTCTGCGAAATCAAAATCACCCTCATTTTTCACAAAGAGATTACGCGCACCATTGTTGGCATCGTGATAAGGAACGGGGTTGGCAAAGACATCGCCCGGCGCAACATCGTTTCTCGAGGTGTATCCACAAACGTAAAGATCGAGGTCGCCATCAAGATCGTAATCCGCTGCCGCCACGCTGGTCGGCCAGGAAAACATATCGATTTCCACCCGGAGTCGAAATCGCCCGGTGCCATCGTTTTCATGAATGGTGAGAGAGTAACCCAGTCCCCATGCCAAGTCTTCGTCACCATCACCATCCAAATCGACAAACAGCGCGCTGCGGGCATCATCCAACCACGTAAGCCCCGACTCCCTCGTGAAATCACGAAGGGTCCCATCTGGATTCTGAAGATACAATCTCGAGAGCAGACCTGCGGGTTGGCAGACGAAGAGGTCCTCCCTGCCATCTCCATTGACGTCACAAACCGATATCCCCTGGTTTCCCTGTTGGATTCCAAAGGCCACATCAAAATTGCCATACCAATAATCAGTTCCCCGGGCAAGTTGGCTATCGAAGCTCGCGCAGTCCGCCATAATCGCAGCGGTGTGGTCGACAAAAGGAGCGGCAGCTTTCGCGTCCCCTTCCTCTTTAAGAATCACCTCTTCGAATCGAACAACCCTCCAGCTCTTCAAGAGCGGTGTCTCTTTACCAACCCAATCGCAATCCAACTCAATCAGCTGTGAAAGTCGCTCCCCAATTGGCGAGAGTCCATCGACCTCTAGCCGAACTCCGGTTCCAAATGCCCCGGTTTTTCCCGAGGAATCAACCCGGACAATCTTCCAGCGCAATGTCTCATCATCACACCTCTTGTCTTTTGAAAATGAAGCGATCCACCCCTTCGTTGCCAGCAGGAAATCTGTCTCTTTCTCGTCAGCTGGATCGTCGGATTTTCGATAGACTTGAATGGGCCCGTCACTAAAAACCTGATCGAGTCCGGGGCGCAAAGGACAGGCGCTAAAACCGGGATCAAGGTAATCTTGGAGTGAATCCAAGAGCCCCTCCGTCGGTCTTCCATCCAAAAGAAGCTTACCCATCATTTTCAACTGATTTTTGGCATGATCGGCCAGAACCTCGGTATCCCATCCCGGATCTTCCTTGGGTTCGGTCTTCTTGAACACCGCGTGCAAAGGAGAATCGACACTCCGGTCCTTTAGTTGTGGAACTATCTCAAATTCAGTGAGTTCCGATGATACCTCACCCGAGTCGCCGCTATCATTCTCCGGGCCCTTTGACTTCCGCCCCCCTTCATCCTGACATCCCGCAATGATCAAACTGAGTCCCAACAGTAACAAGACGGGGAAACGTTTTCCGACATAAGCAGTGATGAACATAATTAGATCTTGATGAAGAATGCCCTAACTACCGGACACAGAGTGTGGCGCAACCAAAATTGGAGTTTGATTGGTTTAATTATTGTCAGCTGAGACCGCCCTGATAGTCTCACGAGACACGCGTATGCGAGTTCAATCCGTATCATAAATCCCCATGATTCCTCAACAAGCATACGCGTTTTGCCTAGAAGAAGTACACACATTAATCCGATGAAAAAACGAAAATACGCCGCATGCTCGGCGCTCTTACTAACCCATCTCGCACTCCCTGCGGGTGCGGAAACACTGGACACCCTCGCGGAGTTCGGGAACTCCGCCACGGCCAATGCCGCGAGTGATGCCGGAATCGCACGCGGGGCCGACTTCGCGAACGCCGCAGCCGGAAGCTATTCCATCACAGCCGGAGGTACTGACTTCTGGGGCAATAGTGATAACGGGAGCTTTATTTACGACGCCGACCAATCTCGCGCCGCTGATGAAAACTTCAGTGTGATCGTCCGCTCGGTTTCTGTCGCCGGAGATCCTGCAGAAACGCTTGCGGGCGAATGGGGACGAACGGGCGTGATGGCTCGTAAAACGCCGGATGCTGCTAATTCGGCATGCGTGGCTCATATCCGGAAATCGGGAGGAAACACTGCCGGAACCAATCCACCGGACACGTTGATTCAAGGACGTGACAGCGACGGGGCAGGAACGAATCGCGGTCCCGGTGAGAATGGGGAGCATCGAAACTTTGTCGAAAACACCGCAAATGGATCGGTTCGCAACACCCCGATCTGGCTTGCTCTCCACCGCTATCAAGGCGAGTGGTATTCCACTTGGGCCGTCGATAACGGCGGAGTGCCGGGAGAATGGAGTGCGGCGATTCAAAGAGCCGGAACACCCGACATGGCTGGAGAAGTCTATGTTGGACTTGCTCACCAGTCGCACAACATCAACCCCATCGTAAACACCGCAGTATTTGAGAGCTTTGAAGTGTCTGATTTCAATCGCGACCTCGGAGACTTCCCACTTGATGTCACCTGCGGTCTGACACTCTCCGGAGACGGAGTCACCGTGACCGCATCGGGCATTGAGCTGAGTGGTGATGCTCCCGAAGACGTAAACTGGGAAGTTCGCTACGTCGGCGATGGCGTGACCATTAATGGCAAACTCAATGCGGACATCTACCTCCAAGGAAACGGTGGCAGTATAGCCGCGTTCGACACCATGGTTGCAGCCGGACCTCCTGCCGGATCGACTCAAATCGAGCAGATTCACTGGGCCGCAGGCTCCTACACCACCACCAACGCAGCCGGAACAAACCTTTTCGCACAAGCTGTTCCCGGACAATTCGGAGGTGACCAAAATAGCTACGCCGTCAACATGACCGGCGAGATCCACATTCCCAGCGATGCCGACCGCGGAGGCCTCGAGTCCATCCTCTTCCACGATGGGGTTGATGACTTTGTCTATCTTGAGATCGACGGAGTCGTTCTGATCGACAACAACCAGTGGAGTAATGTCGCCGGAACCGGAAACAATGGCGGCACACAGACCACTCTTGACGTCAGTGATCCCAAGTTCGACGACGGTGAATGGGTGAGCTTCCGTATGGCCACCTGGGAAGGTAACGGCGGAGATGATGCCATCCTCGTTTGGAACGCCCTCGACACCACCGGAGCCGATTCTGTTACCGGAGGAACGGACGCAGTCTTGAACAGCTACGGCGGAACAGGACTCGGTAATGCTCCGCAGGTTTCATTCGCTCATGATTTCAGCGACAAGATTCCGGCAGCGAACTTCCGTGCTCCCCAGCCTGCCCTGCTCAATACCGAATCAGGATTCGGCCAGCCCGATGGCGAGGTCATTGACCCTCCTCCGGTCGGCACTCTTGCACTCGAGCTCTACGTCAATGGAGTCCTTTGCGAATCCGTTTCGGCGCGTCCTTCTGTCGTAAGCGCAGACTTCACCAATTCTACCGTTCTTGAAATGGTCATTCGTGATGCTGGAGAAGGTGGTGTTGCTGATGTTGAGCCCGCGAGCCTAGTGATCACTCTGGATGGAGACGCAATTTCTCCTGACGTTTCGAAGGTTGGAGGCCTAACGACTCTGACCTATACCTTCCCCGCCGCTCCAACCCAATGGACCTCATACTCGTTGGCAGCCTCAGGGACCACAACGACTGGAACAGGCAATCTTCCATTCGCGTTCACTGCCAGTGCGACATCCTTCCCAATCCTTGACGAATTACGGGCAGGCCTTCCAGCTCCTCCGAATGCAACCGAAGGCTGGGATTACATGGAGTTTTCAGCAGCCACCACTCTTGGTGGAAACCTTGGAGCCGGACAACAAGGTTTCATCGACGCCCAGACTGTTATCTCGACAGCCGCCGCTCCAACTGCTCAGGCCAACCAGCCCTACATTAACCATATTGATCCGGATAACGCCGGTACGACCGGAGATTGGAATCCAGACCTCCCCATCCTCACCGACGTGGAATTTGTGGACGACAACCAATATGTTACATACGCCCGCACGACCGTAACCATCGGCGCCGGGGAAGAGGGCGATTACACCTTCCGTGTCAACGGAGATGACGGTTTCGGACTCCGCGTAGCCGGAGCCTCCTTCACCTCACTGGCTGGTGCTGCAGTTAATCGACTCGACGCTCGCGATCCATCCGTCGTCTTCCGTCCTGATTACGGCGGTAATGCTCCCGCCACCGCGGTCTGTAACTTCCCAGCTCCAGGTGACTACCTCGTCGAGTTCTTTGGATTCGAAGGCGGTGGTGGTTCCTTCCAGGAAATCAGCTGGGCTCCAGGCAGCTTCACCAGCATCCTCCAATCCGCAGATTGGGCGCTTCTTGGAGACACTTCCGGATTCGTCCCGGAGTCGCCGCTGGCTGCCATTTCAGAGGCTGCGCTTCCACCTGCTCCCACTTCGGAAGAGCCTGGATGGTCGACCTACCTCTATTACAACGCAACTGTCGGGACCCTTGCAAACACTCTGGACTACATCAACAACACTGCTGATCCAAATACCGCAGTCGCCGTGACCTTGCCTGCCCTCAACCACTCAGATGATGGCGGCAATGCCGGACGGGTTAACCCGACGGAAGCCTTCCCCGGAGACCCCATCCCAGGAGGCGAAACCGACAACATTGGAATGATCTCAAGAGCATTCATTGTGGCCCCTGCTGATGGAGACTACACTATTCAGGTCAGATCAGATGACGGATTCCTCCTTCGTTGGGCGAATCCTTCAAACACCTTTGGTGTGGGTGATGGCGGTGGAGCCATCTCGCTTGCAGCGCGTAACGCGGCCTACTTCCCAAATGGTACCGGCGACTCGAACACCCGCGTTTCAGTTAATCTGACCGCCGGGATTCACGAGTTGATCTTTGTCTGGTGGGAAGGTGGTGGAGGTTCTCACTTCGAGATCACCGCCGCTCCAGGCATCGAGCTGAATCAATCCGGTCCGTTTGAACTCCTCTCAACCACTCCTTCTGACACCAATCTCTATGTTGGTTCTGCAGGAAGTGGTGAATTAGTAATCTCGGACATCAGCTACAGTGCGGACGAAGACAACTACAGCCTGACCTTCGACACGGTCACTGGAGTAAACTACGCAATCAAAGCCGACACCGACTTGTTTGGCTTCGAGACGCTCGTCACTGATACAATTGTGGGGACTGGTTCTCCTCAAACGGTAGGCCCCTTCCTGAGTCCATTCCCTGGTGCTCCGAAGGTGTTCTTTCGATTGGAAGTCATCCAGAATCGGTAAACCATCTACATCAAATGCAATGCCCTTTCCCGAACATTCGGGAAAGGGCATTTTTATAAGGTAAATTCGACACCCCAATCGCACCTCAACACAAGAATCCTCTATCTCTTTTCAAGTGGCATTGAGATGACGAGCCCTGCCACCCGGTCTTCCAGCGAAGTCCGTTTAGGCACGTCGCACTTCAAACAAGCATTGTGCAGAAGGATTGCACCGCCCCGGCGATAGCGGTCCCCTTCGATCAATTCGAATTCCTTCTTGCCAGCCATCAAAGCATCGACTGCCTTTCTTTTACATTCGTCCTTGGCTTGAAGGTCAACATTCATCGTTCTCCCTTCAACACCTAACCAGAGAACATCAACTTTTTGCTTCCTTGAGAGATCTTTAAAAACTTCTTCAAGTGTCGTTGAAGGGATGAAGCCATGATCGTTGGGGGCAAAAAAATCGCGATGCACCAATTGCAGTATCCCGTGAATACTTTCATGGAGAACTCGCGCCCTCACTCTGGCTTCTTCCACTCCGGTTGGCAACAAGGCAGACGTCGGTGTTTCTTTCCCACCTTCCTCTGCAGGATCACCGAGCCCTTCAAAAATGAGGAGTCCGGAAATTCCCACCACAAACGCCCCAAAAGCAACACCGCGATGATTCTTCATCCCCGACTCTCCGATATCCATTCGATCAAGCGAAGGGAAAAGAAGCTAGGGAAACACTGATTTAATCTCAATGGTCAACAAGGGGAAAATTTGCGAGCGTTGGGGATGGAGCACCAGCCGGGATT
>CBFHQJ010000170.1:0-6965 GCA_965657795.1 Akkermansiaceae bacterium
TCCTGTTGTCTCTTGAGAACAGTCGAGAGGGATGGGTCAGATTTTTTGAGTTGGCCTTACTGTCCTGATAAATCACACGGCAATATCTGGGGCATTATCGGGGAACCGGCACGGCGCCAGCCGAGAATCATCTCCTTCTGGAAGACGAACCCAGCCACTGTCTGCGCGAGGGCTTGGTCTGGAAGTTGAAAGAAGTGGAACTCAAGAACGAGGCCGGGAAGATCACTGCGAGCCGGGAACCGAAGACCGACCACAATGGCACATTCGAGGACGAAGAGCTGACCTTCGACGCCGCCACCCGCATTTGGCGCGGTCGCGAACGCCTTCGCATCGCCGACCTGATCGCCGAAGAAAAGTGGCCGGCCAGCGGCAAGAAAGCTCTCGGCGGCCAATCCGTCCTCCTCGGCATCACCTGGAAGCCGTCGCCAGGAGATGGCTTGAGCGGCGCGTTCACCCGCTTCCATATCTCGGACATCTGGTGGGACGACGCCGCGATTCAAAACGCCGCCCGATTTCAGGCCGAGACGCATAAAAGCTTCATCCGCAGCCGCTGGATGCCCGCCATGGTCGATGCCGTCGAGTATGGAAAGTTTGGCCGCGCCGCCGTCACCGCGACCCTCTTCGGCGGAATGGACCCTTCTCTCTATGCTGACTTCAAGAAAGGGATCAGCGCACAAATGAATGGGGCCGAAAACACCCTGAAACACACCGCCGGCCACTATGGCCCGGGCCACGTCGCTTCCAGTGGCAAGATCCTTGAAGTCAGCCAGCCCGAAGGAGAGGTCCCAATGGGCAGCAGCGGGATTCAGGTCCGGGTCGAAACCGATCTGATCATCGAAGGCATTCGCAGCGGGAGAGTCATCCGAATCCGTCCGGCAAGCTGGCCCAAAATGCAGATCCCCCGGGAGGAATACCTTTTCCAAAACAGTCCCGAGAACCGATTTCCAAGTCCTGACATCTTTCCGAAAAACTGAGGTGATTTCCGCCCCTTGTTTTTAACGCCCTCTTCCTGTTCTCAGAACCTAACGATCAAGGTTGACAGGAGAGACAGGCTTTTCAGTCCCCGAAGGCGGCAAGCGCTGCACGTCCGCAGTTTGTTTGCGTCTGAAGAAAAGAGAAAATATGCCCTGGCAAACTGTTGATCCCAGCTCCGCTTCCAAAGAAAGCAAATCAGACCATTCCAGTCTGACTGATTCATAGGCTCAGGTGCATCTCGGCTGAATTAAGAATTTAGGAACGCCTCAGGAATAGGTCAGGACAATCCGCTTGATCTCAAGGCCTTCACCTGCGTTTGCCATTCCCTTGAGTAGCCCACTACACAAAGGAACGGCTGCCTTGGTGATGACCTTGATCCCGGCGCGCCTTGTCCCAACTTATTCCCTCACCATTCCTTATTGTGTCCACCTCTTGGCCCGCTCTTTCCAGTATCCCGGGCGACGGCTGGTGTAAGCGATGGCGAGGATTTGTAATTCCTCATTCTTCACCCGATAGATGATGAGGTAAGGAAATTTGTCAGTCTTGACCTTACGGCATTCCCCGTCAAAGCAACGAGGCATCAGCGGATTAGTCAGCACACGAGCTGCGGCAGCTTCAATCCGCGTCACGAAGCGCTCGCCAAGTCCCTCGACTTGCTCTTCATAGTAAATGGCAGCCTCTTCAAATTCGATCTGAGCCTCGGAGTGCCAGTGCAAAGTCATGACCGATTTAGCGGACCTGAGAGATACCCTTTCTGACACTGGTCATGACTTCAGCGTGAGGGATCAATTTGGCGGTGCCATCGTCGATGCTTTTGACTCGCTGACGAACTTCGCCCAGCCACTCATCGCTGACATCGTCACCATCATCGAGGCTTTCGAGCAATCGACTTGCGAGGCGGGAGCGCTCCGGGAGGGACAGATGAAGAGCTTCGCCTTCAAGTTCTTCGTAGGAATGAGCGATGGCAGCCATGGTTGAAGAGTAGTTCAATCCGGCTTCTCATTCCAGCGTTTTTCAGTGGGGTGGCAGGATGCCAAGACCTGGCTTAAAGACTCAACGTTCATTTCGGTGTCAAAGAATGTGGTTTCAAGGCTCCCATGGCCGAGGAGTTTTTTGGAAAATAATGTCGATATCGGCTCCCCCCCCCCGCGTGCCTTAAGCCAACGAGGAGCGATCCAAGCTCCCTGACACTTGGGAAAACCCAAATCCGCCCCGATTCAAAATAGACTAAACCACCCCTAATCCATTGAATATAAGCAAACAGAGAAATTCCGACTTTTGGTATGCCCGGCATATTTTTTTTTTGCAATCCATCATGGGCCAGCTTTCAAAGTATTATCCAGGGAGAGAGATGTCTTTAGATTGCGATTATAAATTTCTTAGGAAACGATCTCGTCCTCTGTGTCATTACAAGTAATGGGAAGTCTCAAGAACGAAAACAAAGCACCTGACGCCACCGAGGCGGTTCAGTTGCTTTTTGTGCGACACGAGAACTCGATCCGGGCTTTTGTCCGCTCCCTGCAGCCTTCCCTGTCCGATGCGGACGACGTGATGCAGGAGACTTTTTTGACCATTTCCCGGAAAGCCGCCACCTTTGAACCGGGCACCAATTTCCTCGCCTGGGCCTGCGGCATTGCCCGCCTCAAGGTGCTGGAAAACTTCCGACAGCGAAAGCGGGCCAATGTCCTCAGCGAAGCCGCCATCATCGCCTTAACCGAAGACGCCCCCTCGCCCCAATCTCTCAGCGAACAGGAAGGGGCCCTCGACGGCTGTCTCGAAAAACTGACTCCGAAAGTCCGCGATCTTCTCTGGCGGCGTTATTCCCGCAGGCAGAGTTCGACCGAAATGGCGGAGGCCGCCGGGATGACTTCGATCGCCGTCAGGGTGACTCTCACCAAAGCCCGCAAAGCTCTCCGCGACTGCATCAACACTCAAATCCAAGCTGCCAAATGAACGAGAAACGCAACGACGATGAACTCGACGCCCTGATCGACGCCTGCCTTGACGACCGCCTCAGCAACGAGGAGGCCGAAAGACTCAGCCAACTCATCGAAGAATCCAGCGAAGCCCGCAAACGTTACTGGGAAATGGCTTCCGTTCACGGGATGATCGAGCAGTCGATGCAGAACGCCTCGCTGAAGGCCGTCACCGGAGAAGAATTCCCCACCGCGATAGAGAAACCCAAAAGGCATTTCACTTGGCCCAGATTGACCGAGATTACCGCGGGAATCGCCTTCGGGATTCTCAGCGCCTCTCTGGTCTGGGCGTATAAATCACCACCCCTTGAAAAGTCACCCCGGGAGATCACCGAACTCTTATTCGAGAGCTTCGAAGATCCCTCGGCCCAATACTCCGCGCGATTCCCCAAACAAGCCGGAGTTTGGACGGGCGACATGACGATCGTGACCCCAGCGAGCGGGGTCGAGCCCAGGCGCGGAGACTACGTCGCCAAGATGGCTCCGGTTCCCAAACGCAAATTTTCCTATGCCCGTCGGATTCTTGACTTGTCCACTCTGCCACCGCTTGAGCGAGGAAAGAACCGTGAGATCCAAGTCCAATCCTCCTTCCTCTCCTCAAACACCGAACAGCCTTCCCATTATCAAATCCGCTTGGCCGTTTTCAATGAGGCACCCGAAGCCCTCAGTCCCATTTGGAACGATGAATCGGTTCTCTTCGACCGCGTCCTGCAACACGTGGGAAAGAATCATCTCACAGACTCAAGAAACAGTGACTGGAACAAGGTGCGTGCCTCGATTGAAATTCCACCCAATGCCCGCTGCTTCCTCGTTTCGCTGGCCGTCGCGGATGTGGGACACGATGCTGACTCCGAACATTACCTCGACGCCATCCGCTTCCGCATGATCGAGACTCCGGCTGCTGCCCAATAAATTGCTCAGCGCACAACACCTCCATCGGCTCTCGCCGCTCCTGAAACCTTCATTATTCCACATGAAAGCCTTCCTCACCTTCTCTGCCGCCGTCATCACCGGCCTCTCGTCAACGGCTGCTGAAACCAAACCAAGCGTTCTCTTCCTCGCCGTCGATGACATGAACGACTGGATCGACTGTCTCGCGGGCTCGGCTCCGGGCGAAGGACCGCGCGCGATCACGCCGAATCTCGACAAGCTCGCCGCACGCGGGGTGAATTTCACCAACGCACACACCGCGGGAGTCTTCTGCGCGCCCAGTCGGGCCGCGATTTTCTCCGGACAGTTTGCCTCGACGACCGGTTGCTATGAGTCCGCCAACTACTTCGTCAATCGACCGGGGATCGAGAGTCTGCAGAGTAGTTTCGCTAAAGCCGGTTACACGACCTTGGGAACGGGAAAACTCTACCACCACCCGGTCGGCGCGATCGATCAGCGCGGGTGGACGGAGTTCTTTCTGCGCAGCAAGGCGCAACGCGAAAACGGTTGGGCGCTCGATTCATGGAGCAAAGGGACGCCCTTCCCAAAACCCTTCCCGGCCAGTCCCTACAACAAAGGTCAGCAAATCACCGGCGGATTGTTTCTCGAGTGGGCCGGTCTCCCCAACGAGCAGGAAGAAGAAATGGCGGACACCCAGCGCGTTAACTGGGCCGTCGAGCAACTTAAGAAGAAACACGACAAACCTTTCTTCCTCGCCTGCGGCATCTACGCGCCGCATTACCCGCATTACTGTCCGCAAAAGTATTTCGACCTCTACGATCCAAATAAAATCGAACTCCCAAAATACAAGACCGATGACTTGGACGACTTGCCTCCGAAGATCAAGAAAGCGAAAACCCAACGCTTAAAGATTCGCCAAAAGCTGGAAGACCTCGACGCCTTGGACGACTCCCTTCACGGATACCTCGCCTGCATCAGTTATGCCGACGCCATGATGGGCCGCGTGCTCGACGCGCTGGCCGCGAGTCCGCATGCCGACAACACGATTGTCGTTCTCTGGAGCGATCACGGTTATCACCTCGGCGAGAAAAACTGGGGCAAACACACTCTCTGGGAAAGAACCTCGAACGTGCCTTTTATCTGGGCCGGGCCGGGTGTCGCCGAAGGAGCAAAGACCGACGTGACGGTGAGCTTGATCGACATGTATCCCACCTTCATCGAGATGTGTGGACTCCCGAAACCTAGACAGCCACTGGAGGGCAAATCAATCGCCGCGACGCTGAAGAACCCGTCCCAGGCCAGTGACCGAAACGTCTTTTTGCCTCACATGAAGCCCGGCGAATTCGCCGTGATCAATCGCGACTGGCGCTACATTCGTTATGGCGAGGACGGAGAAGAGCTTTACGACGTTCAAAACGATCCGCACGAGTGGAACAACCTGGCCGCCCGTCCCGAGCACGCGGCGCGCATGGCGCAACTTCGCGAATTTGCACCGAAGACCTTCGCCGAGCCGGAGGCACGCTTCAATGCTCGAAAAGATCTCGTGATCGATGGAGAAAGCTACCGCTGGGAAAAGGGAGCTGGAAACTACACCCCGCCGCCCAAGCATCTCCCCTACACCAATCCTCCTGTTTCCGAAAAGGCCCGGCCAAAACTCAAGCCGGGAGAGAACTTGGTTCGAAACGGATCATTCGAAGAAGAAGACCAAAACCCCTGGAGATTTCAGAAAGGAACTTACGAAATCGCCTCCGACGAAAAGGCGCATGGCAAACGATCGCTTCGTTCCAAACAAGGACTGACTCGCGGGAAGGCCGCCCGCCAACGAATCGCAATTTCACCAGCTACCCGGTTCGAAGCATCCTATCGAATCTACTTCGCACCCGGATCACAAGGTCGGGTGGTCTTTGACACGCTTGATCGCTTCGACGACACCGCACAGATCGTCATGGACGCCTCGCAGGATGGAGAATGGCTAAAATTTTCAAAGCGATTCGACAGCAGAAAATACAAAGACGTCACGCTCCGCTTCTTCCCCGGAGAGAAATTTGAGGGACAGTTCTTCGTCGATGAGGTCTCCCTCCGCGCGCTCTCGCCCACTCAACGCAAAAAATAAGCCCATCCCATGAATCCTTTAAAAACGATTCCTCTTCTTTTCGCCTTCCTTCTCCTGCCCTTCGCAAAGGGCGCTGAAAGGCCCCACATCATTCTCGTGATGGCCGATGACCAGGGCTGGGCGCAGATGGGATACATGAACCATCCCCACCTGAAAGACCGCATGCCTCAACTCGATGCCATGGCCGAGTCAGGACTTCGCTTCAACCGCTTCTACGCCGCCGCTCCGGTTTGCTCGCCGACGCGGGCTTCCGTAATGACCGGCCGAATCCCCGGCCGCACCGGAGTCCCCGGCCTTCATAAACGGCTTTGCCTTCAGGAGAAAACGATCTCGCAAGCCCTCAAAAAAGCCGGCTATGCCACCGCGCATTTTGGCAAGTGGCACCTCAGCGGCGTGAAAGGACCGGGTATGCCAATCCTCCCGGATGATCCCAACCACCCCGGTCACTACGGCTTCGATTTCTGGCTTTCGATGACCAACTTTTTCGAGATGGATCCCCTCCTGAGCCGCATGGGAAAATTCGAATTCACCAAAGGAGAAACGTCTGAGATCATGGTCCGGGAGGCGCTAAAGTTCATCACGGAACACAAAGAGAAGCCCACCTTCAGCGTCATCTGGTATGGCTCGCCTCACTTCCCCTTCATTTGCTCCGACGCCGACCGCGAAGGATTCCCCGAAGGCAAGCACGGCGACCACCTCGGCGAGATCGTCGCCATGGACCGAAGCGTGGGCCAACTTCGAAAGGGTTTGCGGGACCTCGGCATCGAGAAGGACACCCTCATCTGGTATACCAGCGACAACGGGGGACTCTCCATCGACCCCGACTCCACCGGCCATCTGCAAGGATTCAAGGGAAGCATTCACGAAGGAGGAATCCGCGTCCCGGCTATCATTGAATGGCCCGGAAAGATCAAACCCGGCGTCACCGACTTTCCAGCGTCTACCATGGACATCATGCCCACGCTGGTTGACCTGCTGGATCTCCCCGCTGACTCCATGTTGCCAGTCGT
>CBFHQJ010000171.1:0-6790 GCA_965657795.1 Akkermansiaceae bacterium
ATGCCTCGACTTCCAAACTCCTAATGACATCTTTCTTCCTACCAGCCCGATTGCGCTGGCAGCTTGAATCCGCCAATTGAAAGAAATGTAGATCCATCAAATCACAATAGTGTGGCTCCAACGATAGGGCACGCCCTCTAAAGCTGAAGGAGCAAACACTCTGCTCAAAATTTTAGGGTTGGCGTTTCCACCCTTCCGGCGTCTGGTGCTCCCTCTATCGAACAGCCGCAAACTACGTCTTAAACCTGAACAGATTGAGATCTGGAAACCAAATAAATAATCAAGGTTCTTTCCTATCTAACCTCGCGTTCATGAAATTTTTCCTGAAATTCATCACGACTCTTACACTTTTAGCATCATCTCTTTGGGGCTTAGATGGTTCACCGCCCAACGTCGTCTTCATCTTTGCCGATGACCTCGGCTACGGCGATCTCGGATGCTACGGAGCAACCAAACACAAAACCCCAAATATCGACAAGCTAGCATTGGAGGGCCGCAAGTTCACAGATGCTCATTCTTCCTCCGCAGTCTGCACGCCCTCCCGCTTTGGCCTCCTCACGGGCATCTACCCTTTTCGAGGCAACGCCGGCAAAGGCATCTGGGGTCCCGCTCCAGTCACCTCTCCCCTTTTGATTCCAATTAACACGGTCACTCTCGCCGATGTCTTTAAGAACGCCGGCTACGAAACCGCGGTCTTCGGCAAATGGCACCTTGGATTTGGAAGTGGCTCCAATGACTGGAAGGAACCTCTCCGCCCCGGCCCTCAGGATCTGGGCTTCGACTACTACTTCGGAATGCCCGTGGTCAACAGCGCACCTCCGTATGTCTACGTTGAAAACGATCGTATCGTGGGAAGCGATCCTGAAGATCCAATCCAATACGTTGGTCGCGGGGCAAAAAACACCACACCTCTGACAACCATCCGGAAAGAGGAAGCTCAACGATCTGCGAATGTATTTAAAGGGGCCAAAAAAGCACACCGGATTTTCAACGACTACGAAGTCGGAACAAAGCTCACTCAAAAAGCAACCGAATGGATCAAGGGACGCAAGAAAAAGCCTTTTTTTTGCTACTTTGCGACCACCAATGTTCACCACCCCTTCACTCCGGCAGAGCGATTTCGGAATACCAGTCAAAGCGGAGTCTATGGCGACTTCGTACACGAGCTCGACTGGATCGTTGGCGAGGTCATGAAAACGCTCGAAGAAACCGGTGTCGCCGACGAAACTCTGGTAATCTTTACCAGTGACAACGGGGGCATGTTCAATCTTGGCGGACGCGCGGCCGCCGCAAAAGGACATAAAATCAACGGCAACCTCTTGGGTTCCAAGTTTGGCATCTGGGAAGGCGGTCACCGCATTCCCTTCATTGCGAGATGGCCCGAGAAGATTGAAGCGGGATCGACTTCCGACCAACTCACCATCAGCGTCGATTTTCTGGCAACATTCGCAGCCCTCACCGGACAAGAATTGGAGAATAAAAAGGACAGTATTAACATGCTCCCCGCCCTCACAGGCAACCCGGAGAAGCCCCTGAGAACCGAGATGTTTATCACCCCACACAAGCAGACGCATATGTCCTATCGCAAAGACAAGTGGATGTATATTCCGGCCCGGAGCGATGGCGGATTCCGGGGATCCAAGCCAAACGACCATGCTTGGGGAGGAGCCGCCGTCACCAAATTGGTCGGCACTCCCAACAGCGACATTTCTGATGGCAGGCTCAAGAAAAAAACGCCCCCCGGGCAACTCTACAATCTCGAAGCCGACGTCAACCAAACCGAAAACCTCTTTCACAAACATCCCGAGGTTGTGGCACAGATGGAAGCTACGCTGCGAAAGGCTCGCCCGAACAAATTAGTGCCCCCCGTTCGCAAACCCATCAAGGGAATCCAGACCTACAAAAAATTTAAACCGCTGGGGAATCTTCGCTTCACTTTCGAATCAGGGGAACCTGATGGTTGGAACATCGTTAAGGGAGAATCCGGACGTCTCCTATCCAACCTCTCCGCTCTGCCAAATCACAAAGCACGCCCCTTCAACCAGCAGGGAAAATTTCACCTTTCCACTGTCGATACCGGCAAGGGGACAAGCGACAAACAGCAGGTTATCTATCAATCGCCAAAATTCGTGATTCAAGGCGACCGCGCCAGCTTCCTTGTTTCAGGCGGCTTTAATCCCGGCTCTCTCTACGTGGGGCTCGTTGATGCCAAGACCAAGGAAATTCTCTTATTGGCCGGTGGCGACCGCGGACCACAGATGAGGCGGACCATCTGGGATGTCAGGAAATTCAGAGACAAAACAGTCTATCTTCAAATCGTCGACAAAGAAACATCAGGCTGGGGGCACCTCACCTTTGATGACTTTTCAGTCGAAGGGAAACTTCTGAAAGACTAAAAATTGTCATTATGACCAACGCGCTTCTCATCCTGTCTTTCCTTGCAATTTCGATTCCGCTCCATGCCGAGAGAGCCAGCAAGCCCAACATCGTTATTTTCTATGCCGATGACATGGGTGTCGCCGATGTTTCCTATGGCGATCCGAAAGCAAAGATTCAAACCCCAAACATCGACCGTCTTGCAAGGCGTGGCATGACCTTCTCAGACGGCCACAGCTCATCCGGCATCTGCACCCCCAGTCGTTTTGCCCTTCTCACCGGCCAACACCACTGGCGCCGCTTTCACGGCATCGTCGGAGCCTTCGGAAAGACCGTCTTCAAACCGGACGATTTCACCATCGCGAAAATGTTAAAGCAGCAAGGTTATCAAACCGGTTGCTTCGGAAAATGGCACCTTGGATGGGACTTCGACGCTATTCGTAAGGCAGGAAAGAACGACCAGAAAGAAGCCGCATCCTACGACTGGAGCAAACGATTTCCCGATGGACCCCTCGACCAGGGATTCGATCGCTACTTCGGAGATGGCACAATCAACTTCCCCCCCTATTGCTGGATCGAAAATGACCGCTTCGCAACCATCCCAACCCAGCCCGTTATCAAATCAAACCCACTAGCCGGCGGAGGCAACTTCCGCGCCGGCCCCATGGCCGAGAATTGGAATCCCTACGAAATTCTTCCTACCGTCACAAAAAAAACGGTTGAATGGATTGAAGAGCAAAATGCCGACAAACCATTCTTTGCCTACCTCGCCTTCAACTCGCCCCACTATCCCATTGTTCCCAACAAGGAATATCACGGCAAGTCCAAGGCTGGATTCTATGGCGACTTCATGATCGAAACCGATGCCATGGTCGGAAAGGTTTTGAAGGCCCTTGAAAAGAAGGACGTTCTTGAAAACACCATCGTAATTTTCACCGCAGACAACGGAGCCGAAAACCTCGGTTTCGATCGACTCAAAGAATTCGACCATTGGAGTTCCGGAAGGTTCCGCGGCCTGAAGCGAGACATCTATGAAGGAGGTCACCGCGTCCCTTTCATCATCAGTTGGCCCGGAAAAATCCAAGCAGGCTCGCGATCGACCGAAGTCGTCAGCCAAGTCGACCTCGCCGCCACCTTCGCCAAAATTATCGGCTACAAACTCAGCAATGAAGAAGCGATCGACAGCTACAATCTTCTCCCCGTTCTCACCGGCAAGGAATATGCAAAACCGCTCCGCACTGCCACGGTGCAAAATACCGCCAAAGGAAAATACGCGCTGCGCCAAGGAGACTGGGTCTATCTCAACACCCACTCCGGTGCCGCCCAGCGGGAACAAAAAGACTATCTCAAACACTTCGACCTCAAAACCTATCCGAAGGAAACCCCGGGATTACTCTTTAACTTGAAGGATGATCCCAGGCAGTCGAAGAACGTCCATGAAAAGCATCCCGAAAAAGTCGCAGCAATGAAAAAACTGTTGAATCGCTATTTGGACGGTCAACGCTGCGCACCCGAAAGAAAATGAACATCAGCTTGATAAACTCCGGAATTTTCTTCGCTCTGGGCCTCCTGATTCCTTCAATCGTATCGGGAAAGAAACCAAACGTCATCCTGGTGATGACCGACGACCAAGGCTACGGCGACCTTGGCTGCCACGGAAACACCATCTTGAAGACTCCGCATCTTGATCGTCTGCACGCTGAATCCATTCGCTTCACAGACTTTCATGTCAGCCCGTTTTGCACACCAACTCGAGCAGCCCTCATGACCGGTAATCATCCGGGATTTACCGGGGCCTACCGAACCAGTGCGGGTCGGTCGATGATGCATCCGGATGAAAAAACGATCGCTCACCTTTTTGCGGAAGCAGGCTATGCCACCGGAATGGCCGGCAAGTGGCACCTCGGAGATAACGCGCCCCACCGCCCCCAGGATCGGGGCTTCCAGGATGTGGTTTGGCACCGCTGCGGAGGAATCGGACAAGCCTCCGACTATTGGGGAAATGACTACTTCGATGACACCTACGAACGGGTCACTCCCGGCAGCAAAAAAGGAACTTTTGAATCATTCAAGGGCTACTGCACAGACATCTTTTTTCGTGAAGGGTTTCGCTTCATAGAAAAGAATAAGGACAAACCCTTCTTTCTCTACCTCGCACTCAATGCGCCCCACGGACCCTACCGGGTTCCGCCCGCATGGGCCGCGCCCTATCGAGACAATCTGAACGTCGCCAACCCCAATTTTTATGGGATGATCGCAAACATTGACCATAATATGGGGCTCCTTCGAAATTGCCTGGATGAGATGAGCCTTGCTGAAAACACCATCCTCATCTTCATGACCGACAACGGAACTTCCGCCGGAGCAAAGTTCAAAGGCTTGGATTCCGAAGCACTGGTTGGATACAACGCCGGAATGCGTGGCAAAAAATCTTCTGTCTATGATGGCGGACACCGCGTGCCCTTTTTTATCCACTGGTCGCAGGGTGGTCTGCAAGGAGGTCGCGATATCAAAACCATGGCCGCTCACATTGATGTTCTACCAACTCTTGCCGATCTCTGCGGTATTCCGGTTGGAGAAAACTACAAAGGCGATGGCCTCTCACTCAAACCTCTCCTCGAAGGATCTCAAGAACCGTGGCCCCGGGAACATCACGTCCTTCAATACCATGGCGGTGCCTTTGCCAATGCCATGCCGCCTGGCCCCCTCGCCCATTCCGTGGTCCTTACCGAACGTTGGCGTTTGGTAAACTCCGACGGGCAAGCCCTCTTCGATATCGAGCAAGACCCCGCACAGCGAACGAATCTCGCGATCCGGCATCCAGAAGTCGTGAAGCAGCTGCGCAACAATTATGACCTCTTTTGGAAAAAGGTTTCCCCACGTCTTACCCCCGTGCGCATCGATCTCGGAAACTCCGGTGAACCCATCACCCGGCTTTCCTCGCAGGATTGGCACATGAAAAAAGGAAACCCGCCGTGGAATTTTGGTTCGATCAAAAAACTTCCGAAGGTCACCGCCCCATGGTTGGTCAATGTGAAACGCCCCGGGCGCTACCGCTTTACCCTTCGGCAATGGCCGGCCGAGGCCAATAAGCTTGTTTTCGCTGAGCGGGCAAAAATCACCATTGCCGGAAAGGAACAGGAAGGAGCTATCGACTCAGGCTGCCAAGCCGTGACCATCGAGCTAAATCTCCCGGCCGGCCCGGCCGAGCTCATGACTTTTCTCATCGATCAAAAGGGAAGGACCGGTGGCGCCTATTTCACTGATGTCGAGTGGTTGGGTGAACACGACCTTTTCCCCAAAGCACCCGCGAAACCTCAAAGCATTCCGGCAGCGGGCCTGCAGCCATCCTCAAAAAGAAAATCTCGAAAGCGGTGATTGCCGCTTCGCAAAAAGACTGGAAGGAAGAAAACATCTTCTCCGTAAAAATGACCTAGAAAAACGGAGAAATGAAAAATGCCCTTCTCAAACTCAGGAAAGGCATCGAAAATAACGATCACTCAAAGAATGGAGGCTCAAAGAGCGATAAAATCCAATAGGAGGCTCCAGACTGAATGACGAAACACTTCGCGATCTCAAAATTCTCAAAATCGACACATGAAAAAACGAATCTTAAAACGGCTCACTCTCCTCACGACAGCAGGGGCATTGGCGCCCCTCGGAGCCAAACCTCCAATTGATTTCAGCGCTCCCGCGCCAATTGCTGCGCCACAAGAGAAAAACGACAGTAAAGCTGAGCGAAGAAAAGCTGCCCGTAAAAAGAAGCAGGCTCCGGCAAAAAAACTCTCCCGAGGCGTCCTCACTCCGATGGATCCCGAAAGCGTAACCTTCCAGGCTAAACCAGCTCCCAAGCAACTCGCCATCAACGAAGGTGATAGCGTGGTCATCATCGGCTCCGGAATGGCATCGCGAATGAATCACTTTCCTCATTTCGAAACCGAGCTCTTCCTCCGTTTCCCAGATAAAAACATCAAGATCCGTAACATGGGTGATGAAGGGAACACCCCTGGCTTTCGACCACACCCGGGGCGCAATCAGGATAATCAGTATGCCTTTCCCGGCGCCAAGGAACTTCTTCCGAAAGAACTACAGGCTAATTCGAAGCCCCAAGGTCATTTTGAAACGCCTGACCAGTGGCTGACCCGTCTCGGAGCAGACACCGTCATCGCCTTCTTCGGATACAACTCCTCCTTCGGTGGCCCCGAAGATCTCGACCGCTACAAGGCCGAACTTCAAGCTTTCATCCGCCACACCCTCTCGCAGAAGTATAATGGAGAATCGATTCCTCAACTCGCCTTGGTCTCACCCACAACGGTCCAGGATCTCTCCGAAAAATTCAGCGTACCCGATGGCTCTGACATCAACAAAAACCTCGAGCTTTACACCAATGCGACCAAGGAAGTTGCCGAAGCCA
>CBFHQJ010000172.1:0-6719 GCA_965657795.1 Akkermansiaceae bacterium
CATCGCTATCGGCATCGAGAGGAAGAGTATTGGTGGTGTTGACTTCCTGGCCATCGGTCAGATCGTCGTCGTCTGTGTCATCGTCGTTTGGAGTAGTGCCCAACTGGAATTCCTGGAGGTTACTGAGGTCATCGCTATCTTCGTCGAGCGCGGCGTCTCCCGGCGTGTTGGGATCAAGGAAGGCGAACTGTGTTTCGTAACCATCGGTGATTCCGTCGTTGTCGGTATCATCGTCCAGCGGAAGGGTATTCGTGGTATTGAGTTCATCAAAATCGGTGATCCCGTCGTCATCGGTATCGGTAATGTTGGGGTCCGTACCGTGGGTGTTGACTTCTTCATCATCGGTGAGTCCATCGTCGTCGCTGTCTTCGTCGTCAGGAATGGTGCCCTCTTGGAATTCCTCAAGGTTGGTAAGGCCATCGCTGTCTTCGTCGAGTGCCGCATCGGAAGGATCGCCGGAATTGAGAAAGGCGTAAAGATCTTCGAAGGCGTCGGGCATGCCATCGCCGTCGCCATCAGCGGCGAAATCGATGGGGGTATCGGGCCCGGAACTGATGCTCGCGGTGACCTGCTGCTCGACGAGCGCGGTGTCATAGATCCGGAACTCGTCGAAGGTCGCGTTGACATTGGCGTCGGCGGTCCAGTTGGAGCGGCCCAGCCAGTTGTTGACGTCATTCAGGTCAGCAAGATTGGAATTGACGACCGCGTCGGTGGTCAATTGGACGCCGTCACGCCAGTAGTTGATGACGCTGGTGCCGTCTCCGGTGTCTTTCCAGGTGACGGCAAAGTGAATGGGAGTGCCAACCGTGGTGACCGCGGCACTGTCAAAGGTGTAAATACCACCTCCCGCCGGATCTTCGTTTCGCACTTCAATTCTTTGGAGGCCGTAGTCGCCACCACGGGTCGCCGAAAGCAAGAGATAGTCGGTTCCGTTGCCGCCTCCGCCCGGGCCGTTGACCTCGGTGAGATTGCTTGATCCAAAATCAAAAATGCGTCCCCAGTTTTGATCGGTGGAATCAATGGTGACCCAACCCTCGATGGTCACGGCGGTTTGAGAGGAAATGAGCCCGTTGGGGAGATCGCCATAAGCTTGAGTGGCGGAGGATCCCCCGGGAAGGTTGAGGCCGGTTCCGGTGAAGAGAGCTCCGGCACCCTGGACCGTGCCATCAGCTCCTCCGACAGAATCGGTCAAGGTGGCGCCGGTGGCATCACCAGCGGGTTCGTTGAAACTGTAGCGGTGGACGAGTTGGGCGTGGAGGGGGTAAGAGGCGCCCAGAAGGAGGGCAGAAAGCCCCATCCGCAAGGTGGTTTGGAGGGTCATGATGTTTGTTTGGTTTATGGTTTGGAGGTGCCGGTGGAGGCGATTGTGTGAATGAGAAACTAGCTCAATCTTTGCTTGGGAAATAGGATCACTCCGACATATTTTGTGTTCAAGTGCGACAAGGGCTGAAGCTTTTGAGGTTGATTTGAAGGATTTTGGAGCTGGATGATTTCCAGAAGGGTTTCCGTTTATGGTTCCAATGACAGGGTTTTCGAGCCTGCAGGAACCGCGATGGTTTGTGTTGAGCCATCGGGTCTGCGGACGGTGGCTGTGGTATCACCTGAGCTTGATGGGAAGGTGAGGGAGGGGGAAGATTGGGCGAGATAGCTTCCTCCACCATGGAGTGAACGGCTGATTCCATTGATGGTCACCTTGGTGCCGATGTCAGCCGGAGTGAGTGGAATGGTCAGAAAGTCTTTCTTCGTCTCATTTAAGTATGTGATGGTCCGGCCATCGTTGATTCCGAAGACGAGATCGAGACGATTGTCTTGGTTTAGATCGCTTACTGCCAGGCTTTTTGCATCTTCCGGAATCACCAGCCCGCTTTCGGAAGCGTTCAGAGGGGTTAGGCTCCCTTTGCCATCATTTTTAAGAATGAGGCCGAGCCCTCCGTCCATCCGTCCGGTCTCGCGTTGGGGATTATAGAAATTCTGGGCGAGGACGGCGTCGAGATCTCCGTCGGCATCGAAATCTTCCAAGGCGACGCCAAACGCGGGAGCAATTTGGGCAAGGCGTGGCAGGGGGCTCCATGTGAAATGAGCATTTCCATCGTTGAGGAAGATTCCTGATTCGAGGTTGTTGGCTTCAAATTTAAGGGCGTTTTCAAGGCGCGTGTCCTGATAGAGATCGGTCAGAGCGGAGCTGGCGAAATTGTGGAAAGTTCCGACTTTTGCCTGGAGCGAGGGCATGGCGCTCTTGGAGCAACTGAACCCCCGGCGGGGAAGCAGTTTGCCATCGGAGACCTTGGCCTCGATGAGGTGGGGTTTGCCGCTGCCATCGACATCACCGTAATAAACCAGGGCGGGCTTTTTCGGGGAGGCCTTGTATTTTGTGTTGAGCCCGAAGTTGGTCACGAGGAAGTCGAGATCGCCGTCACCATCGAGGTCTCCGGCGGCAATGCCATTCCACCATCCGGTGCGGCCGGTGAGTCCGGCCTCTGCGGTTTGATTAACGAGTTTTCCTTCTTTGTTTTTGAAGAAGTGAACCGGTCCCCATTCGGTGGTGACGAGGAGGTCGATCCAACCGTCGTCGTTGGCATCGGAGAAGACGGCGCTGGTGACCATGCCGAGATCAGGGAGCATTTTGGAGGTGAACTTGCCTCCCTGGTTGATGAGAAGTTGGCTTGGCGGAGCCTTGGGATATTGGCCGGGGATGAGGCGTCCGCCGACAAAGAGATCGAGGTCGCCGTCACGATCGATATCGGCACAGGCAACGGGGCCGGAGCTCATGGGCAATTTTGGGACGCTTCCCTCCGGGGCATTTGAGAAACTCCCTTTGCCGTCGTTGAGGTAAAGTTGATCGCAATACGAGGAATGACCGGGCTGCTCCTCGGAGCTGCCGTGAGCGACGAAGAGGTCGAGGTCACCATCGTTGTCGCAATCAAAAAAGAGGGCTCCCGTGTCTTCGGATTCGAGGCTTTCTTCCAGGACCGGTGTGTTGAGCGGAGTGAAGTTTCCCTCACCGTCATTGCCAAACAACTGCCCGGCCTGTCCTTTCGCTCCGCCGAGGAAAAAGTCGTCATCGCCATCGCCGTCGATGTCTCCCCAAGCCATTCCGGGGCCGTTTTGAGAAAGCTTGTTCGGGAGGAGGGGTTGAAGTTTGAAATCATCGAAAGGAGTTTCCTGATGCGTCGCTTTTGCGAGATGATCGGACTCGGAAAAAAGCGGGTTGGGAGCTTTGCGAGCCGGGGGGGCAGGCTGCCCAACGGGTTCCGAGACGATGAAATGTTGATTGGCGTCGAGGTTTTCAAAAACCTGTCGGACCTTGCCGGGCCAGTGAATTTCGAGGCGCTGGACTTTGTCGATTGAACCCAGTCCGAATACGGCGGTGGTATCGCTCGCGGAAAGCCATCCCCTAGCCGAGGTGATGCTGCGCGATTGCAGCCCTGATTCGGTGGTCACGAGGATGGTCGCGCCCAGCCCCCTTTGATTACTGGCGACTCCACGGAGGGTCACTTTGATGCGATTGTTTTTCGAGGTGTTGTTGCGATAAATGCTCACCGGTCCGTCGGCATTGTTGGTGACGAGATCGCTGTCGCCATCGCCATCGAGATCGGCCGTGGTAGCTCCGAAGCTGACGCCGTTTCGGTCCAGGCCCCAATCCTGGCCGGTGGATTTGAATTTGAGGTCTCCTAGGTTTTTGAAAGCGTGATTCTTCTCCTTGCGCATCGGTTTCTCCATCCAGAATTTGACGTATTCGGGTGTGCCGGGTTTGAGATTCTTTTCAGCATAGTTGGAGAGGTCGGAGTTCATGTTGTCTCTCATGATGCCGTTGGTGACAAAGACGTCGGCGAGACCGTCCTGATCAAAATCCTCAATGCGAGGCGACCAGGTCCAATCGGTGCTGGAAAGCCCGGCAAGAAATGCGGCGTCTTGAAAACGTCCCGCTCCGGAGTTGATGAAGAGCGAATTTTTCATGAACTGACGGGGCTCGGCCCAGTCGAGAAACCAGGCGCTGTCATCCATGTTTCCCATCATGACTTTGGAGCGATAGTGGGAGGTCGCGGACATGTCGGAGGCGAAGAGATCGGGGAGGCCGTCGTTGTTGAGATCGCCGACATCGCTGCCCATCGAGAACCAGGGTGTATGCGGAGTGGCTTCGCGGATCACGTTTTCAAAAGTGCCGTCGCCACGATTACGGTAGAGGATGTCGGGTCCGGTGTAGTCGTTGGAAACGTAGAGGTCAGGATCGCCGTCGGAGTCGTAATCCAGCCAAGTGGCGGAGAGGGTGAAGTAGGCACCGTCGATTCCGGCGGATTTGGAAACATCGACAAACTTCCCGTTGTCGTTGCGGAAAAGGTGATCGTATTGGGCGGCCTCGGTTCGCCGTACCTTGTCACCGGGGAGGTAGAGGATTTCCCAGTATTCCCGAAGCTCGGGTAAAACGACAGGCACTTCCACCCCATCACTTTCGCGCGGGACGAACTTGACTTGAAACTTGGTGCCCGGCGGGGGAGCAACGGCGGTGGTAGCGAGGTAGCCGTCGAGGTCGCCATCGTTGTCGATATCGGCGAAGCTCATCATCATGCTTCCACCCTGGTAATCGAGGCCCAGTTCTTGGGCTTGGTCGGTAAATTTTCCGTTTCCGTCGTTGAGATAAAGTTTGTTCGGGCACTGATATCCGCAGGCGTAGAGATCGAGGTCGCCGTCGTTGTCGATATCCACAAAACTTGCCCCGGTTCCCCAAAATTCCGAATCCGTGACTCCGGCGGCTTGGGTCACGTCCTCGAACTGAAAGTCGCCGAGATTTCGGTAGAGCCGGTTCCCGCCGGAAGGGCTGGTGATGTAAAGATCGGGGAGTCCATCGTCATCGAAATCGCCCGTGCAGATTCCGCCGGATGGGTTGAGAAAGAGAAACTCTTTGAGGGCCGTCGCCGGGTCGTCCCAAGTCAGACCGTAATCAACTCCGCTTTGAGCCGAGTCCACCAACTCAAAAAGGGTGCCGTCCTGAGCCAAGCGGTCCGGCAGTGGGGTGGAGGTGATTGTTCCTTCAACAGGCTCCGGAGGGGAAGGTTCCGTTGTGTCTTGATCGGCCTGTGGCGTCTCCTGCTTGCACGAACACAAAATCAGAAGAGGCGAGAAAAAAGCGAGAGTACGGGACATTGGTGACATGACCGGATGGGAAGGTTGAGAGAATTGAGACGAATGATTGCTAGAAAAAAAGACCCGCCCCCTTTGAAAGGGACGGGTGATGAAAGATCGGGTGATCAAAAAACTCCCGTCGAACTTTGGGCTGCTCTAGCGTCGGCGTGCCCGAATCAAGAGGCTGAGGCCAAGGAGACTTAAGAGTCCGGAGCTTGGTTCGGGGATTACGTTATCGGGTCCGGCAGCGAGGCTGTTAGCAACTTCGGCTCCGCTCAGTGCACGGTCGTAGATGCGAAATTCGTCAAAGGTGCCGTTCAAGTTGGCATCGCCTGTCCAATTGGAGCGACCCAGCCAGTTGTTGACGTCGTTGAGATCGCCGAGTTCCGAGCCGACATCGCCATCGATGGTGAGATGGACGCCATCTCGCCAGTAGTTGATGGTGCTTGTTCCGTCCCCGTCGTTTTCCCAGGTGACTGCATAGTGAAACGACTGCCCAAGGATCGTATTGACCCCGCTATCAAGGGTCGCGATTCCTCCCCCCGCCGGATCTTCGTTCCTTAACTCGACTCTCTGGAGGTTGTAGTCAGCCCCTCTGGCTGCGGAAAGCAGGAGGTAGTCGGTTCCGGTGCCACCTCCGCCGGGCCCAATGACTTCGGCTGAGTTGCTGGATCCGAAGTCAAAAATTCGTGCCCAGTTGTTGCCAGTGCCATCCACACTGACCCAGCCTTCGAGAGTGACGGCAGTATGGGTCGAGATGAGGTTATTGGGAAGATCGCCGTAGGCTGAGGTTGCAGAACCTCCGCCGGGGAGACTGAGACCACTTCCGGTAAAGTTTGCGCCATCACCACGAACGACTCCATCGGCTCCACCGACCGAATCGGTTAGGGCGGCTCCGGAGGCATCTCCGGCGGTGTCGTTAAAACTATAGCGGTGAATGAGAGCTCCCTGGGAAGCCAGAGAGCCCGCTCCCAGGAGGAGGGTGGATAAGAGGAGTGTTTGATTCATAGTTTGTGGGCGCATTTGTAATTTGACAGAGAGAGAATGAGCATATTTTCACCGGATTTCTAGGATGAAGTCGTCGATTTTCGTGTGGAAATGCGACAAGATTTCCCTTTTTGCGATGCAGGTGTCTGGAAGTAAGAGCATTGCTTCGGTTTGAGGAGTCTTTGATGAAACCGTGATCGTGATTTCCTCGAAGCGTCATCCTTGCGTCATTTTTGAGCGCATAGGGTTCAAGGACCGAGCGACTTCGACCATGAAAATCTACCTTTTCCCTTTTTTCCAGATGATGGGCCCGTTTCTCCGGGGGGCAGCACCAGACATCGAGTTTTACGGAAGCGCACCTGGACGGAAAGATTCCCTACTCCAAGATCCTCAATCAGGATGGGATCTGCGCTTTATTTTGAAGAAATCGTCACCTTCTTTTGATTGCCAATGACCATCAATGAGCGCAAAATACAAACTTTTCATCGATTCTTAATGTGTCTCCGAATAGCGTGCGCCGTCTAGGACCCTCTCGATGAAGCACCTCTTTCTTTTCCCAGCAATTCTTCTCCCCCTCCACGGCCAGATTCGCATCAACGAACTCATGGCCT
>CBFHQJ010000173.1:0-6646 GCA_965657795.1 Akkermansiaceae bacterium
TTAACGATACGGGTGAAAGCGGAAGTCCTCGCCTGAGTCCGACAGATAAGATTGCTTCGGTCGAGGAGGGGAAGCCGGATGCCGGTGATCAGCCCTATTACGAATCTGAAATTGCAGCCAGGAAAGAGGCGGAACGTGAAAACAAGATCAGCGGACTCCGTCGTCGACTCCTCATGGAGGCTGCCGAACGGGCTCTTCATTCCAAAACTCCCTGGGCCGACCTTTCGCTGGTTGCATTGGCCTTCAAAAGAGCGGGGGATGAGGACGCAGCTCGTTACTGGTTTGACCGCGCAAGTCTGCTGGCATCCGATCCTGACGATGCCAGAGACGCGTCACGCGCCCTTCGCGAAGTTGTGAAGCATGCTGTTTCCGGGAAGTATTTCGACCTCGCCACCGAAATGATTTCTCGAATTCCTGACGCTCGTGAGAAAGAGATGGCTCGCGCCGAATTGGTAAAAGCTTATGCCAGAGGACGAAAGTTCAACGAGGCCCGCCAGCTTGCATTTAGTCTTGGAAATGCCCAATCGAGGGGAGTTGCGCTCCGTAGTATCGCGGAAGCCGAGGCCCGTTACCTCGGTCTTGAGGAGGCTCTGGTGACCCTCAACTCGATCACTCATGCTTCCGAGCGAGACAAAGCTTTTAGCTCTGTCGCCGGCCTGCGAGCGGCGATTGGGGATTCCGATGGTGCCATGTCTCTTCTCGGTCAGATCCAAAGCCAACGGACCCGCGACACCACTGTTGCCCGGATTGCCTCCATTCAGGAAAAGGGGGGGAAGGTTTCGATCGAGGCCCTTGTTGGTTTGATCCATGATCCCACTTTTAGGGACGAAGTGATGCGGGGAGTGATTTCAAAGGAAGCGTCCCGTCTTGGTCTGGACGTCGCTTCATCTTCGCTCGATCGGATCGAGACTGCTGATTCCCGAACCAAGGCCTTTGAATCCTTGGTGATGCTTCAGATTCGACAGGGCGATCTGAGTGGGGCTCTCGCCCGCGCTCAAATGATCCAGCAGGAAGACGCGCGCTTCCGCTCCCTGCAAGCGGTTGCAGTTGCCGAGGTTCAGTTGAACGGCGTTCATTCGGCCCGTAAGATCGTCAACCTCATTGGTGACGTTGAAGTTCGAGAGACCACTTACGGCAAGATTGCCCAACGCGCGGCCATCTACGGTCAGCATCACGGTGCGATTGATACGATTCAGTTTATCGAAGACCCGTTGGAGAAGGCTCTGGCATTTGCGACGGTTGCTCTGACCCAGGCTCGTTACGGTCAGGATCGCATGGCACTTGTTCTGGTCCAGGACGCCCGGCGAGAACTAGTGGAGATCGAAAATCCCCGTGCCATGGCTCGCACACAGGGGCTGATGGCAGAGGTTTTTGCCGAAACGGGCGATGCCGGTTCTGCCATGTCGACGGCAGCCGCCATTTCCAACAGCGGTCTCCGGGACGTTACCTTTCAGAAAGTTGCGCTCAGCTTCGCCAAGGTCAGTGAACCGGAACTTGCGGCTCAAAGTGCCCATCGAATTGAGAGGGAAACGACCCGGGAAAGAGCTTTCGATTCCATCGCAAAAACCCTGGCAGCCAAAGTGGCCATGACTGAGGCCGTGCGATTTGCGTCCACCCTGGAAGGTCGTCGGCAACAAGTTCGCTTCCTTCTTGGAGTCGCGGGCCGGAAGTCCTAGCTTTGCCGCGTGAAGATCAAACCGCATTGGCAAATCCTCCTTTCGTTGGCTCTTGCCACGGTCACCGGACTCCTATTCCGGAATCTTGCTGCGGATGGCGGACAGGTCGAAGACTTCGTGAATGGAGTGGTCTCGTTTTCGGCGGACATCGGAAAGTTGTTCCTGAATCTCCTCAAGATGATCATCGTTCCCTTGATCGTCTCTTCGGTCATTTCAGGCATCACCAGCTTGCATGGAATGAAGGGCTTTGGTCGTCTTTTGGGAAAAACGGCGGGGTTTTACGCGCTGACCAGTTTGTTGGCAATTTGCCTGGGTTTGGTTCTGGTCAATGTGATCCAGCCGGGGCTTACCAACGGCGAACCCAACGAGAAGATCCGCATGGCATTTGAAGACCATAAGGAAAATGTTGCAGATGAAGAGGCTCTAAAAAAAGTTCAAGAAGCGAAGGGGATGGGGGAAGAGCAGGGCGGTATTGTCAAACAGTTGACCGGCTTTTTCATTCGCATGGTTCCTACCAACGTCTTTGCCGCGGCTATGGATAACGGACAGATGCTCGGGCTGATCTTTTTCAGTGTCCTTTTTGCCATCGCGATGACGAGATTGTCGCTCAAGCAAGTCTCGCCGCTTCGGGATGCCTTTGTGGCTTTGAATGATGTCATGATTGTTCTGACCCAATGGATCATGGCACTGGCTCCCATTGGTGTTTATGCCCTGATTCTGCCCGTGATCTATAAGACCGGAGGAGACATCTTTGAGGCGCTTTCCAAATACTTTATCACCGTTTTGTTGGCCTTGGGTCTCCATCTTTTTGTAGTGATGCCACTGGTCATCAAGATTCTTGCCGGGGTGAATCCACTGGATCATTTTCGCGCCATGAGGACGGCGCTTCTTACCGCCTTTTCCACTGCTTCCTCCTCCGCGACCTTGCCAGTTACGATGAGATGCATTCAGCAGAATGCCGGGGTATCGAAATCCACCGCCAGCTTCACCCTCCCGCTCGGGGCGACGGTGAATATGGACGGAACGGCTCTTTATGAATGCGTGGCAGTGATCTTCGTGGCCCAGGTGATGGGCTTTGATCTGCCCATGGCGGCCCAGTTTATGGTGGTTGTGAGTGCGCTGCTCACGAGTGTCGGGGTAGCGGGAATTCCTTCCGCTTCCTTGGTCGCGATCATGATCATTCTTACCAGTTCCAAGATACCGGGAGCCGAAACTGCCGTGGTTGCTCTGCTGGCGGTGGATCGATTGCTCGACATGACCCGCACTGCCGTGAACGTCTTTGGCGACAGCTGCGCTGCTCTGGTGGTCGCCAAGAGCGAGGGCGAAAAAGTTCTCGAGGGATGATTTTTTAGCGGGGCTTCTCGTGGGAAGGGCGCTAGCGTCCTCCCAGATGACCAGCGAGGAAATCAAAGATCAGGTTTACGAAATGGGACGCAAAGCCCGGGCTGCCGCTTTGGCTCTGGCTGTCCTTTCGGAAGAGAAAAAGAATGAAATCCTTCGCGCGATGGCGGCAGGAATTCGTGAGGCTGCTCCTGGAATTCTTGAAGCCAATAGCAAGGACATTGCCGCCGGTGAAGAGCGAGGCTTGACTTCGGCGATGTTGGATCGCTTGCGCCTCGACGCAGAGCGACTTGAGTCAGTGGCTGCCGGAATCGAGAAGGTTGCAACCCTGCCGGATCCGGTAGGAGAAATTTTAGGAGAGTGGGATCGTCCCAACGGAATTAGCATTCAGCAACTTCGCGTTCCCATCGGTGTGATTGGAATCATCTACGAGAGCCGCCCCAATGTCACCAGTGATGCGGCTGTCCTGTGTTTGAAATCCGGCAATGCTACGATTCTCCGGGGTGGTTCCGAGGCCATTCATTCGAATCGCGCGCTCGCCGATGCCTTGCAAGCGGGTGGCGAAAAAGAAGGGCTTCCCGAAGGTGCCATCCAGCTCATTCCTTTCACCGATCGCGAGAGCGTGGCGGTGATGGCAGGCATGGATAAGTATCTCGATCTGATTATTCCGCGTGGCGGCAAAGGTTTGATTGAAACCGTGGTCTCGCTCGCCCGCATGCCTGTGATCAAGCATTACGATGGCATCTGCCACGCCTATGTGCACCCCGCTGCAGACCAGGAAATGGCGGTGAAAATTGTCGTCGATTCCAAGACGCAGAAGCCAAGCGTTTGCAATGCTCTTGAGACGTTGCTGGTCGATGAAGCGATTGCCGGGGACTTCCTTCCAAAAGTGGCGGCGGCTCTGGCGGTGAAGAAAGTTGAACTCCGTGGCGATGCTGCCACTTGTAAGATTATCGAAGCCAAGGCTGCCACCGAAGAGGACTGGAGCACGGAGTATTTGGATTTCATTTTGGCGGTTAAAGTTGTGCCCTCGATGAGTGCGGCCATCGATCACATTAATGAGTATAGTTCGCAACACACTGAAGTGGTTGTCACCAAAGACGAAACGGCAGCAGAAGCGTTCCTGAGTCAGATTGATTCTGCCTGTGTCTTTCACAATGTCTCGACGAGATTCAGCGATGGCGAGGAGTTCGGCTTCGGAGCCGAGATCGGCATTTCAACCGATAAGCTTCATGCCCGGGGTCCGATGGGACTTCGCGAATTGACTTCCTATCAATATCGCGTGAGAGGTGAGGGCCAATTGAAATGTCCGTAGAATTCAAGGGGCAATTGAAGAGCGGAAGGATGGCAGGAATCGCCATCATCGCGACGGTTGGAGTGATACTTATTTACACCATCATGTCCGTAGTCGGGCTGAATGGCTTTCGCTATCGTCTTATGTTGGCTCTCTACTCGGCGATCATTTCCTTTGGTCTTCTTCTGACCTCTGTGATCTTCGGACTTGTCGCGTTGTTCATTCGCTCGGGGAGTTTTCGGCTTCGAGTGACAGTTGTGGTCTGTCTTTTGATCGATGTGGGTCTGGTCCTTTTGGAACGCGGATAGTTTTGGAGCGGCCCGCTTGTGCTCCTTTTTGGAGTTACTCTGCTGGAGAGTAGAGATCTTTGTTGGAGGCCGAGAATTCGGTTTTCAATTTTACAGTGAGATCAAAAAGGTCAACGAGGTGGGGTTTGGCGAAGGTCCACTCACCGGTTTTGCCATCGTGGGGAAAGCCTACGAGGAGGTGGAGAGCGTCTTCAGTGACTTTTGAGTTCTCCTGCGAAGGTTCGAAGTAGAAGGTGCGAAAAGTGGACTTAATGGATTTGGCTTCGAAGAGTTTGGGGTCGAGGTAGGCCACAGAGCCGCTTGGGAGATGCTCGACGCGCAGATCGGGATATCCGGATCGCTGGCTTTCTCCTGCTTTGGTCTTCGGAAATTCGCACGAAACATCGGAATGTTGATCGATCAGAATACGCAACGCATCTTCGAATAGAGCCGACACTTCATTGATTCGACGCTTCTCACGTGCAGGAGAATCCGGCCGACTCAATTGGGTTGACACTGATTGCGCCGAGCTTTGAATGAAATTGAGCAAGGGTTGGTGCGCTTCCTCTGGTTTCAGGATCGACGAACCGCTGGTATCGGCGATCACTTTTTGAAGAGGGAACTTCTTCCCGGTGATCGAGCCAAGCATTTCGAGATCAACTTCATCTGATCGTTCTTTCTCGGGCGGTTCTTTTTGAACCCAGGTTGGAAGAATCAGTCCGGCCAAGGCTAGCCCCAGGATGAAGGTCGCCAGATGAGTCGCAAATTTCATTTCCCGAAACCTACAAAAAAAGCCCGCATCAATCGATGCGGGCTTTTGAAATTTAGGAATGAGGATCTTCTAGACCATCGATTCGATGAGTTTTTCAAGCTTCACGATATCGGCAGAGAATGCGCGAATGCCCTGAGCAGTTTTCTCGGTGGCCATGGCGTCTTCATTAAACTCGAAGCGGAAGGCTTTTTCGTCGAGCGAGATCTTTTCAAGATCGGAATCGGGAGTGTCTTCGTTGAGCTTCTGCTCGAGCGGCCCGTCCGTGTTTTGCAGTTCCTCGAGAAGTCCCGGAGAAATAGTGAGAAGATCGCAACCTGCGAGCGAGGTGATTTGCCCGGTGTTGCGGAAAGATGCACCCATGACCTCGGTCTTGTAACCGTGCTTCTTGTAGTAGTTGTAGATCTTGGTGACAGAGATGACGCCGGGATCTTCGTCGCCGGAGTATTCTTCTCCGGTCTCCTTCTTGAACCAATCGTAAATGCGTCCGACAAAAGGCGAGATCAATTGGACACCTGCTTCGGCGCATGCAACGGCCTGGGCGAAGGCGAAAAGAAGAGTGAGATTGCAATGAATGCCTTCCTTCTCGAGTTCCTCGGCGGCTTTGATTCCCTCCCAGGTTGAAGCGATCTTGATGAGAATGCGATCGCGGGAAATTCCCTCTGCTTCGTAGGCGGCAATCAGTTGCTTGGCCTTGGCAATTGTCGCCTCCTTGTCAAAGGAGAGGCGGGCGTCGACTTCGGTGGAAACACGGCCCGGGACGATTTTGAGAATCTCGAGTCCGAAGAGGATCAGGACCCGGTCCATGATGGCTTCGACCAAAGCTTCTCCCGAGAGTCCGGAATTCTTGTTCTCTGCGACGGCTTTTTCGACGATGGATTTATACTCGGCCTTACTGGCTGCCTGAAGGATGAGCGACGGGTTGGTGGTCGCGTCCTGCGGCTGGTATTCCTGCATTGAGGCAAAGTCTCCCGTATCGGCAACAACGGTCGTGAATTCTTTCAGGCTATCAAGTTGAGATGGCATAACTGGTTTGGAATGCCTTTGGAATGCCGTGGAAGCAAGACTTTCTTGTGGCGCATTCTAATTCACGCGGCCGTAAACTTTGAGAGCAGTTGCATTGGAGGAAGCTTTGCGCAAAAGGCGTGTCGAAAGCCTATCAGACGACGATCTTGAACATGAAACAATGAAACCTATTCATGCATTTGCGTCAACCTTCCGGGTAACGTTCTGATTTGTAGTGACTTAAAAGTAAAATAGCGCCATTTTTTCTTGACAT
>CBFHQJ010000174.1:0-6559 GCA_965657795.1 Akkermansiaceae bacterium
CATTCCATTGTCGTCCCGTAGCTCCCGGGTTTTCTCCGATGAGCAGGCTCAATCCCTGGTCAGTAAGGCTGGGCGCCACGCCAGTGGCGACCTCTTGTCCGTCGACATACAAATATGTCCCTTCGCCGGCCTCTGAAACCGCCATGATGTGATGCCAGTCCCCATCGTTGATGGCTCCGCCTCCGATGTCTGCCGAGCCGCCTGCGTATGAAATCGCGTTTCCATCATTTGACTGCCGGGCAAGCCGGTAGTTTGAGCCCTCGCCTTTGCTCAAAAGGGCCTGCCAACTGCGATCCCAGGTGCCGACCTGGCACCAAACCGATACGGTCAGGCTCCCGCCGTTACTTGCGATATCGCTACTGTCAGGGACGGAAATGTAGCGGCTGCCATTGAAGGCTCCGGCTGATCCAAATTGAGCATTGGTCGAGCTGTAGGCGACTCCGCCAACCCACGATCCATTATCGTTGGTGGCGCCCGAAGGAGCCGTGTCGGTGGTATTGTTGTCGAGCGTCCAATAGGCCAGAAGGTCGTCCGAGGGGACGGCCAAACTTTTGATAACCAGAAGACAAGAGAGTAGAATCGTTAACTTTCGCATCGTGTATTCAATCACCCTACGCGATTTTTAATGACGCTGCCAACGGAAAGATCAGATCTCCTCGTCGTCTATTTTTCTGAACTTACTTTCGTTTTTCTCGATAAATTATTTGATCCAGAGCCCCATGCCTGAATGCCGGGGGGTCTTGAGATAGAGGTATCCGGTGATAGCTGCAATGAGCGCTCCGATGGCATCAACAATTAGATCCCACATGGTATCAATGAGTCCTGACTTCTGCATATTCATCCCAAACAGCTGATCCATCGCGAATTCGAAGATTTCCCAAATGCCGCCGATGGCCATCGCGACACAAAAGCTAAGGAAGGAAATGGCAAGGGGTGGGGCTGCGAATCGATCCCCTTCAAAAAGCATAAAGATGAGGATGAATCCGGTTAGTCCGAAGGCGAGGGCTGAACCCGTGTGGAGGAGGACATCCCACCACCAGAAACGTTCGTAAAAATCTTTGATTTCGCCGAGAAACAAAGTGGCGAAAATGAAAACCGCGACCGCTGCCGCGAAGCGGATCGGTATCTTAATATCAAACCGGTCTGCAAAGGAGATCGGAAGCCAAGTGAGAAACAAGGTAAGCGAAGAAATCATCACCGCTGACCAGTACCCACGCCATGCCGAGCCGATGATGGAAATGACAAGTGCTGCCCAGATCAGCCAGACAATGATGGGCACTTTTTTCCATGATTTTATGACTTAATGCACGGGGCACTGACTGATCTGGGTGAAGAAGTCATTGCCCTTGTCATCGACGAGGATGAAGGCGGGGAAGTTCTCCACTTTGATTTTCCACACGGCTTCCATGCCGAGCTCGGGGAAGTCGACAACCTCTTGGCTTTTGATGTGCTCCTTGGCGAGCAAAGCTGCCGGGCCACCGGCCGAACCAAGGTAGAAACCGCCGTGCATTTTGCAGGCGTCCGTGACTTGTTGGGAGCGGTTGCCCTTGGCAAGCATTACCATGGAAGCGCCGTTTGCCTGGAAGAGGTCCACGTAGGGATCCATCCGTCCGGCAGTGGTGGGCCCGAAAGAACCAGAGGCCATGCCTTCCGGTGTCTTGGCGGGACCAGCATAGTAAACAGGATACTTTTTAAAGTAGTCGGGAAACTCGCCTTTGGCTTCCAGGATTTCCTTGAGTTTGGCGTGAGCGATGTCACGAGCCACAATGATGTGTCCGCTGAGTGAAACGGCTGTCGTGACCGGGTATTTGGAAAGGGTGGCGAGAGTGCTTTCCATGCCTTCATCAAGATCGATCTCGACGCCCTTGAACTTCCAGTCGCGGAATTCATCGGGGATGAACTGTCCCGGATTTTCCTCCAGCTTTTCGAGGAAGATCCCATCTTTGGTAATCTTGGCCTTGGCCTGACGGTCGGCCGAGCAGGAGACGCCAAGTCCAACCGGACAGGACGCGCCGTGGCGGGGAAGGCGAATGACGCGGACGTCGTGCGCAAAGTATTTTCCGCCGAACTGGGCTCCGATTCCAATCTTGCGCGCTGCTTCGAGAAGCTTGCCCTCGAGTTCGATGTCGCGGAAGGCCTGGCCGTGTTCGTTGCCTTCGGTCGGGAGCTCATCAAGGTAGCGGGCTGAAGCCAGCTTGACGGTTTTGAGGCAGGCTTCCGCCGAGGTTCCACCGATGACAAAAGCGAGATGGTAAGGCGGGCAGGCCGAGGTGCCGATGGAGCGCATTTTCTCGATGCAGAACTCCATCAGGCTCTCCGGATTGAGAAGTGACTTGGTTTGCTGATAGAGGAAGGACTTGTTGGCCGAGCCTCCGCCCTTGGTCATGAAGAGAAATTTGTATTCCGAACCCGGAGTGGCGAATAGGTCGATTTGCGCAGGGAGATTGGTCTTGGTGTTAACCTCCTCGAACATGCTCAGTGGTGACACTTGCGAATAGCGCAGGTGCTCTTCCTGATAGGTCTTGTGAATCCCGGACGAGAGGGCTTCGGCATCGTCAGCGTTGGTCCAGACACCTTCTCCTTTTTTGCCCATCACGATCGCGGTGCCGGTGTCCTGGCAGCCGGGAAGAATTCCGCGAGCAGCGATCTCGGCATTTTTGAGGAGCATCAGGGCGACCATGCGGTCGTTTTCGGTCGCTTCAGGGTCATCAAGGATGGAGGCGACCTGCTTGAGATGAGAGGTGCGGAGTTTGAAGGAAACAGCCTTGATTGCCTCGTTGGCGAGCATCTTGAGGGCCTGCGGATCAACCTTGAGGATTTCTCGATCTCCAATGGTCTCGGTGGTGACGAAATCGGAGGTGATTTTTTCGTATTCGGTTGGGTCGGGGCCGAGAGGAAAGGGATTTTGGTAGTGAAAGTCGGTCATGGGAATGGCTGGTCTAAATGCTGCGTCCTTCGTCGACTTCAATGTAGTCCATGAAGCTCAAAATGTCATCGCGATCAGTGCGGGGATCTTCTTTTTTTCGCTCGGCGAGGCGCTTGCTGAGATCGTCGCGGAATCCGCGCGTTTTCATGTAGGCTTGGAACCAGGCTTTTTCGTAGTCGGGGCGGGTGATACCATTTTCGCGGGCCCAGGTGAGGGCGTCTTCGTCGGTAGCTCCGGCGGTGATTTGCGCTTTCAGGTCGTTGTAATCGACGCCCAGGAATTGGCAGGTCCAGAGGTCCATACCGAGGCCGAGGTTGGTGTGAAACTCGGGATGAAGGGTTCCGGCGTGGTGTTTGCGCACCTTGTCACAGAGGCGGGGGAAGTAAACGATCCCGTCGAGTTCGTCGCGGGCGGAGCGTGGCATTTCATAACCGTCTGTCATGGGCCCAATGAAGCGGTGGAGAGGCGTTTGTTCCAACGAAAAACCCTGGAAACCACGCAGAATTGAATTTAGCTGAATGACAAGGGAGGGGCTGTCTCGAAACAGCCCTAATCCGGATCTGACGCTCTGGAGAGTGTCACTCCGTAATCGAGGTCATTAGAAGCGGGTCACGAGTACCCAGAGTGTGGCTGTGCTGAGCATGAGCGCGAAAGCCTGTGCGATGACGTAGACAAAACTAAAGAGGGCGAAGGTGCCCCAGTGGGATTCTTGCCGGACGGTGTGAATGTGCGCGCTCAGGACGGACACTCCGATGCTGGCAAGGATGGCAAGAACCACGCCCCCAAGAATAAAATGGTGGGTGATCCGGGTTGTGATCAAGGCGAGCCCCAGAATGAAGGAGGGAAGAAAGAAGAGAACAACGAGTCTGGAATTGGACCAATTTTCGAACCTTCGTGCGCCATCTTCTGTCAATTTTGCTTCGCCCGGAGCTTGGTAGGGATTGGTGTCGGTAATCATCCGAAAGAAGGAACGAAGGGAAAGGGGAAAAAATTAGAGGGAATCAGGAAAAGAACACGAGGACGATCGCAGCTCCATACATGACAAACGCGTGCATCACAAGGTGGATGAAAACCATGGTGATCATTGTTGTGAGGCTGTTTTGGTCGCGTTGGCGGAAGTAGTTTGCGGTGTAAATTGAAGCGGGGACAGCGAGAACCCCAAATATGACCCAAGTGACTGTTGGGGTGAAGTTGCCGGGGTGGAGATGAGTCAGGCGCAGCAAGACCTTCAGCGGGACAACGGCAACAATATAGATAAGCGTTGGCAGCAGAAAAATGAAGCGAATGAACCAATCGCTTTTCGGGATAAAATTCCGAACTTCTTCAACCTCCGAATCGTGTTCCGGAGGTTCGTAAGGGTCGGGATCCATGGGTGTTGTGGGTCTAGGCTTCTTTCCGCTTTTCCTTAACTACGAAGGAAACAGTGCCCACCACGAACAGGATAAATAGGAACCACATTCCGATTCTGCCAGCTGGGACGTCTCCAAAAGTTTTGCCATCCGTGGCCCACCAAGTTCCGACCGTGGCTACCGTTGTCGCGAAAATCATGAGGATGTTCCAGATGATGCGCGCGGTGCCTTCGGGGCGCTTGTCGCCGAGGACCTTCTTGGAGTTCATGAGAAGGAAGAAGGTGAAGTAAGCGATTGGGATAAGAGAACCTCCAATGACCGAGGTTGGAATGGCGAGGGCCGCCTTGCTCTGACCACTCCAGAAGAAGGGGAAGAGGCATCCGGAAAGACCGGAGATTCCGCAACCGAGGAAATAGGCTTTTTGTTTGCCGAGGGCATTTGCAAAGAGCTCTTGGAAAGCAAGGCCGTTGATCAACATCAGGATGATAATGGTCGAGATGGCCATGCCGAGGACTCCGAATCCAAAGACCTTTTGGCTCACGACTTTCCCGGCGAACGGCTCAAGAGTGACGGCGAGTGCGCCGGCGTCACGGGAGTGAAGCATGGCGGCAAGTTTGAAGTCGGAAGGCTTGAGAATCTCGGCGTTGGCGACGGTTTCATTCCAGATTTTTTTCTCCTCATCGCTTTCGTTGGGGAGATCTTTTACCAGCTCCTGAACGGCTTCGATTTTGACGAGCGTCTTGTAGGTGACGGCTGGATTCTTGATGTCCTCGGTCTTGCCGTGAAAGGCAGAGGCCGAGGCGATCACGACACAAGCAGTGGCGAGAAAGAAGGGAATGAAGAGGCCAATCGAGAGATCGGTGATCGAGAGTCCGCGATGCTTGGATCCCCACTTCTTTTTGAGGAGAGTGTAGGGTAGCAGGAAGGTCATGTTGATGCCCACTGCAGTTCCGAAGGCTGCGAAAATTTTCGATTTCTGGGTGGAAACAATCTCTTTTTCCCAGAAGGCGCTGTGGACTGAATCCTTGATTTCCGGCGCGAAGGTTGAAGAGGTTGAGTTGAGAAGGGAAAAGTCGGGGAAGAAGCCTCCGAGAATGGAACCAAAGCTGACTGCTCCGGAGCTAAAGAGGGTGATCACGACTGCGAAGAAGGAGAGAACAATGAGTCCAACCATGACCTTGATGATACGATCGAAGAGCTTCGCACCGCCACCGCCAGCCTGGTAGAGGTAATTTACGTAAAGTCCGATGGCGAAGAGAACAGCGATGATGGGCCATTGACTGCTCTTTTCTGCGGCGGATCCTGCCTCCATTCCAAAGATGTTTTGTTGGAGGGCAGCGGATCCCAGCGAAAATTGGGGCATCGTCCAGACGATGTTGGCCATAATGGTGGCGACGAGCCAGGACCAACCGAGCAGTGGGTTGAGATGCTGATTAATGAGTTGGAGAGGGCGCTGTTCGGTGGAAAGGGTGACGTAAGCGATGGCCGAGAGCATGATGATGCCGCAGATCATGGCGAGTGGCTGAACCCACAGGAGGTCGTTTCCTGCGACCACTCCGAGGTAAAGGGCTCCAGCAAGAGAGCCTCCGCCCAGGGTGATGGCTCCTTGCAGCCAGCCGGGTCCGGAAATTTTGGCGTATCCGAAGAATTTTCCGAGGGCTCCCTTGTCCTTCACCTCTTCGATGACATCCAGTTCGCGCTGGTATTGGTCTTTTTCGCTCATGTGTGGGGGAGTCTTGTGAATGGAGGGGCGGTCGAAAAGGAAAAATGGCAATTCCAGCACACTCGGGATTGCGGGAACGGCTGGACGGGGCCAGACTCGCAGCGTTGCCAGCGATTGATCCCAAACCAGAGACCCCGAGTCTCGCCAAGGATTTGCAAGTTCTCACGAAGTTGCGTCTCAATACTTTTGTTCTGATCACCACTCTTTTCGGCTTTTTTCTAGCCGCGAAAGGAGATGGGGGCATGGCTGACAAGTGGTGGCTTCTCATTCACACCTTGATTGGGACGGCGGCTTCGGCCTTTGGATCGGCGGCTTTCAACCAGTTGATGGAGATCGAGGATGACGCTCGCATGAAGCGGACCTCGGATCGTCCACTTCCGTCGCGCAGGATGAGTGTGATGAAGGCCTTCGGTATTGGCTGGGGGCTGGCGGCTTTTGGCGTGATCCATTTGGCGGCGAAGGTAAATGCGGAAGCTGCCATTTTGGCGGCTGTAACCATCGCTATCTACGTTTTTGTTTATACCCCAATGAAAAAGTGGCACTCCACCAATACCCTGGTGG
>CBFHQJ010000175.1:0-6438 GCA_965657795.1 Akkermansiaceae bacterium
TGGTGATTGAACCAGAAGCCTCTACCGCCCCTGGCATTTTCACCACCCCGAATTGCGTTAGGTTCTTGAATCCAAGCGGTAAATATTACCGTTTCATTCGTGCGATCGGGTAGTTTTTTCGTGGCGCTCGCTGATCGTAGCAAGGTCAGGCCAATATGGATCCGAATCTGGCCTTAGTGCTTCCTGATTCTCTCCCCCGGCTAAAAAAGAGTTCCGTAGCGAAGATTTGAGATGCCTGCAATTGGCGGATATTTCTCAATTTTTGAGATAGAAGGCACGCTGGTCGTAGAGGGGTAAGTCGTGCACAAGCTTGGTTCTTTGACTGAAGGTGAAAACGTGGATACTCCGGCCATGACTGAAGTTCGTAGGAGTTTTTGTTTTTTTAAATTGGCCTGTTGCCTGGGTCTGAGCGGGTCGCTTCTGAGTGCAGATTCGGGAAGGCCTGAGAAGGCTCTGCCTGTTTTCAAGGACGGTGAAGCGCAAGTGGTGAAGCGATTTCAAGATCCGGACTTTTGGGTCCGCCATGATCTATGGGTCGAGACAGAAAGTGATGTTGATGAGGACGGACGGCTTGACCGGGTGCATGTTGCGGTGACCCGGCCGCGGCAGACCGAGACCGAAGATCTGAAGCTGCCGGTGATTTACGTTACCAGTCCGTATTTTGCGGGAACCGCTCCGGATGCAAAGGACACCATGTGGTCGCCCCGTCAGGAACTTGGCGAGGAGCCGCCGAAGCGGACGGAGAGCAATCCAATTGAGAGGAAAGGGGAGCGGCCCATCATTTCAAAAAGTCATGTGAAGACCTGGGTGCCGCGCGGTTACATCGTGGTGCATTCTTCGTCGCCGGGAACCGGGCTTTCACAGGGATGCCCTACGATTGGCGGGATGAATGAAGCACTCGCTCCAAAGGCGGTGATCCAGTGGCTCACCGGAAAGGCCAACGGATTCACAACTCCGGACGGCAAGGAGGAAGTCGAGGCCTACTGGTCGACGGGAAAAGTGGGCATGACCGGCACTTCATTCAACGGGACTCTGCCACTTGCTGCCGCCACGACCGGAGTGGAGGGGTTGGAGGCGATCATCCCGATTGCGCCAAATACTTCCTATTATCACTACTATCGCTCGAACGGCCTTGTCAGGCATCCCGGTGGATACATTGGTGAGGACATCGATTGTCTTTATGATGTCGTTCACAGCGGGAATCCGGAGAAGCGGGATTTTTGCGATTGCGCGATTCGTGACGAGGAAATGATCAAGAGCTTTGATCGCAAGAATGGAGACTACAATGACTTCTGGGCCGGCCGGGATTATCTCAATCAATTGGATAATCTAAAGGCCGCCACTTTGATGGCTCATGCTTTCAACGATTGGAATGTACAGCCCGAACACAGTGTGAGAATTTATGAAGCTCTGAAGAAAAAGGGCGTCCCGGTGCAGGCTTATTTTCACCAGGGCGGCCATGGAGGTGAGCCTCCGCTCAAGCAAATGAACCGGTGGTTTACCCGTTATCTTCATGGCATCGTAAACGATGTTGAGAACGATCCCAAGTCGTGGATTGTGCGTGAGGGAGCCAAGCGGGACGAGCCGACTTCCTATCATGATTATCCGAATCCGGCCGCGCGACCGGTGGAGTTTTTCCTGAGCCCCGGAGCCCCGGAGCAAGGTGGCATGGACATTGTGAAAACGGACAAACCCGGGAAGGAAAAGTTGGTCGATAACTTTTCATTCGACGGAACTTCCCTGGCCAAGGCTGAGTGGACCAAGCATCGCTTGATTTACACCACGCCTATTTTGAAGCAGCCGGTTCATCTTTCCGGAACCTCGACGATTAAGATTCGCCTGGCGAGTAGCAAGCCTGCGGCAAATCTCTCGGTGTGGATGGTTTCCCTTCCATGGAAGGATGGCAAGAAGTCCCTAATAACCGATAACATCATCACCCGTGGTTGGGCTGATCCGCAAAACTATCGCTCCATTTGGAAAGGCGAGAAACTCAAACCAGGCAGGTTTTACGACATGACCTTTAATCTGCAACCGGATGATCAGGTGATTCCAGCCGGACAACAGATTGGGCTTATGATTTTTTCAAGCGATCGTGAGTTCACCTTGTGGCCTGACCCGGGCACCGAATTGACGGTCGATTTGAGCGCAACCTCGATCACCCTTCCGGTGGTGGGAGGGCTCGATGGCTGGAAGAAGGGGCAGGTTGAAAAGGCGGAGGAACCGGAGGACGAAAAATCTGAAGAGAAGAAGCCGACCGGTTCACCAAGCGGTCCCAATTCCGGGAGAATGTGGTTCAACAAGCAGGAGGAATTTCACCCGCTGCACTTGGGGCTGGAAGGTGACGCTCCGGAATTTGACCCGGCCAAAGTGGCCTACGATCCGGAAGGGTCAGATTAGAGAGGGACCAAGAGCCTCTTACACTTTTTTCCAAATGGTCATCTCTCCGGTTGCGAACATTGCGAGGAGACGGCCGTCAGGCAGGAATGCCAGACGTTCTGCGGTCGCTTTATCTTGCTTGTGGGGTGGAGATCTCCAGACGACCTTGCCGGTTTCAAGATCCAGTTCGATGATTTCACCGAGTGGAGATCGGAGGCCGACAAAGACGCTCTTCTCTCCCGGAGCGAGGACTGCGTTTGCGGCATAGTCTCCGAGGTCGTTGTAGGTTTTGACTTTTTTAAGACCCTCTTCACCAAGCTCGAAAAGGTAGAGTGATCCTTTGGCTCCAGTGGCGAGCACACTCCTGCCGTCGGCGAAGAATCGGAAAGAAGTGACCATCTGGGTGGGCTCCGGATTGGACCACTTTTTCTTCGCAAAGTCCCAGAGGAAAACCAGGCCTTCCGGATGTTCCTGGTTGAATGCGGCGATGAGGTATTTTTCGTCCGGAGTGATTTCAAAAGTCAGTCCGCGCTGGGTGGACACCTTGGGGAGCGTTTCGATGATTTTTCCGGTCTTGAGGTCCCAGATGTCGATCAAACTGGAATCGGAAGAGGTGGCATACTTTTGGCTTTTGGGAAAGAACCGGCCGTGCCAGAGGAGAGCTTGGGAACCCGGGCGCTGATCCTGAATCTCGACGGAAGGTGTCAGCTTGGTCCGTTTGAAATTATTCTTCAGGTCATGGAAATGAACCGTTCCCACGGGATCGGTGGTTGTCAGGAAGTTGCCGTCTGGAGAAAGGTCCATGAAATAGGCCGGGCCGTTTGCGAGCCATAACGGCCACGGCTTGATGGGAGGAGCGGTGATCGATTTGGTGACCTTCATCTCGCCAAGATCCCAGACCGACAGCTTGCGTCGGCATTTCGTAAAGGCGGTCCTGCCATCCTTCGAGAGAATCAGCCCTCCAACGACCTGGACGTCGGGATGGGCTCCCGGAGTGGTGCTTTCCAGAACGTATTTCTCTTTTGCGAAGGTCTTGAGGAGACTGTCCGCCCGATGTCGGATCTCAATACTCTCGTGAGATTTGGCGGCTTTGCGCAAAGCGTCTGCCGCGGCATGGTTTTGGCGCAGTTTTTCCATCGCCGTCTTGCGCACCTCCGCTTCAGGATGGCCCAGTTGTTCGATGAGTTTGGTGAAATCTGCAGGCTTCTCATTTTGCTTTTCGGCACCGGAAGGTGGGACGGGGCCAGTGGAGGAGGAATTCTCACTGGGGCAGTTAATCCAGACGGCACCTTCAGTTATGAAACCAGGGGTTCGATTTCCCAACCCGGGAAAGCCAAAGGCGAGAAGGCCAAGTAATTAAAGACCGTACCTTTCCGAAATACGAAATCCGGTAACCGAAAGGTTGTCGGATTTTTTGTTTTTGATGACAGGAATGGACTCTCGCAAACCTGTACGGGCCGCGATTCCGGGAGAGGAGATTCATGATCCTTGTGGTTCGTGAAGATGGCCGTCGAGTGAGCCTCGGCACAGGATGTTTCGCGGAAGATTGTTGGTCTCTTCTTCCACTTTTTGAGGGTGGAGCGCTTTTCATCCCAAATTTCATTGAAATAGTAGAATTGGTTGAAACTAAGCCTAAAAAAGTGCGTTCTAAAAGGGTAAGACGCTATATTTGCTGTTTCCACAACCTATGGGCTCGCGCTAATCGCGGCGGATTTTCTGTGTTCAAGCGCGCTGACTCGGTTGATGATTTATCTGGATCCCAAGCTTGGTCTGATGGATGAGCCAGATGACCGTCCGGTTCATCTTGTTCCAATTCCGCGGGCTGGAGGGATTGCCATTTGGATTTCATTCATAGCGCTTGCTTGGCTGTCTGAGTTTCTTTTCCCGGAGGCGTTTTCGGGAGTTCAGGTCCAGCAGCTTTGGGCATTTACTGTATCAAGTCTGATTTTGATGATGGTCGGCTTTGTCGACGATCAGCGTGGGATGAATGCTATTTTGAAGCTGGGCGGACAGGTTCTGGCGGCGTGTGTCTTCTTCTATCTTGACTGGACCCTATGGGAGCTGTCGCTCTTTGGCTATACCTTGCCAATGGTGGTCGCCGGTGTGATTTTTGTGGGCTGGTGTGTTCTGTTAATCAACGCCTTTAACCTGATTGACGGCCTTGATGGGCTGTGCTCCGGACTGGTGCTGGTCAGCTTGGTTGCTATTGCAGGTTTGGGCTTTGCCAATGGCGCGGTCACTGATGCCTCAATTGTCTCGATCATGCTTGCCGCAGTCGCAGGGTTTATCCGATACCACTTTAATCCGGCTAAAATTTTTCTCGGAGATGCGGGCTCCATGATGTTGGGATTTTTCCTGGCCACTTCCGCGACCCATCTCGGAGGAGAGCGGGCAGTTCTCGGGTCGGTCATGTTGCCCATCGCGATTGCAGGGGTTCCTCTTCTCGATGTTCTTTTGGCAGTGTGGCGACGCAGCGCCAGAAATCATCTGAGCAAAAGCAATGGAGGCGAAAAAGTTGGAGGTGTTTTTTCGGCCGATAAAGACCACCTGCACCATCGCTTCCATTGCAATGGGGCTGACTCAAAAGCGAGTGGCTCTCATTTTACAAGGATTTGCGGTTCTTCTTGCGGCCTTGTGCTTTGTTCCGATGTTGGTGGGGGGCCGTGGATTGGTCATCACTCTCTGCGGTATTCTGATTCTCGGGCTGTTTGGCTTACGGCACTTCGCAAGAGTTGAGTTGGTCCAGACCGGCTCACTTTTGCACTTTGCAGTCAAGCGGCGCCAGGGGCGTGCTGTTGTGAGGGCAATGCACTACTGTTACGACATCGTGGCGCTGACATTGGCAGGCTTTTTGGCCATTACGATTGAGACCAACTTTGGAGCTCGTAATGACAATGGGGTTTGGTCACTCAATTTTTTAGCGCTGTTTGTAGTCTTTCAAATCGTGGCTCTTCAAGTGCTAAGAATTTACCGAAGGATTTGGAGTCGGCCGGCATTACGTGAATTCTTTTTGGTTTCCACTGGTTTGACTGTCAGTGCTTTGTTCGTTTCCAGTGTCTGGTCCTTGTCGAAGGAGAACGTCACTTGGTCTGACTTCCGGTGTGGCTTTATGGGGGCGCAACTGGCGATGTGGTTTGTCCTGATCCCAAGGGCTTTTCCTGAGGTGATCCGTGAATTGGCAGTCGATAGCCGACATCGCAAACTTGCTCGAAAGTGTCGTGGGCGAAAGCAAATCCTGGTCTACGGAGCGGGGATGCGCGGGAATCTCTTTTTGGAGTTCTTGAAGAATTGTGCGCCTGAGGAGCTTCAGGAATTTCAGATCGCTGGATTTCTCGATGAAAACCCCAAGCTGCGGAAAAGAACCTTACAGGGATTCAAAATCTTTGGAGGCTTGGATCATCTTGAAGAACTGAGCCGGATCTATCCCCTGGACGGTATTATGGTGACGATCACCCATATGCCGGAGGATGCTCTCAGGCGGGTATTTGACACCGCTTCCGAGCTGAATTTGAACGTCTATCAATGGACAGCTGATACAAACCCTCATGAGGTGTCTTTTGAAGAATTACGGTTTCCCAAGGTTGTCTAAGTGTCGCAAGAAACCTTTCTGGATCAATATTTCGAAACTTCTCGTTTGATTTGAGGCGAAGATCACCAGGAATCCCTCCATCGTTCAGCTCCGCCTCGCCTTGCGGCCTTCATCGATGAGATTCCAGAAGTGCTTCGAATCTGCCAGCGCCTCGTCTTCTCCCAGCGGCAATTTCGACCGGAAGAGAAAGTCGGAAAATGTCCCTCGGTGGAGCACGCGATGCACGACCACTTGCTCGTCGACGACTTCGAAATAGAAACGCCACTCCTGCGAACGAAATCGGTAAAGGGTTTTCCCATCTCTCCCGATCTTACCAAAACGTTCGTCGTCAAGATGTTCCAAGTCATCACGAGTCACCTTGAACTCATCGAGTAGTTCGAGTTGCTCCAGGGTGTCCAGCTGGGAAATCTCAGCCGCACTGATTTCGTTGAAGACGATTTGTAGCACGTCGCGACCATAGGCAAAATTCCCGC
>CBFHQJ010000176.1:0-6238 GCA_965657795.1 Akkermansiaceae bacterium
CTCCGGATGTTAGATAACTTCTAAGCTGGCTGCAAGAAGTGCTCTCTGGTCTGCGTGTCTATCTACTGGAATTCCCATGATGCTGCGTCACCTGATGTTTCTGATCTCTTGCTTACTGCTTGCCAATGTTTCGGGTGAGAGCGTGAAAGAGCTGCTTTCGGTTTATTGCTTTGATTGTCACAACGAAAAAGAGAGGAAAGGGCAGATCCGGCTCGATGATCTTGATGAGCTTTCTACCGGGAATTCCCACCTATGGACCAAGGTCTTTGAGCAGGTGAAGCTTGGAAAGATGCCTCCGGAAAACGAGGAGACCTTTTCGGAGGCGGAGAAGAGAGTGGTTTTGGGCAGAATTGGAAAAGCCTTCGAAGAAAAAGTGGGGGCAGTGGTAGGTCGGACGCGTCGTTTGAATCGCAGGGAATTTTCGGCGGCGTTGCAGGATTTCACCGGAGTGCCGGTGGATTTTGGGGCGGGATTGCCGGACGATGGCAAGGTCGAGGGATTTGATACCGGAGCCGAAGGTCTGAAAGACACCGCCGAGACGGTCGCGCAGATGTTGGAAGTGACGCGACGCGCGGTCGATGGGATTCGATTTTTGGAACCCGGTTCCGAGAAGAAGCTGGAAGTTGATTTTCGTGAACACAACTTCACCGACTTTCGGAAGTTCATTGACCAGCAGTATGGGGAACAGGGTTTTTTCACCAAATCGAAGAGACTGATCTGCCGTGAGGGAGAAGGGATCTTTTTGAAGACCGAATGGTCGGGTGATCGCGGGAGTTCTTTTCTCGCGATTCCAGTACCCGCCGACAAGAGCGCAACGATCAAGGTGACGCTACGGGTGAAGGCGATGCGCCCCATGCCGGGACTTCCCAATCCGATTCTCTGGGTGAAAATCGGCGGAAAGTATCTCGATTATCAATCAGTCTCTGATGACGGGGTGATCTTGGAGTATGCCGTGCGGGTGGAGGATTGTCTGGTGGAGGATGGAGTGGTGAAGCTGATGCTGCGTTCGGTGGTCGAAATGCCCTATGCGGTGGAGGGGTTTGAGAATGACGATCGCAGCAAGCCGGGTGATGTTCCGGGAGGGATTGGAGTTTATCGCCCCAGGTATGATCGCAAGAAGTTGCGCCTTCCGGAAGAGCAGCCGATTCCGTCGACCATCGTGGAATCGGTGGTGATTGATTACGATCACTCGGTTCAATGGCCTCCGGAGTCCTGGGACGCTGCGATCGAAATCAGCGATTCAGTTTCTTCCGCAAAGGCTTTGTTGGAATTGTGGACCAAGCGAGCTTGGCGGCGTCCCGTCGAAGAGAGTGAGTTGCTGGTTTTTTTGGAGCTTTACCAAAAGCTGAGAGCTGAGGAGATGTCTTTCGATAATGCCATGCGGGCGACCTTTCAATCGGTGCTCATGAGTTCGGGCTTCCGTTATCATGCTTCTCCGGCAGCCGAGGAATCTCCGCAATTTGCCCTGGCGTCGCGACTTGCATTCATGCTGACGGGTGGGCCACCTGATGAGGAGCTTTTGAAGCGGGCGAGCGAAGGAAGATTGGGAGTGGAAAAGGTTCTCGATGAGCTGATCGAACGCTTGTTGACGGCTCCTTCGAGTCGTGACTTTTTTCGCCCCTTTGTCACGCAGTGGTTGGTGATGGACCAGCCGGTTACGCTGGTGATGTCCCATTTGCAGAAGCAGGATTTTCGTTTTGGACGGCATTTAAAATCCTCGATGAAGGAGGAGACAACGGAATATCTGAGAGCGTTGTTTTCGGGAAATCGCCCGGCGAAGGAAATGATTGCGAGCGATTGGACGATGGCGAATGATGTTCTCGCGAGGCACTACGGGATCAAAGGGGTGACGGGAGCCGGGTTTCGCAAGGTGAGTACGAAGAATGCCGGAGATCCTCGGGGTGGTGGCATTTTGGGGCATGCCGGAATTCAGTCGATGCTCACCTGGATGGGGGACAATTGGGTCATCTATCGCGGGGCCTGGGCCTTGCATCACATTCTCGACGATCCTCCGCCTGCGCCGCCCTTGGAGGTTCCGGAATTGAATCCTTTGGAAGGTGAAAATCGTGGGAAGAGTTTTCGGGAGGTCTTGCAAATTCATCTCGCCGATTCCCGGTGTGCCTCCTGTCACGAGCACATGGATCCCCTGGGCTTTGCGTTTCAGAATTTCGATCTGAGCGGGCGTTGGCGCGATCTCGAGTTTCACCAATATTCGCGGAAGGAGTTGGATGGTAAAATCGAGTGGCGGGGAAAGGGTGAGACTCGTCCGGTCGATGCCAAAGGAAGGCTTCCACGAGGAGAGGAGTTTTCGAGCTATTCGGAGTTCAAAGAACTGCTCGCCCGCCACTATCAGGACGACATCGTGCGCGGACTTCTGAAACGGCTCACTCTCTATGGAACCGGGCGGACTCCGAACGTGCTTGATTTGAAAGTGATCGATGAGATCATGGCAAGGCATCGGAAGTCGGGTTTTCGTCTGCAGAGCCTCGCCAAGGATCTCCTGAAATCGTCCATCTTTCTCGATCACCGAAACCTCACCCCCCAAGGAAAATGACCTCAATGAATTTTAATCGTCGATCCGTTTTGCGGGGCTTTGGGGCCACTTTGGCCTTGCCTGCGTTGGAAATCATGACCGGCCAGACACAGGCTGCCACCAAGGGTGGAAAAGATCCGGGAAGGCTTGCTTGCTTTTACATTCCCGGCGCGATCAACCAATACAACTGGTATCCCAAAGACACTGGTTTTGACTATAGTCCCGGTGCCACTCACGAGCCGCTAAAGCATCATCGCGACAAGTTTTCGATTCTCTCCGGTTTGTCGCACATCGAAGGTCGAATCACGGGGCACAAACATCCCTTGAATTTCCTAACTGGCCACAATATTGCCGAGACCCCGGGACTACTAACGAATTCAGTTTCGTTTGACCAAGTTGCAGCCAAGTACCTTGGGCCGACTTACTTACCCTCACTCGCGCTTTCGTGGACTTCCGGCGTGGGAGCGGCCACGCTTTCGCGCAATTCCCTCGGGGTTGATATTCCGGCCTCCAGTGATTATCGGAAGGTTTTTGAAAACCTTTTTCCTCCGGCCGATGCCTCCCAACTGAAGAATGCCAGAGAGCGGATTGCTCTCAATCGCAGTATCCTCGATACCGCCACTGGCGATGTGAAGGCGCTCAAGCGGAAGCTTGGCGTGGTGGATCGGGATCGCATTGAGCAGTATCTTGAATCGATCCGCGACGTGGAAAAGCGCCTCGATGACCGTGATGCCATTTTGAAGACAGGGCGGCCGGAATTTGATGAAGAAAGCGTGCGTCTGGCCCCTCAGGGGAAGAACAGCATGAAGGAACATTTGGAGCTCATGATGGACCTCATCGCTCTGGCCTTTCAAACTGACATGACGCGGGTTGTGACCCATTGTCTCGGCGGAGAGGCCGGACCGAACTACAGTGAGTATCCGGAGTGGGCCAAGGAAACGGGCGCTCCGACCCGTGGCACGCATGACTACCACCACAAGGGCTCCGGCAATCGTGGTCCGGACAACCCCGATACGCGCTTGATCGGAAAGCGTGATTATTTGTTCATGACCTGCCTGGCGCGTCTGATGGACAAGCTTGAATCGATCAAGGCGAGCGATGGTTCTTTGCTGGATCACACCACGCTCATGATGGGCGGTTCCCAGATCAGCAGTCACTCGGGAAGCAATTTTCCAATGATGTTGGCGGGAGGTAAGAAGCTTGGCTTCAAACACGGACAGCATGTGAAGTGGAAGAGGGACGAGCGCTCGGCGTCGGATCTTTACATGACGATTCTGCAACAGCTTGGTTGTCCGGTGGAGAAGTTCAAAGAGAGTAAAGGGGATTTGTCGGAGATTTTGGCATGAAGCCACCCAATACCATCGATCCCGATTTCACTCTCAAATGTGAGGGGGAATGGGTGACTGCAATGTCAGTAAGCCCGGATGGAAAGAATCTGGTGACAGGGAGTGACAAGGGCGTGATCAAGCTTTGGCAGCTTGGGAAAGATGTGGTCCCGCGCGAAGTGAAACGATTCTCCAGCCCGGTGACTGTCTTACTTTACTGTCCGAAGGGCGATAGCATTGTTGCCGGGACTTGGGATGGCGATTTGATCAAACTTAATTTGAAAAGCGGCAAGACTGTTGTCAAATACGATGGGCACCGTGAAACAATTACAGCCGTCGACTTTTCACCGGATGGCAAATACCTTGCGTCCGGAAGCGCCGATGATCGTCTCATTGTTTGGGATGTGGAGACGGGGGAAGATCTCCTCACCATGCATCAGGGCAACGAGTACGATGTCACGACCTTGGCTTTTTCTCCGGACGGAAAAATGATCGCGACGGGGGATGGTGAAAATCAATTGAAGTTATGGGACGCTGACAATGGGGAGGCTTTAAAGTCATTGAAAGGGCATGAAGAACCGGTGAGTCAGGTTGCCTTTGATTCCAAGGGGACTTTGATCTCTGGAAGTTGGGATAAGACTCTTCGTGTCTGGAATGAGAAGAAGGCGCAGGTCTTGAAAGGACATAGAAGTGAGATCACTTCGCTGGAGGTTTTGGGAAGAGATCTCTATTCAGCAAGTGAGGAGGGAATCGTGATGATTTGGAATCTCAATCACGGAAGGCTCACCAAGGTTTTAAAGGGTGCGAAGACGAGTATCCGTTGCCTGGATGTGACCTGGAAAGGGAAGCTCGTTTTGGCGGGCACTCAAGGCGAATTACTCGGGTGGCTGTTGAAATAGAAGCTCTTTGCGCATCGACTGGAATATTTGCTCGTGCCGCGACGTTTGGTAGTGACCATGATGATTAAACTTCTTTCAGTATTTGCGCTCTTCGTGGGCTTCGTCCAGGGAGCCGGGAAGCCCAATGTCATTTACATTCTGGCCGACGATCTCGGGATCGGGGATCTCGGATGTTATGGGCAGAAGAAGCTCAAAACACCCAATATTGACCGGCTGGCAAAAGAGGGGATGTTGTTCACCAACCACTACTCCGGCAATACCGTATGCTCTCCGACGCGCGCAGTTTTGATGACCGGACAGCATCCGGGAAAGGTGCACTGCCGGGGGAATGGCAAGGAGAACTCATTCGCACTCGATGTGAAGATGACGACCTTGCCGCGGATCTTTAAGAATGCCGGCTATGCCACCGGAGCTTTTGGGAAGTGGGGGCTGGGGACGACGAGTCGCGATGATGCTTCGAATCCTCTCAAGCACGGATTCGATCACTTCAGTGGATGGAAGAGCCAAACGATTGCTCACACCTACTATCCGACCTGTCTTGTGCGGGACGGAGTGGAAATCCCTTTGACGGAAGGAACTTTTGTGCACGACATCATCATGAAAGATGCCTTTCAATTTGTGGAGAAAAGCATCGCCGCAGAGAAGCCCTTCTTCTGTTACATTCCCACCGCCATTCCGCATGCCGCGATGCATGCCCCCAAGGAGCTTCATGAAAAGTGGCGAGAGGTTTATCCGCAGTTCGACAAGAAGATCGGGAAGTATGGTGCCGGGCCTGGCGAGAAGACTCCCAAGGTGGTGAATCCGATCGCAGGCTTCGCTGCCATGATGGAGAATTTCGATAACCAAATCGGAGAACTTCTCGACTTGCTCAAAAAGAAGGGTGTTGATGAAAACACCGTCATCATTTTTTCGAGTGACAATGGAGCGCACAAGGAAGGCGGGCATGATCCGAATTTTTGGGATTCCAACGGACCCTATCGCGGAATCAAGCGGGACCTTTATGAAGGCGGAATTCATGCACCCATGTTGGTGAGGTGGCCAAGTACGATAAAAGACGGAGTTAAGAGCGATCACCTGAGCGCTCATTGGGACGTGCTGCCGACGATGGCGGAGTTGATTGGTCAGCCGGTTCCGAAACAGGCGGACGGTCTTTCGATGGTTCCAACCCTCTTGTCCAAGCCCGACGAACAGAAGAAACATCAATTTCTCTACTTTGAGTTCATCCGAGGAGGAGCGAAGTCCTTTACCTCGCGGGCTTTGCGGAAGGGGAGTTGGAAAGCGGTGCAGCGTTCAAAGGGAAACAAGGGGAAGGAGTTTCTTCCAATCGAACTCTTTGATCTTAGTAAGAATGTCGGTGAGAAGAGCAACCTCGCTGCACAACACCCGAAATTGGTGAAGGAATTTGAGGCACTCATGGATGACTCGCACACTCCGCTGAAATAGCCCAACAATCTTGGATTCAAGAACCTAACGCAATTCGG
>CBFHQJ010000177.1:0-6076 GCA_965657795.1 Akkermansiaceae bacterium
TTTTCTGAACGGACAGCGAACCAACGAGATTCAGCCTTCTCCTTTGGAAGAATCCGTCGTTCACATGAAGCAGGTGGAGGGAGAGTGGATTGCGGAGGTTGTTGAAAGGAAAAAGAAGGAGGAAGCAGAAGACAAAGAGGATGAAGAAGATGAGGAGAAGGAAGAAGATGAGGAGAAGGAAGAAGATGAAGAGATCGATGCCGACCGACTGGAGAGAGAACTCGGGGAGATTGAAGCAGCGATGGAAAATGACTATTCCCTGAATCTTTTCGGTGAGCAGGCTCGCAAAGTTGGCGAGACCTGGAAAGTAAAGAACCCAAGACTGCCTTGGTTCAAAGACGAAAAGGTATTGAGCGGTGAGGCAACGGTAAGCTTTGAAAAGGTGGAAGACGTGAATGGTGATCCGGCTGCTTTCCTCAGCTTCTCGGTGACGGTCCGCACAGAGAGGCCCGGAGATCAGAAAATGGTCGTGGATTTTGAGGGGAAGGGACAAGTGGTTCGGTCCTTGAAGCATCTCGTGGACTACGAGATGAGCGGAGCCGGTGCCATCGACATGACGGTGGAGACCGGGGAGTCCTCGTATGTTGAAACTGTTGGGAAATACCAGCTGAGTCGAAAGATCGAGCTTTCTCCAATCGAAGATAAGAAATGAAAATTGCGGTTCTGATTTTAGCGGGATTTTTTCTCGTGGGGTGTGATTGTCAAACCCCCAAGTCGTATTTGAGCGGATCTGACACGGGCCAGTCGGCTGCCAAAGAACGTCCGTGGACTGAGACCAAGGAGTCTGATTGGACTGAGATCCAGTTCGGCGGAGAAGGATCCGCGCAATGGAGCGACGGGGTGCTTCACCTTGAGGGCGGGGTTGAGTTGACGGGAACCCAGTTTAGCGGACAGCTTCCCCGGATGCCTTACGAGTTGGAATTGGACGCTCGCAAGGTGGCCGGTTCGGATTTTTTCTGTGGATTGACCTTTCCGGTGTCGTCGAAGGACGAGTGCCTGACCTTCGTTATTGGCGGTTGGGGCGGGGGAACGGTCGGGATTTCTTCGATCGACGGAATGGATGCCTCTGAGAATGAAACGACCACCTACGGGAATTTTGAAGAAGGCCGCTGGTATGCGATTAGAGTAGTAGTGGAAGAGGAGAAGCTCTCGGCTTTTATAGATGGCAAACAAGTGGTCGATGTTGCAACCAAGGGGCGGAAATTGGGGCTCCGGCCGGGGGTGATCGAATATTGCGCTCCGATGGGCATTGCGGCCTGGCAAACCGAGTCGGAAGTGAAGAATTTTCGATGGCGTTCTCTTGCTGATTAGGGCTTGTTTTTTTCAGCGGGGCACGTTAACGAAGCCTTCAACAACTTCTGACGATCGTTTGGAGTGGGTTTTCAAACCCGCTCTTTTTGGTCTCAGGGAACCACGAATCTGGAAATGACCACCGACATTGTTGCCCTCATCGAGTTTTACGAAAAAGAAAAGGCCATCGACCGCGAACGCGTTGTCGAAGCCCTCGAGTATGCTTTTTGCTCCGCCTATCGCAAGATGGTTCCGGGTGCCGATGCCATCGAGACTCTGCGCGCCGAGATCAACGAAAAGAAGGGCGATACCCGCATATTTGCCAGCCTGGAAGTTGTTGCCGATGACGATTACGTTGACAAATTCAACGAAGTCCCCGTGGGCATTGCTCAGAAAAAAGAAGTGACTGCCGAGGTCGGATCGCGTCTCGATTTTGATGTCACGCCGAAGAACTTTGGCCGCATCGCGGTCCAAACCGCCAAGCAGACCATGATGCAGCGTTTGCGTCAGGCTGAGAAGGAGAAGATTTACGACGAATTCAAGGACCGTGCCGGTGATATCGTCAGTGGTTCCGTGCGCCGTTTCGAGAAGAGCGACGTCATGGTGGATCTTGGGAAATTTGAAGCGCGCATGCCCTCCAAGGAGCGAGTCGGAACCGAAGATTACTCCGTTGGCGACCGCATTCGCTGCTACGTCGTTTCCGTGGACAACGAAGGCCGTGGCCCGGAGATCATTCTCTCCCGCAGCCACCCCAACTTTGTTCGTCGCCTTTTTGAATCTGAGGTCGCCGAGATTTCCGACCGCACGGTCGAACTCCGCGCTGTGGCCCGAGAGGCGGGGTATCGCACGAAAGTCGCAGTTTACACTCACGACGATAAAGTCGACCCCGTCGGCGCTTGTGTTGGTCTCCGCGGGGCTCGTGTCAAAAACATCGTTCGTGAACTCAACAACGAGCGTGTCGATATCATCCGCTGGAACGAGGACGTCACCGAGTTCGTCACTGAGGCTCTTAAGCCAGCCATTGTTCGCAGCCTGACTCTCGACGAAGAAAATCGCGTGGTGAACGTTACCGTCGATGAGGAAGATTTATCCAAAGCGATTGGTCGCCGTGGCCAAAATGCCCGTCTGACCTCCAAGCTGACTGGTTGGGATGTCCAGGTCCGGAAGGACGAGAGCCAGCACGAGCAGTTTGAAGCCCGTGTCGATGACGCTGCCACCCACCTTGCTGGGGATCTTGGAATTGATGATGTGACTGCCGGTAAGCTCTTCCGCGCTGGTGGTGTTACGGTTGACATGGTTGCCCAGATGCCTGCGGAATATATTGCGAGCGCCCTTGAGGTGGAGCTCGATGAAGCGACCCGGATTTTGAAAGCCGCGATGGGCGAGGAAGCAGCTCCTGCCGAAGCTGCTGAAACACCCGCCGAGGCTCCTGCTGAGACCGAAGCACCTGCCGAGGAGACCACCGAAGGATAAAAAAGGGGAATCTCCCACGTTTGATACACTTACCACCCCCCGACCCACTGAAAGACCCGCATTAGCATGGCCGACGACAAAGATAAAAAAGACTCCAAAAAAGACGAAGTTCTCGACCTCTTGAGCGAGAAACCCAAGCCATCGCGTCGCGAGCGGCAACGTCAGGAGGCGGCCAAGGTGCAAACCGTGGACGACAAGAAGAAGGCTGCCCTCGATCTCGGGATCGAGGATGACCAGCCGAAGAAGAGTCGTGTCCGCAAAACGGAGAATTCAGGGAAGGACATTCTTCCGAGTATTTCCAATCGTCTCGACGACAAGCCGGATCCGGATTTTGTGAAGACGCCTGCGCCAGCCGAAGAGCCGGTCGCAGAGGATTCCTCGGATGAGGCGGCGGACGAGGGTGAAGTCGATGGCAATGTCATCAGCATCAAGCCCCCGATCATCGTCAGCGACTTGGCGGAAAAGATGGGTAAGATGGCGTTCGAGATCATGGCTGATCTCATCAAACTCGAGGTGTTCGTTGCCCCGACCCAGGCCATCGAGCCGGAGATTGCGGAGAAGGTTTGCGAAGCACACGGATTTGTTTTTGAGCGTGAGAAGCGCGAAAAGGGCGGCGGTGTTCACAAGGAAGAAGAAGTTTTCGAAGAACCGGAACCCGAGGAAGAGGAACCCGAAGAGCAGCTTGCTTACCGCGCTCCCATCATTACTTTCATGGGGCACGTTGATCATGGAAAGACTTCCTTGCTCGACTATATCCGTGAAAGCCGCGTCGCCAAGGGCGAGGCCGGCGGCATCACCCAGCACGTTGGTGCATACAGTGTGCAACACGGCGAGCGCAGCATCACTTTCCTGGATACCCCGGGGCACGCCATTTTCTCAAAGATGCGTTCACGCGGGGCCGACGTGACTGACATCGTTGTTGTTGTTGTTGCGGCGGACGACGGCATCATGCCGCAGACCGAAGAGGCGATCAAACACGCCAAGGCTGCTGGTAAAACGATCATTGTAGCGATCAACAAAGTCGATCTTCCAGCTGCCGATCCAATGCGGGTGATGACCCAGCTGATGGAGCACGAGCTCGTTCCTTCCGAAATGGGAGGAGACACCGAGTGTGTTAAGGTTTCGGCCCAGACTGGTGACGGGATTGACGAATTGCTCGAGCTCATGGCTCTGCAAGCTGAAGTCCTGGAGCTTCGCGCCAATCCCAAGGCCAACGTTCGTGCTTCGGTCATCGAAGCCAGCGTGAAAGCGGGTCGCGGTGCCACCGCAACTGTCATCGTCGAAAGCGGAACTCTCAAGAAGGGCCAGCCATTCATTTGCGGACCCTTTGCTGGTAAGGTGAAGGACATGATCGACGATCAGGGCAACTCCGTGAAGGAAGCCGGTCCTTCGATGCCTGTTGAGGTCCTCGGATTTGCGGAGCTTCCAAATGTGGGCGATTCCCTCGTCGGAATGGACTCGGATCGCGCGGCCAAGAAACTCTCCGAAGAACGACTCGTCGAGCGCCGCAAAGACCGTCTCGTTCAGCCGAAGAAGAGCCGTCTTGAGGACATGCTCCAAACCGTTTCCGGAACTGGAAAAGCGAAGCTCAATTTGATCCTTCGTTCCGACGTGCAGGGAACTGCCGAGGCGATCAAGAACGCGATTATGGAGATCGAGTCGGAGAAGGTGGAGGCCAACTTCATTATCGCCGGAGCCGGTGCCATTAACGAATCGGACGTTCTCATGGCAAGCTCGGCCGATGCCATTATTCTTGGCTTTAATGTCAAGGTTGACGGTAAAGCGGTGAAAGCGGCCAAGGCCGAAGGAGTGCAGGTTAAACTTTACTCCATCGTCTACGAACTGATTGATCAGGTGAAGGACTCGATGCTTGGAATGCTCGATCCCGAGATTCGCGAGACCGTAATTGGCCGCGCCAGCGTCAAGCAGGTCTTTAAGGTCAACAAAGGTCGAGCCGCCGGTTGTGTCGTTAAGAGTGGTAAGATCACTCGCTCCGCACACGCCCGCGTTCTCCGCGGCAAGCAGCCAGTCTTTGATGGTAAGATGTCAACCCTCCGCCGTCACCAGGACGAAGTTGATGAAGTCAAGCAGGGTATTGAGTGCGGTATCCGCCTCGGTTCCTTCAACGAATACGAGGAAGGCGATGTCATCGAGTGCTACACTCTCGATAAAATCGACCAGACTCTCTAAATTTTTCTGGAATGGCAAAGCGACTGGATCGGGTCAACGAACTGCTGCGGCGCGAAATTAGCGCGGTGGTGCAGCGGGACTTTGAGTGGAGCAATGCTCTCGTCACGGTGAGTGAAGTCGACGTCACCCAGGATCTCAAGGAGGCCAAGGTTTTCGTGAGTATTCTTGGGGGATCAGCACCGGGCATTATTGATCAACTCGAGCGAAAGCGTGGCTTTATCCAGAGCAAAGTCTCAAAACGGGTGGTTTTGCGAAACACTCCGGTCCTGATGTTCCGCCAGGACAAGTCTGCCATCCGGGGAGTTGATGTTGTCAACTTGCTCGATGAAGTGGCGGAGCTTCCGACGGCCCCGCCGGTCGACGAGGAAGAGTAGCCTTGCTTTCCGGGCGGTCTGGGCTTGGCTTGAGCGATGAACGCAACAGCCTCTGCCGGAAACCTGTGGTGGAAAGTGTTGTCACTGATTTTGTTGGCGGCTGGCTTCGTTTGGTGGTTGCAGCGGAACGAACCAACCTCTGTTGAGACACCACCGGATTTTGATCGGAAGGTGGAAGATCTGGTCGCATCGGAGGAGTGGATAGAGCTGATGGGGGCTGCCATGAACGATCGAGCCAAGGGGATTGAGATTATTCCCGGAAGAGAGGAAATCGAAGTGGTCTCGTTTACAAATGATTTCATCGCCGGCGACCTGAATCTAGATATTGGAGCAGAGTCTGATTCAATTTTTCGTTGGCAGATTGCCAAGATTACCGAGGTAGAAGATGGCCGGATCGGTAACGATAAAAGGCCATGGGATATTTTTGAAGAGGAGGTAACTGAATTGCATGACGGGAAATTTGGTTTTCTGCGAGGCCGCTTCGAGGATGAGGCCCGGAAAATTTTCACGGCCCGTGTGGTATTCTCGGCAAAAGGGAAACTTGCCGATGGGAATGTGGCGTCTTTTGAATCCGAACAAGAGATCCGGTGGAGGCTGGGAGCCGGGGGAACCATTCCATCGCGCAAAAATGACTATTTGATGATTCCAGATGAGTGGCAGGTGAGTGACTGGCTGGTTAAGGAGGCCAAGTTGACGACAGCAGGAGCCCAGCCGTTCTTTGTCGAGGTGACCGACCAGGCGATTCCCGA
>CBFHQJ010000178.1:0-6060 GCA_965657795.1 Akkermansiaceae bacterium
CAAACACCTCAGCTAACCAAAACCAACGATCAACTCATTGAGATCCACTACTTTTACAGAAAAAAATTTGCTCTGCCTCGATTTGCAAAGGGATATTCAATTCGCCAATTGCTTCGGTTCTACAGTCTGTGATCATTACTTCGCTATCCGTGATGGTCCAGGTAAGATCACTGAGGTCAGCGGCTTGGAGGTTGGCAGCCAAGAGGATTAGGTAAACGATCAGTTTCGTCATAACGGATTCAAGATGGAAGTGCATCACTCGGTTTGCAGAGAAGATGGATGTTGGGGGTTCTCTTTCAAGGCATTTGCATGGTCGATTTCGAGCCATTCCCACTTGACCTGTTTTACAGGAGACGGCTCTCCCGGCCCGCTGTGAATAGGTAAAACCGCGAATTCTCCTGATAAATCAGACTAATCTCGATTCGCCTCATCGTCCCTTTCAACGGGTGGGGAAGCGAAACGTTTGTTGGGTGAATTCGTTGCCGACGAGAGATGAGGGGGCTTCAGCCTGGCTGAAATAGCAGGGAATGAAGCAAAGTAGCTTGTCGTCTTTCTAAGATGGGTTCTTCTGACGGTAGTCTGGCACTCATTTCTATCTTAATTCGACGCGCAGGCGAACAAAGAATCGGACGTCCGGGGCCGCTTCAGATTGAAGTGACCAGGTATACCGGGCATTGCCATTGCCGAGGTTTTCTTGGTTACTGATTTTGAATAAGGAATCTGAACTGACCCAGGTTTCCAGATCGGTTGAGGTTTCCATAATGATAATGGCATCGTCTGCGCTGAGGCTTCTTTGAGCCACAAAGGTAAGACTGTTTAAGGAGCCACTGAGGTGGTAGAGATCGCTGGCTTGATTCGGGATGGTGTCGTCGGTCCCCAGGGCATATTCAAGGAGGGCTGAAAGGCCATCGGAGTCCAAGTCGGCGTTTGGATCTCCGGGGAAGGGGATGGCATCACTAGTTGTGGGGGAGCCTGCAGGTTCAACACTGGAACGCCAGGATGAAGCGAGCTGGTGATCGGGGTTTCCATGAGGCGCGGCGAGCACCAGCGTGAAGCCTTCGCCGTCGGCGCTGGTGGGCCATGGGAGTTTGTCGTTGTAACGGAAGTCCCGGATCGTACTTCCATCGGCGGCTAAGAGAGTGATGTTTTCGCCGGAGTTTGAGAGATCTCCAATGAACTCTCCGGCTGTTGGAACTCCAGGGGATTCGGTGGAGAAGTCTTCCGATTTGCCAACGATGACAATTCGTTCTCCCGGGGCCAGAACGGAGATAGGGCGGGTGCCGTTTTGATCAAAAGCGAAGGTGATTCCACGAATGAATTCGACTCCACGGAGATCAATTTCTTGAGCACTGATGTTCATGAGTTCGAGGAATTCCACCGCATCGTCATCACTGAGCGGGTGGTAGTTCATTTCAGAAATGACGAGGTTGGTGCTGTCGGCTGGAACGGTGTCGACGAAGAAGGAGGCTTCGTTGAGAGCGCTCCAGGTTCCTCCGGAGAGAGCGCGTGCCTTGACACGAGATGAGGACATGATCAGTGGGAGAATCCCCGGTTCATATTGGATCGCGCTGGTTGAAATGTTTGGGGCGGCAATTGAGGCGTCGCGCGGGTCAGTTCCATCAAGAGTAAAGTAGATGGTGCCGGCGGGCGCGCTCATGGTGAGTTGGAAGCCGGCGCTCACATTGCCGCCATGTTGGTTGAAGCTTGGTGCAGTGACCGATGGGTAGAGGTTTTGTGAGCGAAGCTGGTTCAGTACGGTGGTGGTGCGTCCCGGGAGGTAAGAGTTCTTTTGGAAATCGATCTCGTTTTGCCACTGGGTGAGCCCAAGCGGGCTGGCCTGTTGAGAGTCCCCCCAGCGGGCGGACTCTGCAATGAGCGGTGTCTCGAGAGTCGTGATCCACTTGTCGAGTTCGTTGGCGACGTTTGTGGGAGTGAGCACGCCGTCGTTGAAGAAATGCCGGTGAACGCGGTCGGCAAATCGCAGGCGGTATTCAGAATTCTCGCGAAGCTTGGTGTGCAAGCGGGTGGTCCGGTTGGCGAAATTCTTACCTGTGTTATTGGTGGTCGGGTTGAGGAATGTTCGCTCGGAATCCCAAACAAAGATCCGCCAACGGTCGTCGCCGGTTTTGCGCCGGGCCGCCTGGAAGTTGTTGTCGTCCCAGTCAGAGTTTCCGTCGTAGAAATTGACGAGGAGATAGTCGATGAAGTTTTCGAGGTCGATCTCTTCCTGGATAGCGGCATATTCAGCGTCGCCGGAGAGTCCGGCTTCGGCTTGGGCGAGCATGGCATTCCAGGCGGTGAGGTCCCCGTCGATGGCTTCCATGCCATTGGTGCGCGAAGACTTGATGACATCCCAATCTTCCTCGGTGCCGCCGAAGCGCTGGGCCATGGAGTTGTCTTCATTGCGGTCGAGAGTGTGGTAGAGACCCCAGTAGAGTCCGTTGAGGTAGAGGTGAACGTGTTCCTGGAAATTGGCCGGGCGGTCCATTGCAAGTTGGAGGCTGCGCGCCAGTTGATCACGCATGTAGAGGGCCTCGTTGCGCTGGCCCTGGGTTGGGTGAAACCACGAGTCGCCATTCTGGCCGCGGAGCAGGTAGCTGTTGACCTTATCCGGCCACGCATCGTTTCCAAAGACCGGAAAATCGAGTTCCGATGGGCCGTATGCGGACCGAAAAACGAGACGCAGATTGTGTTTCGGACGTGAAGTCCAGCGGCTGGCATTGCCAAAGACGCGCATTGCACAATCGATTTGAAGGTCCTGCCCGTGCGGGAAACCGAAGAATTCCGCCGAACAGGCCCGCTCCCAGGGGAAGCCGCGCGCGATGGTGGAGTTGGCATAAATTCCTCCCACAGCTGGGTTGGTGTCGTTGTCGAAAAGGTCATCGATCGGCATGGAAACCGAGACTGTTGGAAGTGCCATGAGAGCATCGATGATCTCTTGGTCGGGCGCGACACTCTTGGTCATGGCGTAGTCGGCACTGGTGCCGGGTTGCCAGACTGATGGATAGCCGGGGGGAGAGGAGGATTGGTCGAGAACGTCTTCGAGAAAGAGGTAAGTGAGGGTGGTGGTTTTTCGCGGAGTTTCCCCGGGCCGAAAAGCGGCGGTGCGCAGGATGGTCGTCGTGGTGACTGAAATTGGAGAGTTGTAAAGCGTGCCCGTCGATTCCGTGGGAGGTGATCCGTCAGTGGTGTAGCGAATGGCAAGAGTGGGATCAGATGTGCTGAGGGCGACCGAAAACGGGGCGTCGTAAAATCCGCGCGGGACACTGGCGATCACTTCGTCCTCAACGAACCCATTAAAAATAGAGGGATCATTTTCTACCAGGGGTGTGGGGTCGGCAAAGTATCCCGTGCTGCCATCGCTGAGCCGGCCATAGGAGCTGCCGAGGTATTGCGGGGGGTAGCCCGGAGTGATTTCGTCGTGAATGGTGATGCCGTCTGGTTCGACGAGGGCGAGATATTCTCCGTCGGAAGAGAGCTTGAAGTTGGTGTGGAGTTCGGATCCGGAGACCACGCGATTTTTGTCGGACGCAAAGACCAAGAGCAAGTCACCGGCGTCCACGGCCGTGGATGGAAATTGCCATTTGGTGAGGTTCGTCGGGTCGTCGGTGAGATAGAACCCGGCGAGGTCAGTCGGCGTAGTGCCGGTGTTCTTAATCTCAATCCAATCAGTTTCCTCACCATCTTCATCGGCGATCGGGCCGGCATTTCGGGCTACAAATTCATTGATACGGAAACTCGCCGGCTCATCGACAAAGATCGTGATGGTTTCGGTCGTGCTGCCGCTGGGAGTGGTGGCGGTGATGGTGTAAGTTGTGGTGATGCTGGGGGAAAGAGAGAGACTTCCGGACCCATCCGTGGTGAGGGGGTGGACATCGCCCACGCCTTGATCAATGACAAGAGCGGTGACCTCCGGGGCAATCTCCCAAGAAAGCGTGGTGCTGTTGCCTCCAGAAATACTGACCGGCGCTCCGGTGAAAGAGTTCAAGACGGGCGGGGTAGTCATCGAGGCAACATGTTCAGCAATGCGCTCCGCTGAGAGGGCATGGGTGTAAAAAGCCACTTCGTCGATGGTGCCGTTGAAGTAATTACTTGAGAGGTTTTTGTGAATCCCGATGAAGAATCCTCCGTTGGTCGACTCCGGAGTGACAGTTCCGGAGTTGGTGGCAATGCCATCGATATACCAGGTCCAAGTATTGGTAAGATCGTCAAAGACAAGGGCCCCGTGATGGACCTGTCCTACAACGGCTGCGACGCTACTGCTGCGGGTGCCGCCACCCAGGAAACTGCGAATCTCACCCCCGGTTGAAGACAGGAAGAAGAGGGTGCGACCACTTCCTCCGTCTTGTTGGACGACGGCTTGCTGGGAAGTCGCGTCAGTTTTGAAAAGAGCCTCGATGGTGAAACTCGTTAAGGCGGGATTGAAAAGCGATGGGGTGAGAATCCGGGATTTGGCAGCTGAGCTGCCGTTGAAGTCAGCGGCGGTATCGGCCTCTTCCGTGAGGCCATCGGCGCCCAGGCTTAGAGTGGGGCTTCCGGCGAAGGTGGCGTGGTTCCCATTGGGTGATGAATCAAGGGCCATTGTCGCACCCGGAGCTTCATTGAGCCGATAAAAGGCAACCGGATTATCGGAAAGAACCTCGACCGAGTAAGGCGCGGCATGGGACGGTAGAAGATGAAGGGAGAGCAGCCCGGATATGAGAATGAAAAGGGGAATTGAGCGGAGAATGCACATTTAAGAGGAAAACTATCGACTGGGGGATCAGTGGCAACCTCCAAGGAATGAATTCACTAACAGTTTGAGGTGGAACGGTCCCACATCTTTTCTACGATTGCTTGTAACCTTTCGGCGGTAGTTTTCGAACTCCTTTGTAGCCATCAAAAAAATCCAAACCATGCCATCTGTTCATTTCCTTCCCGTTCAAATTTCATCATGCTCATTCCAGCGGGGTTTCCGGTGTTTGGGCGCTTATTTTAAACAATTGCGCGAGAGATCGTTGATGTCTTACGTTTTGAAGGCGAGGGTCTTGCGCTTCGTCTTCGTTGTTCTTTTTACTGTTTTCTCCGCATCATTTCTTGCTGTGGCTGGAGAGGTCCGAACTTGGACCGCTGCCGACGGTCGAACTCTTGAGGCCGAATTTATTAGCGCGAACGAGAGGAATGTGACCCTGCGGCGGAAGTCGGATGGAAAGAGATTCACTTTGTCGCTCGATAAAATTTCAGAAGCGGATCGCGAATGGGTGGCGGAGACTCTCGAGGAACTGGATGGTCCCGGAGAGAAAGAGCCGAGCGGAATCTTTGAAGATCGCCTCACCGAGGATTGGGAGAAGATGGAATTTGAGAGCCTTAAATTTCGATTTTTCAGCGAGAAAAGGATGAGCCCGAAGAAGCGCCACCCCCTCATGATTTTTCTTCACGGCAAGGGTTCGGGTGGTAGTGATAACGAAAAACAGCTCAACGGAATCGTGCGCAATTTTGCCTCGGGGAAGTTTCATAAAAAGAACCCTTCCTTCATTTTCGCGCCGCAATGCCCCGATGATTCCAAGGGATGGCGCGGTGAGTATCTCGAAGATGTCATCGATCTGATCAAGACCGCGATCAAGAACCTGCCGGTCGATGAAGACCGAATTTATATCACGGGAGTTTCGATGGGTGGTTTTGGAACCTGGTCTGCCCTGGCAGAAGCTCCCGACCTTTTTGCAGCGGCTGTGCCGGTCTGCGGAGGCGGGAATCCGTCGACCGCCAAGGCGATCAAAGACATCCCAATTTGGACCCACCATGGCGTGGCGGATCCGGTTGTGAGTGTGGAGTTTACCCGTCGTATGGTGGAGACCCTGAAGAAGGAGAAGGGCAATATCAAATACACCGAATATGATGCCGCATCTGGAATCAAGCATGACGCCTGGACGCCCTGTTATTCGAACCCCGAAGTTTACGAGTGGATCTACGAGCAGCGGAAGGGGAAGAAGTAGCGTAATCCTAAGAGTCTGTCGGACTGGAGAAGGAACTGGGTTCCATTTTTTGGGTGGGAACTGATCCGGTGATGTTTTGGCTCATTCG
>CBFHQJ010000179.1:0-6043 GCA_965657795.1 Akkermansiaceae bacterium
TCCCGGCTGGTGCTCCATCCCCAATCCTCGCAAGATTTCCCCTTGTTGACCATTGAGATTAAATCAGTGTTTCCCTAAAGCGCTCGAAAAAGCCACGCCCAACTTCCCGGGGCACAATTTTTGACCGAAACCATATTCCTGTTGCAACCAACGATCAGAAGGGAAAACGCAACTACCCTTTCGGTAAACGGTTCGCCCATCTTTCCGGATACATCCGTGAGCAAAATTTCAAGCGCCCCGATCAACCCCAAGGACTCTCCGGCCTTCAAAAAGCTTTCGAGAAGTCACTCGCATTAGGAAATGATCTCCAGACCACTCTTGATTCCGACGTTCAGAAGCACTGCTACGACCTGCTCGCGCAGCAAGAATTTCCAGGCTCAATCGTCATCCAGAATCCCCACTCCGGCGGAATTATCGCCATGGCCTCCTACCCATCGTTTGATCCAAATCTCTTCATCCCAAGTATCTCAAAAAGGAATTTGGACAAACTACTACACGCCGAGAATCCCCCCTTGATCAACCGCTCTGTGGCACTGGAACTTCCAGGGTCTATCGTCAAGCCCCTCGTCGCACTCGCAGGAGAATACAAGGGCCTCGGCAATCCGGAAATTCACTGCAAAAGCTTCATCCAGTTCGACAGAACAAAAATCAGAGACTGGAAATCAGACCGAGACGATCTCTTCCGAATTCCGGGAGCCCTTGAGCAGTCATGCAACACTTACTTTGTGAGACTCGGTATTCGCGCCGGGCTCGATTCAATGACTGAGATCGGTAAGCTTCTACATCTGAACGAATCACCATTAGACCTAACGTTTTCCAAGAAGGGCCAGTGGATGATCTTTCTTCCCGACGAGGAACCGGATGACCTATCAATCGCAGTGGCTTCTCTGGGACAAGGTCGCAACGTGATGTCACCACTTCATGTAAACACCATCACCTCGGCAATCGCCACAGGCTCATGGCACAAGCCCTACCTTGTTCTCGAGCAGGGACTTTTTCAAGACTCCACAGCTCTGATTGGCAAAGGAAAGATCACTGCTGCCAGTCTCGACAACATTCGCAAAGGTATGAATCTCACAATTCACGGCGACCGTGGAACTTCCAAGCTTGCCGCGATCCCTAATGTAACACTCGCTGGAAAAACCCGAACCGCTCAAGTGAATGCAAAAAAACGGAACAGCTGGTTCACTGGCTACGGCCCTTACGAGGACCCCGAATATTCCGTCACCGTCTTTCTTGAAGGAGCAGATAGCGGTGGCAGATTCGCCGCTCCCATGGCTGCCGGGATTTTCAAAAAGCTCCTCCTCGAAGAAGATTAATCTAACATATCCAAAATACACTTCATCTTCTCAAATGATCGCTTAGTGTTCAATTGAACGATGCAATTACAGAAGAAGCTCGAGATCCTCGCCGACGCCGCCAAGTACGACGCTTCCTGCGCTAGCTCGGGGGGCACACGAAAGAACTCCGCCGCCGGAAAAGGCATTGGATCCACCGGCGGGGCCGGAATCTGCCATTCCTACGCACCCGATGGCCGCTGCATCTCCCTTCTCAAAGTCCTCCTCACCAACCGCTGCCTCTACGACTGCCATTACTGTATCAATCGCCGCTCGTCCAATGTCCAGCGCGCCGCCTTCACCTCGGAGGAGGTCGTCAAACTTACCCTCGATTTCTACAAACGGAATTACATCGAAGGCCTCTTTCTCTCCTCCGGCATCATTCGCAGTGCCGACTACACCATGGAGATGGTCATCGAAGTCGCCCGCTCCCTCCGCGAGGATCACGACTTTCGCGGCTACATTCACCTCAAAACCATCCCGGAAGCCTCCGTCGAACTCATCGAAAAAGCCGGACAATTCGCCGACCGGATTTCCATCAACATCGAACTCCCCGACGAAGAGAGTCTAAAAACCTTCGCTCCCGAAAAATCCCTCAAGCGAACCCGCATCGCAATGGGCAAGATCCGCCATCGAGTCGAGAACGCCAAGGAGGTCCGTCGCGATGCCCGCGGCCGGAAAGCACCCGAATCCCGCTTCGCCACCGGCCAAAGTACGCAAGTCATCGTAGGTGCCGACGGCTCGACGGACCAAACCTTCCTTAAGCGCTCTACCGATCTCTACTCGAACTACCGGCTCCGTCGCGTATATTACTCCGCCTTTAGCCCCATCCCGGAACCCTCCTCGATCCTCCCGCTCAAATCCCCTCCCCTCGTTCGCGAGCACCGGCTTTACCAGGCCGACTGGCTCATGCGCTTTTATGGTTTTGATGCCACCGAAATCGTCTCGGACGATCTTCCCAATCTCGATCTCGATCTTGACCCCAAACTCTCTTGGGCCCTCCGCAATCGTCAGCTCTTCCCCATCGATCTCAATCGCGACGAAAAGCTCATGCTTTACCGCGTCCCCGGACTTGGTGTCAGGAATGCCGACCGCATCCTTGGCATCCGGCGCTATGGAAAGATCCGCATTCAAGATCTCATCCGCCTCCGTGTCTCGCTCAAGAAAGTGCTCCCCTTCATCATCACGGCAGACCACTCCCCAAATACCCGGGAACTCGATCACGACAACCTCCGCTCCAAATTCGCCCCCCCACCCGAGCAACTGGAACTCGCTCTTGCGCCCTCAAAACAAGGGTCTCTCCTCGGAAAAGTCATCGATTAAGCCATGCTCACACTCACTGTCAAAGACCATTTTGAAGACTGGCGGGAGAAAGCCCGCGCGCTTCTCTTGGCAGACCTTTCTCCAACGGAAGTAATCTGGGAAGCTCCCGGCGAAAGCGGACTTTTTGCGACGGACGACTCCCTTCCCCAGCCGAAACTCGCTTCGCCTCCAAAAGTGACACGTGAGTTCCTTTCGCTGGCCGAAACAATCTCCCACCATCGCTCGTCCGAGCGCTGGGCTTTGCTTTATCGCACCCTCTGGCGACTCACGCTGGGCGGCGAAACCCACCTCTTAAAAAGAGGCACCGACCCTGACGTCACACGCCTCCTGCGCATGCGAAAGGAAATCTCGCGCGACATTCACAAGATGCACGCCTTCGTCCGCTTCAAGAAAACCGGAGAGGATCCAAAAACGGGACGCGAACAATTCATGGCGTGGTTTGAACCCGATCACTGCATCATGCCACTCACCGCAAAATTTTTCCAAAAACGTTTCACGGGGATGGATTGGGCGATCTTCACCCCGACGGGTTCTGCTTCCTGGGATGGCGAAAACCTCCGCCTCGGCCCGGGAGTTGAGAAGGTAGAAGTCCCCGAAGAGGAACTCGATGAACTTTGGCGCGGCTATTACAAGAGCATCTTCAATCCCGCACGCCTCAAGGTAAAGGCGATGCAAGCCGAGATGCCAAAGAAGTATTGGCACAACCTGCCGGAATCCGACCTCATTGCATCGCTCATTTCAGAGAGCCGACACCGCGTTCAGGACATGCGCGAGGAGGAACTTCGCCCCACCACCAGCGGAGGAAAAAACCCTTACCTAAGACATCTTCGCGACCTCACCAGGCAGGATGAAAAGGTCGTTCTCGATCCCGATGAACACATTGGCCAACCGCTTGAGCGACTTCGCGAGTTGGCCACCTGCTGCCAAGCCTGCCCACTCCACCAAGCGGCGACTGGAACCGTTTTCGGCGAAGGCCCTGCCGATGCCGAGATCATGATCGTGGGCGAGCAACCCGGCGACCAGGAAGATCTCCTCGGACGTCCCTTCGTCGGGCCCGCCGGACAACTCCTGGACCGCTTTCTTACAGAAGCCGGAATTGCTCGCGAAACGTGCTACGTCACCAATGCCGTGAAGCACTTCAAGTTTACCCCGCGCGGAAAACAGAGACTTCATCAAAGCCCAAACCTCGACGAAATCTCTCGCTGCAAGCCGTGGCTGGTGGGTGAACTACTCGAAGTGAAGCCCCGCATTCTCATTCTCCTCGGCTCGACGGCCGCCCACTCATTGATCGACAAGAATTTCAAAATCACCCGGCAGCGCGGCATCGTCCCCAACACTGGCCTGGCCGAGAAAGTCATCGCCACCGTACATCCCTCCTATCTGCTCCGCCTCAGAGGTCCACAGCAAGCTTCCGAACACGCTCTCTTCCTCAAAGATCTCCAACTCGCGAAATAATCGCCAAGGAGGGGCTGTCTCCAGACTGCCCTTAGCCACCATCGATGCTCCTTGACTGAGACCAGGGGTCTCCTGAAAAAAGTAGCCGAAAGCTCCAGCTTTTGGTCCCTGCCACGCTGCGAAAGCTGGAGCTTTCGGCTACCCTCTTACCTTCGCCCTAACTCGCCTCGGCTTCTGGCTCTTCCTCAACCTTCTCCGGAAGCTTCACAAAGCGCAGTTGCTCGATCCGGCGACCATCGGTGCTGGTCACACTCGCTTCGAATCCCTCGACCTCGATCGTTTCACCTGGGTCAGGCAGGTGGCCCAGTTGTTGGACGATGTATCCTCCTATCGTGCTGACCTCGCCACTTTCCAAATCAATGGCGGGTTCATGGTCTGAAAGTTCATTGAGGCTCAAGCCTCCTTCGACCACAAACTCTTCTTTGTTGATACGAAGGAAATCGGTTTCCTCATCCTCATCGAATTCGTCGTGAATATCACCGACCAATTCCGCCATGATATTGTCCATGAAGACGAGTCCTGAAGCATCGCCGAACTCATCGACCACCAGCGCCAATTGGGCTCGCTCTTTGAGAAAATACTGGAGCAAGTCATCCAGCCTCATCGTGGAGGGAACCATTTTAAGCTCGCGCCGTATCTCCATAAGGTCAGGTTCCTCGTTCTTGAGAAGGCTCACGACATCCTTGATGTGGATCAAACCCTCGGTCTCATCAAGGTGTCCCGTCACGAGCGGAAAGCGGGTGTGCTTGGACTCAATCGCGAGCTCCAGATTTTCCTGAAAACTAAGCTCCAGATCTAAGACAACCACTTCGCTTCGCGGAGTCATAACGTCCTTCACCGAGACGTCGTTTAGCTCGAGAGCATTGATCAAGATCTCGCGCTCGGTCTCGGTTACCTCCTGCTGGCGTTCGGATTCTTCAACGAGGAGCGCCAACTCTTCCGAACTATGGACTGCTTCGCCTTCCGAAACCGGGTCGATCTTAAAGACCTTCTTGAGCAACCAGTTCGCCGTGCCGTTGAGGATATAGATGAAGGGGCGAAAGACGGCGTAAAAAAGATGAAGGGGTCGTGCAATGACCAGGGTCGTGGGGAGCGACTTCCGGATGGCAATAGACTTTGGCAAAAGCTCGCCAATCACCACGTGAAGGAAGGTGAACGAGAGCATCGCGGTCATGAAGGTAATGACTTTGATCCACTCCTTGCCCATCCCCGTCTTGAGAAGACTCGGGCCTACCAACTTCTCGATGAAGGGCTCACCAAGAAAAGCAAGCGCCAGCGAAGCGATCGTGATCCCGAGCTGGTTCGCAGAAAGATAACCGTCGAGGTTACTCACCACGTGCTTGGAGATTCCCGCGCGGCGCGGCTTTTTTTCCAACTCACCCTCAATCTGGCTGGGGCGGACCTTCACGATAGCGAACTCCGACGCCACAAAGAAAGCATTCAGAAGAAGAAAGAAAATGATCCCAAGGAGATACCAAGCTGCCTCGGCCCAAGTGGGATACTCAGTCGGGACTTCTCCCGCTGCGATTACCAAACTGAAGAGCGAATCAATCATCGTAGGGAGTCGCTAGACCTTATCATAGCCGCCATCGCAATTCTTCTTGAGAACGTTGAATCCGGCGGCTTTCGCCTCGGAGTCGGAATACTCTTTGGTGGCGACTTTGGTGTTGACCCGGCTGATCAACTTTCTCACCGGGCGACGACAGAGAGGGCACTTTTCAAGTGCTTCCCGTCCAATCGGGCGTTGTAGCTCAAATCCTTTAGCGCAGACGCTACAACTCCCCTCCGGATCATCCGGATTTTCAGATTGATATTCGTAAATTGGCATGGTCGTAAGCCAGAAAAGGGTGCTGGCCAGAAAACCGCACCCTTAATGATTCTGACTGTGAAGCCTAACCTACCAGGAGGACTTTGTCACTCCGGGAATC
>CBFHQJ010000180.1:0-5591 GCA_965657795.1 Akkermansiaceae bacterium
TTCAAGTCCACTATCGTAGTGTCTTTTGCCTCAAGCGAAGCTGCGTAAGTCGCGAGGTTTTCATCTCGCTCCATCACAACAGCCGCGTAGGCCTCGCCTTTCGCAGTGATCGACTCATTCAAGGTCGCTATCGTTCCATCCTTCTCAGTGATCGAATCATTCAAGTCCACTATCGTCGTGTCTTTTGCCTCAAGCAAAGCTGTATAAGTTGCGAGGTTTTCATCTCGCTCCATCACAAGAGCAGCGTAGGCCTCGTCTTTTGCAGTGATCGAATCATTCAAGCCCCCTATCGTTCCATCCCTCGCGGCAAGAGCAGCTGTGTAAGTTACGAGATTTATATCTCGCTCTGCTACGACAGCTTCATAAGTCGTTCTAGAAATCAGATCAAAGCTTTGAGGATTGGCTGTAACCTCACTACGCCCCTTCACAATAGCAGACGCCACTGCATCATCATAAGTATCAGTGAGGTAGAAAGTTGTATCAATCGCAGGATCTGTCTTAAGCTCGGCCTCCTTAACATCAGTCAGACCGTCTCCATCAGCATCAACAAATCGGCCATCTCGTTCTGCAACTATGGCATTATAAGCCTCTGCTGTCGTAAGATTATAAATTTCGGGATAGCTAATGACGTCGGACTGCCCTGCGGTGCGCGCTTCTGCCACTGCCGCATCTAAAGCCCCTTGGGTCGGACGAGCATCTCGTTCTGCAATTGCAGCATCACGAGCTGCTGTCATCAGAACAAGTTGCTCCTCAATTCCCAGCCCCGATGAAGCTTTGATTTCAAATAAGGGATCAGGACCTATCTCCGCCCCTGGTGCAGCTGCTAGTGAAATATCAGGAACTGGATAAACCGCGTTTGCACTTTTGTCGTATACCTTAAATGTAAAGATCTCAGGGCCTCCCGCCGCATTCATCAAGCCTAGCACATATGCCTTACCGCCTGAGACAACAACCGGGGCTTTAAAACGAAGTTCTGAACCTACGAAAAAACCTACAACATCCCCTGTTTCAGCTGGTTGGTTGTCAATCGTGACCACTCCATAGACTGTTGCTGATAGGTTGGGATACACCACGTAGTCTCCAAAATTCTCCTGCGCAAGTGTAACGGAACAGAAATTCAGCGAAAGAATTACTGTAAATAGCGCCTTGGTCAGGGCGCGCACGCTTTGCCAAACGAGCAGTGGGTTTATGTTTCTTGTCTTCAATGGTTGATACTTCTTGTTTTTTGTTTCGCCGACAAGCTTCTTTCTGTATTCGGTGAGCTCAAATCGCCAGCAACTGGGGAGGGGTTTTTTTGAAGAAAAATCCTTGAAGCAGATTGAGATGAGCCCGGCTTCAAATGGATAATTAAAACTCGGACACGAAATCAGGGGAACCCTTTGGCACCCCTGATTGAACTTCGTAAAAACGATGAATTTTATGTCACAGAGCCAAAGCTCTCCTATTCTATGTAAACTCTGAAGAACTGGCGCCTCCCACTGGATGCCGGTGCAGTATAGCGGATCTCACCACCGCTCCCTTCGAATGACTCCACTGCTTCCCATGTCCGCAGGTCACTGGTGGCCTCCACCATATAATTTTTACCGACCATGGTGTTAACGCTAAACCCAAATGGCTCGCTGGTGACATTGAAGATCTCCAGTGACTTGTTGACCAATTCCACGGCATTCAGTTCCACCGGCTCGGGGTTGCCATACCTATCCCCCAGGTCAAGCAGCATGGTTTCGCTTACAAGGTATTCGTTCTTATCGCCCGAATTCCAGAAGCGATAGCTCACTTCCTCTACCCCATTGAGATTCACATTTAGGGTCACGTAACTGCTTCCTTCATGTAAAACAACATCTTGCTTTGATCTCAACTCATCCCCGACAAAGACCCCAACAACACTGCCCGCAGCCACCGGTTTCCCTTGAACGGAAACCTTCGCCAAGACTGTTGCCCCGAGGTTTGGATACACGACCGGCTCACCCCACACAGGGCCAATCTCTTCGTTCGCCAAATTACCAAAGCCAGTTTTGAAGGAGGCGAAACTTAGGCCACCATCTCCTAGCTCCCAAGTTCCAGTCTGTGACACATTCAGCCAGTAACCTGATCCAGGAGCCAACGTAGACAAGGTGTTCAGGAAGGAAGGAAGACTTGGATTAAAGGAATTCTGCAGGCTCTTCATCTGCACAACCGTGCTCCCAAGGCTTGTCAATTCACTATCTACCCCCTCTCCGTTTAACCTAGGATAACCTACCAAGTTCCAACCACTTTTCACGTTAATCGATGCACCTGATGGCACTACCCCGTCCACATTTAAGCTCACGTCGTCGCTTACCTTGAGCCAATAACCATCCTTCACACTCAAACTAGACAACTTATTTAGGAAGAAAAAGTGAGCAGGCACCGTCGGATCGTAACTCTGGGTTAGATTCTTAATCTGCAACAGCTTATCCTGAATGGGGGCAAAAACAGTTGTCGGGGTCATATCATCAGCCTCAACATAGAATGAGACCAAGTTCCAACCCTCTTTGAGATTTAAGATCTGCGTCTTAATCACTACAATGTCAAATGCCTCGAGCGACGCAGAGAGTGACCCGTCAGATACGGTGATAACGATATTACTGACTGTTGTGCCGGCATCATCGTGAAGCGGCATACCCGATAAAACACCAGTATTAGAATCAAAGGTTAACCAAGAGGGCAAATCCCCGTCTTGTGTCATGGAGTAGGTCAGTATCGTGTTTACATCAACATCATCACCTACGGCTTGAAAGCTATACACCGAGTCCTTCGCGATTGTTTTCACTGGTGTCCCAGAAATTGTTGGCCGATCATTGACACCAATTACCGTGATTAAGATTTCACCAGTTATCTCGAAGTCATTTTCATCAAGAGCCTTCCAATTCCCAATGGCTTGATAGGTTTGGCCGGCGTTCAGTCCATCATAACTTTCAACAGCTGGATCAAAGCTATATTGACCGTCACTGGTGATGCTGAGGCCAGCGATCGGATCAACCAGAGTGAATCCGGTCGCATTACTCGGATTTTCTAATTGCCCGGCAAGTGTTTCCCCTCCGCCATCTGCCAACAAATTGAGGCGTGGTATTAAGCCAAAATCAAATAGCTGCCCCGCAAAGCCACTCCGCACGGTGTAGTTTTGCGAGCTGGCAACACCTCCCCCCATATTAGAGAGATCGGCGACATAGTTCAAACTGGCAGCCCGTCCCCCACCGGAGTCGAGTGCCACTGGCGACAGGGTATAAGTCTGAGCTAATGAACCCGGCACGAGACCGATTAACAAGAGCGTTAAAGCAATTATGGATTGAGAAAATCTCATCAATTCAGCGACTTTCCAACAAAGCCTCCAGTTTATCCAAGCGATCTTCCTGATTCCTTAGCTGTTGCCTTAAAAGCTCATTTTGTTTCCGAAGCTCCAAGCTATCACGATGTAATTCCTGCACAGCAACTGCCGAGTAGATGGTGAGCGGATAGGTGTCGACCTGCAGGATTGGTGAACCATCGACGAGGAACTCCCCACTCTCTTTGACATGATCTGGGAAGACTTCCGCAAATTCCTGCGCAATCACATTGGGGTAGCGCTTATCATCTATTTCAGGGTGCGCTGCCAGATAATCGTCAGTGTAGCGGAAATCCACCAGGCGCACCTTGTCGAGCTTTTCCAAACCTCCAGCAATTGCTTTAACATCAGTTTTAATTCGTCGGTCCGAGTTGGATAGCCAACTTCCGGCAATACTTTTACTCGCATTACCCGCGACTTCGAGAGTATTGGTCGTAGGGATACGACCGATGCCGACCTTGCCGGTAAATACGTTATCCTGGTCGAGTCGAGCGAGCTTAGCCGAAACGAGATCATCGCGCAGTGCTAGCATATGGTTGTCCCCTGCCGCGATGTGGGCAACCTGGGTTGCGGTAGCCGGGATCGTTATTTGGCCATAGCTGTTATCACCCCAGGCCGCCAGGGTGCCATCAGCTTTTAGGGCAGCGCTGAAAGCATAGCCGCCGGTGACTTTCGTTACTCCGCTGAGGTCAGTGGGCACCGTGCTCTGTCCGCCGTTATTCCAGCCCCAAGCTACAACCTTACCATCACTCTTAACTGCGAGACTGTGATAGGCCCCTGCGGCAATCGCTATGACGTTACTCAAACCAAACGGCACGTTGATTTGGCCCGCATCACTTCGGCCCCAGGCGACCACGGTCCCATCAGCTTTCAAGGCCAGCGAGTGATCATAACCTGCAGCGATCGCGATGACATTAGTCGAGGCTGCGACAGGAACAGTGGTTTGGCCGAAACTGTTATTTCCCCATGCCGTGACCGCACCGGCCGACGAGAGGATGAGACTGTGTTTCTCACCCGCGGCCGCTTGGGTGGCCGTGGTGATGCCAGAAGGAACGGCAGTTTGACCAAAGGTGTTGTCCCCCCATGCCACAACCGTGCCGTTACTCTTTACGCCGAGATCATGCGAACTACCTGCAGCAATCGCAGCTATTGATTCTAAGTCAGCTGGGACTGAGGGACCGTTACCCCACGTCACGACGGTTCCATCTTTTAGGAGAACAAGACTGTGACTCTCTCTCGCCGCAATTTCAGCAACATTGGCTAAACTAGGAACGGTCGTCTGCCCTAAATCATTTCTCCCAAAAGCGATTACTGGAAGCGCTGGTGCAGCAGTAATATTATCCAAAGTCAGTGGTAATTGGCTTACCGGGATCACCCCATCCACTAAAGTAACATAATTCCCCGCTGCTTGTTTTTCGTCTAGCGCGGCCTGAGTAAGATCCGAAATCGGCTTATCCGCATCCGCCGTATTATCGACATTACCAAGGCCAACCATCGACTTCGTGATTCCACTTACCGTCCCCGTAAAGGTTGGCGAGGCCAGCGGCGCTCTTAGATCCAAGGCTTCTTGCTGCGCGGTCGAAACCGGCTTGTCCACATCCGCAGTGTTATCGACGTTTCCAAGACCAACCATTGACTTCGTAATTCCACTTACCGTTCCGGTGAAGGTTGGCGATGCCAGCGGAGCCTTGAGAGCATCGTTACCGTTGAGCTTGTTGATAGCGTTCAGAATCGAGTCGGAGGAGCTGATCGTTCCTGCACTTGAGACATACCCCGTCAAGAGCTTACCCGTAACCGTCGATGCCGAAATCGCGGTTGCACCCTGAGTGCCGGTCACGTCACCCGCGAGCGAGCCTGAGAAACCGGTGGCCTCCACCGCCTGAATTGCATAGGGTGTGGCGGCTAACCGCTGGTCCGGGGAAAATTGCTGAAAACCGTTGCTCCCATCACTAAACCAGACGCGTAGGCGAACTCCGCCGTTGTCCAACGCGCTCACAGGAATAACCGTCATGTTGTCCAGCGTGTCATCGCCCAACAAGACCGAATAGAGTCCTTTAGTGACTGCCAGAGTGACAGGATTAGTTGGCTCCCCACCCTCATTGCTCGTTCCGTCGTTACTCCAAAAACTGGTGGTTCCCTCTCCGTCAACCAATGCGAATTTGAACTGTCCGCTGCCGTCGAAGTTCTTTCCACCCACCGAAACACGCCCCTGATGATTGAGCACCTGAGGCACTGCGGCACAAAGATT
>CBFHQJ010000181.1:0-5550 GCA_965657795.1 Akkermansiaceae bacterium
TTATAGGCGGTTGAAAGAGCCCAGCGGGCGGAGCGATCACCGACGGGATACTTGCGGCGCGGGCGAATATTGGAATCGCTGTTGGCATCGAAGCTGACGATGAGGCCGGTGTTGGGAGTGTTCTGCCAGGTGAGGAATTGTTGTTCGCGAATGACGTTGGTGTGGTGATTCATATCGTAGGTCATGGAGCGGCGGGTGCTCCATCCGGCGATCTGGATGATGCCGAAGGGAAGGTCTTTATCGCGGAAGATTTTTCGCCAATCCGAAATGACGGCGGGGAAGGTTTCCCGGAAGGGAATCCAGGTGTTGCCGAAGGAGTTGTTTTCGCCTTGATAGAAAAGAGCACCGCGAACGGTGAGGCCTTGCAAAGGCATAATCATGGCGTTGAGCGCTCCGGATGGAATGCGACCTTGGTCGGGGTTTTGATAGCTGCGTGGATTGGGTTTTCCACCGGGATTTTTCCCGCCCTTGGCTTCGGCTTCTTTGGCGAGAGCTTCCCATTTTTTGAGATCGGCAGCGAGGCGTTTGGCTGCTCCTTCCTCACGTCCACCCTCGATCCAAGTCTGGCACTTTTCCTCATACTCTTTGAGGTAGGGCTTCATGGTGGGGAGGGTTTCGAGAGTGCCCCGGGTGACCCAGTGCTGGGCCATGGTTCCTCCCCAGGCGGCGTTAACAAGACCGATGGGGACATCGAGTCGGCGGTGGAGTCGCTGTCCGAAAAAGTAAGCGACGCCAGAACAGTCGCCGATGGTTTCCGGCGTGCAGGGATTCCAAACCCCGGCGCCGTTTTCGGCGGGGAAGTCTTCCTGTGGCTCGGGGAGACCTTCGGGTTCGATGCGGATGAAGCGAATGGCTGGATAGCGGGCGCTGGGGATTTCGATATCGGCATCGCGGGAGCTGCGGAGCCGCCATTCCATGTTGCTTTGTCCTCCGCAAACCCAGACGTCACCCACAAGAATGTCTTCGTAGGTGATTGAAGTGTCTCCGGAGATCACCTTGAGAGATTGACCCGTGGAATTGGCGGGCATGGGATCGAGAGTAATCTCCCACTTGCCATCTTTTCCGGCGGTGATGGATTTTTCCTGTCCGGCGAAGAAGACCACGACTTCTTTCTCTGCGTCGGTCCGGCCCCAAATCCTGGCGGGCTTGTCGCGTTGGAGAACCATTTGCCCCCCGAAGATATTTGGAAGCTTCAGTTTGGCGAAAGCTTGTGACGCAAGGAGGAAGAGGATGGCGGGGGAGAGAGATTTCATATCGGAAGATTATTTGAACTGAAGTTGGCTGAGCTTGATGGTGAGATCGTGAATTTCTTTTCCATCGATGTTGATGATGGTGTATTTGACGGAAGGATCCTCGCCGGTGAGGTCGAAGTCAACTCGTCCGAAGGACTGCTTTTCGTTGTAGCCGAAAAGCGAGTGGTCGATGAGTTTGTGAACGTGCTGGTTGGTGAGGCGTGAGGAGCTGAACTCAAAGAGGGGATACATGCCTTCGATTTTGGTATCGACCTTGTAGGCGTCCGAGCGATGGCGATCGGCCGAGAGGATGACCACGCCGGGGATTTTTTTGTCCGCGATGAACCGGTAGATTTCCGAGCGTTCTTCGGAATATCCATCCCAAGTGTCTTTTGATCCCGGTTTCACTTTCGGAGCCATGGGAACGTTGGTGCAGATGACCTTGAAGGTGGCGGGCTCATCAGCGAGTGTTTTCTTGAGCCACTTCATTTGAACGGGCCCCAGCATGGAAGGGCTCTCGGTTTTAGGTGATTCGCGGTAATAGCGTCCATCGAGCATGATGAAGTGAACTTTTCCGATGCGGAAATCATACCAGCAGCCGGGATTTTCTTCTCCGCCACCGTAGTGGGGGTTGTCCCAGTTTTCTTTGTAAATCTCCCAGACTTTGCGCTTCCAGGATGGCTTTTCGATGTCGGGTCCGCCCCAGCCATCATTGGTTGTGAAATCGTGATCGTCCCAAATCGAGTAGATGGGAACGTTCTTCGCGAGCTTGCCCCATTCGGGCTGGCTTTGGCGACGGTAATAATGAAAGCGTTGCATCTCCGGAGTTTCGGGATCATCGATGTAAACGTTGTCACCGAGGAGGAGGAGGGCTCGTGGTTCGATGGCTCCGATTGTGTCCCACATTCTTTCGTTTTCGGGGACGTATCCCGAGCCTCCGCCAAATCCGATGGTGAACTTGTCGCTTGGGGCGTCCTTCTTGAGGGAGGTGTCAGGAAGAACGCGGTCCCAGGGCCAAGTTTTGGCATCGTATTTCCAGGAGTCTTCGTTTCCCTCGATGATGTCTTTAAGAAGCTTGGTGTGGTCCGGGTTGACTTTGGCCGCGGAGGTTTTTTCGAGATACTCGGCAGCTTCCTTCTTTTTGCCGGCAAGGATGAGTTTCAGCGCGTGCGGATGGATGCGCTTGATCTGGCCTTTGACTTTTTCGGCTTTCTCGTTGTTGGGCCGGGGTTTGGAAGCTTGGGCGAAAATTGCGGACGGCGCTGCGATGGCTGTAATCGTGGCGGCTAAGATTGATTTTGAGACGATGGTCATTTCCTTTCTTTACCTGAAACTCCTTTCCTCAGCGAGCTTGTGTTTTGGTTGGTTGTTTAGGCTGGATTTAGAGAGGTTTTAGGGGCATTTCGTGGGGCATGAAGATTTCATACAAGACGCTCTCTGCGAAGATGACCAAGACGGATTTATTGGTGGTTTTATCTCCGGAAGGGAAAGTTCCCAAGTTGCCGGCTGGCGTTTCAATTCCCAAAAGTGTTTTGGGCTCATTCTCGGGAAAAAGTCGTGAGACCCGGTTTGCTGATGCGATTGACGGTCCCGCTGAGCGGGTTCTTTTCATTGGCTTGGGAGATGAAAAGCCGTTTGATCTGGAGACGGTGAGACGGGCGGCTGCAATTGCGGCCAAGAAGGCGGAAAAGACCGATGTCGCTTCGGTAACTTTCTGGGTGGATCTCAAGCGGGGAAAGGCCGCCGAAGACTTTGGTCAGGCATTGGGAGAAGGATTGGTGATGGGAGCTTATCGTCTGGTCGAATTTAAGAGGGAGTCGAAAAAGAGTTCGCTAAAAAAGGTGGTCGTTCAATCTTCGAAGGAGATTGCGAACGGCACTAAGACCGGCGTGATCGTGGGTGAGGGGAATACCTTTGCCCGTCGCTTGCAGGATACCCCCGGGAACAAGATGCGCCCGAAGGACCTGGTTGCAGAGGCGCGCAAGATTGTGAAAGGGTCGACGAAAATCACAGCAAAGGCTTTGGATGAAAAGGCGATGGCCAAACTTGGAATGGGCTCTTTGCTGTCTGTTTCACGAGGTTCTTCGGAGCCGGCGTATTTGATTCATCTTGTCTATAAACCGACCAAGAAGGCGAAGCGGAAAGTTTGTTTGGTAGGCAAAGGTCTTACCTTTGATTCGGGTGGCATCAGCCTAAAGCCCGGTGCGCGCATGGATGAGATGAAATACGATATGTCAGGTGGCGCGGCGGTGTTGGGAACTTTTCATGCGCTGGCTGGACTCGAGCCTGATGTGGAAGTTCACGGGCTCGTTCCGACTTCTGAAAATATGCCCGACGCGAGTGCGGTGAAGCCGGGTGATGTGGTCACCGCGAGTAATGGGCTCACCATTGAAGTTCTGAATACCGATGCGGAGGGGCGCTTGATTTTGGCTGACGCGCTGGCTTACGCTGAGAAGACAATCAAGCCGGATGCCATGATTGATTTGGCCACCCTGACCGGTGCGGTGGTGGTGGCTCTGGGTCATGAATTGACCGGAGTGATGGGGAACAATGAGGGGCTCTCGGATGAATTGGTGGCTTCTGGTAAATCAACCGGTGAATTGGTATGGCCACTTCCGATCATCGATTTTCACAAGGAGGACATGAAAGGTTCGGTGGGTGATTTGAAAAATATCGGGAGCCCTTCAACGGGAGCCGGCTCGTGCACCGCGGGGGCGTTTCTCTCAAATTTCGTGGGTGAGATTCCTTGGGCGCACCTCGATATTGCCGGAACAGCTTGGGGCGCGACGAGCCGGGATTACCAGGGTGGTTCGGAGGGGACCGGAGTTGGAGTAAGGCTTTTGCTAGATTATTTGAAGAAGCAGGCGTGATCTCTTTTTGAATGGACCAGAAGAAACCCGCCCGATCGCTTTGAGGCGATGGAGCGGGTTGGTCATCTTACATGCTCTTTAGCGGCGTGGAGATCTCGGGCCACCACCTTTGGGAGGGTCGCCTTGCCCGCCTCGGCCACCACCCTGGCCGCCTCCTGGAGGACCTTTGCGTTTGCGATCTTCTTCTGACTCCAATCCGGATTCTTCTTGGGAAAGTCTGCCGTCCCCGTCTTTGTCGAGCGTGGTCAACGATTCGATGGCTTTGGCAATCTCTTCTTTTGAAAGCTCACCGTCTTCATTGGTGTCGAGCGCTTCCATGAGTGGCGATTTCGGTGGTTTGGGTGGGGCTGGTTGTTGGCCTTCACCGTCCTTCTCCTTGCGGCGCTGGCGACGGCTTTTCTTGGGCTCTTCAGGCTTCAATTCGTCCGCGCTGATTGAGTCGTCATCGTTCTCATCGAGTTTGAGGAGCGCTTTGGGGGCGCGCTTGATTTCACCGGCGGAGAGTTTGCCGTCGTCATTCCGATCAAGGAGAGCGGTGAGAGGATCGACCGGAGGAGGTCCGCCGGGACCACCCGGGCCACCGGGACCTTGGGCGGAGAGGACGAGTGGGAAAGCGGAAAGTGCGGCTGCGAGGAGCTGGGTTGTTTTCATGACATCCCGACGATAGCTGAAGCGAAATGAACCTGAGATGAATGCCCGGTTATAATTGTTTAATCAGAACGGGAAAGAGTCGCTGTCGGGTGTGGCGGAGATTGACAAGGCAGGGAACGTTGGAGGCGAAAGCGTATGCAAGAATGATGAGATTGGCCGGGAAGGGATTCCAGACGATAAAGGTGGAAATGAGAATCCACTGGATCCAATGGGAGAATTCTCCGCGCCGGGTTTCGAGAATGAATTTTCGCAGGTAATCGGGTTCGGTTGATTGAAGCTTCTTTTTTGGAAAGCCGTTGAACCACGGAGCACCATCGGGGAGGAGGTGTTTCCAGCGACGGATGAAGAAGTATTTTTCGTAAATGTCGCTTGGCTTGGGCGCGACGGCAGGGAGGGAGCGCACGAAGCGACGGTCATCGAATTGCTCGCAAAGCCAGGCAATTGCCAGATGGACGGCGGGGATGCCCAGGCAATTGAGGAGAGTGATGGTGAGGTTGGAAAATTCGAGCCACATCGTAATCTGTTAGTCGATGGTGCGCCCTTTCCATGTGGTTTTCACGCCTTTCTTTTGATCGAAGAGGGCTTTGAAAAAGAGGAATTGGTAGAAGAGCAGTGGGATGGGGAAAAAGAGGGCGGTGAGGACGGAGAAGTTTCCGGCGAGTCGGAAGCAAAAGAAGGAGAGGAGGCCATAACCGAGGGAGCAGAGGAGGGTGGCGGTTTGAAAGTTGGAGTCTCCATAGCCAAACAGGTTGAAGCAGACGAGGAGGATCATGCCGCCGCTGAGCCAGAGCGAGGTG
>CBFHQJ010000182.1:0-5486 GCA_965657795.1 Akkermansiaceae bacterium
AACCGGAATGAAATGGAGATAGTCCACAGACAAATGCTTTCGACACATCGCCACAGAGCGCTCGTTGCCGCCGATCTTGACTTGAGATCCTTCTTTGATCACCCGATCCAGCCGACAAGATCACCCTCCCCACCAGCCCCGGCCCCGGCGAAAAACCGGAAGGCCGCTGAACATCACTTTTCGTGAATTCCATCAGAGGATTCCGGTCCGCCCGGATCATTGGAAATGTTCACCTTGTCCAACTTCGCTCCGTCCTCCCGATATCCAATCGTCAAATGGTGCTTTCCGGCCTCGAGGTGGAACATTTCCAGCCTCACCCAACTCCACCCCGGCGTGACGAGATTGTTGCACATCTGGAAATTCCCATTGTCCATCCTGATCCAAAACGAATCGTCATCTGCATTCGCACAATTCAAACGGGCGAAGAGTGCGTAAGAACCACCTCGTTTGACTTCGAACTCAAATTCCAACACACCTTGTTTCCCGGACGGCGCAGCCTCCAGACTTTGCTTCCCCGCCTTCACCTCAAGAAATTTTCCCGCTGAAGCCCCGTCGGTTTTGCCGACTTCCCAATCCGCTCCCATCTCTCCCGATTCCGCCTCCAGCATCACGGCCTCGATCCTTGATCGATCGCGCTTGGGGAAGAACGGTTTCTCTTTGCCCCACCAGGCAATCCACCGTGAATGATCGACAAGCTCGGAGGGACTCAAGCAAACTATACCCGACATATTTTTACGAAATCTTCAAATCCCTCTCATCGGCTTTTGAGAGTCGCTCCAATTCCTTCGCTGCCTGACATTCGTGACAAAATTGCGATGGGGAAATGCAGTCCGGTACTAGTCAGGCAGTTTCGTTCTGCTTGGGTTTCATCAGTCGAGTCTCAGGTCGCGTCCGGAAGGTATATCGGCCCCAGTTTTTCAGCAGTCGTCTGCCCGGTATAGAGCCGCCACAGATCCATCTTTTGCACCGGTTGCGGGCTTGCTCCGTCGAGTTGCCGGGCCGCGTCATACCACTTCCCGTGTGCGTCGATACCGAGCTTGATCGTGTCGTAGGATTTGGTTGATTCTGTTTTCTTGTCTGTCATAACACCTCCCAGCTTCTCGGTTTCGACCTCCACCTGACAAGACCACGTCGCCTATCAGCAAGCGCCCCGATACGGACTCGATCCAACATGACCATGATCCGGTGTTGTTTTCCCCTTCTTCCATTCTTCGCCCTGGTGACCATGGTCTCGGCCAAGGAACCGTTCGAGGTCTTTATCGAGAGGCACTGTGCCAGCTGTCACGGGCCGGACAAGGAAAAGGGCGACCTGCGCCTCGATCAGCTTTCGCGTGATTTTCAACGGGGCGAAGACTCTCATCTCTGGGCGGAAGTTGTCGAAAAAATCAACAGTGGCGAAATGCCACCGGAAGACGAGCCTCAGCCAAAACAGAATGAAATCGCGAGGTTCATCGGGGAACTCGACTCCCGGATCAAAGAAGGCAAAGCGGCGCGGATGGCCGCGAGACCCAAGGTGGCCCACTATCGTCTGAGCCGGAAGGAATATCAGAATACGGTCTATGACCTGCTCGGGGTGCGCTATGATCCGACCAAGCCGGGGCAATTGAATGAGGATACCCTGTGGCATGGATTCGAGCGTATCGGCTCTCAACTCTCGCTCTCGCCATCTCACATGGATCGCTACTACCGCGCGGCGAATCTCGTCCTCGATCGTGCCTTTTCCGCCCCGTCCGGCGAAGCCCGAAAAGTCCGCAAGACAGCCGCCGATCTGCGCTACGGTGGCGGGAAGAAACAGCAGGAAGCCCTGGACCGTTTCGGTATCAAAACACCACTTCGCTCCCTGATGTTCCCCGGCCGGGTCCAGGTCGCACTCCAGCAAAACTGGTTTGGGAAGACGGGGCCAGAGCACAGCGGACTCTACAAAGTGCGCCTCAAGGCCAGCGGAATCCGCCCGCCCGGAGGTCAACCGGCTCACCTGAGTATCGGCAAACGAACCGGCGAGGAAACCGTGGACGGCCTCATCGAATTCGACCTCACGGCACCGGAAGACAAGCCTCAGGTTTATGAGTTCGAGGTCTTTCTGGAAATGCCGGCCGATCTCCATTTTGCGGTGGTGGCCACCGATGGGATCGACCGCAGGGGCGGCGGGGCCTTCCGAGGAGCGCTCACGAGCAGGGAGGCCTACCTTTTCACCCACAGTAGTGAGACGGCGCTGCTGAATCCCAACGCGCCGCAGATGTTCGATGAAAATGGCAACGGCATCTTTTCCACCGTGATCCTCGATTGGATCGAATGGGAAGGCCCCCTGGTATCGAAAGAAGAAATGACACGCCGCGAAGGTGTGCTGCCTCATGATGACGCCTCTGCCGAGGTAGTGGCGGAGCATCTGCAGCGCTTCGCCGAACGCGCCTGGCGACGGCCGGTCACGAAGGCCGAGCTGAAGGGCTACCTGGATTCCTACCGCGCCGATCGAGAGGCCGGCGAGAAAACAGCCAATGCCTTCCGCGGGGCCATGCTACGGGTGCTGACATCGAGGCATTTCATTTATCTTGTCGAGGGCGGTCCGGTGGCTCGTGAACGTCTCTCTGAATGGGAACTCGCCTCGCGGCTCTCGTATTTTCTCTGGAGTTCGATGCCCGATGAGCGCCTCTTCGCCGCAGCCAAAGGTGGCACTTTATTCACCAGCGATGAACTGGGCCAGGAAGTGGACCGGATGCTGACCAACGATCGCATCAATCGCTTCATCGACGACTTCTCGCGCCAGTGGCTGCAACTGCATCGCGTGGGGATGTTCCCTCCAGACAGAACGCTCTACCCGACCTACGACGACTGGCTCGAGACGAGCATGCGGTCCGAACCCGTCGAGTTTTTCCGCGAGATGCTGACCAACAACCTGCCGATCGGGAACTTCCTCGATTCCGACTGGACCGTGGTCAACGCCCGGCTTTGTGATTTCTACGGGCTGCCCGAACCGGAGAGCGGCGACTTCCAACGGGTCTCGCTCAAGCCAGAAGATCGTCGCGGCGGCTTACTGACGATGGGAGGCATCCTCGGCCTGACCTCGGACGGCACCCGCCATCGCCCGGTTCACCGGGGCGTCTGGCTCAGCGAAACGATTCTCAACAAGACACCCCCACCCCCACCGGCAAACGTGGACCCCATCGAACCTGTTCCGCCTGAGGGTGACAAGGTGACCGTCCGCCAGAGGCTGGAGGCACATGCAAGCAACACGAACTGTGCGTCCTGCCATGCGAGAATCGACCCCCTGGGTTTTGCCTGGGATCAATACGATGCCGTCGGCCAATGGCGCGAACGGGAGCACGTCCCAAAAGGCAAGGGTGAAGATCCTGTGGTTGACGCTTCCGGCACCCTGCCGGATGGGCGCACCTTCAAAAACGCTTCCGAATTTCAGCAACTGCTGATCAAGGACCGCGACCAGGTCGCGAGAGCATTCATCGAGCACCTCTGCACCTACGCCCTACGTCGCGTGCTGACGGTGGATGACGAAGACGACCTTCAGGCCATCCGGAGGGAGGCCAAGAAAAATGAGTATCGTATCAAAGACATCATCCGCGCCGTGGCCCTCTCCGACCTGCTCAAAAAACGCTAACTCCAAGACCCGGGACTCACCGATACCCAAGAGAATTCATGAACTACCTCTCCCAATCCTGGCGAATCGATCGTCGCCACGCCCTCCGCGCGATGGGCACATGCATTTCCCTACCCTTTCTGGAATGCATGGTCCCCCTGCGGGCAGCTGAGCAAGCGACGGCTTCACCCCGACGCAGCGCCTTCATCTATCTCGCCAACGGCGTTCACTCGTTGAACTATCAGATTCTCACCCCCGGGAAGGACTATCAGTTCTCCCAGTCGCTGAAACCACTGGAGAAACACCGCGAGGTCATCACGCCCGTCAGCGGATTGCACCATCCGGGAGCGCTTGGCCACCATCACAATTGCATCTCGGTCTTCCTGACCGGCGGAAAACTGGGACCTTCGGATCGCAATACCATCTCCGTGGACCAGAAGATGGCAGAACTCACCGCGCAACAGACACGCTACCCCTCAATGGAGATCGCCCTCACCCAGGGTTCCCTCGCCTGGACCGCGGACGGGGTCCAATTGCCCGCGCTTCGTCGTTGCCGTGAAATCTTCGACTCCTTGTTTGAGGAACCGAAGGGCGGCGTCGCCGCCCGGCGAAAGTCCCTGCGCCAAAAGGCCAGCGTCCTCGATGACAACCTCGCCGAAGTACGGCGGTTGGAGAAAAAGATGGGCACCGAGGACAAAGGTCGCCTCGACCAGTACCTCACCTCGGTTCGTGAAGCAGAGATTCGTACGCGGAGGGCTGATGACTGGCTCGACACCCCGCTCCCCGAGATCTCAGAGGCTGATCGCAAACGCACCAAACGCGACATTCCAAAGACGCAGGCGGGCGACTATTTCCGGACCGTCTACGATCTCATGGTGCTCGCCTTTCAAACGGACGTGACCCGCGTGGCGACCTTTAGCCTTGGCGGTGAAGGGGACGCCTTCTCCATTCCCGAAATCGGCATCACCGAATCCCGCCACCAGCTCAGCCATCACGGCGGCGACGCCGGCTACATGGAGAAGCTGACGAACTACGATACTTTTGCGATTGAGCAGTTCAGCTACTTCCTCACTCGCCTGGCCAAGACCAAGGACCTCAACGGCAAGCCTCTGCTCGACACCACCATGTCACTCTTCGGTAGCGGCATGTGCTACGGCCACAGTCACGGCAATGCCAACCTCCCGCTGGTGCTCGCCGGCGGCACCGGCCTTGGGCTGAAACACGGCAGCCACCTCGACTTCAACCGCAAAGCCGAGGGCTTCAAAGGCTATTCGGTGGACCCGGACGGAGCCCTCAACTCCGCGCACTACCAGATCTGCGGCCGCCCCGTGAACAGCGACGCCCACATGAGCAACCTCTTGCTCCTCATGGCTCAAAAAATGGGGGTCGAGACCGACCAGTTCGGCGACAGCAACAAAGTGATCGGGATATGAATCGGGCACTCGTTCTTGGGGCTTCCCTGCTCGTTCTCGCGTTCTGCGCCGTCGCGGCGGCAGATGAACCCTTTCGCCCCAAGGCGGGAGAATTTCCTCCGCTGGAAAAAGCCCACTCCTATCGCGGCGAACTGGTCTTCGTCGATCATGCCAACCGCCGCGGAAGCCTCCGCGTGGCGGGCGAGGGAAAGTTTTACCGCAATGACCCGCAGCCCTTCGCCATGCTTCCCTATGGCATTGTGCGGTATCATGGCGCTCCGGCGGATCTGCGCGATGTCCCGCTCGGCACCGTGATGCACGTCCAGGGTTTTCTCCCGCCGGACCCCAAGCTCTCTTCCGTGCCGGTGCTCCCGGTCAACAACAAGGAGAAGGACGTGGGGCATTATCGGGGAACCGGCACGGCGCCAGCCGAGAATCATCTCCTCCTTCTGGAAGACGAACCCAGCCACTGTCTGCGCGAGGGC
>CBFHQJ010000183.1:0-5413 GCA_965657795.1 Akkermansiaceae bacterium
CATGAATGCCAAAACTGGAAAAAGTTTTAAGGTCGGCCTGAAGACCTGCGCCAGCCGAGCTATCCGATCCTGCGATGGTGAGAGCAATTGGGGTGTCCACGCTTTGAGCCTAGGCGCTTTGGCATATGGTGCAAGTTTGCGCGGAAGCGCTTGCTCGATACAGGCTGTTTCATAGTGTTCCAAAGTGAAAACGGCATTTCAAGAGCTTCCGGGATTGAAGGTTGAGGTCGAGAAGGTGGTCTTTGTCCCTCAACTGGAGGCTCCTCCCGAGAAGCCATTTCCCTTTGCTTACTTTATCCACATTATCAACCAGTCCACGGAAACGATTTCAATCCTGGCCCGGAAGTGGATTCTTAGAGACGTGATAGGGGAGCTTGTGGTCGTGGAAGGATCCGGAGTGGTTGGTGAAAAGCCCACGCTGTCACCCGGTGAAAGGTTCTCCTACAATTCATACCACGTGGTGGCATCCGATTCAGAAGTCACGGGGGCCTTTTTTGGCGTCGATTCAGATGGAAAAGGAATCAGAGTAAAAATCCCAACTTTCTCTCTTACCTGTCCGTCCGGGAAAGGATGATTTGATCCATGACGCAATCGTGCTGATCGAATGGAATTTGGGCCAGAAGTTGGCATTGAAATCCCACTCCCACGGTCCGCGCCATGGGGAACTTCGGGATGATCCGATCATAGAATCCGCCACCTTGTCCAAGACGATGTCCTTTCTGGGTGAAAGCCACACCCGGACACACGACGAAGTCCAAACTGCTAGCCTTCGGACCATCGCCCGGTTCAAGAATTCCGAACGCTCCGACACTTAACTCCCTGGAGTCTTCCACCTGGATAAAGTTCATTCGGCCGGGGCCATCAACTTTAGGGAGGTGCCAATTCACAAGGGGATTTTCACTTATCAACTCCAGAAGCTGAGGCTCATTCGAGAGCCCCGCAAAAATCGCGACCGTCGAACCAGGAGGGAACACGAGTTGATTCCGAATGTCACGGGAGGCTGACTCGATTTCGAAGCTCGTCAATTTCTCCAAAAGGTGACGAATTCGTGTTCGGACGTCCGCTTTGGAACTTGTGTTCGCTGACATGTCGATAAAACTATTTGGGTGGCTCGCGTGATTGGACAGCTTGTTTTTTTTACTATTCTAACGATTTTAGGAATAGCTCAGGATGTTGCGCCTCCCAAGTTCGAATTCAAGCCCCCCGTTGTCAGGGGAAGCATTTTTGACGACAAACTTGGACTATTGGACCGGGAACGCGATGAATACGCGGGGGCGATCGCTAATTTCGTCACAAATTTTGTCGCCAGCAAGAAGGCGGATCCCGACTCATTGGCCTTTGCCAGAAAAGGGCTGGGCTTGGCTCTTCATCTCTCTACTCGAAACAAGCGGGCGATGGTGACCAAGTTTCAATTGAGCAAGGGAACCGTTCCCCGACCGGTCAAAACCGAATACAGCCCGGCAACGCTCGCAGCACTTTTCGTGACACGTGCAGAAACGCTTTTCCAACAAAAGGGAGATGACAACCGTCTCCTTGCCCGCGCGCTGATCGACTTGGCGGTGACCATCGATCCTCACAACGAAGATGCCATCTATGCTTTCGAACTTCAGAAAATCGACTACGGTGAAATCAGGTGGAGCAAATTCACCGATGCGCCCCGTCCGCCAAAGGGCTAATCTTTGAGATAGGGCCCCAGCGATTCGCGAAGAGCGGCCCTTGCTCTGAAAAGTTGGCTTTTGACCGCCGACACTGAGAGTTCAAGAACATCAGCAATCTCCTCGTAGGGCATTTTCTCATATCGCCGGAGCACAACCGCGAGTCGCTGTTTTTCAGGTAAGGAAGAGATGGCCTGATCAATCATCTCTCGCAACTCGGCTTGAGCGATCGACTTATCAGGCCGGGATTGAGTGTTTTGATCCTCGATGGTCTGGTGCCACTCATCTTCTTGTTCGTCGAGGGAATGCTCCTTGCGTCTGGATTTCTTGCGTGTCGCGTTAAAAACAAGATTCCGGGTGATGGTAAAGAGGAAGGTAGTGAACTTTGCGCGCGGTTGATAGCGCTTGGCCGATTTCCAAAGTCTGATGAAAACTTGTTGAGCTATGTCTTCGGTATCGGGAGATTGATTCGTCATCTTTGCGATCGTTCCGAGCACAGCCCGCTGATGTTTCTCAACGAGTTTGGCGAAGGCAGCCTCATCTCCCTTGGCCACGGCGGCCATTAATGCCAAATCCTCCTCGTTTCCTTCGTCTCCCATTGATTGCTTGATCTAACCCCGTGAGACGTTGTCAGTCGCGCGAAAATTTCACACTTCTTTAGCTTCGACGAAAAGTGACGAATTTAAGATTGATTCCAAACTTAATTACAATCTTTCCGATCTAGATTCACCGGTGGATTGGGTCGTTCGGATTCGACTCTACTCGAAAGACAATCGGAGCAATCAAACTGAGCTCTTCGGCAAGCTATTTAGCTTAAATAGCCTCTCTCACGGCTGTGGGTCTGCGCCTTCAAGACGATCCCGGATCTTGTGAGAAACGTTTTTTTAGAGAAAAGGTGAGCGTTTTTGAGCCCCGGTGGTCTTTATTAGGGATGATTTCCGCGGTTAGACCTCAAAATGGCCGGAGTGGCTGGGTGACGTTACAGACACCCGGGATCAATACGGCGACCTTTGGTGTCCTGATTATGATCTCGGTTCACCTTGCGCTCTCGCTCATTCTAAGATGGCAGGGAATTTTAGCTCTTCATTCCACTTACCTTGAGGGAAGTCTCTCTTGGCACGGCGTCAGCAGCGGCAGGATCTGGCAATTCTTTACCCATATCTGGCTTCACGGGAATTGGGCCCATCTCGCCATCAATGCTTTTCTTTTCTACTATGCGGCGGCACGCCTGAGCCATGTCTTGAGCAATTGGCGGATCTTTACTTTGTTCACAGTTTGCGGGGTAGGCGCGGGGCTCTCCCATATCCTCGTCCAATCCGTGGTGCCCGGGATTCCACCATTGGTGGGAGCCTCCGGTGGTGTCACGGGGCTATTGTTGGGGTTTTTCGCAATTTCTCCTGATTCGAAGATGGTTCTCCTTCATATTTCGGCCCGTAATCTATCGAAGGGAGTGCTCGTCTCCAGCGCGCTTCTTTTCGTGATGACTCCCTGGTTGGGCATTCCACTACTTGCTGACCTCGGACTTTGGCTTGAGTCTGCCGTGGGGAGTTTTATCTTCCAAACGGCCCATCTTGTTCACTTTGTGGGTGGCCTAATGGGGTGGGTTTTAATTGGTCGATTTTTTCCGAGACTCCTCAGTTCCGATGATCTTGCCCGGATGCGGGTTGAAAGGGAGGCCAATGTGGTGACACGTTGACTACGAGTCATTGTTTGACGGTCACTCAAGGGCCTGATTGACTCCAGCCCAAGCATGAGCGGAGAGTCTGTTTTAGTCACCGGCGGAGCTGGATATATTGGGTCGCATACCGTTCGGTTGCTGTGCTCGGTGGGATACAAGGTCGTCGTTTTAGACAACCTCGTTTACGGCCACCCGGGGGCAGTTGTCGATGATTCAGTGGAACTGGTCATTGGGGATGTCGGGGACCGCGAACTCCTGAACCGCCTTTTTACCGAGCACAATTTTAGCGGTGTGATCCATTTTGCAGCCTACGCCTATGTCGGGGAATCTGTCACTGATCCGTTAAAATATTACCGGAACAATACCGCAGAGCCCCTCACTTTACTGGAGGTGATGTCTAATTTTGGCTGTAAGTCCTTCGTATTCTCTTCGACCTGCGCCACCTATGGTGAACCCGAAAAACTGCCGCTTACCGAAGACCATCCCCAAAAGCCTGTGAGCCCTTATGGAAAGAGCAAGCTCATGGTAGAGTGGATCTTGGATGACTGTGATGTCGCTTGGGACCTCAAAAGCGTCGCCCTCAGATATTTCAACGCCAGTGGTTGTTCGACTGATGGCTTGATCGGCGAAGATCACGATCCCGAAACCCATCTGATTCCTTTGGTATTGCAAGCCGTGAAAGGGGAAGTTCCTCAAATCACGGTCTTTGGTACGGATTACTCAACGGACGACGGGACCTGCATCCGCGACTACATTCATGTTGAAGATCTAGCAACAGCTCACCTGGCCGCTCTCAGGCACCTTTCAAGGGGAGGGGCTTCCCTTCGTTGCAATTTAGGAACCGGCGTTGGAGTTTCGGTTCAACAAATCATCGATATCGCTGAAGAGGTCACCGGGCAAAAAGTCCCTGTTAAATATGGACAGAGGCGGCCCGGGGACCCGGGACATCTGGTTGCTGACCCCAGTAGTGCCAAGAAGTTGCTCAATTGGGAAGCGTCCCGAAAAGACCCACGCTCAATGATCGAAACGGCATGGAAATGGATGTCTCAATCGCATGGCGGACATTTTCCGAGCTGAATTCGAGAGATATACAGTGTAACTACAATTTTTTTCTTGATCTCCACCCTAAAACGGACGACTACTAATTCAGGAAATGTTAAAGACACCAAGATTTAAAAGGGACGAAAGGGGTTTATCTCGCAGCGTCCGCAAGGGGTTCAGTCTGGTAGAGCTGCTGGCAGTGATGGCTATTATCGCCATTCTCCTTTCACTCGCCTCCGTCGGCATTAGCCGGATTGGCAAGGGTCAGGGTGTTACAGCCGGTCTTGCGATTGGGGAAGGAATGCTTGCTCAAGCTAGAACTCTTGCGATGAATCAGAATGCTCCCGCGCGCCTCATTATTCACGGGGATCTCAACGACGCCGATCCGATCCAACGTGAGCGCTATCGCCGCATGATGATGGTCGTTTTTCAAACAACCGACGAGGAGGGGCGGATCATTCCCGAGTGGCAGAGAGCTGGTTCTCCAACCTTTCTTCCACAGGGTGTTTACTACAGCCCGGAATTCAGCCGGGCGGACATGAGGGTCGGTGGGATCCTTCCTCAAGATCGCCATCAACTCAGCAATCAGCCAGCTGATACCTGGCAGTGCCACTATTATGAATTCAATGGTCAGGGAGTCTGCACCACGCCAGGGGCTGGATTCGTGGTGGTAAATGGCGCCCGTCCAAACGGGGCGCAGCAACCTCTCTTGGGCGGACGACGTGACCTCGGTGGTTTTGTTGTTCTGAAAAATGGCGGCACAACAATGATCCGAGATATCGAACAATTGGGAGCTGTCGGAGCCAACTAGTAATTTTTAATTAGTCAAAATGACGACACACACACCAACTAAATTTAAAAGGTCCGAAGCAGGCTTCACGCTTGTTGAGGTTGTCATCGCGCTGGGAATCCTTGTCGTAATGATTACCGGATTTATGGCGGTATTTGGACCCGCCGCCCGAACCATCAAAAAGACCCTGTCAACTGATGAGGCAAGCCGCTTGCAAGCAACGCTCGAGCTCGAACTCCGTACCGTTCG
>CBFHQJ010000184.1:0-5296 GCA_965657795.1 Akkermansiaceae bacterium
GCCCAATCCGGATTCTTTGTCCCCCAACCTGCTCTCTGGACCCTCAGCCCCATTCATGAACAGAGCGGCCGCCAGAAATTTCCCATCCTCGCCGATGGCAATCAAACCATGACCCTCAACGCCCGCCATGTCACCGAAGACGCGCACGTCATTATCAATGGTCGTCGCGTTCCGGCCTCCATTAAGAAAGGCACGGCCGAAACCATCGCCATCACCTTGCAATCGCTCCCACCCAATGGCCTTCACTTTCTCCAGGTTCAAAACGCCCAGGGACTTTTCAGTAACGACTTCATCTTTCACGTTGCCGAGAAGGCCAAGGACGTCAAACCATCGTCCGATCGTGATCCCGAACAACTTCGTGATCTCCTCGAACGTTCCATCGCCAGCGGCAGCATCGCCCGGGTGAGACGTCACCTCAAAATGGGCCATATCGTTGATCGCCGTCACCAGGAAAACGGGATGACTCCACTCGCGAGCGCCGCTCTTCACGGACATCCGGAAATCGTCACTCTTCTTCTCAAGAACAAAGCAGACGTCAAAAAAGCCAACCGCGATGGCAACACCGCTCTTCACAACGCCGCCTTCATGGGGCGGAGCGAAATCGTGAAAATTCTTCTTAAGAACGGAGCCTCAACCACCATCCGCAACCATCGTCGTGAATCACCCATTGGTGTCGTCTCCGGTGATTGGAGCAAAGATCTTGGTGATCTTTATCGCTTCCTTAACAGCGTCATTGCCAACAAAATCGACCTGGAAGAGCTGCCGGATCAAAGAAAAGAAATGACAGCCCTTCTTCGCAAGCACGCCACCAAGTAGCCCTCTACTTTTCGGCTCAGGATTTTTGCCACGATCTGATACTGTCCGACCTTTCTCATTCCTGATCTCATGAAAAAGAACATGCTCCATCACATCATTTGGGCGATCGTAGCCATCACTACTTTTGTGGTCGGCTCCAAAATCAATTCCAACGACCCTGAAAAAACCGCCGCAGCGAAGAGTGGATCCACCAGCAACACGAGTAACCGCCGCATCCAATCAGCAGATCAAGACAGCTCAGCGGGGCGCACCAAATCAAATCGTTCCAAATCCCGGATTTCATCAAAATCAAACGAAGAGCTTCCGCTCACCGAAGAAGGCATCGCTGAACTCGGAGCCATCTTCAAAAATGGAAACCTCGTCGAGCGTCGTCTTGCCTTTGCCGAGATCCTCAAAAACCTCACTCCCGATAACGCACGGCAATTACGGGAACAGATCGCCCACATGCCACAAGACTCCTCCGAGTTCCGTGAATTTCACTACGCCTGGGGAGCCATCGCCGGAGATGAAGCCATCATGCACGGCAAGGATACCCCCAAGCGCGACATGGCCGCGACCCTTGCCGGATGGGCCTCCGAAGACCCAAAGGCAGCCATGACCTACTTCGACACCCTTTCGCCCGAGGAACAAAACAATGCCGCTCTTATGAAATGGGGGGCCGCCTTCGGACTCGCCGATGCCGACCCGCAACTCGCCGCCGAGTTCGCCATCGAACGATCTCAAAACGGAGATAAAGACGCCGGCAAAATGATCAACATCGCTGCCGCAGCTGCCCTGAAATCCGGCGACCGGGAAGAGGTCACCCAGTGGGCTCAAAACATCCCCGAAGGCGATTTGCAAAACACCGCCTTCCAGAAACTCGCCGGAGACTTCGCCAAGCAAGATCCCGTCGAAGCCGTCGACTGGGCCACCAGCCTTCCGGATGGTGAGGGAAAAAATCACGCTGTCGGCACCTCCTTCCACCACTGGGCCAACCGCGATCCCCAGGAAGCCGCAAACGCGATTGCCTCACTTCCAGCCAACCAACAAGACTCCGCGACCTATGGCTACGCCACCAGTGTCGTTCACAAAGAACCTTCCGCCGGAGTCCAGTGGGCCGCCAACATCAGAGACCCTGAAGATCGCACCAATGCCATGGTCGATACCGGCCGCGTTTTTTACCGAAGAGATCGCGAAGCGGCGCGGGAATGGCTCGCCAATTCCAACTTACCACCAGAAGCGATTCAGAAAATCACCGGAGGTAAGTGAGGGGTTCCAAGCTTCCACAAATTAAGTGGCCAGGGTAAAATACCGCGATGAGCTTAAAAAGACTCACTATCACCATCATCGCGGGCCTCGGCATCGTTTCGTGCGATCAACCCCAGGCTACCCCTCTACCCCAAGCGGCCAGCGCCAGCCAAAGCAGTTCACCGGGCTCAGCGCCCCAAGCATGGGATGCATGGGCCCGCTGGGCCGATGAACAACATTCCACCGGGGATGATCAGGGACACGGCCCTGATATTGGCTCCGACGAATGGGCCTACGCCCTTGATCAACAACTGGGCATCTCCGATGGCCAGGGACACGGACCCGACCTTAAGTCAGCCGAGTGGCGCAGTGCCGTGGAATACAAGTTGCAGAATAGATAGATATCATGGGACACCGCGCCCGTCGCGAAAGAAAGAATCCACATTCCACGTTTAGAACCCGGACCCCTTTCTCTCTCGCATGAAAAAATCCCACCTTGTTCACCTATTTTGGGCTCTTGTCGCCGTCGCAGCCTTCGCCATCGGCTCAAAAAGCTCAAACTCATCCGCAAGTGACGATTCCTCCGCGAACGAAGGCGTAGAGAGAGGAAACGACAGTAGCCTCTCCTCCCGATCAAACCGTGGAGACTCCAAGGATGGGGGGAAAGAACGCTCAGTTAGCCGGAGTCGGGGAACCTCAGCAACCGGAGAGTCGGAATTTGCCAATCTTTCCGAATCTCAGATCGTTCAACTTGGCATCGACCTCAAGGCCGCCAAAACACCTCTCGAGCGCCGCGAGCTCTTCACCCAAATCCTCGCCAACCTCACTCCCGAGAATGCCAAGCTCATGCGGGAGCAGATCACTCATCTCGATTCCAACAGCTCGGAGTTCCGCGACTTCCACTACCAGTGGGGCGCCATTGCCGGAGAGGAAGCCGTTCTCAACGGAGCCGAAACCCCCGAGCGCGATATGGCCACCACCCTCGCCGGCTGGGCTGCCTCAAATCCCGATGCCGCCCTCGCTTATTTCAACGGCCTCGAACCTGACGCCCAAAATGGCAGTGGCATGAAATGGGGAGCCGTTTACGGATTGATCGACGCCGACCCCAACCTCGCCGTTCGCTTCGCCATGGACCGTCAGCAAGCGGGCGACAAAGAAGCCTCTCGCCTCATGGACCTCGTTACCCGCCAGGTCATCAAAAAAGGTGACCCTGCCGAAGCGGCAAACTGGGCCACCGCTCTTCCTTCCGGTGAAATGCAAGATGCCGCCATTCGACGCGTTGCCGAGGAATACGCCGAAGATGATCCGGTCGCTGCCCTCGACTGGGCCAACACCCTCCCGCAAGGAAACGGGAAAAACCGGGCCATGCGCGAATCATTCTCCGAGTGGGCCAGAGACAATCCCCAAGCCGCCGCCGACCGACTCGGCTCCATGAGCGCTTCTCCCGAACGCGACTCCGCCACCTATGGTTATGCCACCCGCGTTGCCTGGGAAAACCCCGCCGCCGCCGTCGAGTGGGCCAACACCATTTCTGACGAAGGAACCCGCGCCAACGCCCTCATGGAAACCGGCCGTGCCTATTTCCGCAAAGACCCCGAAGCCGCCAAACAATGGCTCTCGAACAGCGGCCTGAACGAAGAGCAACAAAAACGCGTCACCTCCCGCGCCCGCGGACGCCGCGGGTAATCAGGGCGTTTAAACCTCCAATGACTTTTCTTTTACGCAAAGTCTTTTTCCTTTTACTCGTCCCTACCGTTTGCGCAGCAACGAGCCTTCCTCTCCCAAAGGAACAGCCCTGGAAAACCGACCTGTGGGAGTCAGCTTTCAAGCAAGCTGCCAGCCTGAATGATGTGGTGTCAGTTAAAGCTATTCTCAAGGACAAGCGAAGCGCTGAAACTCCCTATCTTGAATTCGCCGCTTTACACCGCTTACTCCACTTGTCTCCTGAGAAGGCTTTGGAGTATGCCATCGTTTCTAAATCCAACCACGCTTGGGATCTTCTCATAGCTGCGTCTCTAGGCACCCCGGAATTCGCCTGCCAATTCTTCCTCAAGAATCACAAGCAATTTGCAAACGATCAAATCATTATCCCACTAGGCCCCTTTGGGGTTAATCTCGGCCATACCCTGTTCTCGGAACTGGCAAAATCAGATCTCGCCAAAGTAAGGAAACTTCTCCCAAGCATCAGGAAAATAGATGACCCTTCGCTTTTCGCAGATCTGCTCATTGTCCTGGCCAACAACAACGATCTGAAAACCCCCGTCGAATTTACCGAAAAAATTTCCGAGGATGACCGCCAATATGTGGTTACCGCGGTTGCCCACCAACTGGCCAGGAAAGATTTAACTGAGGCCGTTAATTTTAGAAACCGCTATTCGCTCAATCAACATCAGACCCGGAACATCGACGAAAGAATTCTCCTCGGTCTCGCCACAAAATACCCGGCGCAAGCGCTCGAACTCGCCAAAGATTTCAATGGAAACAGTTTTGAGTTCGGAGTGATTCCTCACGTCTTCATCAACCATCCGGATACTTCTCTAGAATGGCTTTCCCGCCAGGCCCAGGAGGACCAATTAGGCATCCTAGTCAACCTCAGTTATGCCCTTCAAACTCCGTCATCTTTTAGATTTTGGAAGATTGCTCCCTCTCTCAAAAAACACGGACTCTTTTCTGCGTTTCAAGACCACTTCGGACTCAGGAAAGACGACCTGGAGGTTCCCGAATCTGTTAGATCCTGTAAACTGATTCAATACCCTCGGGGCGCCAGTAGTTTCACACGCTTCACGCTCCTCATTGATCAACTCAAAAAAACGCCGGCCGAAACATTCCATGAACTTTGGAGGCAAAGCCATGCTCGGGACGACACTCCCTCCTCTTGGATCAATTGGGAATCCCGCCTCATTCTCGCCGCTTGGACCAAACGCACTCCCGAACAAGCACTTCGACGCATTTCGATCTTTGGTAGTCACGCCATGGCCGGTCATTTCCAAGAAGATCAAGATCGGGAGATTATCAGCGACTGGTTTCAGGCGCAGCCTTCCATCGTTCTAAAAAAGTGGGAGAACAAATCTCTCCACTGGCACACTCACTACGACGAGGGCGGGGGCTTGGCCAGAATCAATGCCGCCGGCATCCTCGCTGGGATTTCCGCCAAAACAGCCCCCTTACCGTCGTCACAATGGTTTCTTGAAAAACTCATTGAGGATCCAGTCACTGATGCTAACCGGGGCACGAAGGGAGGCCAGATCTTCCT
>CBFHQJ010000185.1:0-4964 GCA_965657795.1 Akkermansiaceae bacterium
TCTTTTTTGACGGTGAGGAAGCCATCCTCAAAAACATCAAATCCAAGGACGGACTTTACGGGAGCCGCTACTACGCCGCACAACTGGACAAGCGCTCCATCAAACCACAGATCGGAATCGTTCTCGATATCGTCGGTGATTCCAACATCCCCCTTCTCATCGGTGGAGACACCCACCCCACCCTCAAAAGCCAAGCTCAATCAGCGGCTTCGAAACTCAGCCTCCAAAATTGGGTCACCCCCTACCCAGGGATCATCCTCGACGACCACGTCCCTCTCATGAATCGGGCCAACCTTGCCGTCCTCCACCTCATCGGCGACTTCAACCGAGCGACCTATTGGCACAAAAAAGGAGACACCTTGGACAAGATCACCCCCGGCGCTCTCGAAAACACCGGCAAGCTCACCCTCCAGGTCCTCCACCAACTCACCAAGTAGAGGTGCAAAGATTTTCACCCTTCCAAGCACTTACCCTCAGCCCCCCATAGGGAAAGACCTTGATGATTGGACCGAATTCATCAGTGCTAAGGGAATCCGAAACCGGTTGCGCGCACCGAGAGGCCCGTCTAAACTAGCACGAATGAAAACGTTCTTCTTTCTTTCCTTTCTCGCATTCTTCGCGGTGAGTTGCACCAGTTCGCGCACTCCCACCGCTCGTATCGCGAAGAATCCCAATATCTTCCGTGCCCTCAAGCCTGAGCAACAAGCACTCGTGGAAGTTGGCAAAATCCAAAATGGCATGACTCAACCCGCCGTCTTCCTCGCGTGGGGTGGTCCCGACCGTCGGGCCGAAGGCGAGAAAAATGGCAAACGCTATGAGCAGTGGATTTACAACAGCCTCTCACCCGTCGTCGTGCGATCGGCCTGGGGCGGAGGCTGGGGTGGCTGGGGCGGAGGTTGGGGTGGCCCCGGTTGGGGAATTCGCCGCGGTGGCATCGCCGGTCCCGGTTGGGGCCCGTGGGGATGGAATGGCGGAGTCGGCGCTGATGTTGCTTTCATCCCCCAAGCTTCCTCCTGGGTGAAATTCGTCAACGGCAGGGTCGAAAGCTGGCAGCGCGGCCGTCCGCAATAAGCGGGCTGCCTAAAGCTCGCCCCGCTCTTCTTTCTCAAGCTCGATCCGGTCGTCGCGATTGCGCGCCTTCACGCGGTTGTTGCGCTTGCTCCAGCGCTCGACAATCATTTGGCGCTTCTTGCGGCGGAAGTTCAACTCCTCGATCTCATCGTCAAGCCTAAGGTATCCTTCGTAACGGGCAGGGTCCAGATCGCCCGCTTTCACGGCGGCTTCAATAGCGCAGCCTTTGTCGCCCTGATGCTTGCAGTCGCGGAACTTGCACTGGTTGGTCAAGTCTTCTACGTCGGCAAAACTATCGCGCAGCGTGTCCTCGTCTGTCCACATCTGCACCTCGCGAATGCCCGGATTATCGACCAACATTCCGCCATCCTCTAAAACCACCAATTCCCTCGCTACTGTCGTGTGACGACCCTTGCCCGTGACTTCATTCACTTCTCCGGTCCACAGCCACTCCTCCCCGAGCAACTGGTTCACCAGCGTCGATTTACCCACCCCGCTGGAGCCCACCATCGTCAGGGTGATCCCCGTCTTGAGGTAGCACTTTAAGACTTCAAGCCCCTCATGCCGAGTGGCGCTGGTCACGTAAACTTCCGCCTCGGGAGACAGCTCCTGAATTTCCTCACGAGCCTTCTCGTTCACCTCTGCTTCAAAGAGATCCGATTTATTAACCAGAACCACACATCGGGCCCCGCTCTTCTGGATGATCGTAAAATAGCGCTCCATGCGGCGAAGATTGAAGTCCGACCCCGCATCGGTCACCACCACCACGATATCGACGTTCGCCGCCATCACCTGTTCCTCGCTGCTTTTCCCCGGAGCCTTGCGCGAAAAACAGGTCTTCCGCGGAAGTCGGGCCCGGATGATGTGCTCGTCATTCTCGCCGGCTCCCAGCTCAATCGCCACCCAGTCACCCACCGCCGGGAGCTCGGCATCGCAAGAGGCATCGTGCCAAACCTTACCGCCGACGACGCAATCGACTTCCTCGGCGTCATCTAGCAGAGCCGAAAAATTGATCTTCGTCTCCCGGATCAAGCGGCCGGGCACCCAGCCATCCTTCGAGACCTCCTCAAAGGCCTTTTTAAAGTCATCATTCCATCCGAGATCGCGCAGCGTCATCGCGGATCAGTTCAAACCGGAATCGCCTTAAGAAAAAGTTTCATTTTCCAGTCCAGCCAATCACTGCTATTTCATTGGTGTGGGATACAACGATCGTGACTACATGCAGCCCGGCTATGAATTGGGCCGCCCCCGCATGCCCGGGTTCTTTGAAGGAGCGCCTGTCAGCAAGTGGCTTCTCATCATCAACGTTGGCATTCTCCTAATTCAATTCTTTTCGCTCACTGAACCCGGACAACGTCTGCAGGACTCGGCCTTCTATCGCCTCGGTAGCTTCAGTATTGAGGAAGGTATTTACGGCTTCCAAATTTGGCGTCTCCTTACTTTTCAATTTCTCCACGCCGGAATGGGCCATCTATTCGCCAACTGCCTAGGCCTCATCTTTTTCGGCCCTCACGTGGAACGCTGGATGACGAGCAGGGCTTACCTCACCTTCTACCTTATCTGCGGAGTTGCTGGAGCTCTCTTTTACGCCCTCCTTTTCTTCCTTCCCGGATTCTTTGACGGATACACCGCGAGCGTCCAAATGGTAGGAGCCTCCGCCGGACTTTTTGGGGTACTGGCTGCCTTTTACTTTATCGCTCCCGATGCTCGAATCCTCCTGTTTTTCATCATTCCAATGAAGATGCGCACCTTTGCGATTGGGTATCTCATCATTGAGTCGCTAGCCGTCATCTTAAATTGGCACAACGCAGGCGGGAGCGCCGGGCACCTTGGCGGAGCAATTTTCGGATTCGCCGTTTTAAAGTCTCCACCGCTCAAAAACTTCGTCATCAAACTTTCCCAAATTGGGGCGCCGAAGACGAAATCGGGACGTAGAAAAACCCGCGACGCCACCATCGTGCGTGAAAGCAAACGCTCTCCCCTCGAAATGACCAAGGAAGTTGACCGCATCCTCGACAAAATCAGCGAGCAGGGAATTCAATCCCTAACCAAGAAGGAAAAAGACACCCTCGACAAAGCCCGCCGCAAGTGATGACCGACGACGAAATGATCAACTGCTCCGAGCCCGGTCGCCAAATCGAACGGCTTCGCGCCATCATGCACCGGCTCCGCGCCCCCGGCGGCTGCCCCTGGGACGCCGAGCAAACCCACGAATCGCTCGTCTCCAATCTCATCGAGGAAACCTACGAAACGGTCGCCGCCATTCGCGCCAACGATGAGGAAAACCTCAAGGAAGAACTTGGCGACCTCCTTCTGCAAGTCGTCTTCCACGCCGAACTTGCTCAGGAAGGCAAACGATTCGACCTCGATGACATCGCTCGCGGCATCAGCGACAAATTGGTCCGCCGCCATCCCCATGTTTATGGAGATTCAAACGTCGGCGGCACCGAGGGCATCCTCGCCCAGTGGGAGGACATCAAGCGCGCCGAGAAAGGCCACGAGGAAAAACCCTACCTCCACGGCGTTGGCAAAGGGCTCCCCGCTTTATTGAAAGCCACGAAGCTCCAAAAGAAAGCCAGCAAAGTGGGATTCGACTGGCCGGACACCGTTGGCATCGCCGGAAAAATCGATGAAGAACTTGCAGAGGTTCGTGAAGAACTCGCCAAACACGAACCGGGCACTCCCGCCTCAAAAGAACTTCAGGCTGAAATTGGCGACCTGCTTTTCATCGTCACCAACCTCGCCCGGAAACTCGACGTCGATCCCGAGGTCGCGCTCGAAGGCACGAACGAAAAATTTCTCCACCGCTTCGAGCAAATCGAAAAAGGTCTCAAAAAAGATGAGGTCACTCTGGAGGAAGCAACCCTTGAGCAAATGGACGCTCACTGGAACGCCGCCAAATAAAGCGCGTTACAAACGGGCGCTTCTATTACCATGGCAGGACTTCTTTTTCCGAATAATCATCCGTCCATGAGAAAAAGGTTTCCAGCTCCCAAAGGCCTCGGTTCACGCTCCTATGCCAGCCGCTACGCCGACGGCCGCAATGGCCGAGCCAAGGACAACGAAGAGCGGAAGCTTCTGAAGAAATTTCTCCCCAGCAAAAAGGAGATCGATCTCAGCGGAACTTCCATCAAAACGCAAAGATCCGGATGGTCCCTCCTCGCTGGTATCTTTGGCATCGTTCTCGTGTTCTGGGTCTTACTCGTGATCTTTGGATAGGCTGGGCAAGATCTTTCACACGATCATCCCACCATGGCAATTGGCCTTGGGCTCTTGCTTATGAGCTTTCTTTTAAAATGAGCCCTTCGATTTCCCGTTCAAACAAATCCTTGCTCTTCTCTCAAACCTCCCTTAATTCTCCCTCGTCAGGAGTCGCGGAGTGCGGGCTTGTGGACCCGGTCAGGACGGAAACGTAGCAGCCGCAGCTTGTCCCTCATTGCCGTGGCTTCCTGGCACTTTTTATTTTTAGCCACCACGCCCAGCCGCAGGTGGCTTTTTGCGGCACCGCCGATGGCTTTTTTATTGGCCGGAACCACCCCTCCCTCTCTAAGCTCCCCCCGCAATGTCAGCCCATCTCTTTCCAGACGGCTCCTCACTTCCCTCTCCCGGTCTCGGCACCTGGAAAATCCCCGAGGACCTCACTCCACAAATTGTCCATCAAGCCATCGAGTGCGGCTACCGCCACCTCGACTGCGCCGCCGATTACGGCAATGAAGCCCTCGTCGGAAAAGGAATCGCCTCGGCCATCGCCGCCGGACTTTGCACCCGCGATGACCTCTGGATCACCGGCAAGCTCTGGAACACCTACCACGAACCCCAACACGTTCGCGCCGCTTGCGAAAAAACGCTCTCCGACCTCGGGCTCGAACAACTTGACCTCTTTCTCATTCACT
>CBFHQJ010000186.1:0-4839 GCA_965657795.1 Akkermansiaceae bacterium
GCGGAGATCGTCGACTTTGATTTGGATGTCGGTCTTGAGCGCGATGAAGTCGAGGTTGAGGTGCAAATCAATTCGGATCCCCCGTTCAAGCTCACCGCCACCGAAACTGATTCGTCGACCGGAGTCTTCCTCGCTGAAATCGATACTTCCGCGGAACCGAGTGAAGGCAAAGTCGTCGTCAAGCAAGGCGACAAGGTCTACCTCCGCTACAAGGATTTACAAAACACCTTCCCCGGCCACGCCTTTTATCGTGAGACTGTGGTTCTTTTGAATGAGCCCACCGAAGCCCGCATTCAGATCGTTGACAGCGAAACTCCCGTGGAAGGAGCTCTACAATTTATCCCGGTCGAAGGAGACCGCCCGGACGATTATCTCAGCAAAGTGGAGTATCGCCTCCCCCTGACCATCGAGGTTATCGACCCCGATCGCGCCAAGGATTCCCGCAGCACAGTTCTCGTTGATGTGGTCACCACCCAGGGAGCAAAAATCCAAGTGGAGTGTGTCCTCTCGCGCTCGTTCGCCACCGCCAACGAAGCTCTCTCCGATGTCCGTAATCCAGCCCTCTTGGAAGGCCGCTTTGTTGGGCAAATCCCACTTCTTCTTGGGTCTCCAGACAGCATCACCATGGTTCCGGAAGATGGCAGTTTACCAAAAGGTGGACTCGGTAAAATCATCCTCCCGGCGAACGACGACCCGGGAGCCGAACTCGACGATGGTTCCGACTCAAGAGAGGCCCTCGCCGTTCTGAGTGTCATGGGCTCGGATCAATTCAAGGCAAGTTATCAGGATAGCTCACGACCCGATGGCTCCGAAGCATCGCTGAAGGCAACCGCAGAACTTTTCTCCGCCGCTACTCTCGAGATTACCGATGAAGAGTATTTGGAACCCGCCGAAATCGTGCACGTCGGTAAAAAGATCTTCCTGCGCCTGGCGGACCCCGATCGCGATGTTTCTGATAAAAGGGATCTCGCTATGATCCGTGTCGTCACCGCCTCCGGTGAAGATGAAACCATCGAACTTGAAGAGACCCTGACTCACAGCGGCGTCTTCACCGCCTCTTTCCCGCTTCAAGCCAAATCCAAACCAGTGGCCGGGAATTTTGAAGGGAAGATCGAGTGCTTCTTTGGCGACGAAATTACCGTGGGCTATCTCGATAACGTCATCCAGACACCCGACGGCCAACCCATCATTGAAAAAATGATTCCGGTCGCAGTGGGAACAGATGGTGTCATGGCAGCCTTTAGCAAGGTTTACAAAGATGAGGACCTTGCCATCCAGACCCAGTTCCACATTGCCGAAAGCTACTTTGAGCTTTTCAAGAGCCAGCGCAAACTCCAGCAAGACGAGAAAGCAGCAGCCGCCCTCGCCTCCGGTCGTCGTGTTCTCCGGGACCTTCGGGACGACTACCCGAACCCCAAATACGCGCCCCGGGTCTCCTATCTTCTCGGCCAGTTCGCTCAGGAAATGGAAGCCTGGAATGAAGCTATTGCCGCTTATGGTTCGATCGTTCGGAATCACCCCGAACACAATCTCGCCCCGGACTCACAATACAAACTCGGACAGTGCCACGAGGAGGCGGGCGAACTCGATGAAGCTCTCGAAGCTTACGTCACGCTTGCCGGCACCTACCCGAAGAGCCCACTCATCGCTAATGTCATGCTGCGCATTAACGAGCATTTCTACCTCAAGGAAGACTACGCTGTCGCGGCCTCGGTCGGGGAAAAATTCCTCGAGAAATTTCCGAACCACGAATGGACTCCGAAAATGGCGTTCCGGATCGGCCAGTGCCATTACAAGCAGGAAGAATATGTCAAGGGAGGCAAAGCCTTCGATGCCTTTGCCAAGCGTTTCCCCGAACAAGAACTTACCGCACAGGCTCTCTTCTGGGCGGGCGAAAGCTACCGGATGGGCAAAGACATTCCCAACGCCTTCCGCCGCTACAACCGTTGCCGCTGGGACTTTCCCGAAAGCGACGCCGCCAAGTATTCCCGCGGTCGCCTCGCTCTCCCCGAACTCCTTGCCCAGTTTGAAAAAGAAGCCAATCTAAACGAATAATCATGATCCCAGTTCACCTTGCCAATGCCAGCTTCTTTGAAACCGGCGCATTGAAATATCTTCTTGAAGGCGGTCCCTTCATGTGGCCTCTCCTCGCTCTGCTCATCATGGCGATTGCCGTCATTATCGAACGCTACCGGAGCCTCAAACTACTCGAAACCGATGCGGGAGAGCTTCGCGAAGAAGTTGTCGCCCTCCTTTCCGAGGACAAGGTCGAGGAATCCCTGAAACTCTGCGACTCTGCTCGCGGCCCCGTTCCCGCAATCCTCTCCAACGGACTCCGCAAATATCTCGTCCTGCGCCGCCTGAATTACGACCAGGCCCAAATGGAACAACAGGTCGTCAAAAGCATGGAGAATTATGGAGTCAACATCGTCGCCACGCTTGAGCGACATCTCCCAATTCTCGCTACCATCGCATCCGTCGCACCAATGCTCGGATTCCTGGGGACAGTGCAGGGAATGATTGTTGCCTTCGGAGATATCGAAGCAAACATCGGCCAACAAAATATCGTCCAGGCCGCTGCTTCCGGAATTCGAGTCGCTCTGCTCACCACCGCTTTTGGACTCATTGTCGGCATTCCCGCCTACATGGCCTTCAACTATTTCACGGGGATCATCAACGACTTCGTTCTTCAGGTCGAATCATCAGCCGCCGAACTTATCGAAGTCGTCTCACTCCGCCTTACTCTCGACAAAGGAAGTTCATGAAACTGCAACGCGGCAAATTGTTGGTCGATCCGCCTGCCAGTGCCAGTTCGGACATCGCCTTCATCCTCATCATCTTCTTTCTCGTCTGCGCCGCCGTGCAGCCGGAAACAGGAATTTCCCAGATCCTTCCAAAAACCGAGGAAAAGACCGAAAAACGTGACCAGAGCAAAAATATCGAGGTCTCCATCACTCCCACCAGTATCGTGCTTAACGGAAGCCCCCTCAAGCTCCCGGAGTTCTCCAAACGACTCACGGCCGCCTTGTCACAAAAGAAGCGGGATGCCGACCGGATCGTGACCGTCAAAAGCGCTCCAAATACCCCTTACCCTCTCTGGATTAAGGTCTCCCAAGTCATTGAACAGGCTGGCGGGATCCTCACTCTCGAACTCGAATCTGATCGCGTGATCAATGTCGAATGAAACTCCCGCGTAAAAAAATGGTGGCCTCCATCCCGTCAGCCGCGATGGGAGACATCGGCTTCCTGCTTCTCATTTTCTTTGTCATTCTGGCTCGTGCCCAGGATGACAGCCACGTGCGCTGGCAACCGGCTAAACTCAAAGAAGTCGAAATGGTCGCCTCGCCCCTTGCAAGCGTCACCATCGACACCGGCTTCAAAACCTACCTCGATGGCAAGGAAATCTCCAACGATGCACTTGCCGGAGCTCTTTCCCAAATCCTCGGTGAAGCACCGGCTGGCAAGCGCTACGTTTTTCTCAAGGTCCACAAGGAGGCAAAAGCAACCCACTTCGAACCAGTGATCGCCGCCATCAGTGAGGCCGGCGGCGACCTCGTTCACATCCTTGAACCCGAACAAACTTCGACCCAATGAAAGGCAAAGCAGAATCATCCGGTGCATCTCGTACTTCCATGGCCAGTACCAAGGCAGACTTTCGGGAGCTTAAAGCAAACTCCAATGCAACCGTGCAAGAGCTGCAGGAATTCCTCCGCGACCTAAGAGGAAAGAGCCCGCAGGAGATGCTGGGAGTCGTTGCATCCAGCCAACTTTTCCGCGCCACCATTTTCTCGATCATCCTGGTCACCATGGCCATCTTTGCCTTGACCGCCATTCCCTACTTTCTGGGAGATAAGCCGACAACGGAAGCTGAACCACCAGAGGTCTTGGCTCCGGCTGAACCTGCACCTGTTCCAAATAAAGCCCAACCTGCTCCGGTAAACACACCCAGGGAAAAGGAACCTCTCGCACCACTTGGGGTGAATGAAAAGAAGACGGCCCCAGCCAACGTCAATCCACTTGAAGACGATGGTGGCAACTTCCTCAAAGACCTCGAGTAATACAGGTGACTCGTTTGAGCCCCGCCCGCAATGTCCGCCAAACAACAGCTCACGCCTTTCCTCGAACGGCTTCCCAAGCCGTTACGTAATTCTGTCTTGTTGACTGGTATTTACACCATCCTTTGGTGTCTTCTGTGGCTTGATGCCAACGCCTGGTTTCGGCTGAGCCGATGGACGGCCGCGATTGGATTCCTAACCGCTCTGCCCGTCTCCTGTTATTGGATTCGCCGACATCGCCAATCGTCACCCATTGTGAGACGGGGCGTTCTTAGTGCCTGTTACCTCCCCGTCTGGCAACTCGCTGTTTACATTCCACTTCTCAATTTTTCCTATTCCCTCTCAGGAACCATTTCCCGGATTGGGACAGCCGGAGCCTTCTTTTTGGGTTTGGGCTGGGTAGCCTGGTGGATCGACCGGGAGACAAAACGAGCCCCCAGGCACAGCGGTGAATATCGATCGTGGGACCCAAGACAACTCTCCGCCTGGTACTTTGGCAAAAAGAACAACAAACTCCGTCAGTCACTCCTGACTCTGCTCAGTTACACGGGTTTGTTCATGATGGCTGCCTTCATTCTGACCCGCCTTTCGGGATGCAGCATTTACGAATCTCCCCTTGGTGGCGGAGAAGAAACCCAGCTCAAACAAGTCGTTCAGATTCAGAAGGTCATCAATAAAAAATTCGTCATCAATCCCTACAGTAGCGTGCTTTTTAATCCCCCGCCGATTGATGACGTGAAGCTAGAGGTCCTTGAGGTTACCGAGCACCTTTATGAAATCGGCC
>CBFHQJ010000187.1:0-4814 GCA_965657795.1 Akkermansiaceae bacterium
ACAGTGCGATCATGTTGGTGGGTTTGGGAGACTGGGAGGAAGTCGAGGAAATCTTGGTTCGTTGGCCTTCGGGGAAAAAAACGACAGTGAAGTCGGTACCATCAGCAGCGTTGATCGTGATTGATGAACAAGAGGGTGAAGTATCGAGGCAACCTTATCGAAGAAACGTCCGGATGGCTGATCCTTCCCTTCTTGGGAAGGTGGGCTTTCCCCTCAGACATCAGTCGGCTGCCCGTTTGAAGGTTTGGAAAGGAATGGCAACTTGGTGTCCTGTTTGCGCGCGATATCGATCTCATTTTGAGCATCTTAAAAAAATGACGGAAGGCCGGGGAGTGGATTTCCTGGGATTCCCCCTCGATGAATCTGAAGACAACGAGACGCTCTCAAATTATCGCTCAGCTGAGAGACTGCCGTACTATCTCAAGGCTGGATTGTCCACAACTCAACGCAAACAGACCGTACAGTTTCTTAAGCGTTGGATTGGTGCGGCGGAATTGCCCTTACCTACCACAGTGATCACCAACAATTCCGGTCATGTAGTTTGGGTTGGCGCTGGAGCCCCTTCGGTCTCGGAGATTCGCCGACTTCTCGATGGGGAGTGACTCCTGAGGAACCGCATCCGATGGTGGGAAAGCAGCAAAGGTGACCAGGGTAAGAGCTGACTGGTCTTCGGTCCACTTTCCCCGGGGGAAATTAAAAAACTTTGATCGTGGTTGAGAGCAATCGCGGTCGTGGGACGTTTATTGGGTTATAGAGAAGACTCCCTCTCGAACTAGCGACTCCCGTCGTCAGTTCATTCGTAAGACCACCTGGGCCAGCATCTCGCTGATGACTTTGCCCAAATGTGGCAAGGGGAACGACTGCTAACAGCAAGCTTCGTTGCGCTTGCATTGGGGCGGGAGGGCGAGCCTCTGCAGGAATCGGTCCCGGTTTGAAGGAGCACCTTGTCGCAATCGCCGAGCCGGATCTCAACGGAAGGGGAGGTGGCGAGATCAAGAGGGCCAAGAAGGCACAATCCGACGTCAAGATCTACACCGACTACCGCGAGCTTTTCGATAAACACGATGATCTCGATGCAGTTTGGATCGGTTGCCCTGATCACAATCACTTTGGGTCCGCCATGCGGGCGATGGATATGGGAGCTGCGGTGTATTGTGAGAAGCCGTTGACTTGGTCGATTGGCGAGGCCGCGAAACTTCGGGCCAAGGCGGCTGAAAAGAAAATCGTGACCCAGATGGGCAACCAGGGACACTCCAGTGATTCCATTCGCCGAATTGTCGAGCACCTTCGCGGAGGATCAATTGGTCCGGTGAAGAAGGTCGTCAGTCACATGGGCAAGAAGTGGGGAGCCACCGGAATGCCGCCGAAAGCCAACAAGCCTTCTGGTCTCGATTGGGAAGCGTGGCTGGGACTGATCTGACCTCCAAAAACTGGACCATTTGAGATGTTAGGTTTGGTTTCTTAGAAACTAGACTGAGACATTACAAAACAAAGATATAAGATCGACGCGATCATCCGAATCATCCGCAAGGCCTACGGTGGTCAGACCAAGGAAGAGGTTTGACGAGACGAAAATATCTGCGTCTAGACCTACTACCGCTGGAGGCGAGAATATGGCTGGGGCAAACTCGATGGCGAACCACTCAACTCTGAACGGGAGCCATCTTCCGCTCCCCTGTATTTCAAACAACCGACGAAAAGTAAAATCGTCGAAAGAATAAATAGATGTAAACCGCTTCCCGAGATATTGATCTCTCTCCCAACAAACATTGTCGTGAAATTTAGAGCGAATACGGCTGCAAAAATGGCGCTATTAAGAAGGATTGTCGTAACTAGGATTTTATTGAGCGCTTTTCTGGTAAGAATTACGACCATTGGGTAAATCCAGGGAACGAGGGCTACAAAACCATGGGTGTTAATACCATCGGTTGAATAGACCCCCAGGTCAATCCAAGGAAGACCAAGCGATGCCACGCCTAGAAAGATAGCAAACAAAGCCAATTTTCCTTCCAACAACCACTGATTCAATAGGTTCATTAATTTGGGTTCAAAATTTAATTAGGTCTTCGACCAAGCGAACATGCTCTCCACGATTCACCTTGCGATCAGACTAGGTGAAGTAGCTACGAGAAACTACCAGCCGAAGTCCGGGGGGATATTGGACTCAAACCTTTCAGGCTAGAAAAAATTGATACGGATTAAATGACCATTAATCCTGCTAGGAATTTACTTTTAATGAAAGGGCTGTAAAACCGTAACGCACGATGCCTGTTGACGTCGAGGCTGCTAGGAGTTTGCTTTGGGGGATAATCGCCGTAGGGTTTCATTCGAGGGATCAGAGAGGGAAGAAAGGGGGGCTGGCTGGCTGCTAGGAATTTGCTTTCGGCGGAGAGGTCGCGGAAACCGGAGACTGGTGGTATACATGGGAGAGAGAGGGGGTTTTTCTCTCCTCAGAGCCTCGATTTTTGAGTATCTCATCGGCGATTATCTTTTTGAGTTCGCCATTTTCATTCACAAGTTCCTTGAAGCGTTTCGCGTCAGCCATCTCCATTCAACCATATTTTCGTCTCTATCGATAGAAGGTCTGCACGCAGATATTCTCTTTACGGCAAACCTCTTCGGCGGCCTGATCACCGTCGGCCTTGCGGATGATTCGGATGATGTCTTCGGTCTGATGTTTCTTCTTTTTCATGTCTTAGTTTAGGTTCTACGAACCCAAATCTAACATCGCAAGTGGTCCAGTTTTTGGAGGTCAGGTCAACCTCATTCGAAAATCTCATGACGTCCGCCTAGTTCAAAAAATTCGAAACTGGTCAATCTCCTCCTTTACCCATCTACTTGCTTCGCCCCTTGATCCGCCTCCCAATCCTACGTTATTCTCGAATCCCAATGCGCCTCCTCATTCTACCTCTCTTTCTCATGATCTTCTCTGTGTCCTTCACCAAGGCCGAAGATCACAAGGTCATCACTTACAACATCTGGAATGGAGCGGACGAAGAAAAGCATGGACGCCTCGCTTCATGGGTCAACAAGCAAGATCCCGATGTTGTCGCACTTCAGGAACTGGTTGGATTCAGCCAGGAGAAACTCGCCACTTTTGGGAAGTCGTGGGACCATCCTCATACATTGATCCTCAAAGAAGATGGCTATCCTGTGGGGCTCACCGCGAAGAAGCCTATTACTTTGGTCGGTCGCTATCGCGACGGTCTCTGGCATGGCGCTCTTCATGCAACAGTCGGCAACATCCATTACATAGTGGTCCATCAGTGTCCAGGCGACTACAGAGTTCGGTTGCGCGAATCTAAAATTCTCACAGAAGTGATCGGCAAATTGATCACCGAGAACCAGCCCGTCATTGTCCTCGGTGATTTCAACGCTCATACCCCGGCGGATAGGGAACTACTCGACAAGCAATCGGCTCTTATCGAGCGGCGAAAAGAGTCGAAATTCATGAATGAGGGCAAATGGGACTACAAAACTATGTCCCACTACCTCGATCTCAAGCTGGTGGATCTCAACCTTAAGCATGCTCCCAAGAAAAACATTGAGCTCGGAACCTTCCCATCGCGCGCACTCGGCCACGCCAGCGTCGAATCCGACCGGCAGAGATTTGCCGAACGTATTGATTTCATCCTGGCATCCCCTGATCTCGCCAAATTTTCTACTAAATCAACGACCTACCACGACGAAATCCTGAATAAAATTTCCGATCATTATCCCATTTCCGCTTCTTTTAAGTTGCGCTAATGACAGTGCGCCTGACTCATCATCGTGCCGTAGCCTTCCAATCTGCGGATCCGGTTTGCATCACTCCAAAGTAGCGTCGGCTTCAGCCGAAGAAATAGGTCACACATCGCGATTTTGGCGAGGACACAGGCATCGTTGACAATCTTGAAATCTGCCTGTATCTGAGCCCTCTTTCTTTTCCAGGAGTACCACCAGTCTTCGGTTTCGACGACTTTTCCGTTAAAAGCAAATTCCTAGCAGCCCGGCAACTCACGAGCCTGGGCTCAAGGCGGGCTTTCCAAAGAGTATCGGCGTCTCCTGATTTCCGGAGCAAGTGAGCAGGCGGAAAATTGTTCCGATGGCAAACGCCGGGTTCATCGCAAAGGAATGCCCAAGGCAAAGGCGGAGAAGGAACTGGTCCGTCTCGAAGAAGAACAAACCCGCGACCTTAAGATTTCCAAAGTCGTTCGCTGCAAAGTCCGCTATTTCAAAGACGGGGCGGTGCTTGGGTCGAAAAAGTTCGTAAATGACTTTTTCGAAAGTCAGCGCGAATGTTTCAGCAAAAAACGAAAAGACGGAGCAAGGAGACCCAGGGGTTCGCTCAAAGACCTGGCCGGAGAAATCTGGAGTCTCCGGGATCTCAAAGATGGTTGAGCGGGAATCTCGGATCAATTGGCCACATCGGTTCCTCATTTGGGATCATGGCCCAAGCCTTGCCTGTCCACCACTTCCCGGTGACATCGATCCCTTCTATCGCCAGCAAGCTGCGACCCATCGCCTGACGCCGTTGCCGCTCGCGCACCAGTTGCCCGAGATGCCGGCTGATGGCACGCTCCTGGTCTTCTTCCTCATTCGGCACTCACACAACCCTGAAGAACCATGTTATCCGGCAATCGACCTGGCAGATTCAGATGTGGAAGAATTAGAGGTTTTCCTGAGTTCCTGTCCTGCCTTAGTCTGTCCATGCTCGGAAAGCGCGATCTTCAAGTGAAACGACTCCTCCAATTTTTCTTCTCTACCATGCTGGCTTTCAGCGGAACCGCTGCCGCAAAAGAGCAAGGAGTCGCGCTGACCACCGACCATTGGTC
>CBFHQJ010000188.1:0-4787 GCA_965657795.1 Akkermansiaceae bacterium
CTCTAGCTCGACCGGATATTCCTTCAAAGGAGACCCTCCGCAACGCTCTTACCTTCGTTCAAATCCACTCTCTCCGGCCGCCCCTTATGCATGTAAATGGTTTTGGTGTGATCGAGCCCCACAAGATCGAGCACGGTAGCATGGAGGTCATGAACGTGGAGTTTCTCCTTGGTGGCATGCAGGCCGAGTTCATCGGTCTCTCCAATCGTCTGCCCCCCTTTGACTCCACCACCAGCCATCCACATTGTGAAGCCGGTCGGGTTGTGATCGCGGCCATCTCCTTTTTCACTCATCGGCGTTCGACCAAATTCACCACCCCAGATGACAAGCGTTTCATCAAGCAACCCCCGCTGCTTAAGATCTTGAATCAGTCCTACTATGGGCTGATCAACATTCGCACAAAGCCGCGCGTGATTTCTCTCCATTCCACTGTGGCTGTCCCACTTGCTTCCCGCTCCATGATAAAGCTGCACGAAGCGAACTCCTCGTTCAATCAGTCGGCGGGCCATGAGGCATTGGCGCCCGTAAACCTTGGTCTGTTCTTGATCCAAACCATAGAGCGATTTGACCGCCTCGGATTCGCTCTCGAGATCGATCGCCTCCGGCGCCTCGGCCTGCATGCGATAGGCTAACTCATAACTCTCGATCCGGGCTTCCAGCTCGGTGTTCGATTGCCGACCGACCAAATGTTGTTGATTCAGTTGTTCCAGAAAAGCGAGCTTCCCGCTCTGACGCTTAGCGGTGATTCCCTTAGGTAAATTCAAGTTCGCAACCGGCTCATTCCCCGATTCAAAAAGCGTCCCTTGATAACTCGCCGGCATAAAGCCCGAACCCCAACATCGTGTGCCGTTCACGACCATCGCGTTACTATCCTTGATCACAACGAAAGCCGGAAGATTGTCGCTGACTGAGCCCAAACCATAGTTGACCCAGGAACCAAGCGAAGGGCGTCCGCCAAAGACCGACCCGGTATTCATCTGCGAAACTCCTCCGGCATGATTGATACCATCGGAAACACAGGAACGAATGACACAAAGATCATCGGCGATCTCGGAATGTTTGGGCAACCAGTCTGAAATCCAAAGCCCGCTCTCTCCGTGTTGCTTCCACTCACGTTTTGATTCAAGCAAAGGAGATGCGGCCTCACCCATCGCAGTGACGGGGCGATCAAAGCTTTCCGGTAGGGGCTTCCCGGCCAACTTGTTCAGAAGCGGCTTGGGATCAAAAAGATCGAGGTGACTCGGGCCACCTTCCATGAAGCAGAAGATGACATTCTTCGCCTTGCCGAGATGATGAGGAATCTTTTCGGCAGCGGGATTCTTAACTCCCAAGGTGCTCCCGTAAAGCCGCTGCCCCGTAAGAGCGGAAAGTGCAACCCCACCAAAACCCGCACCCGCGCTCATGAGAAAATCACGACGCGACCGGGGAAGTATGATTCGGTTGCAAGCCATCGTTCTAGTGAAGGTAAAGAAATTCGTTCGAGCTCATCAGGGCATGACAAAAGTCTGCAAAAGCTTCGCATTCCGGACTGAGGGAGTTCTTCTGCGGCTTTTCTTTCCAGACAAGCTGCGGGGGTAATCCACCCGATCGGGTCACTTTAAAATCGAAGAGTGCAGGCTTGGAATCAAGCTCACTTTCTTGAGCGACGGCTTCCGCAATGACAGCCAAGCGAGCCACGGATCCCTCCCAAAAATGAGAGCCGTCTTTTCGCCCGCCGATGCGAATTCCCTGACGCGGGGAGAAAATTCCTCCGGCAATATTATGCTCGATCTCGCGAATTTGCCACTTGTTCTCCGGCTTCGATAAATCCTTCAGGAAAAACCTCACCGTTCCCTTGCCCTCAGCTTGCGGCTTGATTGCGACGGCAAGCTGAACCGGTGTTCCCAGCGGAACACGAAGATCCGAGGCCACCACTTCATACTCAAGATCACCTCCCGGATTTCGCCCCACTAATTGCACAATAAAATTACGCTCACCATAACGACTCTTCGCACTCGTCACGCCCACCGACCAACCCGCTCCTTGGTGGCTCCCATTCCATTGGGAGATGAGTGTATTCACACTCGCGGACGCATGAATCTGATCCAGCCGAGCCACGGCGCTCACAGTGAAATGGTCATCGCTCAGATTCAAATCCGAAACCCTCAATGAACGCTCTTGATTGAGCGAAAAGGCAAACTGCGTCTCCGAATTAAGAACCTGTTTCGCTCCCTCAAAATTCTCAGCCAGCGGAATGAAGCCGCCTTTGGGAAAGACTTTTTCACCTGCCTTCTCCGCAAGATTCGTTTTCTGAAGTTTGAGAAAATCGAGCGCCGCTTTCACTTCGCCCTCGCTCGCTTTTCGCCCCCAAGCGATCGCATAAGCCCTCGCAACCTCCTCAGCAGAAGCGGCCTCTTTCCCACCCAAAATCCGCTTCGCCATGGCACGCCCCCGAGCCAGCGGCCATTCGCTATTGGCTAGCAAAAGCGACTGGGTTGGCGTGGTCGTATTGAGACGATCGGGCTGCGACGCGAAACCCAACGGGCTATCAAAGCACTGTAAAATTCGCTCCGGAGTATTGCGCATTTTCTTCACATAAACCGAGCGAACCGGAGCTGAACCACTCTGCGCGCTTCCGCCATCACGATGGGTCAGCTCTCCCGAAATCGCCAGCATGGCATCGCGAATTTGCTCGGCGCTGAGACGTCGAGGTGGAAAGCGCCAAAGCAAGCTATTTTCAGGATCACTAACACTGTGCGAGTTGCTCGGCTCAAAGCGTGCCGTGCGACGGTAAGCCTCGCTCGTCATGATAAGTTTGTGCATCCGCTTCATAGTCCACCCGCCGCTCATAAAATCATTCGCAAGCCAGTCGAAGAGTTCAGGGTGCGTGGGCTCTTCTCCCAACATCCCAAAGTCATTCGGAGAAGAGGCCAGCCCCTTACCGAAATGATACTGCCAAATTCGGTTCACCATCACCCGGGCCGTGAAAGGATTGTCCTCGCGCACAATCCATTCCGCGAGAGCAGATCGACGACCCGTCGTATTTTTGCGCGCTTTAATATTGGGGAGCTCTCCACCGAGGAGTTCGAAAAATTGAGGCTCGATGATCTCTGATCTCATCTTCACTTCGGCAGGAGAATTACCCGTATCAGTGGTCAGAAAAGCCTTCGGCAGCAACTTGGGCTTAAGATCGGCGAAGGCCGCCAATTTTTTTTCCAATTCCTCATAGCGGGCGCGCTCCGGACTGTCCTTCTTCAGAACCTGCGACGGCATGGCCCGCGTGCGCACTTCACGTATGGCCTGCCGTTCCACGAGGAAAGAAATCTGCCGTTCGTATGAAGTCTGTTCGGCCTTTGGCTTGGCAAAAATCTCCTGCACCTCAGGCGGAAATGTCTCCACCCGGAAGTCATATTTGGCTTTCTCTCCTTTTTGAACCAACGACTTCATCTCAGCGCGAATCCCGGCCGTAGCCGCTTCCCATTTTTCCTTCGCCTCTTTAAACTTTTCTATTTCAGCTGGCTGCGCGTGATGGTGATCATCCGGCCAGTAAACCGACGAAAGAAAAGCCTGCATCGCAAAATAATCCTTCTGCAAAATCGGATCAAACTTGTGGTCGTGACACTGTGCACACCCCACGCCGACCCCAAGAAAAACCTCGCCGGTGACATTGGTCACCTCATTGATCATGATCTCACGCTGCATCTCGGCATTGCGTTGATTCCACTCATAAACCCCGTGGCGCAAAAAACCTGTCGCAGCAACGCGATCGGGATCGTTTGGAGTGAGCTCATCGGCAGCGAGTTGATCGAGCACAAACTCCCGATACGGTTTATCTTCGTTGAATGCCTTGATGACGTAATCCCGATATCGAAACGCGGTTGGCCGAAAATCATCGGCCCGGTAGCCGTCGCTATCTGCGTAACGAACCACATCCAGCCAATGCTGCCCCCACCGCTCACCATAGCGGGGGCTTTCGAGAAGTCGCTCGATCAAATCAGTGATCGCCTTCTCTTGATCGGCTTCCCACGCCGATGTGAATTGCTCCACCTCCTCAATCGAAGGAGGAAGGCCATGAAGATCAAAAAAAGCACGACGCAAAAACTCCTCCGCGGAGGCCTTTGGTGCCACTTCCAGCGCCGCCTTTGAGAGCTTACGATCAATGAAAAAATCAACCGGGTGTACAGCCTCTTTTGGCACTTTAACCTCCTTTACCGGCTGCACCGCCCACCAAGCTTTTTCATCTTCCGTGAACTCACGCGCCGTCGCCACCAATCCTATCCCACAAGCCATCATCACAAACACCCCTGCAATTGAGCGGGGAACGTTAAGAAAAGACGTTTTTGCGACTACCATCATTCTTGGATTGTAACGTAATCCATATGGTCTCTCTATCGCTAAAGCCATTCAAACGATATTTCTCCATCAATAGCTCCAAACGGCATCACATTGACAAAGCATACCGGACAGCTGACCCTGCCTGGCATTCCCCCAACTCACACCTGATCAGTCTAATCATTCACAATGTATTCTCCGGATATGAAGCTCCGCCCCGTCTTCACCGTCGTTCTCGCTCTCTGCCTCAACGCACTCGCCCAAACCGACAGCGCCCCCCTGTCCGAAATCACCCCTCTCGTTTTATGGGACTTCGAAACAGACAAACCCGGTGACCCCATCGGAAATCCCACTCTTTCCCAAAGCTCTCTCATCTCTCCCGAATACCCCGGCTTTCCCGCAAAAAACACCTCCCTCCAACTCAACGGCTCCTCCTCTTGGAAGCTCCCCGACGCCCCCTCCCTCCGCTTCAACAA
>CBFHQJ010000189.1:0-4646 GCA_965657795.1 Akkermansiaceae bacterium
ATTGGTGGTATAATGATTTCCCTCGTGCCCAGTTTGGAATCGAGATGAATCTCTCCCGGGACAAGCTCAAGGACATCAATGTGCGCCTCGGATTGGCTCACGCCTTGAACTACGACAAGGTGATTCAGGTTCAGTTTTGGGGCGACTATGGTCGTCTTCCGGGCTTCGTGGATGGTTATGGAGATTTCGTGAACCCCAATGTCAAGCCATGGCCCTTTGATCCGGCGAAGGCTCGCGATTATTTTGCGAAAGCCGGATTTACCGCAGAGGGAAATGATGGCGTTCTGCGGAAGGCGGATGGGACGCGGCTTGAGTTCACTCTCAGCCATTACGCGATCAAGACCTATACTGACATCATGGGGATTCTTAAGAATGAGGCCAAAAAGGCGGGGATTGATTTAATTCTCGACGGGAAAGATCCCAGTTTGGTTTTTACGGATGCCATGGATAAGAAGTTCGAACTCACGGCGGTGGCTTGGGCGGTCCAGCCTCCGTATTTTGCATTTTACGAGTATTTTCATTCACGGAATGATTACGACGAGCAGGGGAATATTAAGCCAAAAACCAACAATGTCTTTGCTTACTCCGATCCGCAGATGGATAAATGGGTGGAGGCTTATCGCCGGGCGACCGAGGATGAGGAAAAGCGCGACCTGGCTCACAAAATTCAGCAACAGATCTATGAGCGCTGCGTCTTCGTGCCGGGATGGAAACGCGACTACGAACGCGTCGCCTGTTGGCGATGGATGCGGTGGCCTAACTCGGAGACAGTTAAGTTTTGCCCGCCAATCAACGCCTATCCCTGGGATCACTACAGCTTCTGGATTGATGAGGAAATGCAGGAAGAAACGCGGGCTGCAATGCGGTCTGGCGAAACCTTCCCTGAAGTTCAAAACGTGGTGGAAATGTATCGAAAGAAATGAGCAGCTTGTTGGACATTAGTGGGCTGGTCACCAGCTTCGACACCGATTCCGGGTGGGTGAGGGCCGTTGATGGTATGTCTTTCTCGGTTGAGAACGGTAAGACCATCGGCTTGGTCGGCGAGTCGGGTTGCGGCAAGACCGTGACAGCGATGTCGATCATCGACCTTCTCCCCAAACCATCGGGTAACGTTCTGGAAGGCGAGATTAATTTCAAAGGTCAGGACCTGCGCAAGGTCAGTCGTTCTCGAATGCGGGAGATCCGGGGGGGAGAAATCGGAGTGATTTTTCAAGAACCCATGGCGGCCCTGAATCCGGTTCATCGAATCGGGAAACAGTTGGTGGAGATTTTAAAGCTGCATGAGAAAATGTCATCGCGTGCCGCTTTGCAAAAGGCGGTGCAGCTTCTCGATGCCGTGGGAATCCCAGCGCCGGAGAAGCGAATTTCGAGTTATCCCCATCAACTTTCCGGTGGAATGAGGCAGCGGGTGATGATTGCCATTGCCTTGTCTTGTGAACCCGACCTTTTGATTGCTGACGAGCCCACAACGGCTCTGGATGTGACGGTGCAAGCTCAAATATTGGAGTTGATTCAGTCAATGCAACAAAAGCTCGGTATGGCGGTTTTGATGATCACGCACGACCTTGGGGTGATTGCGCAGAATTGCGATGAAGTTGTCGTGATGTATGCGGGCCGAATTGTTGAAAGAGCTCCGGTCACCGAGCTCTTTGCGAATCCACGGCACGCTTACACGAAGGGGCTTCTCAACTCGATTCCAAGGATCGAGAGCGAGCGCAAGAGTCATCTCAATACCATTCCAGGCCAGGTGGCTTCGATTCAGGATTTCGTGTCCGGATGTCGTTTTTGCCAGCGCATGGATCGGGGGGATTCGACGCTTCTTCGTCAACGCCCCGAGTATCGCGAAATCTCACCCGGACACTGGGTGGAAACCTGTCCCGAATGTTTTCAGGCATGAGCAACGAATCACCCAAACTCCTTCAAATCGAAAATCTCCGTCAGCATTTCCCGGTTCGGGGAGGCTTGATGATGAAGCAGATCGGCGCCGTAAAAGCGGTCGATGGGGTGAGCTTTGATATCGATACTGGTGAGACATTGGGATTGGTGGGCGAATCGGGTTGCGGGAAATCCACGCTCGGGAAGTCGGCGGTAAGGTTGTTGAACCCCACAAGCGGGAAGGTTTCTTTCAAAGGTCACGATATCACGCGCATGAGGCAGGGGGTGATCCGTCCACTGAGGCAGGATTTTCAAATGGTTTTCCAGGATCCGGCTGAGTCACTTGATGCCCGGATGGCGGTGGGGGGTTTGGTCGCAGAACCACTGGTCATTCAAAAATTGGGTGGTCGGGTTTCCCGCCAGCAGAGAGTGGCTGAGCTCTTGAATCGGGTCGGTTTGCCGGCCAATGCGGCGGGAAAATTTCCTTTTGAATTCTCAGGCGGGCAAAGACAAAGAATCGGTATCGCACGGGCTCTGGCCTTGAATCCAGATCTCCTCGTCCTGGACGAACCGGTTTCTGCTCTGGATGTTTCGGTGCAGTCCCAAGTGATGAATCTCTTGTTGGAACTGCAGCGGGAATTCGAAATGTCATATCTTTTCATCGCACACGACCTTGCGGTTGTGAAACACATGAGTGATCGCATTGCGGTGATGTATTTGGGCAAGATCGTGGAGTTGGCACCGGCCGACGAAATTTATCACAATCCGCGGCACGCCTACACCAAGGCTCTTTTGTCTGCGATTCCTATCCCTGATCCGACTGCCAAGAGAGAACGGGTTGTGCTGGAAGGTGATGTTCCGAGCCCAATTGATCCTCCCGAGGGCTGTGCTTTCGGTCACCGCGTTAATCACCCGCGTTATGGGGAAAGTATCGGTCAGGAACTACCATTTATGGAAATTGCGCCTGATCACTGGGTGCAGAAGTGTCCTTGCTGTGTCGATTAGACTAGCGAGTCGACGCAGTGCTTTGACCAGGTTTCGAGGTTTTCATGCAGGCTGCCCTTGAGATCTTTCGCTGATTGCAATGCGAGATTCGCAAGCGCATCTTCCGCAGAGGTGACCTCGTCCGATTCCAGGTCGAAAATGTGCACCACGCCAAGATGAACCTTGCCGACGTCATTGCTGTCATCGTTCAGAAGGCCGACGATCCGGTTTTGATGACCGCCGGTAATGTTTAGTTCTTCGTCAATTTCGCGCTCAACGCCAGCGAGATACGTTTCCCGTCCCAATGGGTCTGCTCGCTCGTCGACGGGATTGATGTGACCTCCGATACCGACGGAGCCCTGGGCATGGAGACGACTCTCGCCACCGCTTTTTCCCCGCGTGTAGTGAAGGTAGCGACCATTATGATGGAATAAAGCGTAGGGGATAATCTGTTTGAAAGATGGATCTTCTTCGGCCTTGCCCCGGTCCATGAAAAAGTTGTTCGCAGGATCGAGGATAGCCTCCAGATATCGGACGACATCGGTTTCTATTCCCTGAAAGGAACCCAATTCGTCAAAGAGTTCCCTTGAAATAACCAAAATTTCTTCACCTTGATAGTCGCGCATGAGGTGAATTTGGCAGGTCGGCTGCGAGGTGTCGATTCTTTGAACGAGATCAGAAGAAGAATGAGGTTTGGATGGTTCTTGATCGGTGGAAGCGATCACCTAAGTTACCAGCGTTATGCATTTTAACCTTTTTCGCTCGTTTAAATCATCTGCCTTGATTGCTTCGAGCTTCATGCTTGTGAGTTGCCTTGAAGAAGAGAAGAAAATGGATCTGAAAGAGGTGAAGGCTGAGATTGAAGGGCTGGAGTTTGATAAGGAGCGGATTCAGGAGTTCATTGAGACGGCAGAAGTAAAGCTGGCGGATTTGAAGCAGATGGAAAGTGACTTGGAGAAAGCGGAGGCGCTTAAGATCGAGGCCGCAGACGTGACAACAAATCTGGACAAGGTTACGAGTGAGGTTGATGAGCTCAAAGCTGCGTTGGAGGAGAGTCGGTCGGGATTTGAGGACTACCAGGCAAATTACCGGGCCAAGGTTCGGAGAGAAATCGTTGGGAAGAATTTGGATTTTTCTGCGACGAAGGGAGATGAATACAAGGAGGCCCGGGTGCTATCGGTAAACCCTGTCGAAATCCGTATTTACCGTAGTTCGGGGCCTCAGGCCATTCCCCTTGCCGAGATTCCGAAAGATATCCGGGAGTTGCTTCAGATGAGCAAAGAGGAGGCCGAAGCCCACAGACTCAGCCTGAAGGCCAATGCAAAGCTCCGCGCGGAACGTTATAAGGAATGGAAGAAAGGTTTGGCTAATCGACAGAGCGAAGCGGCACAGAAGGCCATCGTTAAACGCTTAAAAGATATTCAAACCGAGATTGAGTCTATCGAGGATGAGATGAATTTGCGTCTTCTGAAGATCAAGGATCTTAAATCGCGGGCTTCACAATGGGAACGCGACTTTTCCCTGGCTCAAAGTGATAAGCGGCGTGAGAAAGCCCTGAAGTATTCCCAGATGTATCGGGATAAGGCCCAGAAGTTGACCGATCTGAATTCCGATGGCAATTTGGTGATCGCCCGCTTGAGGTCTGAGGAAGAGGACCTCAAGGGAATGCAAACACCCGGAACTTAGGTCGTAGGATTTCTGACGAACTCAGCAACTTTCGAGGGATTTCCTGCTGCCGCCCAAACGTGGCGCAGAAAGTCAGCAGGATGGATCTCTCCATTATCGTG
>CBFHQJ010000190.1:0-4632 GCA_965657795.1 Akkermansiaceae bacterium
CAGGAGTTGGGTACCAGAGGGGATGGCGTATTCGGAATTGAAGGCCGGGATGTTTTTTGTGAGGACAAGTCGCTCTCCCGGGGCGAGAGCGATGGTGGTGTTGGCGGGGAATTCGTATTCGATGCCCGAGGTGAATCGCCAGGCGGTCTCGGAGTCGGAGTCGAACAAGGTGACGCCCTGATCGCTGACGTTGAGCAGTTCGATGTATTCGGCATCTCCGTTGCCCGCGGGATGGTACATCACTTCGGAAATGACGATGGGGCCGAGCCGTGGTTGCGCATTGGGTCCGCCTTCGGTCGTGGTGGCCAGGGGGAGGAAGTTGTAGGAGTCGGTGCTGGCCTTGTAGTGGTAGCCCTGGCTCTCTCCGGGAAGGGAGGCTCCGAAGTCTTCCTTGAAGCGGTAATCGGTGAGTTGGCCATCGGTCGCGGAGGTGAGATAGACGGTTTCGCCATCATCGCTGAGGGCAAAGCCCACGAAGCGGTTGGGGTCGCTGCTGTTGGGGCCGAAATTTTCGCCCTCGGTGAAAGTGAGGTATCCATGAGCGGGGATCACGGTCCCGGCAGGGATGCGGTATTTGGCCAGATCGGTCGCGCTGTCGCTCAAGAACCAACCGCCGATGTTGAGGTCGTCATTGGTTCGATTGTGCAGCTCGATCCAGTCGTCGGAATCCCCGGAGTTGGCGAGGACTTCATTGACCACCACTGTTTTCCCAAGGGTGAAGGGGTAGTCGTTTGGCTGGTAAAGGTAGGCCGCGCCCATGTCGACGCGGGTGGTGTCGGGATCGGGATCGTGAGCGGGATCGCCGGTATCAATCGCGGGCGAAGTGGGATCGAGTTGGAAGTTGAGCGAGGAGGTGTCGACAAAGAGCGGGTCGGCAGTGAGGTTGCCAGCCCCAGAGAGCGGGGTGGTGTCGCTCAGGCTGAAAGTCGTGGAAGCGGTCGAGAGGGAATCGACGCTGACGGGGACGAGGGAGCCTGAAAAGATGGTATTGGTGATGGTGGCGTCACCTCCGCCATTCCCGAAGTTTTTTTCGTAAACGGCCACCCCTTCATCGCAATCGACGAAGGTATTTTGGTCGATGAGAATGGTGGAGCCAAAGTCCTTCACGCCCACGCCCTGCGGGCAGCCCACGATGATGTTTTTGCGAAGAATCACCGATGATCCCTGTCCGACCGAAATTCCTTTGTCGGAGTTGAAATAGATGCCGTTTCCTTCGATCAGGACATCGACGCACTGTTCGCCGGTGTCGATGCCATCGCTGTTGAAGCCGCGGAAGTTGTAGATTTTGCAGTCTTTGATGATGCCGTTGGTGACGCCATCGTAGTCGATGGCATCAGTGTCGGGCGCGTTGTTTCCGAGGAAGGTGGTGCGGATCGTTTCGCCGTATCCGGTTTTGATGTTGATGCCATCACCGGTGATCGGGATGTGAATGGTGCTGTCACGGAGGAAGGTGGATCCTCCCTGGAAAAAGAGGGGGCCGCGGCATTCTCCGATGTCGACAAAGTCCATATCGACGGTGGCATTCAGCCCTGAGATTGCGGAAGGATAAAGGGTGGGGTCGGCTCCGCGGGTGGCATTTCGAAGGACCACGTGATCGAGGTAGGAGGTGGTGACAGGCTCTTCAAAAGAGAGGCCGCCCCAGGGTTGGCCAAAGCAGCCATCGAGGACGATTTCATTTCCGGCGGTGCCTTCGAGCAGGAGGGTTCCCATTACGCGGATATTTCGGGAGGGCTTGAGCTTGATGGCGACTCCGGCTTCCACGGTGAGGGTGATGCCGGCGGGGACGGTGAGGTCGTCATCGATGGTGTAGGGTGAGCCCGCAGCGGTGAAGGTGGTGTTGGTGGCGAGGGTGCCTCCTGCGACGGTTCCGGGTGCGGGAACGAAGTTGGCGGTGAGGGTGATCGCTCCGGAAGTGTTCAGGGTTGTCGTGGCGGGTCCGCTGATTCCAGTCCACGAATCGAATTGATATCCCGGGGCCGGGACGGCGACGAGTTCCGCATTGAGATCGGGGAAGATGGGGATGATACCGGGCTCGAGTGGGACTCCGGCAAAGTGGACGGTGCCTTGGCCGGTGATGAGCAGGGTCATTTCGACCGCAGTGCCGATGCCTAGCTCGGAAGAGATTTCGTCATGGATGTCCTCTGCGCGATCAATGGTGTAGTCTTTGATTTCCTGGAGGTCGGAAGCTTGTTGGGCGGCATCGATACTACCCGACCACATTGCTTTGTGGCGCTCGAGTTCAGGGGTGATGAGCGCGCCGAGGCCATCGACGATCCCGGCGATTCTGGACGGGGCAAAGGTCGCCGAGACGTGGGCGGCGAAACGCTGGGCGAGGCGTGCTTGAAACTCCGGTTGGTTCTTGATGCGATCTAAAAGGGCGTCATCTTTGAGAATGTCGTCAAAGACATTGGAATTGATGGTCGAGGCCTTGAAGGTGCGATCCATGTCGGGAACGAACCACCGCCATTTACTGCCCGGCTTGTGGGCTTTCCAAAATTCCCGGTTATGTCGCCAACTGGTATTATTTGAGAAACTTTCGGCCACGACGAAGTCGATGAAGCTGTCGAGATCGACGCGGGACTTCACGAATTCCCAATCGCTCGCGTTGCTGAGATCGTGATTGTCGATGAAGTTGAGCAATTCGACCCACTCCGCGATGTCTCCTTCCTGAGCCCCGAGGGTGGTGGAAGAGCTGGTGAAGTGGCCGTATCCCAGGTGGTCGTATTCACCGTTGCTGATGCCGTATTTTTCAAAGAACCATTCCTCATTCCAACGAGACCGGATGTTGTAGATCCCCCAGTAGCTGCCATTCAGAAAAACCACTGAAGGCCGGAAGTAGGTCGTCTCAACATCGAGGTATCCTCCGGCAATGCTATTCCACATCCCGTCGCGAAGCATGGCATCATCCCAGTCGTCCCCGCCTTCGCGAAGAGTGAGGGCCGAGAAGTTGGGAATGCCGGAGCCGGGGAAGAGGTCATACTTGAGATTGTCGTCGCCGTACTTCCCCCTGAGGGTGAAGTTGAGCGCCTTTTGGTCATGGCTGCCCCAGTTGTTCTCGCCACCGATCCGGATGCCTCCGTTGATGGCAAATCCTTCGGCGTTGTCCTGTGGGAAAAATTCCAGATGTCCGGGTGCGTCCTTGCCTTTATAAACCTCATTCATGCCGCTGCGAACAGGTTCGTGATCGTTGTCGTAGATCCCGATCTCATCCCCGAAAAGAGTCTCGGGGTCGGCGACCACGGAAATGATGGGAAGATCATTGAAGGTCTCGCCATAGAGGTAGGTTTGGGTGGCGATGGGGCCGGGCACCTTCCCCGTTTCAAAGACCCGGGCCCGCACGATCGTGGTGTCGGAAATAGCGAGCGGACTGGTGTAAACGGGCGATGAGCTGGTGGGGTCGCTGCCATCGACGGTGTAGTGAATGTCACCGGCCGGGGCTGAAAGGACCACCATTTCGGGGTCGGAGTAGAGTCCGGCTGCCGGTGAAATCCCGGTGGCGGAGCTTTCAAGGCGGATGTCGGCCACCGCCTCGCTGGTGTTCGCGGCTCCGGGAGTGGGTTCGGCAAAGTGCTGCCAAGTGTTCGGGCTGGCCTCATCGCGACCATAGGAGATATCGGTGACCGAGGTGCCGAATTGAATGAAATCCAAGGTGTTGACGCTGCTGTAGGAGGAGGCTTCGAGCGAAAGGTCAAAACTGAGATCGCTGCTGCTAGGGCGGTGTTGGTGCACCTCTGCGGCGATGACGTTTTCGCCGGCGACAAGGGCAGAAGCCGGAATGTTGAAGGAGTTATAGTCGCTTTCGCTTTGGGTGGAGCCGCTGGCAAACGTGGTGGAGGTCAGGATGCCCTCGGGAAGGTTGTCGCGGACGATTTCTTCTCCGTTGAGATAGATGGCCGCGCCGTCATCGACCAGGAGTTCGAGGGTCAGGCCCGTGAAGATGGAAGGGTCGCTGACGGTAAAGGTGTGCCGGAAGTAGCTCGTGATGTGCTTGTTGTCGGAGTCGGGACCGAAGGAGATGGTGGTGGTGACGCCATTTGAGTAGCCGATGGGTGAAGGGCCGCTGGCCCAGGTGGCATCGTTGTAGGTGCGCGCCCGCCACTGGGTGGATTGGGAAGAGCCGTCGTCGAGATATTTCCAGTCGGCTCCGGCGGCAATCAGGGTTGAGGTATTTTGCCCGATTGTTTGGGTTAGGACGACCTCCTCCCCATCCGCGGAGAGGGAGAAGTTGGTGTGGTGTTTTTCGGTGGTGAAATCCCGCCATGGCCAATAACCGCGCGGGTGGGATTCTCCCGGGCCGGCATCATTGCCATCGGCCATGACCATGAGATACCCGCCAGCGGGAATGGTGGTGCCAGCAGGGATTGGCCATTTGAAGGGTGAGGCTGCGTTGTCACTCAAGTAGTAGCCGTCAAGGGTCACGGGGCTTTCGCCCGCGTTGTGGAGTTCGATCCAGTCGGGGTAGTCCTCAAAGTCGGTGATATCGGGCACCGAGCGGGTGTTGGAGGCCATGAGTTCGTTGATGCGAATCTGGCCGTGGAGGGGGAGAAGAATTGCTGGGAAAAGAAAGAGGTTCTTCATCGAGAGGGTCCTAGACGGCGCACGCTATTCGGAGACACATTAAGAATCGATGAA
>CBFHQJ010000191.1:0-4490 GCA_965657795.1 Akkermansiaceae bacterium
AAGTCCGCACGCTTCCGCGCGGTGCGCAAAAGCGGATTCTCGATGTCGTTGACGCCATGCTTGCCCAAGAAGAGACGCGAATCTCTTGATTCTCTTGGCGGGGCGGTAGCCCCGCTTCTCTACTTCTGCAGAGCCGCCAGCTTCTTTTCCTTTTCTGCGACCGATAGGGAGCGTGGCTTTTGAGGGGACGAACCAAACGGGGTTCGTGAGTGGTCTAAAACTGGCGGCGCATCTCGAAGGCAGCGGCAAACGCTCACGCAGCAACCGAACCGGCCCCGTGCGCGTAACGCTGCCTGAGCCTTGCAGGCCGCGTTGGCACTCCCGAACTCGCCACATCACGCACGACGGCCTGCACTGACCTTGAATATCGCACGCCCACCGCGCCAGCGTTGCAGAGCTTGTGGGCCTTTGCCTTTGGCGAAGGACTTTGGGACAAAGTCCGCAAAGACCGAAGCCGCCGAGGTGGGCGCGGGGTCAAGTGGAATAGCGGTCGGACGTCGAAAAGGTTCCACTTGAGGCCGTGACCGCCCGGCGGCAAAGCGAGCCGATGACTTCCGAACTCGCCAAAGAAGGATCCCGATGCGCTCCCCGGCCTCGTCGATGCTGGGGGGTTTGAAGCGATGGGCCGGGCTGAGGCACGAAGCCGGGACCAGAGCCGGGCCGGAGGGTGGTGTGGAACGTGGCAGGTGGCATGGCGTGAGGAACGAACGCGATGCCTGGGGCGCGGATGCTGCGGGCGGGCTGGCGCGACTCCTGCGAGGGAGCATTCTATTTCTCACCGACCAACGGGAGGCTACTCATTGCGACCGGCCATGACTTCACACAACTCTCCGTAATGCGACGTGGTGACCGAAGGGCACGCACCCGCCCCGGGGAGGGGTCCCCGCTTGCGGGGAGGGACCACGGGATCAGCGGGCACGACGTATTACGGAAGTTGTGTGATGGCCATGGTTGCTGGAGGCGTGACAGTCCGCACGCTCTAACCTTTCGACCGACCAACGGGAGGCAAGATCCATGGGCAAAGGACTTTGCAGGAGGAGAGGAATTTCCCCATTTTGAAAAGTGCCGATTCCCGCGCGATCATCGCAGCTACGGTGTTTTCAGGTCGTCATAGTCATACTTTGCCTGACACCTTAGTTTCGCGATTGATACCATCGTAGCCAAAACAAAAAAAGGGCGTGCCCGGTCACCATACCGGCCACGCCCTTCAGCGTTGTAAATTCACCCCATCAAGAGCCGCCGCCATGCCTCAACAAAACCCTCCAAAATTCCCTCGATCATCGTAAAATTACCGATCCGCCGAAAATCAAACTAACCCAAAAATACCACGCAGATGGTAACGAAAGTCTACGAAAGCGTGGAAATCCACCCGAAATCACCCCATGTCAGTTTGGAATTCCAATACGATGTCAATTTGGTGCGCTACACTCTCGCAACGAATCCAAAGGCTCAATCAGGATTTTCCGACGCTTTCGTTGGGATCATCTATGCAAATCGGCTGGCAATTGCGAAGCTTTGTGCAATAAAAAAACTAATTTTTTAACATCTTCTTCTTGGACGAAACCCCCACTTGAATGAATTTCTGCCAAGTTTTTTAGTTGAAAGTAAAGATCGCCGTTACGGTAATTGGTTGTGGTTTTTACTATTACCTTTGCGATTATTTTTTCCTTGAAATACACTGCCTTCCCCGAAGCTGAGCTTGATTCAATCGGAATGCCGTAGTCAAGAAGTAAATCCTTAATAGTTTGGTTGTCTCGCTCCGAAGCGTGAATTTCCAACCCGAAAATGTGCAGGCTTTCGTAATCATCCCAGCCATCCAAATTCAGATACCTTCTTTTTTCAAGATTAAAAGCAGAGACCAAGACTACCAGAAATAAAAGAACAATGATTAGTTTCCTCTTTTTCATACTGTTATTCTATTACCTTGTTCTTACAGCATTCTGATTTTTGTATCATTTCCAAGGAAAAGTAGAAAAGGAAATAGGTACACAAATCATCCTCGTTGATAATATCGTCCAGTGAATGGGCATTATTGGGGTCAGTGCCCATCCATCCATCTGGGCTCTTATCAACCGTATTCGCAGCAACATGAGTCAGCTCATGGAAAATAACTTCATCAAGACCATCGTCGCTTAAATTCTCCCAATTCCTTTCTCCACTTGTCTGCAACCTCATGACTGGGTCAAGAATGTTACCTGGCCAAGTTGATGCTTGCCCCCCAACACCTCCATCGAGTGGAACTAATTCAACTTCAAGGTTCTCATTCCCTTTGATTCCCTTTTTCACGCGCTCTAAAACCCACTTTGTCTTGTATAATCTTGATAGCACAGATCCAATACCCGGATGTGATCGATATTTGGTCCAGTCGGTTGTTGGAGACAACGCTTCCTTGCAAAAGCAACCGATGATTTTATCCATCTTCTTTTCTAATTTTTCAATTTTTTTGACAATTCGCTCCATTGATTCCTTAATCTTCTTGAGCTGATTGTCATTGGGGCCATTACCACTGTCAGGTTGAAGGTTATACTTTCCAAGGTAATCCCAGCTCCCAACTGCATCATTCCCAACCATCCCGTAGAGGTTGATCCCACCACTTTCCTCGATTGGATCTCTGCTTGGCCAATATCTGACAGAGCCTTCATCATAGAGGTATTGTGCCGGCTGCTTTCCTCCGGTTGAGATGATTCTCGGGTGGCTCCACAGTTGTAGTCGCAATCGAGAGGCATGCCTACAATGCCCTCTCTTTCCCTTATCACTGCGGAGGTTTTTGGCGCTACGGCTTCGATGATCAAACGTAGTCGTAGGCATCGATCTGTCTACCGGCGTGGACTTGTCATCGTTGTGGGAGCGTAATGATATTTGCCCCCTGAAACGGACGCGGGCCTTGGAGGTTAAACTTGGGGAATTGATCATGCCGCTTTTCCACTCTTTTGAGATCAAGTCAATTGAGCGACGCTAAATTGATAGCAGCTTCCCACTTGCGATCAAGGATGGAGATTCCCCAACCGTCGATTTGGCAACCGAATTTCAACCAGCGGAGATGACGTCGCCCTAATTTGATTCTGCGACATCCAAACATCTGATGAAGCCCAAACCACCCGCTGCGATGAAGACCGCACCCGCGCCTACTCCCGCGAGAAGGAGATATTTCTCTCCAACAACCCAGGCGAGCAAACCGGCTGCCATCATCCCGGCTCCGGTTGCGGCCATTCCAAGAACGATCAGGAATCGAACGACCGAAGTGCGCTTCCAATTTGGGAGTTTAAAGACACGGGGGGCTTTCTCTTCGAATGTTTTGTTTTCCATAGCGAAAACAGGTTCACGGCACTTCGTGAATCCATGATGAAGAGAAAATGAAAGCTTGGTGAAAACTATTTCACCCCCATTTCAGCAAGTCGATTGACGGCCCAATGATAGCCTTCCCTGATCTCAAGTTGATTCCCTTCATCCCGGGCCAATTCCTGCCAATAGCGCTTGCATTCCTGAAGATAAACAATGGCCTCATCTTTCTTATTTCGGAGATCAGAAGTATGCCCAAGATCACCGCAAATATAAGCTAGTGACTTTCTTACTTCGGAAGGACGAGGACGTCTCATGGCAGGATTTTTTAGAAGCGCCTCCAGTTCATCATGAGCTTCCACGCCAAGCCTGATTTCCTCATCCCCACTCCCTTGCTGGCCCAAGAGCCCGGAGAGCTGCCATTTCAATGAAGCCAGTAAATACCGGGCAGTCCAATTTTCAGGGTGCTCCTCGACACCCTTTCCAAGGACTGCGATCCCCTTCGTCAAAAGACTCTGCGCTTCGGTCGACGTCCCTTCATCCCGAAGGGTCGTCGCGATGATTCCCTTCTGCCCGGCCAGATCAATAGCGACCCTGAAATCACCAGGCATTTTGCTTTGCAAGGCGGTCAACCGGGTCACCCCTTCCCGTGCCAGTTTTTCGGCACCAAAGGAATCCCCTTGTTGCCACAAGGAAACTGCCTGAGCTGCTTTGGCCGAGGCAATTTGATACTGAATTTCCGGAGCGGGGTTTTCTTGTTTTTCAGCAAGTGCGACAAACGCCGCTGCCGCTTCCTTTCGGAGCTTTGCCGCATTTTCCGGCGAGCCTTCTCCTTCTGCGGCAAGTGCGGCTGAAAGGTAGTTTCGTCCCACGATCAGACCGACCGTCGAATTCGCAGGGTAAAGCTCTTCGAGCTCTTGAAATCCTTTTAGGCTTTCGAGATAGCTCGCCAGAGCACCGGCTCCATCACCGGTTGATTCGGCGAGACGAGCCTTCACGAGGGCCAAGGCTGCTTTCGCGCGAATTTGAGCGTGTTCATTGCCCTCATAGCCGGCAAGAATTCCCGCTTGGTTCTCGCTCAATTGATCCTTCAATTCCGATGGCTTTCGTTTCGAAACCAGTAGCAAATATCGAAGCCGGGCCCTCGCCACAAGATCGGGCTTAAGCTTCTCGTCATTGGTAGCTTCCTTGATCCAAGTTTCACCTTGCTC
>CBFHQJ010000192.1:0-4354 GCA_965657795.1 Akkermansiaceae bacterium
GAAGATGGGGAAAAGAAGAACCAGACCACCCGAAACCAGAACGTCACATCCTCCGCCTCAATCTCCAGTAAGGTAAATAACGGAGTAGGTGTCGTGACCTATAACGGGGAAGAGGTTTGGAGCGGTGAGATCAAGAATGGACTGCGCACGGCAGCCCGCTCCCTGGTCGGGCAGGATTCTCCTGAGGGATTTCTCGCCGTAGCCTGGGATGGCGAAGAGGTCGTCTGGGAAAATGTCGAAGGAGCCGGTGGCAAATTGAAGGAGATGTCCGGCCTGGGGTTGGAGCGGGGCATGCCGGAAGATTTTCGTAAGAAGATTGAGGAAATGATGAACCGGCGACCCTTTCAAAAAGGTGCTGCCAAGAATAAGTCCGCGATCAATGGATCGACCACCAACGACAAGGGAGTGGTAAATTACAAAGGGGAAGAATTTTGGACCGGCGAGGTAGAAGTGGGTCTCCGGGTCAAAGCCGAAGCGAGTCGTGATCAAAAAAAGTATGATGGAGAGTATGCTGCGGCCTGGGATGGGGAGAAGGTGGTGTGGGAAAACGTCAAGGGAGCTGCCGCTGAGTTGAGCCGTCAGAAATAGGATCTTGACCGTCCTGTCTCAGAAAGCAGTGGAAGGAAAAACCCTTCCTAGCAACTAATCAGGCCTCTGGTTCGCGCTAGGGGCTTGATTGATAAATAGATAAACTTCTTAAAGGAGGCTTTGACTGATTTTGCCGCTTGTTCCTGAAATGGGTGGCCATCTCACACGAAGTTGGAATCGATCAATTTTTTATCCAAACGGACAATAACCCCCTGAAATTTAAAATGACTAACAAACTCACCTTCACACACTCGTTGGCTAAATTTGCAATTCTGGCAACTGGCAACTGGCAACTGGCAACTGGCAACTGGCAACTGGCAACTGGCAACTGGCAACTTGCAACTCATTCAGTGCCACGACATGGATTGAGACTGGGGATGCCCCGGATGGCATCGTCGGGCTCATCGCCGGGCAGCATACCAGCGGATCTGGTCCATTGACCACGATCAGCGGCACCCACGGAAATGGGGATGGTACTTGGGATTCCTCTGACGATCATGTCGATGCCTGCCGCATTACCGTGACGGATCCTTCAGCCTTTTTTGCATCAACGGTTGCCTCCGATGGGGGGATACAACGGCAGCAGCGGAACAATTAATGATTCTACTCTGTATCTCTTCGATCTCACCGGGGAAATCGTCACCTCTGTTGTCATGGCAAACGACGATAAAACCAGGGCGATCAGCCAGGGCTCTTATCTCAGCAATCCTTCGACATTTCCAGGATCGCTGAAGAACAGCCCGGGTAGTGTGATTGCCTCACCGATTACCTCTTATTAGTGACCTATTCCTCAAACGCCTTGCAGAATATTAACGATAACAAGGTTGTCGATTTTTTGACAGATTCCGCCTTCAGGGGTCTGCACGGAATATCCCTTGGCCTCTGACACGGTTTTCCCCAATAGTTGGCAGATTAGCGGTGATTTTGGCAACGACACGATGAGTTACACCATCGCTCTTGGAGGGGCCAATTTTTCCAATGTGATTCCGGAGCCCTCGTCGCTGAGCCTTCTGGGACTCGGCGGATTGCTCCTGATGGGTCGTCGTCGGGGGTAGGTGACGGCAAATTTTCGAGTTCGCAATCCTGTGCCATAGAGGAGCCCGGGGGTGGTTTCTGCTGTTCTAACGACCCCAGAGTTCGATGTCATCGAAATCGTTCATGTCATCGAAGGAGCCGATGCCGATTCGACCTTTTCCGAAGGTCTTGTCGGTGGTGGTCATGATGGGTTTCTCCATGTCATCAAAAAAGATCTCGATGGTTCCCTTTTTGGAATCGCGCTTCACCTTGACCTGATGCCACTTATCATCCCACGGGACGCTGTTCTTGTTTTTAGTGAGAGCTTTGCGCGGGGCTCCGTCGACGATCATGATCTGACCACTATGGGGATCGGGACGTGCGCCCAGATGGACGTAGTAAAAGTGAGTGGGATTCTGATGGTTGAAGAAGACACAGCAATCCCGATGATTTCCGGTGTCCTTCGTACTGCGAACGCGGAAGGTGAGAACAAAGTCACTTAGTTGGATATCCTTGATTAAGGCAATGTGATAAGGGCTGCGAACCTTGGGCTTGTAGTTGTTCTTGCGGGCGTTGATTCCAAAGACGTAGTTTTCCTCCACCTTTCGATGTGTCCAGCCTTTTGGATCCGTGAGTTCCCAGCGTTGGAATCCCTTTTCAAAGTCTTCGCTGAAGATCAGAGGGAGATTGTTTTGGATCTCGTCCGCGGAGATGAAACCGGAAACTGCCAGTAGAAGGGAAAGTGTCTTTTTCATAAGATGATCGTTTTTTGTGGGGCTTGGAGGCTCGCACTCGGGAGAGGCTAGCATCAAGTTCAGCTCCCGACGAATGCCGAAAGTTGTAACAGGCTGACTCCGGGATGGAATCCAGCTACTTCTCCCCATCATGAAACATCTCACGGCCACTTTAGCAGTCATCGTCAGTCTTCTTTTCCTTCCCTCGTGTAAGGACAGCAAGGAGGCTGCAGACACCGATACCAAGAAGGAAGAAAGTGGCACTCCAGGCCCGGATAGCAAGGCGGTGGATGCCTTCAAGGAGCAGGTGAAATCTTTGGAGCTTAACGAGGCCATGCAGACTGTTGAAGCTGCTGAAGCGACCGCCGAAGAAAACCCATCATCGATGTTTGAATCTATATTTAGTTTAAACGACAAGCTTCAGGAACTGAAGACCGACGATCTGCCCCGGAAGACCTGAAAGCGGCGACCGGAACGCTGCAAACCATGATGGGATCCGTGTCCGGTCATATTAAGAAAATGCCTATACCAATGGATGTGATCACCAAAGGCGAAGAAGCTATCACCGCTTGGTGTTAAAGTTTGAGAACATGTTTGTCGGTGGTCTTTTTGACGAAAGGCTTTACGGTAAGGCCTCATGAACTTTCCCGATTTAGCCAAGCTACTTGAAGCCAGAGTTACCGTGATCGCGGATCATGAATTCCGTGATCGCGATTCCGAGGCTCACCTTGAAGCGCTCAAAAATGTCAGTGAGGCAATCGTGTCTTGGCACAAAGCCCACCGGGGTGAGATCGATGGAAACCTTGACCACTTTCTCACCGGAGCCAGTTACCAAAAAGCCCTTCTCTATCTTGAGAACGGGACGCGGCGTCTATGCGGTGAGTAGGGGATTTTCAACGCCAATTTTAATGGCTCCCAGGTAAAGCGGGCCTCAAAATTACTCGGTTCCCGGATAGGCTACCATTTTCCCCGTCGCCTTCACGACAGGCATGGTCGCTTCGGCCTCGCGCAGGTAGTTCCCGAGTTCTTTGGCCAACTCGCGTGCCATCTCGGGTTTCTCGACCGCGAGATTATTTTGTTCGCCCAAATCTTTGGAGAGATCGAATAACTCGTAGCGTAATTTACGAGCGGGATCGTGATAGTAGATCAGCTTCCAATCGCCCTTGCGGATTGTACTTGAGGCACCGATCCCCGGTCCACTTGGCCCCCATTGGTTGGGGTAGTGCCAGATCAGTGCACGCTCCGAATGACTCTTCCCCATTCCCCCAGTGAGCGAAGACCCGAAACTTACCCCATCCATCTTGCCTCCGATTTGCACGAAGTCCCGGATCCCGGCGATTTCCAGAATGGTTGGGAAGAAGTCCTCGATGATGACCGGCGTCTCGCTCACGCTACCTTCTTTGGTGATGCCGGGCCAATCCACAATCATGGGCACGCGCACGCCGCCCTCGTGCGCAGAGCCCTTGCCGCTTGAGAGCGGGAGATTGTGGGTGTGCGCGCTGCCTCCACGTCCGTGGGCGCTCAGTCCGCCGTTGTCGCTCATGAACAAAATCACGGTGTTGTCACCAAGCCCATGGCGTTCAATGTTCGCCATGACATCTCCCAGGCTCTTGTCCATGCCTTCGACCATCGCGGCATACATTGCTTCGGTTTTAGGTAAACCTGCCTGCTGATATTTTTCGATGAAGCGGGCGTCGGGAGCAAAGGGGACATGGACCGCGTAGTGTGCGAGATAGAGAAAGAAGGGCATTTTAGCCGCGACCGCTTGATCGATGGCATGATTTGCTTCGATGGTAATCGCTTCGGTGAGAAAAATGTCTTTTCCGTGATACTTCTCAAGTCCTGGCACATTCCAGACTTTTGCGCCGCCGCGATGTGCCGCCGAGAAATTTTGTTGCCCCAGAAAACTGCCCGGCCCACCTGCGGCATGGCCGCCAATGTTTACGTCGAAACCGACATTCAACGGATCTTCTCCCGGCGTGCCGATTGCACCGAAATGCGCCTTACCAGCATGAATC
>CBFHQJ010000193.1:0-4232 GCA_965657795.1 Akkermansiaceae bacterium
GGCCCGCAATCAAACTCGATTTCCTCGATTGCGCCTTCCACCGAAATCAGGACCTCATGAAACTTACAAATCTGCCAGGGCGTCACCGACAGTATTCCATCGCCCCCAGCCCGGAAGACGCCCAGACTCAAAGGGCCCGCAAAATTGAGCATCGAAGGACCGAGTAGAACGACCGAGTTGTTAGATGCATGTGGAAAACAGTCATACCAAATTGTCGAGTAATCGAAACGCTCCTCTTCATAGCCGACCTGCCGGAGATGAAGCGGTCGAGGCAGCTTTCGGAATAGCGCTGAATCGACGCTGACTCTGTTGGATGACGAATTCTGTTTTCTCGAAATCACTGACAAGTTCTTATTCAATTGGAAGTAGGGATTGAATTCATCCTCCCATCTTTTCCGGTGATGAAAGACAAAACTTAAGGTATTATTTGCGGCGGGATTTTACAATCTCTTTTGCCCACTCGTCAGCTTCTAGGTCGCCTGCTGCTGCACGGAGCGAATCAACCGCTACCGAAAGACAAAAAAAACGAGAATCTGAATCTTCCATTTTATCGATATATGTGATCGTTTTCCCAGGGTGATTTTCCATTAGCTGCGTCACTGCATATTTCAGCACCTCCGCCCGTTCAGCTTCCTCTCGCGCGGACAATGCTGTTGTGATCGACTCTAGATCACCAGCCCTGGCCATTCCCCGTAGGAGATATTTTCTTTCTTCTACAGGAATATCGGACATCACATCCCAATCGACAGGCCCTAAAGCCTTCATAAATCCAACCTCTGCGAGATACTCTGAGAGCCTTAATACCGGGGTCGAGCGATTTAATGCTTCGAAAAGGCTTAGTTTCTTCGAAAGATCAAAAGACGGACCCGCATCAGACTCTAAGCTGATCGAAAATGTCAGGAGCCGCATCTTAAGCCCAATATTTTCTTGATTACTTTCACCAACGTCCTCGAAAATTTTTTCGATTCTTCCAAAATCTCCATTCTCAAGGAGATCCGCCCTCAACATTCTCTCTAACTCTTCCAAAAACAACCTTGTCTTTAGGTCAATCTGCGTAGGAAGGTAATCCATAATTGGAGCTCCTCGGAACACGGCCATTGCAGATTGTCGTGCGGCAGCGCGAAAATTGTCCTTGCCGTTTGTTGCTCGTCGTGCCCCATTCTTGGGTGGCGTGGCTCGGCCCCTTGGTTTGGAGCCTTCTCTTTGTCTCGACTCCGGGGGCAACTGGTCGTCTCCGCCCTCTGAAATCTGCGTATATTCATAAAATCTCAACGGCTTTCCTGGATGAAGCAACAAACACACCGCCCAAATTAGTAGGGAAACCCCTGCAGCGATTAAGAAAAATCTACCCCTATTTTCCACCTTCAAAAATTTGTAATCTAGCTTTCACCTCTTCGACAGATTTCTGAATTTCGTGAGAATTTTCCCACCCACGAGTGTGATCCTCGATGACTCTCTGATAATCTTCAATCGAAAATATCTCACCACTCGATGCTTTCTTTGACGCACTACCAGATAGGATTTCAATCGTGATTTTTGACAGGATCTCGTTTATTGCTTGGGTTTTTTCAGGCAAAAAGTGCAAATGAGAAATCGTATCGAGCGCGCTTGTTACACCTCCCGTCTCAAAGCTAAGAGCTGTCATTTTCTGAGCAATCTCCCTTCGAGTCCGTCCGGGTTCCAATGTTAAATACATGGCACGTAGTCCGTCTTCGTTGCCCCGGATCTGTTGACCTGAAGCATGGGTCGATATTATCGTTTCTAGTAAAGATGGATCGGATTGCAATCCACTTACAACAGCATCAGTGAAATCCTTTGGCCACTCTCTCATAGCCATGGAAAGGACGCCTGCCCCTCTTGCCGGATACTTTCCTGTATAGTTCTCCAATAGCTCCGCCGCAAAGTTGGCGCGATCCGAGGAGGTCTCAAGGCTCCCAAAAACTATCTTCAACCTTCTACTCGCCTCTGAATCAGTGTACCTGTTCACAAATTTGGCCAAGTCCCTCGCCTCGAGGACTTCCTTATCCCATGAACGTTGTGATTCACTTTCGCCAGATTGACTCACCCTGGAAACTGTAGACTTTCGACCACTCTTTTCAACCTCGCTCAATTCCACTTGGTCGTCTAGGGTAGTTTCCCGACATCCGAAACTTGTCAGCGCAATTACCACGAAAAAAATTCGAAATAAGATCATGATAAACTAGTTCAGTTTCTTGGAAGTAAAAGTGTTTAACACGTTAACCCCACCGGCTACTGGAACTAAAATTTGAGTATTCATTTGTGGTAATCCATTTTGAAATCTTACCATCTTTGCAATTCCGATGGCTACCGAAACGAACTTATGTTTTCCAGTCACGGGATCAAACTGATTATCTTCCAAACTAGTAATCTGGCCTGCAAGTGAGAAATTGTAGACTACCCCGTCGATTGGAGGGGTGGTCGTGTCGATTAGCGGACCAGTAACTCCATTGGCATCTGCAGGATACGATACGACTTGGCCCATGTGACCGTTAGACGGGTCACATGCGACATCGGCCAGCGCCTCGAAGTCGAGTAATGTGAGTGGCTGCGCCCCAGGAAACTCTATAATCAACGAAAAACGCGCCAAACATCTGATTTCAAGCGTATCCGACAAACTTTGGCCTGGAAGAGCTGCTGGAGCCAACCCCCTTTCACCCCCTCCGCTCCGGTTCAAAGGCGCCTTCAAGGCCCTCCCGCCAAAAGCAACCCCCTTTCACCCCCTCCGCTCCGGTTCAAAGGCGCCTTCAAGGCCCTCCCGCCAAAAGCAAATTCCTAGCAGTCAGTCAGTCACTCCCTCGCACCAGCATATGAGAATTGGCCGAACCCTGATGATCGCTTCTTTGGTCGCCGCTATTACTCCTCCCAAACTCGCCGTTGCCCAAGAAAGCACCGCCGCGGCAAAAGGATCGGATCTACGTGAGGCTGTTGTCAGCCACACCGATGAGAACGGTATCCTCCAACTTTTCTGCATGAAGGAGGACGGGTCGGATAGTTTGCAGTTGACGCGTTCAGAAGGTGGCTGCCGCATGCCCGCTGTTTCTCCCGATGGCAAGAAGCTTGTTTATGTAGAACTGGTGGACCACAGCCTGTCGCTCTGGATTTCAGACATCGCTGGCAAGAAACCGCGGCCCCTTGTCAGCAAGGGGATGAATCTCCTTCCGTCGTGGGCTCCAGACTCCCGCCATATCGTCTGGATGAAAACTCAGCGGGGAAAGAAAAGGCAAGATCCCGCCAGCAATAGCCAGATCCACATCATGGATACTGAAACGGGCAGTTCCCGCAGACTGTTCAGTGACCTTGGGCAGATCAAGTTCAGCAATGCGATGCCCTCGCTGTCACCCAGCAGTGAGCGGGTTGCCTTCGTATCCGACCGAAGCGGAACCTTTAGAGTCTGGGTGAGCAATCTTGACGGAAGTGATGCCAAACCTATCTCAACACCGCCCGCCGCGCAGGACGAAAGTCTCAAACTCCCCATCGAGCAAAAAGTCCCGACGTGGTCACCGGATGGCAAATGGATTGCGCACTGGGAAGGCGTGGAGATGATTCACATGAGCCAGTATACGGGAATCGAGAAACCCCAGCGCGACCAGCAGATTTCCGCCACATTCAATGTCTGGGTTGTCAGTAGCGACGGAAAGCAACGGCGAAAAATCGGACGCGGTGACGATCCCACCTGGTCTCCCGACGGATTTGTGACTCGGGCTTTCCCAGATCCCAATAGGGGCGGTCCTAAGATCATGATCGAAACCGAATCAGGGGAAAGGGGATTGCCGATTGTGCCTCGAAGAAGAAACTGGGGACGATTTGCCTGGCTGCCGAAAATGGCACAAGAACCCTTAAGCGAACAAGGCGGTGCTGGACAACCGGCTACCCGCTCCGAGTCCGAATGATTTCCGTAGCCACAACCTTTAACCCGCAGTCGAAGGCGCGCCGCCGGTAGCCGGTGCCAGACCTTGGACGTTCTGCGAGAGAATGAAAACCCCCTTTCACCCCCTCCGCTCCGGTTCAAAGGCGCCTTCAAGGCCCTCCCGCCAAAAGCAAATTCCTAGCAGTATGAAAACCCCCTTTCACCCCCTCCGCTCCGGTTCAAAGGCGCCTTCAAGGCCCTCCCGCCAAAAGCAAATTCCTAGCAGTATGAAAACCCCCTTTCACCCCCTCCGCTCCGGTTCAAAGGCGCCTTCAAGGCCCTCCCGCCAAAAGCAAATTCCTAG
>CBFHQJ010000194.1:0-4119 GCA_965657795.1 Akkermansiaceae bacterium
GGTGTCCTCATGAATGAGGCAATGGAGCGATCATTCAGTCACCTTATGGTGTCTTTCTTTAATGAGGCAACAGGGATCCGGTCTCTACTCCTCTTCGCCCCCACCCCCGGAGTGTTCTATATTCAATGACCGGCAGTATGCTCGAATAGCATCTCGGTCCTTGATCCAACGCTCCCGAGTTTCCTTTTCCATAGTATGAAAGGGTGCTGACATTTTCAACTCGTCCAGTTTAACGTTGAAGAAATCGGGAACGCATTGTGGAGCATGGCATTCGATACACTTATTCCCTTCCAGGTGTTTCGGAATAGTTGCACGAACCGCTCCGGGTTCCCTGCCTGGTGGAGGGGAAAATTCTTTTCCAATGACAAAATAGGGCGAATCAAAGTCTGCAATGAGGGGCACGAGTGTTAATTCCGGATTCTTTGGATCTCGCACTTGGTCAATCCATGGTGAATGCAAAAACGGATCGGCCATGTGGCACTTCATGCATCCATCTGCGGCAACCACAGTCGGTGGCTGCCACGACCTATTATAGTCTGGCTCATCTGGAGTCGGGAGATCTTGTCCGCCACTAATTTCGTCTTTGATGGAAAGAAAACACGTGGCTCCTGTCTTCATGTTGTGACCAATTACACCCAAGCCGCCATCGCGAAAGAACGTCACGAAGGTGACATCAGGGTTGGTCGAGCCATCCGCTTTGATTCCGTGGTAACGTCCCACGCGATTACCCAATTGATACGGAGCGCCAAAAGCTGCTGGCTTGTCACCGGATCTTAGGTTCCGCCCGATATTTTCGGCTGTGACGATCACTCGCTCTCCGTTTTGAGTGATTGGAATCTCGATAGCATCCTCGTAACGAAACTTCGGGAACGGGCCAAGGTGCTCTTCACACTCACGCGCGTATGTGAGTGCTGTTCGTGCTGACCCATCTTCTTTAACACGGACTCGATAAAAGAACTTTGAATGATCTGCAGCAGCCCCGGGATCAGTAAATGATTGAATCTCAGACTGAGCCACCAGGGAGTCGTTAATTTCCAGCCATCCAGCTGAGGTTAGACTAGCAGGGCGCAACGTGGAGCTGCGGTCAATGGCATAGGTTTGTCCAACCTTTGCTGGGAAGGAGAACGTTATATCGTTGCTTTCTGGGTCAATCGAGATTTCCGTTATGACAGAATCCTGGCGAGTTTCGGGCGGTGTGTCCCCCGATGCGATTTGAAAATATGAGAAAGCCAGTAGTGATACCACGGCCAAGAAGATGAGAGATCTGACTTGCATTGTGTTTTGGTTTTTTAAGTGTTGGATAAGGTGTGGGAAAAGTTGCTTACTTTGGCGCGTCTTCGAAGTGTGGATACCGATAGTCGGCTTTGTCGTCCGTCGAGACCTTGTGCATTGAACCGTCTTCAGGTTTGTAAAGATGGATCGACCTCGCCCGTGTTCATCGAAGAAAGTAAAAAAATCTTATCGCCCCAAACAATCGGACTGGAGACACCTCTTCCATCGACCGGGACCTTCCATTTAATATTTTCGGTCTCACTCCAGGTCACCGGAGGGTTTGCACTACGCGAAACACCATTGGCGTCCGGTCCCCGCCATTGGTGCCAGTTTTTGGCCCCCTGCACGTCATTTAAACGTCCCGAGGAAGAGGTGGTGAGAGAAGCTAGAAGGAAAATCCAATTTCCAAAAAAATAAGATACGGACTTAATCATCATTTTGGTTCGACTGGGTTTCTGACCTGCTCCCAGATAGATGGAGCTACTCCACTAGAGCTATACCATTGAGTGGCAGCCGCTGGATCTCGCTGAAAGTATTGCCTGCCAACCCGAATCATCGCGGCATCGCGTAAGCCTGGCTCCGAGATCGCATCAATCCAGGTCATGGCCATCTCCCCGTCCTGATGAACGTGGGCGCTGACAAATCCATTGATGGCAAGATTACGATCTTCTCCATCGGGGAGTTGGTTGAGCGATTCTCCCGCGGCAACCGGATTCTTTGAAGCCCACACCGCATAGGCGGAACTCCACGCATCTCTTCTTTGCGGCCCCGGCGGCAGCTCATCTGCCCAATCCAAAGTCGGCTCCAAGCCCTTGTCTTTGAACAGCTCCCGGGTCAATTCGGCCATCGGGCGCCAGGAGTAATTCTCCAGATCACTCGAATTATAAATGTAATCAGTTGCGATAGCTGCATCATTATCCACAAGCCCTCTTAGGAGCTCTGGTCGAACTTTTTCCTGCTCATTGGGCTCAAGGGATTCAAAGAGATTAATCGCCAAGTCTGCATTTTCACTCGCCAATCCTGGAATGATATTTTCAATAAATCCAACCCGCTGCTCAGCCGGAATTTTGCCGAGATGGGCAATGGCTTCGTCAGATTGATACACCCCCATCGCATAGCCGAGAAGTTCCCATTCATCATTTGCTCCCTGCTCTTTCAATGCCTCTCCAATTGCCAGCGCATCCTCGAAAGATATTTCTGAATTCCTCATTTTGTGAAGGATCTGATCCATGGCTTGGCGACGTTCGATCGGACTGCTGGATTTGATTGAATCTGTAACCAACAAATCAATCTCATCTTGAGACAATTGCTTGTCTCGCCTTGGTTTGTCAGCCCCTTCCTTCGCCTTCCGAGAGTCACGAACGGATGTCGAACTCACAGTTCTTCCAGAAACCGAAGAAGATCTCCCGAGTGCGCCACGGTATTCAATGCCGGTTTGACTCACTCCTCCTTCGTCAGGAACATCTTTAGCCCTTGATGATCGCGACCACTGCTTGCCAGAGACAAAGGTGATGACGGTGACCAACGCCCAAATGCTATGCTTGGAAAAAAATCGCTTCATTCTATTTCGATTCCGGTGACAACAGCTCCACACTCGAAAGGCTCAAACCAACGTCCTTCCGGTGGGTTTGCACCCAAAGCCAGACGAGTTCATGCCCGGCCGGAGACTCAACAAAACGGCTCCTCATCCTCACAAAATCTTCCAACGCCAGTTCGACGTCAAACCATCCATCCTGATCCGGCTCGAGCTTGCGCTTGACCGAAAATGTCCCCGAAAGACCACCCCGGGCATGATAGGTTCCAAATCCGAAGTCGACCTGATAAGGTTGATCAAGGTGTCCCCTGATTCGGAATCGTGCCCCCTTGGAAAGGAGAACTGGCTGCATTTTGCGACCACGAGGCCCCACCACCGCAGTGTAGAGCAAAACAGGATCAATCGTCTCGCCATGATCCCCCCGGAAGAGATGGGCCTCGGCGTGCAATTCGTTTGGACGGCCCTCCGCTCCGAAGCCCAAGCTTCCCTGTCGCATATCGCGCGGGAATTCACTTTTCCAGATCCGCACCGAATCGCCCCGGGGGCTCGCCTGAAAAGGACTCTCATGCTCCAGAGCAGCGATCACCCGATGATCCGCTTTCACTTCCTGCACACTCCCATCAGCAAGCCGGGTCACCTGGACGTTTCCTTCATTCACCGTCAGACTGGTCGATAATGGACTCGCAGAAACATTAAACTGCGTTCCCAAGACAACAGCTTCAGCTGAAGGCGTAATGACCCGCATGGGCTTGCCCTCCGGTTGGGGTGAAACATCCAGAGATAAATCACCCTCACGAAGACGAATCATCTTTCCGGCGCCTCCATCTGAAATCGTGACGACCGCCGGGCCCGAGACCCAAACGCTGGAACCGTCTTCAAAAACAAGTTCAGCCCAAGAGTCCAGAGAGGACACTTCGAGGGTCCCTCCCGTTAACTCATCTCCAATTTCAAGACGGCCTTCAGCCTGTTCGCCATCAGCGATCCAAGTGACCGCGCCATGCAAATCAGCAATACGCGCAATGTGCTCCCTTTTCCTTTCTGGATAGAAGAAAGAAACAACGAGCGCGATCAACACAAGCGCAGCAGCGGCTCCCATTGCCCACTGCCACTTCGGCCTGCTGGGAACTTTTGAAATACCCGCCCCCTGCTTCTTCTCAAAGCTGGAAGCGGCATCACGCAAATTGGTATCGAGACGGGCCTCAGCAGCGAACTTAACCCGTAAGTCCTGACTCCCTTTGAGACCGTAATCCAATTCCGCCATTTCCTCCGCGGAAATCGTGCCCAGAAAGTATCGATGACAAAGGTCTCCAAAA
>CBFHQJ010000195.1:0-4085 GCA_965657795.1 Akkermansiaceae bacterium
CCGCTTTGTATGTAGCTCAAGGCCTTCAAGTTGACCTGGAGCAATATTTTCAAGCTCTTCGTTTCCAGTCACACTCAAATCCGTAAAGTTACCAAAGGCGCAATTCCAAGAACTCATCCCCAATTTCTTCAATGCGATCAATCGTTTGCTCATCAAGTTCTTCAAAAGCGTCGAGCACTGATTCTTGATCTCCGATCCGACCGACCGTCGCCATAAAGCCTAAGAACCTCGGCGAACACTCCATGGCTGACTGGATCAGTCCTCTCAGGTCGCAACAAGATCGGATTGGATGAGATCACACTTTCACGCCGGTAAAACTTGCGACACACTGCTGTCGTGTCCGAGGAACTGGCAGAAATTCTCGAAAGAGCTGAGCAAGCGATTAAAAATCGGGACACCTTTGAAGTCCGTGAGTTTTGTAAAGATTTGCACCATGCGGATCTCGCTGAGCTCTTTGAGGACGCGGATCCAGAGGGTCGCACATTTTTGACGGAAAACCTCGGCGCCGAAAAATTCTCGGAGATTCTCGCCGAACTCCCTGACACTCTCGTTGAGGAAACTCTCGATTCCTTTGGTCCTGAAGAACAACGAGAAATCCTCGATTCACTCCCCGACGATGACCGCGTCGATATTCTCCAGGATGTCAGCGACTCAAAACGACGCGATTACCTTGAGCTTCTCGATAAGGATAAGCAGGAAGATACGAGGACGCTTCTTCGTTACGACGAGGAAACGGCCGGCGGTCGCATGACGACACACATCGGGAAAATCCGTGAGCACATGACCGTGAAGGATGCCATCGAGCATCTTCGTGGCGATCTCGAATCCACGATGACTCTGGCCCGGATATTCGTGGTCAATGATGACGATAAATTGGTCGGTAAAATTCGCCTTCGGGACCTCGCATTTAACGCTTGGGACATTTCTGTCCAGTCACTCGTGCAAGATGTCGAGCATTCGATCCTAGCGACTGTTGACCAGGAAGAGGCAGCTAAAATGATCTCACGTTACGACATGCTCATCTTGCCGGTGACTGACGAAGCAAATCGTTTGCTGGGTGTCATTACAGCGGATGACGCCTTTGAAATCCTTGAAGAGGAATCTACCGAGGATATCGAGAAAGGCGCCGGTATTGCTGGAGACCAATCCGAAGAGACCTATCTCAATACTTCGATTGCGTCTCACTTCAAAAGACGTTGTGGTTGGCTCGTAATTCTGGGCTTCCTTGCGATTTTGTCCGGATTCGTGATGATGCGTTTTGAGCACACCTTAACCGAGGTTTACCTCTTATCGCTATTTTTGCCCATGGTCGTTGCTGCAGGCGGAAATACCGGTGGACAAGCATCGACAATGGTTATCCGGGCCATGGCTCTCGGTGAACTAGACCCTGAAGATACCAAAAAAGTTGCTTGGAAGGAAATGCGCCTCGGTCTCTTGCTCGGCGCTCTCCTCGCTGTTTTGATTGGTTTTTTCGCAGTATTTGCCCCGCCTGCCCTTCAGTTCACCTTACCTACCAATGTTAACTTCACACAATTCGGGCTCACCGTTGCGATTGCGTTGGGTGCTCGAGTCGCGACATCAACTCTAATCGGTGCTCTTTTACCTATTGGAGCCCGCGCTATTAAGATGGATCCCGCGGTCATCGCTGCTCCAGCAATTACAACAATTGTCGATGTTTCAGGAATGGTGATTTATTTCACCGTCGCGCGCAGTATTCTTGGGGTATGAGATTTCCAATCATTCTCGCAACATTGACATCAATCGCCTTCGCTCACGAAGGTCATAACCATAATCCGGCAGCGTCCGAAATGAACAAGACGGCCACTGTTTTTCTCGCCAGCCTTGACGAAACCCAGCGAAAAGCCGCTTCCTTCGAGTTCAAAAACAAGGAACGCGAAAATTGGCACTTCGTCCCGATGGACCGTGAAGGAGTTCGCTTTGACTCACTCAAGCCACACCAGCAGCACTTGGCGTTTGGCCTCCTTGGAACGGGTTTGACCCAAAAAGGTCTTATGACTGCGACCCAGATCATGACTCTCGAGGAAATTCTTCGGAGCCGTGGTGGAGATCCCAAGGTGCGTAATACCGAGAAATATAGTATCGCCATTTTCGGCACTCCCTCCCCAACCAGGCCGTGGGGTTGGCGGTTCGAGGGACACCACCTTTCCCTGAATTTCTCGCTTCTTGGTGACAAAGTCATCGGGCTTCCGGCATTTTATGGAACCAACCCGGCCCAGCTCAAAAAAGGACCTCTCAAAGGAATGCGGCCGCTTGGCGAAATCGAAGATGCCGGACGCAAGTTGGCCAGCGACCTCATCAAAGCCGGCATGTCGCCGGTATTTTCCAAGGAGGCTCCCAAAGAGATTTTGACGGCGCAGGACAGCACCGCAAAGGCCCAGGAAGTCAAAGGGACAACATCCGACAAGATGACTGGTGAGCAGGTAAAGCAACTCCTTGCAATTGTTTCACAGGTAGCGTCCATGCAGCGGAGCGAAATCACCAACGATGCTTTGCGGAAAATCAACACCACCCAGCGCAAGAAACTCCATTTCGCCTGGGGCGGCTCGTTGGAGAGACACGGCGCACACTACTTCCGGATTCAGGGCGTCGATTTTATCATCGAATACGCCAACACCCAGAATGACGCAAATCACGCACACCTTGTTTGGCGTGACCTTAAGAATGACTTTGCCCGTGATTCCCTGAAAAAGCATTACGCCGAAGATCACGAATAGAACTTCCCTCCCTCAGCCACCTCCAAAAAAATGCCCGGGCGGAATATCGACCGGGCATTTTTATGATCAACTAAGGTGATTACAGACTAGGAAGCAATCGGGACGAGTCCCTTGGGGCTTTGCTCCTTTTTACTGAGAGCCTTGCGCATCTTGTTAATCGCAGCATTTTGCACCTGGCGAATCCGCTCCCGGCTTACTCCGAAGTTGTGGCTGATCTCTTCTAAAGTCATGACTTTCTTGCCATTAAGACCAAAGCGAGAATCGATAATTTCAGTCTCGCGGGCGTCCAACACTCCAAGCATACCCTCAAGTTCGTTTAGATAGTTCTTGTTAGCCAACTCATCAAGAGGGCTCACGGCGTTTTCATCTCCAATCACCTCGGCATAGGTGGAAACCGAGTCATCGGAAACGGGAGCATTCAGTGAAGCGGGTCGCTGTGAAGCTTGCTTGAGCATCGCGAGCTTACGCTCGGGAATACCCAACACGTCAGAGAGCATCTCGTCGGTTGGTTCCTCGCCAAGTTCCTCGGTCAGCATCGCTGTGATTCGCCGAACCCGCGCCACCCTTGTCACTCTTGGCTCACTCCTGCTTCCCAGCTTTGCGAGTTCCAAGGCTAACAAGATTATCGTGGTTGATGCTTTGACTTTCCAAGTGCTGGGTCTGTGCATCCTGCTCTCATTCCACGACAAAAACCCCCTCCCGCTTCAATTCGGGCTGTTGGTTGCCATGTTGGGCTTTCTCTCAAGCATCGTGCTAGCTCGTTTCATTGACCCGCCGCAATCATGATCGTTCACATTCTAGCCATCCTCGGGAGTCTTTGTTTCCTGATTGCCTCCGTTGGCCTCATTCGCATGCCGGACCCTCTTGCCCGTGTCCACGCAGCAACCAAGGCATCATCACTCGGCGTGATCCTTCTTTTGCTGGCCGCTGGAATCGAATTCCCAACTGCAGGAAGTCTCTTCCTTTCGTTCCTAACCCTCGTCCTCGTCCTGCTCACTGCACCCATGGCGGCTCAAGCAATTGCGAGCCGATTGATTCCACCTTCGAGAAGAAATCAGAATCCAAAAGATTCTAAAGAGGCTGAGTGACCTCCCCCGATTAGCGAGGAAGGAAAGGGAAATGGCGGACAGAGAGGGATTCGAACCCTCGGAGACATTGCTGCCTCACACGCTTTCCAAGCGTGCGCATTCGACCACTCTGCCATCTGTCCGGTTGAAAATCGCCCATTGGGTCGAGGCGGGCGGAAGCTACCGCGCTGATACCGGAGTGGCAATACCGAAATGTGATTTCTTCACACAGCGTGTTGCCTCACAAAAGAGGACACCCTACGGGATTGACGATTGGACGGGA
>CBFHQJ010000196.1:0-3977 GCA_965657795.1 Akkermansiaceae bacterium
CACATAGATGTAGCCGAAGAGAATGATGGGAACAATCAAGACAAAGGAAATCGCCGCCATTCGCCCATCCAGCATCACCATAATCGGAAGAGCAGTCAGCAAGAGCAGGAGCGAATTGCTCACCTCCACCACTTGGCTCGACAGGGCCAATCGCAGCGTCTCCACGTCCGAAGTACATCGCTGAATCAAGTCTCCAGTCTCGGCCCGGTCATGATACTTCGCCGGCAACCGCTGCAGATGATCGTAAAGCCGGTCCTTCAATCGTCTCGCAATTCCATCCGAAGCCTGCGCCGCGAATCGCCCTTTGAGATAAGCAAAAACACCCGCCACCACCGTAAGCAAAACCATCAGCAAGGCCGGGAACCACAAATGCTCCCGCACGAAATCAGAGCCTCCCATCAACGCGATCACTCCCGAGGTCAATCGCCCATCGTCCAGCTCCCCCGAAAGCGCAAAGTCAATCGTCGCGCTCGCCACGAGAGGGGTCACATAGTTGATCGCGGTATAGAAAAAGAGCGCCGCAATCGCCCAAGCATACTTCCCACGGAACCCACGCATCAACTCCCACAGCAAGCGCAGCGGAGTTGAATTCGGAGTATTCGGCCGATCAGAAGTCATTGTAGAAATTCGAAACAGAGTGAGTGAAATTGAAAAAACAAAGCAGCCCGCTTTGTGGGCGGGCCGGTTACCAAATCAATCGAATCGCCGCCCGTGGATGTTGTCGGGCTGGCTGGGGAATCATGTAAACCCGTCAGACAATGCCCACCCCGGTATTCCGGGAATCATTAAGTGCATCACGTCGCAAGGTCTTCATAGATTGATCAGATTCTCCTAACACGAGAGGATGTAACTTCCAGTCCAGCATATGGCAAGAGATATGAGCCGGCACTCGACGAAGGACCAATTCCATTGTCCAAATTCAGACCTGACAGAACCCTTCAAAAAAACCGCAGTCGCTTGTGGCCACTACGATTCGTTGCGAAAGAATTTAGGTTTCAGCAATCTCTCACTTGCGACGACGGAGCATCAAAGCAAGTCCACCAAAGCAAAGGAGTGCGGTCCCCGATGGTTCCGGAATCGCTGCATTACGGATCTCGGCAAGTGAGAGAACCTCGTCGAAAATTTTCAGTTCATCCATCTCTCCGGTAAACTGCTCACCCCCGTTGGTGGTCGAAGCAAATCGATAGTTGTTAGCGGTTTCATCATTGAAGCCACCTGCATTTGTATCAACACCGAGCGAACTTCCATTGAGAAAGAATTCGATGGAATTATTTTCATAGGTCAAGGCAATGTGCGCCCATGTCCCGGTTGTCAAACCAGCCCCTGTTGGAGAGTTATTATCTGCCTTTCCGTTCGTCGTGAAGCGCAAGGAGTTCCCGATGGTTCCAAAAGCCCAACCATTACTTCCTCCAACTCCAGTGCCGAAAATACGTTGGGTTCCGGAGGTCGTATCGAGATTAATCCAAGCCATGATGGTCATGGTGCCAGTGCCACCTCCGGCAGAGGTGATGAGATTCGTCACTGTAGCAGGAGTTCCAATGTCGTAGTTACTGCGATTATTCGTGGTATTCTCCGCGAAATCGATCGAAGTCCCAAATCCATTAACAACGCTGGAGGTCACCGAGATTGCTCCGTAGGTTCCGGGAGCAACAGTTGCCTCGCCATAGACCGCACCAGGTCCGGCAGTCCGTTTAATGCCATTAAATCCATTGCCTGACGAGTCAGACAGATTCCCGGATGCCTCGTCCATATTCCAGTAACCCACCAATGCGGCTTGAGAAAGAACGGCTGACGATACCAGCACGAGAAACGAGACGGGTTGAGCTTTCATATTTCTTGGCGTCTTATCACAACGAAAACGCCAGTCAACAACTATGCTCCATTTCTCGATAAAAACTCATTTCCGCTGATGAGCATCATTTGATCAGGTGAGCTTGCTTGCAGTCAAAAAAACGAGGGAAGTGGACCCTCAAAGATCGGCCGCCCTCACCTAATGCATGGCCACCACCAGTGATCCTGCGACCGCCAATACGACGCCCACGGTTTTCCGCATCGTGAATTTCTCTTTCAGGACTAAATAGGCTAAGACCACGATAAAAACCGTCGACAGCTGATTGAAAATTGCAGCTCGTCCTGCCGTGAGGTGCTTGAAACCAGCCACCCAAAACAAGGTCGCCAGGAACGGTCCCAGGATCGACATTGGAATCATAAACTTCCACGTCTGCCGCTTGCGAAACCCAAGGAACAATTCATCCAACTTCTTCTTTCCCCGTGGAGCCACCCACAAAAACATCACCACTCCGGCCACCAAGAATCGGAAAGTGGAAACCCAGATCAAGGAATGCTCCCGGAAGAGATCCCTTACCATCAGGATGCCCACCGCCATGATGATATGGGCCCCAGCCGCCAAGAAAATCCCCACCCAAAGATCTCCCGGCTTCTTGATCTCCACCGTTCTTGTCGCACCTACAAACACCCCCGACACCACCAACGCGCCACCTATCATTTCCCACGCACTCAGGTGTTCCCCAAACATCAACAGGCCCACCAGCGCGATCGCCGGTGAGTAGGCACAATCTGCGAGTGCTTGCAAACTGGCACCCAGACGATTGAGAGCCGCCGCAATCATGGTGTCCGCCAAGGTGATACCCAACACCGCGCTGATGATCAGCCTGAGGTAATCCCTGCCCGACAGATCCAGCACCCACGGACTCCCTTCCCACCACAGAGCTCCGAACAAAAGAAGCACTGCCACCCAAATCTTAAAGAACGTCAGTGGCAAGGGCGGAACCTTCAACCCCGACACCCGCATCAGAATCACCGAGACCGACCAAAAAAGCGCCGAAGCCACTGCATAAAGATCCCCCTCCGACATGCCGGGAGCATCTCCATATTTCGGACACAATCAACTCCCCATCGGAAGATGAGAAATCGTTCGTATCCAGGCGGGCTCCCCAAGCTTAGATTAACGATTGCACTCACTTTTTTCGAAAGACCGCCATTCCTTGATCCTTCTCCAAACAGGGCGATTCGAGAAGATAATCGTAGTGCGCCAAAAGCTCCGACAATCTCGCCCGATACCGGAATCGCGGCCAAAAATCATGCACCATCAAGAGGGCACCCGACTTCAAAAGCTTCACCGCCTCCAGCGCGCAATTGATCCGCTGCCGACCGTCCACAAAAACCAGATCTGCCGTCCCCTCCCCCACCTCACTCCGTGGCGCAGTGACATAGTCTGCCATCTCCCGGTCGGAAAAACGCTGCCAAGGCCGGATCGTTTTTCCGGTCTTCGGCTCTCTCAGCAGGAGAGTCACATTGTCCAGGTTCTGTACTTCAAGAAATTCACCCACCTTCGCAAACCACTCCGGGTCATGCTCCACACTGACCAGACTCCCCCAATCCCTTAAGCGATTCCCGATGTGAATCGTGCTCGCTCCCGAGCCATATTCCACCACCACTTTGGCCTCATTGAGAGCCGCATCCAGCAAGGCCAGATCATCACCGAGCATGTAGGGAATGGCTCCCTCCGCAAAGGTCGCGGAGCGTGCGCCTCCCCAATTATCGCTCTTGGTGTCCCGCTGAAAAGCGACCCACTCCGGCGGACAAAGGGCCTTCAGACGTCCTTGCTCGATGTTCCGCCCGATCTCAATATCACTCTGAGGATAGCGCCACTCGCCCAGCATCGAGAGCACCTTCCGCGCCCCTTCCCGGGTGAAAAGCAAGGCATGATTGTCGAAGAGAAAATGACACTTCAACCACTTCGGATCATCGGTCGGGCGCGGCGGATGGTAATGATTCCCGCCAAAGAAAACCAAATCGGTTTCCAGCCGAAAAGAATCTGCCAAGACCTCCTCGAATTCCGGAGCAAATGCGACATCGTCCTCCAGAAAAAGCAGGTGGCTCTTGTCCGTCCGAAGAAACTTCCGCAAGGCGAGACGCTTTGTCAAACGCACCGCAAAGTTTGCCGGAGTCGTCTT
>CBFHQJ010000197.1:0-3963 GCA_965657795.1 Akkermansiaceae bacterium
TTTCCCCTTGTTGACCATTGAGATTAAATCAGTGTTTCCCTAGGAGCACAGGGAGAGGATCCCTAGAAAAAGAATGACGATTCTGGCGGTCAGAGTGCTTTCAGAATGGCGCCACCCATTTCAGCGGTGTTCACCTTGGTCTCGCCTTCGGCGCCAGTGAAGAGATCGCCGGTGCGGAGGCCGGAGTCGATGGCGCTTTGGACGGCGGCATCGATGGCATTAGCGGCGGCGGTTTCGCCCAGTGAATAGCGGAGCATCATCGAGACGGAGAGAATTTGCGCGATGGGGTTCGCGATGCCTTGCCCGGCGATGTCGGGAGCGGAACCACCGGAGGGCTCATACATTCCGAAGTAAAGTCCGTTCTCTTTTGCTTCTCCGAGCGAGGCGGAAGGAAGCATGCCAAGGGAGCCGGAAATCATGGCCATTTCGTCGGAGAGGATGTCGCCGAAAAGGTTTTCGGTGACGAGGACGTCGAAGGAGTCCGGACGCTTGATCAATTGCATCGCGGCGTTGTCGACATAAAGGTGATCCATGGTGACCTCGGGATAGTGGACGGCGACTTCATTGGCGGTTTCGCGCCAGAGAACGGAGGTGGCGAGGACGTTGGCCTTGTCAACCGACGTTAGTCGTTTGTCCCGTCCCATCGCGGCTTTGAACGCAACGTGGAGAATATTTTCGATCTCTGATTTTTTGTAAACCATGGTGTCGAAAGCGACAGGCTCGCCGTTACGATCTTCACGGCCCTTGGGCTCGCCAAAATAGATGCCGCCGGTAAGTTCGCGGACGCAGAGGACATCGAATCCGTTCGGGATGAGTTCGTTTTTGACCGGCGAGGCGTGGGTGAGGGCCGGGAGGCAGGAGCCGGGGCGAAGGTTTGCAAAGAGGCCAAAGTGTTTCCGGAGGGGAAGGAGGGCGCCGCGCTCGGGCTGGATGTCGGGGGGGAGGTTCTCCCACTTGGGGCCGCCAACGGAGCCGAAGAGGATGGCATCGGCCTTCTCGGAAGCGGCGATGGTTTCCTCGGGAAGAGGGGTCTCGTTGTTGGTGGCGTCGAGAGCAGCTCCGCCAACCAGGTGGGTGGAGCGGGAGATTTCAAAATCAAATTTCGAGGAGACGGCATCGAGGACTTCGAGGGCGACGTCCATGACTTCGGGGCCGATTCCGTCGCCGGGGAGCACTGTGATGGTGTGAGGCATGGGTCTGTCTAGTTCGAAGAGATGAAATGCTAAACTCTAAAGTTGGCAAAATCTCACCTGTCGCTGGATCAAAAAGATTCTGTTTCGCTTGAGACTATTTAATCCTGAGGATCTGAATCCTTTTTCATGATCCACTCGAGGTCGATTTGATCACCGACGGGGAAGCCGTATTCGTCGACTTTTCTGAATCCGTATTTCTCGTAAAAACGGATCGCACGCGGGTTTTCGCTGAAGACACTCACGTAGATTTTCTCGGCCTTGATCGACTCGAAGTAAACCATGGCCCAGGCCATGAGCTGGTCACCGAGTCCCTTGCCGAGGAAGGATTGGCGAACGTAGATTTGCCAGATTTCGGCGGAGTCGGGCGGAGGTGATTCAACCGGAACGTGCACGGGGCCGACTTTGATGAAAGCAATCAGTTCGCCCTTGAATTCGATGACCCGATGGGTGAGCTTTTGGTCTGCGAGCTCTTCCGCGATGACGGCATCAGAATAAACTTCGGTGAGGAAGTGATTGAGGTCTTCCTCGCGATAAAGCGGTCCGAAGGTTTCGATGAAGGTGTCCCTGCCGAGTTGGGCGAGGGACTGGAGATCCTCAAGGGTCGGAGCGCGAAGGAGCATCGGAGCGCGGGGGCAGGCAGGATGCCTGTGCTACGGTTTTTTGGTGGGCTCGAGTTGCTTAAGCTCGATATTGCGGAACCAGACGGGCTGGCCTTCTGCCTGGAGGGCGATGTGTCCGTGGGAGAGTTGGAGTGGGGCGCCGGCGGCGAAAAGTTCCTTGGTCGGAACGACAGCTCCCTTGGGGTCAAGTTGAGGCTTTTTGTAGCGCAGGACTTCCTTGCCGTTCACGCGGTGAATGATCTCTTGGTTTCCTCGTACTTCGATTTCGATCTTCACCCACTGGTCGGCCGGGATGGTCGGGGCGGAGGATTTCACAATGTGCTGTGTGACGAGCTTGCCGTCCATTTCGAGGTTGGTGCCGGGGGTGCAGACGTTGCCGGTGGGGCGTTTGCCTTTTCCTTCGTCAGCGAGGAATTGAAACTCAAGACTGACGGGGAAGCCTTGGTCGAGAGCCATGCTTTGTGGTGGTTGCGAGTGAACCATGATGCCGCTGTTCAAGTTCACGTAGCCGGGAGCATCAACCATCATCTTGCCGGCGAACTTATACTCCATGCGGAGGATGTAATGGGAGTAGGAGAAATTTGAATAAAGGTGACCGAACTGGCCCTCGAATTTAGGGTATTTATCGTAATCGCATTTCAAGATGCCGTCTTCGACGCGAAAAGTATCGAAGGCGTTTTCGCCGAGTGGGTGCTTGGCGATTTTTGGGGTCCAGCCGGCGAGGTCTTTTCCGTTAAAAAGGGTGACCCACTCCGAGGCTTGAATGGGGAGGGCAAGTGTGGCGGTGACAAGGAGCTTTCGAATCATGGTGGGAGTATGCCATCCCGGCGGGATTTGAAAAGCGACCATTCTCGCAGTAGGTTTCCGGAGGGGCGACTAGACTAATTAGGCCTTTGGCGAATGATCAGCGGTGTCATCGGCATTTGGAGGGTAACCCGGGTTTCCTGCTGTTTTCTCTTCATTTCGTTAAGCATGGCCCTGGCCTGCTCGTATTGGTTCTTAGCCTGCGTGTAGTTATTTTGCTTTAGCGAGAGTTGAATGGTGTTTTCCTGGTGTTTGTTGGTGAGTTTCGAGAGAGCTCTAATTTGAAGTTCCAGTAGTTCAAGCTGATCGCCAAATTTTTTTCGTGTGGTTTCGTCTTGGTCGGGAAGTTCCAAGCTAGCTCTCGTCATTGCTGCTTTGGTTTCGAGTGCGGCCAATTCCTTGCGGGCCTGGGTGAACATTTCCACTTCAGCTTGTCCAAGTGGGTTGGGGGTGTGATCAAAGTAGGGGATGCCATATTGCTGGATGAGAACGGTTAATTCCTTGCGAAGGTCCTGCACGAGGTCGGATTGAGCGATCAATTCATTGTCGAGGGCATGCAGTGTTTTCTGTGATATTTCGAATTCAAGGTTTTTGCGGGTTTCCAGATAGGCTTAAATGATGGAATCCACGATTTTTTTTCCGGAGAGGCTGCCGACGGTGGTGGCGGTGATGCTTGCCATGTCGGTTCCCTCGATACGGGTGACTGTGATGCCTTTTTTGATTTCGCTGAGGTCAGCGCCGAAGGCCTCCCATTTACCGTTTCGAGAGGCTATTTTTAGAACCTCGCCCATTGTAAGGCTGCCGATTTCATTGGCGATGAAGTTATCTGTCCGGAGTGCTGGGTCGGCCAAGGCCGGAGTGGTGGGAAGGATTTGCACGATGGCGCTACTGGTATTGTCCGATGATTTGTCGGCAAACGCGGAGTCGCAGGAGGGAAGCGCGAGGAGGATGATGGGGATGAAGAGGAGGGCTTTTGGCATAACTCAAGTTTAGGGTATGGAGACCTGAGAGGCGAGCAGCCGTTCAATGAAACATAAAAAGATTCGGCAGCCGGCGTTGGTGTGTGAGACTTCCCATTATGCGAGTCATTGTACTGAGCGTCTTTTTGGCGGGGACGGTTTTGGCTGAATTTACGGCTTTGGATTTTTTGTTGAAATCCCCTGCGATGAAACCTGCGTCGATAGGGGTCTTTGTGACTCCTCTCGATGAGGATGAATCGGTTTTGGAGTGGAGAGCTGACAAGGCTTTGATTCCTGCTTCAACCATGAAAGCCGTCACCACGGCGACGGCCTTGCAGGTGCTGGGGCCCGAATTTTCTTTCGAGACCAAACTTTACCAGAAAGGGA
>CBFHQJ010000198.1:0-3663 GCA_965657795.1 Akkermansiaceae bacterium
AGCCTGCCAACTTGCTCGCTATGTCAAGAGAAAATGGCGCTATTTTACTTGTAAGTCACTACAAATCAGACCGTTACTCGGAAGGTTGACGCAAATGACTCCCTGCGCTCCGCCCACCGCGCGCTCGGACCTATCATGACTGTCATCGACTTGAATCAAGGCATTTGCCAAATGCCCACCACCCTGCACTTCGGCCGGCCAGTCACGGGACTGGGACCCATCACTTGCAGAAAGATAGAACTCAATGATGGTTCCGTTGGCTTGTGCCGGAATGGTGGCCGAGAACTCATCTTCAAGAGCGGTCATCGGAACCACCGTAAATGCGCCTACTCCATCGGGTCGCCAGAGAAGAGTCGCGATCGCACCCGACGCCTCATCGGTCACTCGTGCTCGAACTTTGATAGGGTCAGTCGAATTAGGAATCTGCGGGCGATGTTGCACGTCCCGAATCAAGGGTGCGATATCAGTGCTCGCCACTGAGTTTACCGAACCCGGCGTTCCGCCATCGCTCACACTGCTGGCCCAGTTTTGCCCTGACTTGTTTGAGAGGGCCGGATTGATTAATTCGAGCGACCTGCCTCCGCCATCGTGTTCCGCTACCCAGGTCCAACCTTCGTGATTCCGGTACAAGGGTCCGCGAGCGCGAGTGGCCCAGTCGCCTTCATCGGCATAACGAACTTCGTCCACCTCCATTCCGGCCGCATCGACCAAAGTGATCGTTTCACCGGAATTGCTCAGCTTGCCTTCCCAAGGACCCACGACATTGGCGACCCCCGGAAAGTTCATATTGAACTCCGCGACATCAGCCACGATCACCAGATAACCGTTGGCAGGAAGCGTAAGCGCCGGAAAGGTGAAATTGACGCCCTTTTCAAAAGAATAAGCGGTCAAATCGATCGCCTCCGAAGTGGGGTTGTGAATTTCGATCCACTCATCACGCACGTCTTCTGGGAGATCCACATCAGCACGATACATCACCTCGGAAATCACCGGATTGGCAAAGATAGGTGTCGTGGTCAGAACGAGGAAAAAGAACAAACGGGCGGGCACAGAGTTCATGAGCAAAGGGAGAATAGAGACGGGCAGGAGATCACTTTACCTCCAGCGCGTCGTTCGCTTATCGTTTGGCTGAAAAGCAAGCTCAATCCAGAATTACGCAAAGACGCATTATTTTTGCTGACCACCATTTTGGCAAATTCGGCCGGATCTAATATTTCATTTCCACACAAATTGCTCCTCTCATCCCGGCCCTTCGACTAAGTCGCCTTTCCGGGCATACGATTCCGGCTTCGCCTCTACTTTAAAAGTGACCCTGAATACACCGGGGGCCACCTCCAAGAATGATATGAATCCCCTGCTGTTCGCCCCCTTGGAACGACCCTTTCGGACATCTGCTCCCCGAACATCGATTTTCGCCGATGAGTTCGAGGATCTACTTGTACGCTTTGGCATCATCGAAAGCATCACATTTGATGCCCTTGGTCCCAACCGGGGTAACCCCCATGGAAGATGGACCATAAACCGTCCCCGGATTGCCCCGTTTAGATTGCGGACAAAAAAGCTCATGGAATTCCCAAGCCCATACCGGTGATCATGGTCTTCACCGTGGCCGGACTGAATACCCAGAAAAATCGAGGGAAAAGCGTGACCAATTGAACACGCTACCAACCGATCCAGCAGGTTTTGGATTTGGTCGGGCCTAGTGGGTCTGGTCGGATCAAAAGTTGGTCCATTTGTGAATGTCCCGGAGGTATCCAACGCAGGCACGAAGGCGAAGGAAGTGACATGGACACCACCGGCATCGTGGAACTTGGAAATCTCGATGTCAACAATGAGGGCGGCATGGTCTATGCCTCCGATCGCAGCGATCACCGGGTCGATCGGAATCGCCTGATGGAGTAAGTTGCTCTAATCTTGCAACCATCTGAAAGCGGCTGATTTGCCCACCGTAACCAAATACTCCAAATTTCTTATTTTTTCTCATGCACCTCCTTAAATCAATCCTCCTTACAACTCTTGGGACCATGCTGATCCTCCATACCGCCCATGCCAAGCGGCCAAAACCACCGGTCCGCCCCTTTGATGCCCCGGGCGCACCGGACTTCATCCGCCTTGATGAAAGACCCGGCGTCAATCCGCCCATCGATGCCGTAGGCAACTATCTTATTGGCCCCGACTACAAGCCGGCCCCCGAACGCAAGGCAAACGAGGAGGTTCCGAAAGGGAAAGTCAGCCAATTCACCATCGATTCCAAAACCACCAAACTCCTCAACCCAGGCATTGCGCGAAAGGAATTCGGCAAGGTCGACCCCAAGAACCCCAGGACCTTGATCGTGGAAACTCACGAGATTGACTACACCCGCAAGGTCACCGTCTACGTCCCCGCCCAATATGAAGCGGGAAGCGCTGCGCCCTTCATGGTTTGTCACGACGGCCCCAAAGGAAAGCCCAACCAATCCTTTTTCAACATCTTCGACAATCTCATCGCCCAGAAGCAAATCCCACCCATTATTGTCATCCAAATCGCCAATGGCGGTGGCGATGCCCAGGGGCATCAACGTGGCAAGGAATACGACAACATGAACGGAATCTTTGCCGAATACATCGAGACCGAAGTCCTCCCCCGCGTAGAGAAAAATTGCGGCGTTAAGCTCACAAAAAATCCCGACGGGCGCGCCACCATGGGTAACAGTTCGGGCGGATCAGCCGCCCTCATCATGGCCTGGTATCGCAACGATCTCTATCACCGGGTCCTCACTACCTCCGGAACCTTCGTGAACCAGCAATGGCCTTTTGATCCCAAAACTCCGGGTGGGGCCTGGGACTTCCACGACAAGCTCATTCCGAACAGTCCCAAGAAAAATATTCGTCTCTTCCTCGCCGTTGGCGATCACGACCTCCTCAACCCAAATGTCATGCGCGACAACATGCACGACTGGGTCGAAGCCAACCACCGTATGGCCAAAGTTCTCAAAGCAAAAGGTTACGAATACCAATACCTCTTCTGCCAGGACTCAGGCCACAGCGTCAATAACGCCAAAGCGCAATTCCTCCCCCAGGCTATCGAGTGGGTCTGGCACGGATATCCGGGAAAGGAGTAGAACCATTCCTAACAAGACCAAGGCCGGAAAGGGTGGATGATATGGACCTTTCAGTCATCGACCCTGATCGAGAGTGACCTTCTCTATTGCCAGGTTTCTAGTTCTTCACCTCGACCGTCTCTACTGCGAACGGCAGATCGACTTCCGTGGCCCCGTCACGGAAATGCAGTTTCAGGGTTGCGGTTTGGGCCGCGTCTTGCTTCGCGGTGACCAAGTAAACCATTTTCCCTCCTTTTAAATAGTTCCCGCGACTGGCTCCTTCGAGCGGTTTGTCGTCGGCCCCGACCAATTCCAATCTGACGAATCCTTTTGCTTTATGCACCATCGACACTTCGAATTGCAGTCCGGTCTCTGAAGTCTTCTTCCGCTTGAAATCGACTTCCAAGCCTCTGGCCGTGAGAAGAGGATCATCGATGACGGCTTCAGGTCTCGTCAAAAGTTCCTTGAGAGCCACCTCTTTGGGAGCTCCCCCGGCAATCACTTTTACACTGCCTTTTACCGCGACGTCGCCGTACGCTACCTCACCGCCGACACCCACCCCGACCACGACACCATCTGCAAG
>CBFHQJ010000199.1:0-3585 GCA_965657795.1 Akkermansiaceae bacterium
CGCCGTTACCGCCCGTGCTCAGTGGCAGAGCACCACCTACACTCTCAAGGGGGGGTGGAACTCAATCTACCTGCACGGTGATGCCAAGCATGATACGATCGCCAATCTGCTACCGGCCGAGGTCTTGGAAGTATGGCGCTGGAATCCTAATCCAAACCAGGTCGGGTTCATTACCTCACCGCTGGTGCCAGCGGCAGGTACACCGGAGTGGAGTGTTTGGAAACGCGATGGCTCGGTCCTGTCACTTTCTACCCTCACCGGGCAGACCGCCTATTTGGTGAAATGTTCTGGTGCCGCCAGCGATACCCAAACCGTCACGATTGCCCAGCAGACGCTGCCTCCAGCTAATTCCTGGGTCCGCAATGGAGCAAACTTTCTCGGCTTTCCATCCTACAAGAACGGAAGCACCTATCCTACCATGGGTAGCTACTTTTCCACCTTCCCAGCAGCCCTCGCCGCAAACAGCAAGGTTTACAAGTATGTGGGAGGAGAATTGGGACCCAGCAATCCAGTACAGATCTTTTCTCCCTCTACCGAGCCACTCGATGCCACTCAAGGTTACTGGTTTTCCGCCGAGCTTGTGGGGAATTTTAATGCGCCCCTGGAGGTGAGCTTGAGCACTGGGAGTGCTCTCGATTTCGGGCGCAACGGCAACATCATCACGGCCCGCCTTTACAATCGCAGTAGCTCTATTGCTACCATCGCTATTGCCCCGGTTGCCTCTGCCGCGGCTCCTGCGAGTCAGGAAACTATCGCGGCATCGGTGCCGATCACTCAGCGCACTTTTGATGCCGCTACTGCGACCTGGACTGAGGCCCTTCTGGACCCAGGTGGAATCACTCAGGTGATCGCCCCAAGCTCCACCGTGGAGCTCTCTTTTGGGATCAGCCGGGCCGAGATGACGGCTGCGGCGGGCAGTCTCTATGCCTCATTCCTGAGATTTACCGACAGTGCCAGTTTGACCGATCTTCTTCTACCTGTGCGGGCTCGTACGAGCTCGTTCGCCGGTCTGTGGGTAGGGGATGCCTTGGTTAGCGCTGTGGAAAGTAAGCCGGAATCCGATGAGGTGACCGCGACCTCCAGTTCCTATCCGCTTCGTTATATCGTTCACGTGGATGACAGCGGGACGGCCCGTATTCTCTCGCAGGTCTTCCTTGGGCAGCTAGACGTCGCCGGAAATGCGCGCGGCCTTTGCACCAAGGAGTCTGGCCTACTCTCTTCTGCCAAGTCCGGAGCCGCGCGCATCGTGGCAGCGCACCTGCCGCTGGACCGGGTCCTCACCGCCACTGGCGCGGTTGGGAATGACACGACTCTCACCCAGACCATTGACATTCCCTTTAATGATCCCACCAACCCTTTCGTCCACAAGTATCATCCGGATCACGACAATAAGAGCGCGAGCGGGGCTGCTCTGACGGCTGGTCAGGAAAGCTACAATGTCAGCCGCGAGGTCGCTTTTACTTTTACGCCCTCGCCGCCTGAGGGGAGCACCATCACCGGCTGGGGCAGCTCGGTAATCGGCGGCAATTACGCTGAAACCATACAGGGTCTCAGCAAGGATACTCTCGGAGTAGGTACTGGGGATGGAATTCAGCTCGCCGGCACCTTTAAACTCCGCCGTGTTTCGGAGATCGGTGAGCTCACCGTCTCACCTTAAATTCTCCTTTTTCACCCACTCTCTTTTTTAAAACAACCGACCACTCATTGTATTATGAAAACTAAGTTCACCTTTATTCTCGCCCTTCTGGCGTTCCAATTATCTCTCAGCTTCGGCCAGACGAGCGCTGTCCCCGGGACCATCAGCTATCAGGGAAGGGTCTATAATCCAGATGGCACCCTGTTGGGGGCGGGAACTCCCGTGAACCGTACCGTCATTTTTCGTATTTGGGATTCTCCCTCTGCCACCACTCAGGCGAACTTGCTCTATTCGGAGAGTCAGACCGTGACGATTTCTGAGGGTGAGTTTAGTGTCCTCGTGGGAAATGGTATCGCCAACACCACTCAGACCTATAGCTATAGTGAGACGAGTAAACATTCCTCTGCCTCACCCGCAGTCTTCCTCGCCAATGTCTTCGATGGTGACACACGTTATCTTAGCGTGACTGTCGCGAATGCCTCCACTATCTCTGTTTCGGATTCGGAGATCTCGCCGCGCCAGCAGATCGTCTCCTCCGCCTTCGCCTTTCGTTCGAAATTCGCGGAAGTTCTTGGCACGAGCGCCAGTGGAAGCGCACTCCAAGTGTTGGATAATGGCAATGTCGGGGTGGGTAATGCCAGTCCTTCCAGTGCCTTGACCGTGACCGGGGCAAGCAGTAGCACCGCCAATCCGCAGCTCCTCCTCACCGCCACTGATGCCACCGAGCGTTTGCGTATCGGCGTTAATGATACCGGCAATGGCACCGGCTTCATCCAGGCCTGGAAAGAAGGCACGGGTTCCCAGAACCTCACGCTCAATTCGGATGGCGGTAACGTCGGCATTGGTAATAATGCTCCGACGAATCAACTGTCGGTTACGGGTGCGGCTGATTTTAGTGGCAACGTTGGAATTGGCGTCACTTCGCCACTGGCGAAGCTGCATGTGAATGGCAATGCACAATTTCGAAGTGGCACGGCATCCCATGGATTTATCCAGATGCAGCCAGGTGACAACACCCGTGCCGGTGGTCTGAGCTGGTATAAACCTGGAGGTGCTCGACTGGGCTACATGGGCTTAAATTCAACCGATGTATTGTTGGAATTAGAGAATAGTGCCGATTTTAAAGTGGTAGGTGGGGAAGTTGGCATCGGCATGGATCCGACTAATCCACTTTCGGTGAGTGGTAACGCCGATTTTAATGGTAAGGTCGGTATCGGGACAACGACTCCCGAGCTTCCACTCCATGCTGTAGCAATTGGGTCCAATGTTGCCGCGCGTTTTGATTCGGGGTCGAAAGGAAGTAACACAGCTGCTTTTGCAGATTTTGCCGGCGGGAGGGCCTATGTCGGTTATAATGGAAGCAAAACAATTTTGGGTTCACCTTCTGGGGCTCTTGCGAAAGATCTAGTTCTAGCACCGGGGACCGTGGGGCGTTACGATATTAGGTCAAGCGATGGCCATCACACATGGAACAGTGGTGCCAATGCTGGCGCGACCAGAATGGTCCTCAACTCTTCAGGAAATCTCGGTATCGGAACTACGACTCCAGCAGGTAAGCTCTCCATCGCTGACGGGGCTGTTGACAACACGCGCTATGGATCGTTGCAGATCACGCGGCAGGCGAATAATCACACGGCAGCTCACATGGCGTTTGTTCGCGCTGGTAATAATGTAATGGGTTTAGGGTATCAACAGAACAGCAACTGGTTCGGATTTGGCGGTGGGACGCCAGGGGCCTTTTCCCCATCTAATCTTAGAATGGACGGAAGCAGGGTGCTCATTCATACGAGTACAACAACCGCTCGGCTCAATGTGGGTGCGATTAATGCTAACTACTTTTCAGCCGGTCGACTCACCACTAACGGTGGCAGCGGTAGCAACACAGATCGGAAAAATACACCCCTTTCAATCCGTGCGAGTGGCCACATAATATGTCCAACTTTTGACAT
>CBFHQJ010000200.1:0-3517 GCA_965657795.1 Akkermansiaceae bacterium
GTTGCGGATCGAAGGTCGGTTCGGTTTCTTCATTCCTTATCACCGGTGTGAGAATGAGAGGGGTGTTGGTGCGAATGTCTGTGAGAGGTTTTCCATCGAGAGCCATGACGTAAGCAAAGCTGTTCTCTCCAGGAGAAAGAAGTCTGTCGGGGCTCCCCTTGATGCGGTCACCTTCCACTGCTCCGGCAACATCCGGAGCGAAGAACGCTTTCTCGGTGTCGATGTGGTCGGTAGCGACCAACTGGGCGAGGTAGGCGTTTGCGCTGGTGCCAGATGGGAGGTGGTCGATTCCGTCCTGTTCAAGTCTGGCACGAGTCTCGTGACAGGGGTAATTCCCGTAATCTGACTTAAAGGATAGGAGTCCACCAACCACAGACTTGGCATTGGCGAGGGCCTTGGTGCGCCCTGCATAATAAGGCCGATCTCGTGCAAGGAAGGAAAGAGCTACAAGAAAGGCTGTTCCAACGATTGTCGAAGTGACAATCACTCTCAGCCCACTGAATCCTTTTTTGAGTGAGTAGGAATTCATCGCTTCGGGAAGAGCGGGTATTTTACGACCGGGGTGTCGTTTCCGAAGAGCGAGTCTCTGCCGGCTTGGAAGAATGATTCGCGGCCTTTGGAAACGGCCTTCCCATTTTCGTCGATGTCTCCGGCGATAGCTGATCCGTCGACGAGGCCCATCACGAACTTGTCAGAATAGGGACCTGGATCAAAGATCGGCTCCAATTCACCTTTGGCTTTCATGGGCGCTAAAACGAGGGGAGTGTAGGCCCGGGTGTCTGTGAGAGGATCACCGCCTTTAGCCATGATGTAGGCAAAGCAATTTTCACCCGGCTCGAGGAGCTTGTCGGAGCTCCCCACGATATTGTCACCTTCCTTGGCTCCAATCACTCCGGGAGCGTAGAATATCTTTTCGGTGTCGACGTGATCGCTGGCAATTAATTGGGCGAGGTAGGCATTGGCGCTGGTCCCGGGCGGGAGTACGTCAGTGCTGAGAAGAGAGAGGGGATCGTGAGGCGAAGGTTGATCGGAGTCGCCTTCCATTTTCTTGCGAGTCGCGTCGCAGGGATAGACTCTATAGTCCGATTTAAAGGACAGTAGTCCACCCACGATGGATTTGGCATTGGCCAAGGCCTTGGTGCGGTCTCCTCCTGGCGAGGTGCGAAAAAACAGGGGCACAAAGACAAGAATGGCAGCGACAAAGACAAGCAATCCAAAGAGGATGCCGGGCCAGCCAAGCCCCTTGTGAAGCGTGTATGATTTCATGGCGTAAAGTCATTTGGATGTGAGGTCACCAAAAAAAAGCGGGCCTCGTAAGAGGCCCGCTTCTGAAAGTTATTTCAGTAAAATCAACCGGGGCCTACTGGATGCCGGTCGGGAGCTTCACGACAGGAGTGTCGTTCCCGAAGAGGGAGTCACGGCCGGTCTGGAAGAAGCTGTCGCGTCCAGCGGACTTGGCGGTTCCGTCTTCGGCAATGTCACCAGCAGTAGATGCGCCGTCAACAAGGCCGTAAACGAACTTGTCTCCGTAAGGACCACCATCGAACTTTGGATTCTCGCCGCCGCTCTTGATCGGAGCGATCACAAGAGGAGTGTAACTCTTGGTGTCGGTGAGGGGAGCCTCGTTTTCTGCCATGATGTAGGCAAAGCTGTTTTCTCCACGGGAGAGGAGTTTGTCGGCGCTTCCCTTGATGTTGTCACCTTCTTTGGCGCCAATCACACCGGGAGCGAAGAATGCTTTCTCCGTATCGATGTTGTCGGTGGCGACCAACTGGGCAAGGTAGGCATTTGCGTCATTCCCGGGAGGAAGGAAGTCAATGCCCTCGTCTTCGAGGAGCTCGCGAGTGGACTGGCAAGGGTAAGCACCCTTGTCACTCTTGAAGCTTAGCAATCCTCCCACAACCGACTTGGCGTTGGCGAGTGCTTTGGTCCGGTCACCGGCTTTTTGGGCCTTGAGGATGAGCGGAGTCGCGATTCCGGCAAGAACCGCGATGATCGCGATCACCACGAGAAGCTCCACCAAGGTGAAGCCCTTCATTTTCTGTGTTTTTTTCAGTTTCATTATCGTTTTTATGGTTTGGAGGTTTCCCTCCGGTTTTTAATGGCAGGAGCGATCAGAAGAACATTCCTGCAAACCAAAGCTACTCCGCAGAGAAGTCGCCGCAAGATAATTCAGCGATCATCGGCTTATTTGAAGGCGGCGCCCAGACCCTCAAGATCGGCCCCTGTGGCCTTGTCGGCATCGAGGATAGCCTGCTTTTGCAATTCAACCAATTCAGCAATGCCATCCCGCGAAAGATCCAGCATGGCTGTCATTTGCTCGCTGGTGAAGACGTCCTCTTCACCGCTGCCCTGCAATTCGACGTATTCGCCGCTTTCGGTCATGACGACGTTGAAGTCGACGGCGGCATCACGGTCTTCGGGGTAGTTGAGGTCAAGAATGGCCTCACCTTGGTAGATTCCGGCACTTACTGCGGCGACTAGCTTTTTGAGAGGGAAATCCTTGAGCTTTCCTTGCGACATCAGGCGGTTGATAGCGATGGCGGCGGCGACACATCCGCCGGTAATGGAGGCGGTGCGGGTGCCTCCGTCGGCCTGAAGGACGTCGCAATCGATCCAGATCGTGCGTTTGCCGAGTTTTTTGAGATCAATGACGGCACGGAGTGAGCGGCCGATGAGGCGTTGAATTTCGGAGGAACGACCGTCGAGCTTGCCGCGGTTAATGTCGCGCTGTTTCCGGTCGTGAGTAGAGTAAGGGAGCATGGAATATTCCGCGCTCACCCAGCCGCCTTCCACGTTCTGGAACTTCATCCAGCGGGGGACGTTTTCCTCCACCGTGGCGGCGCAGATGACGCGGGTGTTCCCAAAAGACACGAGCACCGAGCCTGTGGCGTGCGGGGCGACATTGGGGATGAAAGAGATCGGGCGGAGATCGGGAATAGCGCGTCCATCGGGTCGGTCCATGCGCGGAATTAGTTTCCTTCCCGCAGCAAGGCAAGTTGAATTGAACTCGATCGTATGATGGGGGAAGATCTTTAAGTTGTTTTAACTAACTCGGCAGGCGAGGCTTGATTCATAAAAATTCCTCTTCAAAAGTCTAAAAAAACCTTGCCTGAGCGAGGATTTCCCCTATCTCAGCCGTCCCATGGCAAGAAAATGCTGGATTGAGCGCAACAAGCGCAAAGCAAAGACTGTAGCAAAATACGCTGACCTTCGTCACCAGTTGAAGAAGGAGAAGGATTACGTCGGTTTGACAATGCTCCCACGTGACGCAAGCCCGACCCGGCTTGTGAACCGTTGTGAAGTGACCGGCCGTCGCCGTGCCTTCCTTCGCCGTTTCCGCCTTTCCCGGATTACCTTCCGCGAAATGGCCTCCCACGGCATGATTCCCGGAGTGACAAAGTCCTCCTGGTAGGTTAGGCTTCACAGTCAGAATCATTAAGGGTGCGGTTTTCTGGCCGGCACCCTTTTCTGGCTTACGACCATGCCAATTTACGAATATCAATCTGAAAATCCG
>CBFHQJ010000201.1:0-3415 GCA_965657795.1 Akkermansiaceae bacterium
TAGCAGACACCGAGAACCTCACCAATGGAGCCTCGAACATCCTCTACATATATGGAGGTGGTGAGAATGACTCCTTCGAGGTCAACTTCAACCGTGCCCAGCTCTACCTCCACGGTGGAGCTGGCGATGACCGATTCCTGCTCAAGACCTTCCTCGTCCTTCGTGAAAATCCTGAAGATGATCAGGAAGTCACAAACCTGGCCAACCTCTTCGGTGGAATGGGTAGCAACCGTTATTCCTACCTCGAGAATGGCCCGGTCGCCATTAACGGTGGTCCTGGTGTGGATACGCTCGTTGTGGTGGGAACTCCGATTTCCGACACCTTCGTAATCACCGAAAGCGTGGTCGCTGGTGCTGGTCGTCTTGTCAACTTCAGGGGTATCGAGCGCCTTGAGGTCAATGGTGCCGGTGGTGGTGATAATATCTATGTCCTCAGCACCAATGAAGCCTTCACCACGACCATCGTTGGTGGCTCCGGCGACGATACCATCCACTTCGGTGGTGATCATCCTCCGTTGGTCTTCGATCCGCCTGAAATCACCGTCACTCCTCCGCCTGTCACCATCGAGCTTCCGAGCCAGTTGGTTTACAACGATGTGACCATCAACCGTCCGACCGAGGTCTACTACTTCGACTTCGGATGGTGGAGCGGTATTGCCAGCTTCTTCTTCCCAGGAATCTCAGCAGCTCTTGAGGAGATTGCGATTCAGGCCATCGAGTCAAATGTGCAGGCTCGTTTCGAGGCCGAGCGCAACGCCTATCCAAACCGCCGCAACCAGCAGCTGGACTTCGACCGGGGTAATATTCAGGTCAATCGAATCCGCACCGGTTACTCCTGGTTCTTCGGAATCTTCCAGCGGGATGTTTATCAGGTCATCGTTTCGAATGTCACCGAGAGCTACGAAGAAGGTGTCATTCAGACCCAGACCCAGACGATCCAGCCGCTGTCCTTCAGCTTCGATCCGCCACCATTTGCCTTCAAGGAAGCTTCCCAATTCACCGTTGGTGCGATTCGAGGTCGGGTGATCGTCGAGGGTGGAAACACCTTTGAGGATGATGGCGATACCGTGATCTTCCACAACTCGGCCGGGCCAAACCTTTCAGGTCTCGTGACAAACCGCCTGGTGCCTCGATTCGAGTCGCTTGATGATGGAACCTTCCAGCGCGCGCTTGATAGAGAAGGGAACGAGATCGATGACGTCTTCATCTCCGTTGAGGGAATGGGACTTCGGGTCGCTGATGATGGCTTCCTGAATCCTGATGGAACCCGCACCTTCGGTGTCCAGCTCGAGGGAGTGGAGACTCTTGATATCCGCTTGGCCGACGAGGATCCAGGGAATGGCGCTTCGCGCAATGACACCTTTACGGTGGCTCTCACTGATCTTCGTGATTCCTCAACTCGTGAGGGCGTCCTCCGTCAGGTCACTGATGAAGAGCGCCAGGAAATCGACCTCCGAATTGTTGCCGGAGCCGGGGACGACACCATCTTCCTGAAGCAGACCACGGGAACGACTGAAGTGTTCGGTGGGCCTGGAATCGATACGGTCACGATTGGCGACAATGGAAGTCTCGCTAACATTGGAGGGGGCCTCATCTTTGATGGCGACGCTCACATTGATGAAGTTCAGGAGATTGTCCGTAGCCTGCCGAACATTCCGTTCCCTGATACCTTCATCAATACAGACACCGACCGGGGTCCTGGTAACATTCTCTCCCCAAATACTATTGGCGTCCTCCAACTCGATGAATCGACCTTCATTGATTACGCTGATGCCAACCTTGCTCCGATTGTTTACTACGATCCCGTCAGCGATGAGGTGAAGGTTCGCACTATTTCGCTCCGCTCGGATGGTGAGATCAATACCGACTTCGTCCAAGAGTATGGAGTGCCGGCAACCAATACTGGTGGCAATGTTTACATCGGTCCAGATGGCCTGGAGACCAACTCGGCCTTCACCGATGGCGAGCGCAATCCGCAGCTTTGGGAAAACGCCTTCGACCAGATTGGTTCGGGAGCCCAGCCTCTCTTCATCGATCCATTTGGGGTGAAGACCTCCATCGATCCGTCGATCATCGTTCTCGGAAGTAGTGGGGCTGACGTGAATGTTTATCGGAGTGGCAACGCGGCGACCCAAGGAAGCTTTGCCAATATCAGGCTCCAGTGGAGTGTCGATGGCACCAGTTGGACGAATGCCTCACAAATTGGTCTCAGCAGGATCCTTCCGAATGGCTTCCAGACCACCGAAACTACGACTGATCCGGATGGTTCGACCTATCAGCGCGAGGTTGAAGATGAGAACGATGTCTCAAACGCGAACATCCGGACCTACTCGCTTGGGGCTGGCAATAATGCCAGGTTCCTGCGTGTCGTCGGAGTTAATGGCAATGACTTTGCCCTCGATGGGATTGGTATCCACGTTAGTTCAGCCGGCCCGGCTCACATTAAGAGAGAGGATGCCTTCAAGTCGATTATCGATGATGGTCGTTCCAGTGTTCCTTCGGGTGATCAGCCTGGGGCCTTCCGCGTGGCTGACAACCTCTTCAGCAACGTCGATAGTTCTCTAAATATCGTTTACTCGGCTGCTGCGGATAGGATCCCGGCCTTGGTTGAAGTGAATCGTTCAGAGATTGTGACCTTCACCCGCACCGTCGACGTCCGTGTGACTGATCCGGCTTCCATCGGGGCTGACCGCCTCATCATTGATGGCACCAACAATACTCAGGACCTGATTGGTGCCCTTGATCGGGTTGAGATCGATATCGAGACCATTCAGGATGGCGAGATTTCACTCCACGACGGGTTCCTCGGATTGGATCAACGTTTCTACCGGGGTGGTGAGACCGTTTACCGGCTCATCGATCCGGCACAGCAAGGGCTTGTTGGAGCCTCCGTGATCGAAGCACTTCGCGATCCGCTCAATAATTTCCGAACAGAGAAGGTGACCTACGAGGGTGGGGAAGATGCCTACGATCTCTTCAGTGGTGCCATCCTCGTTGATCCATTTGGTGTCGATCTGGCTCGCAAGCCCGGAGATGCGATCCTTCACTTCAAGGACAACCCTGTTCTTCACACCGCCGGAGAGATCCAACGCTACCTCGGGGGCGAAGATGCCCTCGATGAAGATGGAAACATTGTCACCAATGGGGATGGTTCAACCTTCCAGCGTCTCCCTGGGCAGGCTGTCATTGCGGACCGGGGAACCTTGATTTACGCGCCTGACTTCATCGAATCCACCTTCACCGGAAATGGCCAGACTCTCGATTTGGCAGATGAGACACTTCTCAACTTCAAGCCGAACCAAGGCATCGACGGCTGGGGTATCAACTTTGGCAACCGGGGGATCCGGACCGACCTCTTTAAGAATCCTGCGGGGTTCGACGGCAGTGATCGTCTGGTGTCTGTCACTGTGAGTAG
>CBFHQJ010000202.1:0-3402 GCA_965657795.1 Akkermansiaceae bacterium
ATTGAGATCGGGCGGAATATCGAGCAGGGGCGCTTGAAGGCTCTTTGTCCGCCGGAGTGGGTCGCTTTTCAGCGGGATACCAAGAGCGACAATTGGGGAGGAGCACGCTCCGCGACTTTTGCGGAGGGAGCCATTCCCTACATGCTCGGTGATGATCTGGCCTTGCTGGATGCGGCTTTGAACGCAGCGAAGGTGGTGGTGGAATACGGATCAGGTGCCAGCACGGTCCACATCGGGAATCGCTTAAAGGATTGGGGGAGCTTGGTCAGTGTGGAGCATGACCCGGAGTGGTTCGCGAAGGTGAGTGGATTTATTAAAGAACAGAACTTGGACAATGTGACTCTCCTGCTGAGAGAGCCGAAGACCGGAAAAACGATTCGGCCTTGGCAGCGTTTTTCCGATCGGGAGATGGCGGAATATGTCGCGGCTCCGCTGAACGAGCTTAAAGACGGCGAGGTTGATTTGGTTTTCGTGGATGGGCGTCAACGGATCAATTGCGCCTTGATTGGGAGGCGCCTTTTAAAGCCGGGAGGGCTTTTGATGATCCATGATTTCTGGCCAAGGTTTCGGTATCGAGCACGGTTGCCGGAGTTGCTGGAGCACTACGATTACCTCCTCGAATCGCCCTGTTTGGAGAAGGCTCAAGGGATGGCCGTTTTTCGGAAAAAGTGAGTTTGTCATTTAATTGCCCGGACGATTTAAAGTCGAAAGACGGCCCGTCCGCGAGACCTTCGGTGCGTTCGACATCGTAAATGAGCCACTTGGCGCGGTCGGAATCATTCATGGTGACGAGGCCTTCTTCCTCCATCGCGAGGAAGCGCCACATTGCCCCGGGATTGTGCAGGATGGAGGAGGACTCCATGAGATAGACTTCACAACCGGCCTCGCCGAGTTCGGGAATGAGGAAGGCGAGATCGTTGGCGAGATAGACCCGATAAGTGAGATCGGGTCGGGTCTCTGCCAACTGACGCGCCGTTCTGAAGATCGGCTCCACGTAATATTCCCACGGATTTTTAAAGAGTGAATCGAGACCCTCATTTTGCGGGTTTTTCATCAATTCTCGGGTTGGTTCGGGGTAGTCCTGACCTCCTTCATGGGCGGGTTTCCAAAAAAGACTGGTGGCGACGACATGATGGGCCGGCTTTTGATGATGGATGGAGGCAAGCGCAAAGTATTGACGTAGAGTCTCTTTTTCTTGCGCCGAGGCGCGTGCTTGGTAGTCTTCGATCATGTCATCAACCATCACCGGAAATATATTAGGCCAACTCATGAAAAAGATTTGACAACATCGTTTTTTTTTTTCGCAACCTGATAGCGAAAGAAAAAAATATCATGAGTTTAACAAGGAGATCATTTATTAAGAAAAGTTCATATTCCGCAGCAGCCGTCACGGCATTTGGAACGGGGGTTGGTTTGGCTCAGAATCCTTCAAGTCAGGTGAATGTTTGGTGGTATCTTTACGACATCAGCTTTGCGAATGCCATGATTCTTCATGTTCAGGCACCAGACGGCTTGACTGATGCTCAAGCAACAGAGGCAATTCTCCAGCAATATGGTGGATACTTCGCTAATAACCACAGTAACTTGACGCAAACAAAAACCGCCCCAGGAGGGACTTTGGTCAATCCAGGACCAGAGTATCAATATGTTACCGCCCCTCAAATCGACGCGAATTACGGAGTTCAAGTGACTGATATCAAAAACCATCCCAACTCGATTTACATGATTAAGCTCAAGCCCAATAACTCGTTCAAACTGAAGGTGATTTTACGGAAATGATTAAGCTGACGAATGGGAGAATTCTCTCTAGCATGATCGCTCTCACGGTTGTTTTAGTGGTTGCCCTAAACTGGTGGGAAGGAAACCGGAAGGGTGAGGACGGCGAAAATTTGGCGGATGGAAACTCACCGAGCAAGCTGAGCGCAAGGCAAATAGGTGGGGCTGTGCATTCTAAGACTATCCAAAGAAGTCAGAATGAGCGTTTGATTACTGTTCCCGATAATGCGGGTAGCCTTCTCAAGGGAAAGAAGCTTTTGGAAGAATTTAAAGAAATGGAGGTCGAACGTGCGAATTTACTTCAGACTAATCAAATAGGAGCGGAGGAGTATCTTTCGATTTCTGTCGAACCAGCCACACCAGAACAAATAGAGTATTTTAGAAAAAACATTCAGATGCTTGAGGGTGAGATTACAGACTCAAATGGTGAACTGGTTTCCCTGAAGAGTTTTTACTCTCACGCCCTCTTGATTGATCACCTGCATAAAAAATGTGAGTTTGTCATTAGGTTTAACCCAGACAACGATGCTCTGTCGGGTAGTGTGTATACAGATGGTATCCAGAAGGTCTATTCGGGCTTAAGTTTTGCGGAGCAAGTGTCAAATGATCCAAACTGGAGGTTTTCTCATCTCCTCACTGTTGAGAGTGTTCCGGAGGCTGAATAGCTCTAGCGATCAATTATCAATCTGAGTAGTAGTTTTTCCAGATTCCCACTTTTGAAAAATTGGGTGAATCTGCAATTAAAAACATGACGTTCCTTCGTTGAATACGGTTCATATCTTCGTTGCTTCTTTGAGGCGTAGATTAGACCGTCGTTTTGTCCTCCAGAATGGTATCGTCAATATCCTTGGCCAACCGATCATTTTCCAGGAAGCGGTTGACGGCAGTCGAATTCCGGTGGAGCGGTTGAAGCGATATCCGGAGAAGACAACTCCGGCAAACTTTGCGGTGCGTTTGACGAAGCGTCTCGCCTTGCGGAAGTTTCTTCGGACAAACAAGAGCCACCTGCTTTTTCTGGAAGATGATGTGGCGTTTGCTCCGGAGTTTGAAGAGGTCTTGGCCGATTCTTTTCGACTCGACTCCGATCTGGTTTTCTTTGGAGGGAATCATTACCATCCGCCGCGTCCGACGGATGATCCGAAGTGGTTGAAGTGTCATTTTCTCTTCGACAATCATGCCCTGCTCTTCACGAGAGAAGGGGCTCGAAAAGTTCTCTCGATGCTGGGCGAGTGGCGTTATCCCCAGAGTGATATTGAGATCGGGCGGAATATCGAGCAGGGGCGCTTGAAGGCCCTTTGTCCGCCGGAGTGGGTCGCTTTTCAGCGGGACACCAAGAGTGATAACTGGGGCGGCGCACGCTCCGCGACTTTTGCGGAGGGAGCCATTCCCTACATGCTCGGCGATGATCTGGCCTTGCTGGATGCGGCTCTCAATGAGGCGAAGGTGGTGGTGGAATATGGCTCGGGAGCGAGCACGATACACATCGGGAATCGCTTAAGGGATTGGGGGAGCCTGGTCAGTGTGGAGCATGACCCGGAGTGGTTTGCAAAGGTGGGTGGATTTCTTGAAGAACAGAACCTGGACAATGTGACTCTCCTGCTGAGAGAGCCGAAGACAGGAAAAACG
>CBFHQJ010000203.1:0-3291 GCA_965657795.1 Akkermansiaceae bacterium
TGTTTGTCTTCCTGCGGTGATCCGTAGGTCCACTTGGACTGATAGGTGAAGGACTGGAATTTCAGGTTCTTCTGTTCCGGAGGGGCCGCTAAATCGCGGGTGAAAGTGAGCTTGAATCCTTTTGGGGTGATGTTGAACGCGGTGATGTCGAAGGGCTCCGGTCCGAGAGGAGTGATGCGTTGCAGACCTTCGGCTTCCTTTCCCCAACCCCGGACGGTTTGGCCGACGTAGAGTTGTTTTTCATCGGGACTGAAACGGATACGATGGTTGCCGCTTCGCAGTCCGCCACCGTCGAGAAAGTGGGTGCAGGCTCCTTGGAATTTCCCGTTTACCTTTTCAAGCATGATGCGTGAAATCCGCTTGCTGTTGTTGTCAGGCAAAAGCATCTGGCCGGGGAAGTGAGGGAAGTTTGCGGGAATTTCGTAGGGTTCTCCGGCAGAGCGATTCATTTCCATATGAGGAAGCTGGACCGCGGGGAGGGTGCGGTGTTTGTTGTAGGCCTCCAAATCTTCACGATAAGTGTGAAGCGGGTCCTTGTCCTTGGGCCAGCGTTCGTCCCAAACCAAGGCGCTGGGATGTCCGTAGAAATTTCCTTTCTCAAGATGATAGAGCGGGGTGGTGGCCCGCCAGTCGCCTTGGTTATCTCCGCACCAAAGAATGCCATTGGAGTCGAGATGGATGCCGTTGTGCATGCGGAAGCCGAAGCAGAAGGGAGTGAGTGTGCCCTCGGAATCACAATGGAGGGTGCAGCCCTTCCACTTGACTGAGGCGAAGTTGCGGCCACGACGTCCAAACTTGGAATACTCGCCCAGGGTATGCTCGGCCGTGGGGCCATTGTGGGAAGCCGTTCCGACGGCGACGTAATAGCCGCCCTTGCCATCGTCACAGATGGTGTTTGTTTCGTGATAGTTGCCCGAGAGTCCCCAGCCAGCGGCAAAAATGCGATACTGGTCTGCGGTGCCGTCCTTGTCAGTATCGGTGGCTTCAGTAAAGTCAGCCATCTGGGTGACGCGAACCTGGTTGCGCGAGATCGCGTCGATGCCGCAGCCATTGTGGAAGCCGGTGGCGAACAATTCCCAGTTCCACTTGGCGGGATCTTTGGCCGGGGTGGCGCGCATGACGTCGCCGCGACGAAGAACGGCGAAAAGGGTGCCGTCGGGTGCAAAATCAATCGCACCAACTTCCGGAGGAACCCCGGGTGGGAATTTGATATCCTCGACCTGATAAGGGGCTGCGGCGAGGGGGGAGACCAGGAATGCGAGTAGAGAGAGAAATTTCATTTCGAGAGAGACTGAATGTAGAGCACCAAAGATTCGACTTCCTTGTCCTTGAGTTGATAGGGAGGCATGTAGCCGGGAGGAAAGCCTTTGGCGGTTTTGGCGTTGGGCTTCTGAATGGATTCGCGGAGGTACGAGGCGTCTGCGAGAATCGGACCATCGCCCTCAATGGGGCGGGTGGAACCAGCCAGGCCTTTCAAGCTAGGTCCGTGACCTTTCGAACCATCGACGGAGTGGCAGGCAACGCAGCCGTAGGCTCCAAAGACTTTTTCGCCCGCCTTGGCCGAAACATCCTTGATTTTGAGATTCCGTTCGAAGCCCTGATGTTTTGAGATCAACTTGCCTTTGATGGTTTCGGACTTTCCGTTGGTGGTAATCTGAAAGGCGAATTGCCCGTCCACCGGTGACACAGTTTGCGAGAATTTCTGTTCTCCCAATTTGTAGTGAAAAGTGGGAGCACCCGTCTTGGAAAGATCGTAACCCAAAAAGGAAGGCTTTTTCCGCTCTTCCGGTTCGGCGAGATAGAAAAGATTTCCAATCAATCTGGTCCCGTAATCGAACGAACGGCGTCCGCCCTGGCCCTCCTCACCCCAGTAAGGATACATGTCCAGAAATCCGCCCTGCCAGGCGTAGAGCAAGCGGCACTCGGTCGTGTCCCAGACATAGGACAAGGCCGGACCGTGATTCACCGCAATGGCGCCGGGAATCACCTTGATCATGCCATATTCTCCCTTCACATCACGCCCTTGGCTGGGATTGTATTTGGGGGACTTTGAGGCTTTCCCGTGATTGGGAAATACGCCGGGAGCCAGCCCCGGATCGGGCACATAGGTGCGTAGGATCAAGGGCCTTTCCTTTTCGCCGAGAGGCGTGGTGTCGAAGGTAAGTGGCTCACCAAAGAGACCGCTTGTTCCCATCAGTCCCAGCGTAAGTAGGCGGATGGAGGAGGTGATGCTGGTTGTGTTCATTCGTATTGATGAGCGTTTCTTTTTCGTCGATGGCGCTTCTTTAATTAGTCACTCTAAAGAAGAGCTTACTCGCTCCGGGGGCCGGGTTGGCGAGAGGGCCGACCGTGGTGCTGGCTCCTGTGGCAGAAACACCGTCGATGAGCTCATTGTCGAAATCTACCAGGTCATTCGACCAAAAAACGTTGTAAACCCGACCTGCAACCGAGGTGAAAGTCAGTGTGATCTGATCATTTTCTGGATCGTAATCGACTGCAGTGATGCTGATCTCCGACTCGCCGATAGTCGCGTCAGGGCCGGCCTCGAAGCTGGACTGCACGGCGGCGTTGTTCATCGCTCCTTCGTAGATTCGGAATTCGTTGAGATCACCGTTGAGGTAGTTGTCAGCGGTCCAGTTGGAGCGTCCCAACCAGTTGTTGACGTCGTTGATATCCCGCGGGGTGAAGGTTGTGAGTCTACTGTTTTGAAGCACTCCGTCGCGGTAGATCGAGAGTTGGCCGCCACCATTGCCATCGGATGTCCAAACGCCGGCCACGTGGTACTCCTGACCGGTGACACTGGCGACCGCACTATCGGCGGCTTCTTCGGTTCCATCAACCGGACCGGTTCCTCCTCCAAGCGCAGCGGCATCATTATTTCTGATTGAAGTGCGCTGCAGGTTGAGATCGGCTGCTTGGCTCGGAGCATAGATGAAGTAGTCGAATCCTTCAGACCCGCCAATGTTTGTCGTGGTGACTTCACCGACGGCAGAGGAACCAAAGTCCCAGATGCGACCCCAGTTTTGAACGGAGGTTACGGTATACCAAGCTTCGAAAGTGACATGATCGTGGGCCGAAAGAAGCCCGTTGGGGAGATCGACGTACGTGGCATTTGCCGTTGCACCATCTCCACCGGGAAGAGACAGGGCGCTTCCAGACCAGTTTCCACCTGCACCGATAATGGTTCCGTCGGATCCTCCGATGGAATCAACAACGGTAGTGCCTTCGTCGGCTGCTCCAGCCGCCTCGTTGAAGGAGTAGCGGTGAACAAGAGCGGGAGTGGTCGCGTCA
>CBFHQJ010000204.1:0-3261 GCA_965657795.1 Akkermansiaceae bacterium
GGAGCAGTTCGTTGGCGTCGCTGGCACTTTGGGTGAGGTGGTTTCCGACAATGAGGTAGCTGCCTTCTACGTCGGCGACTTTGATGGCACTCCAGATGCTGGCTTTGGTCATGTGATGACGGCAGTCGTGCAGGGCCTGGGGCAGGGTGATGCCGGAGGATTTCCAGCCACGCCCGACGCCTGGGAAGAGCCAGTCTTTGTTGCGGTGCGATTTCCAGAAGGTGCGGAGTCTTTGGAGGAGGGCGGCGGTGATGGGGACTTCGCGGGGTTTGCCGCCTTTGCCGTGTCGGACGCGAATGATGAGTCGTTGCCCTTCGATTTCTTTTGGTTTGAGGGAGAGGGCTTCAGTGAGTCGAAGACCGGTTTGGTAGACGAGGGTGAAGTAGGCCCGGTAACGACCGTCGCGGAAAGTGGCGAGAAGGCGGGCAACTTCGTCCCGGGTGAGGACGTTGGTGAGGGTCTCCTCGCGCCCACGGATGGTCTGGCTGAGCGTGACGCACAGGCTGCTGGCGTTTTCTTTTGATGAACTTCCCCCATTCGATTTAAGGGACTTTTAACGAGCCCGATCCTTTGGTTTTCCGCTGCGGTGCGCCCCGCTCCGGCTGGTGGCCGGGCGGGCGATTGCGAGCTGGTGTTCGCCCGGGCAGGGAGCTTAAGCCAACTGACAAGCTTATTGTCGGGATCAGGCTGTGCGTTTACTGTTTAAGAGATGCCGTGAAGAGATTTTTACTTAGGCTTGAGGAGGCCGGAAGCTGAAGAGGACTTGAGTTCGCCGGAGAGGGAGCAATTTGAGATCTGGTTGCTGCTTCCTTTCCCATCGAATCGAATGGCGGCACTTGCTTTTGGGGTTGGGCGGGTTTCGGCCACCGAGCATCCGGTGATGAGGACGTTTTGGCAATCAATGGCGTCAATGCCACAGGGAACGCCGTCGGTGAAAGTGCAACCGGTGATCGCAAGGCGTGCGCAGTTTTTAAGCTCCAAAAGGGAAGCGCCGTTTTGTTGACCTCCGCTTGATTGATCATGGAAATTACATCCGGAGATGGAGCAGTCGGAGCTGTTGATCAGGCGCACTCCGGTGCCGGCCTTTTCGGTGTGCCGTCGGAATTGACAGCTTCCGATGGTGATCAGCCGGGAGTCCTCAATGAGCAGGTTGCGGTGGGTGCAGGAGTAGATTGAGTTGCCGGAGAGGGTGACGCCATAGCAACCGGTTAGGTGAACGTTGGTTTCCTGGGAGCCGATGATGTTTCCGGTAATGGAGATCAGCCCCGGTGGGCGCGAGCCGTTGCTTTTCTCGATGATGCGGATGTTGCAGCCGGCTTTTGAAGAGGTGGCCTGAATGGTGTTGGAGACGATCGTCACTTCATTGACGCTTGCGTTTGGGGCGGTGGTGTCGATCCAGATTTCGGCTGTGGGTTCGGTGGGTAGATCGGGAAAGGACCGGGGCGTGTTGTTATATTCGATATCGTTTCCGGTGATTTGCAGGTTGCGAACTTCCGACCGTTCGATGCGGATTCCGCCGAGGCGGTTGTAGCTAATGTGGGAAGAGGAGATGTTAATTTGGTGGAGGTTGATGCCATCGAGAAAGATGCCGACACCCCGGTTGTGGTAGATGTGGCAGTTGCAAATGAGGATATTCCGGTTGCGTTTCACCAGGTGAATGCCGTGGCGAACGTGACGAATTAGGACGCCGTCAAAGGTGGCCTGCATGGTGCCTTTGAGTTCAAATCCGTCGGCCCCGGGGTGTGCGCCTTCGATGGCGATTTGCCGAATTCCGGGCATGCGTTCGGAATTCCAAACACGGGGCGTCACCGAACCGGGATCACCTGTGCCGCCGTGATTCCCGACAAGACGAAAGGCGGGGCCGGGGCCGGCCATGACGATGGTGGCGGCTCCCATCGATCCGGAGACTCCACCAGGTCCTTTCTTTCCGAGAGTGATCTCGAGAGTTTGGGAGATTCGATAGGTGCCTTTTGGAAAGATCAGGAGACCATCCCCGTCGGCGATTGCATGTTGAATCGCGACCGTGTCATCCGTTTGTCCATCTCCGGTGGCCCCAAAATTTTTGACGTTGCTCATTTGGAGCAGCGTAGCGGGGATGGAACGTCATTGAAAGACGGGGTTCGCGACTCTTTTTGAATGGTGAGCAAAAGCAGCCCAAGCATCGACTCGTCTCTAGCGGTCAAAAGTCAGCTCAACGGCTGTTAAGATGCTTTGGAATTGGCGTGGAAGCCTCCGCATTCCTATTCCTTGGCGTCATCTTCCATGTCAGGCGCCTGTTTCTGAGCAGGTGCCTTTTCTTCATCTGGTTCGGCGTCCGGATCGGCGGTCTCGCTGTCGGCCCATTTGGCTTTTTTAACCGTTGAGTTGTTCGATTTGAACTCGGCCACTTTCTTTTCTCCGTGCCAGACTTTGATCCAAATTCCTTCCAGTTTATCTTCCAGATCGTTGCGTGAACCATCCCGAAAAACGAAACCGGGGTCCAGCTCCAGTTCGGTCAGGGGCACCGGCCCGGTTCTGACCATGACACTTGCACCGTCTTCGACGGAGCTCACCTTTTGGCGGCCTCCATAAAATTTGGGAGGGCTGTCCATAGTGACCTTCACGCTGGCTATCGGGTCAACATAGACGCGATAGCTCATCTCCAAGCCTTCCAGCTTAACCCGTGATTTGTTTTCAAGATTGGCTTCATAGACCCATTGATCTGTCTGAATCTCTCCCGAGCTCACCTTGCCCTTGGAGCCTTTCTTAATCCGTTCCTTATCGGCCTCAATTTCAATTCGATATTTGATGTTGTCGGGAATAGTCGGGGTGGTTTTGTCCGAATCTCCTGATTTTTTGGCACCGGACTTCTCCTCCATACCCCAGACCTTCACAAAAAACTGGTCGTTCTCGCTGAGACTCTTGATCGGAATCGTGTAATCCTTTCCGTTGGTGAGTCGAAGGGTGACTTTTGTGCCGGCCACTGAGATAATCTCTGCTTCGATCTTTCGTCCCTTCTGGTCGGTAAAAGTCCGTGGTTTGGCCGAAGCGGGCAAAACGGCAAACAGAGCCAGTATCGAGGATACGGCAAGAAGGCGGGAAAACGGGAGTAGTTTCATGACGGGTCAAAAATTAAGGTTCAGTCCTATCAGGTTAGCTCAAAACATGCCGGAACTCAAGCGATCGCTGTTGTTCCTGCAAAGGCCGTGTTGCCTCACAAAAGAGGACACCCTACGGGATTGACGATTGGACGGGAGAAGTCCCCATTGCCTCATAAAAGAG
>CBFHQJ010000205.1:0-3216 GCA_965657795.1 Akkermansiaceae bacterium
CCGCTGAGTGCCGGACTAGTCGGTGGCATGGTATCTTCAACTTTTACCGTTCTTGTCGCAGTTCCCGTATTACCTGAGTCATCTGTAGCCGAGTAGGTAATCTCGTAATCCCCCACCTTATTGGTATCAACGCTTCCAGTAGGCGTAGCGCTTAAGCCGGTATAGTAATTATCTGAGACCGTTGCTCCTTGTTCCGTGTAGCTTCCACCCACTTCGATCGTAACTTCCGCATCTCCATTTAGCGTAATCACTGGTGGCGTCGTATCTACTACCGTCACCTTTCTCGTTACCTGGTCGGCCACATTCCCGCTACCATCCGTAGCCGAGTAGATCACATCGTAACTACCAAGAGCTGACATATTAACGGCACTACTATTTATCGTAACTGTTAATTCCGTATCGTAGTTATCTGAGAACGTTGCTCCTGGGTCATCGTAGCTTCCACCCACTTCAAGCGTAACATCACCTTCGGTTAGCGTAATCACTGGTTTCGTCGTATCCACTACTTTCACCGTTCTCGTCACTTGTTCCGCAACGTTCCCTCGACTATCCGTTACATTGTAGGTCACCGTATAATCACCAACAACTGACGTATTTACCGCACTACTATCGATCGTAGCGCTTAAGCCGGTATCGTAGTTATCTGAGACCGCTGCTCCTGGTTCTTGGTAAGGGGTGCCCACCTCAATCGTAACTTCACCTCCGGAACCACCTCCGTTTAGCGTAATCACTGGTTTCGTCGTATCCACTACGTTTACCGTTCTCGTCGCAGTCCCCACGTTCCCCGCTAAATCTTGAGCGGTGTATGTGACTGTATACGAACCTAGTTGGGTCGTATCCACTTCCCCTTGAGATGAAACATCCTCCTGCCCATCCGCACTCGCTCCGGCATCGATATATGAAGATCCAGCCTGCACTTCGGTATTCGCACTTCCAGATAGAGTGATTACAGGTGCCGTGGTATCCACCACCACCGTAAGTGCCAAACTAGCAGCACTCACATTACCTGCCTCGTCTGTCGCAGTCGCCGTAATATTATGGCTGCCTTCTAACAAGGAAGACACTGTGATACTATAACTCCCACTCTCGGCCTGCACAGAACCTAGCGAATTGACGCCATCGTAGATCTGCACCGTGCTGCCCGCTTCTGCTGTGCCGTTCAGCGTCGGTGTCGTGCTTTTGGTCAAGGCCGGCCCAGTCAGCGTCGGCGCATTTGGCGGGGTTGAGTCAACAACCACAAGCTCAACAGTATTTCCGGTAAGAAGCTCTTGAGGGACAACATCGTCAAACACAAAATTATCCATTCCAAAGCAGTATGCTGAGAATTCTCCCCCTACGTATTCTCCATTCACCCATTGAGATATGTCACGGATAACTACTTTATCAACATTATCAAATGAAGCTGGAAGAACGACATCTTGGTAAGACCCGCCCCAATCATCGCTTGGCAACTGGAACTCTTCAGTGACTGCAATGCCATTCAACCATCCTTGGATAACAACGGTTTCATTTCCAGTTGCTGCTCCCCCACCCCTTTCAGTATTAGATGTCAAATGGAAGAACTGAAGATCAAAAGGAGTGTTTCCATCACGAAAAATCTCAATAGATGAGATTGCGCTCCAATGGCCATGAATTACGTCATTTCCAGCACCGTAGTAATTTCCTACGCTTTGACTGTTCCAATCTTCTTTGGGAGACAAAAATTTTAGGATAACATCTCCTTCTTGATAGCTCATCACGCCACCGTGAGAAGATAGCCCATCAGTTGTCACAGTTGTTCCGTTAGCAATGGTCGCTGTTCCACCAGTAAAGGTGACAGTGTCACCTGTCGCCAACGGAGCTAGAGCAAATAGCGCAAGAAATGCACCACTGCGCTTGAGAACTGGAAATAAACCTAAGATTAATTTCAAAGGGAAAAATATCCCGCTATGTATGACCGAGATATTTTTTTTGTTCTTTTTGAGGAAACTTCGACCTGCCATTACAAGACATTGCAGGGAATTTTTGATTTACCAAGATTATTCTCAATTTTAAATCCTTACCCTTTGGTGGACAGGCGATAAACGCCGAAAGCTTTTACGAGCATGAAAAGCATCAGTTCTTTTGACAGCTGTAGCAATAGCTACCTACCTGTAACAAGGTGGAACGGCTCCGGCGTTCGACCATCCTGGATCAAAACTGGTCCGCCTGTCCGGCCGATCACGGAATCCATTTCCCAGCCTCCAATTCGAGTGCGTTCTTCGACAATCGGAGGCCGCTGATCGATCATCGCTTGGATTTTGATGCGGCACCTGAAATTTATGTAAGCTGAAGAGACGACCTGGACGTATCAGAGGGAGTGTCTCTTTCGCTTCTTCAATCTACCCGAAAAATCCCGGTGACCTTTCGAAGGCTCGTCGTAGCCCTTTGCACCTTGGGGATTCTATCTTCTTGCTCACACACACAGAAACCAGTCCCCCCGTCCACCCAAGTGGCATACAATGGAGAGGATTGGAATCTCATTCAAAAATCGCCTCCCACTTACTTTCCTAAAGGCGTTCCCTCATATCACCCGACAAACTTTGAAGACGGTCACTGGATACTCACCGGGGATAAAGAAAACAGCCAATATTTCATTCCTATTAAAATCCCTCGAAGCAATCAATTAATTGCCCAAGCTCAGAGTAAAGTTGTCTCTGAGGTTGAACAGAAAACCAATAACAATCACCCCAAAGATCTTAAAATACAAAACCCTAAGAAATTCACTTTCGCTGATTGCTGGAAGATCCCATTTATTCTCGGAGCTTTTCTTGCCGCTGCTATAGGGGGCATGGGAAGCCCATCTGGATTGCCCAGTGGAACCTGGGGCGATATTCTTAACTAACAAGGAGACAATGAAGAACGCAAATGGCCTAATCGACACTGTCATGTGACGAGGGCCTATCGTTGCAAAGTCTCTCCCCCAGCCCGCTGCACCCTCCCCGCCATCTAAAGACCACCCACCTCACCAGGGGAGGAACTTGCGGACGCTCTCTATGATACGGTGAGAGATTCTTTGGCTCCTAATATGGTCATGACTAAGATGGGCCTATGTTTTGAGTGCTCCAAAGGGCGGCCACCCTGGACTAGAACGATTCCTCAAGCTCCACCGTTTCACGTCGAACCAGAAAGCGATTCTTTACAGAGACATAATGCTGACTAACGCGCACGGGAAGTCCCATCGAATTGGCCATTTCC
>CBFHQJ010000206.1:0-3169 GCA_965657795.1 Akkermansiaceae bacterium
AATCTCGGTTTGAGGCCCATCTGGAGCGTGAAAAAGGAGAGACTAATAAGACGGTGGAGAATTATCTGCCGCGGGCAGTGATTTTTAAGTCCCGAGTTTCAGGGCTTCTGCAGGGCGATTTTGGGCGATCTTCGGTTTTTGGCGAGCCGGTTCTCGATTTGATCATCTCGCGGATGCCGGTCGCACTCTATTTTGGTATTTTGACCACAATTATTAGCTACGGCATTTGTCTGCCTCTGGGTATTTTAAAGGCGATCAAGCACCGCACTCCGATTGACAATGTCAGCTCGATTTTGATCTTTCTCGGCTATGCAATCCCCGGGTTTGCACTGGGTGCCTTGGCTCTCGTCTACTTCGGGGTGGTTAAGCCAATCTTCCCAATGATCGGACTGACCTCTGAGAATTTTGATTCCATGAGTAATGTGGAAAAGGTCAAGGACCTGGCATGGCACTCCGTGTTGCCTTTGATAAGTTATTTGGTGGGAGCCTTCGCCTGGATGACGATGATGATGAAGAATAATCTCATGGACAACCTGGCTGCCGATTATGTGCGAACTGCTGTTGCCAAAGGGGTGGGATTCAACCGGGCCGTCTTTAACCATGCCTTTCGAAATTCCTTCATCCCGATTGCCACCAGTTTGGGGCAACTGATCACTTTGATCGTGACGGGGAGTCTTCTCATCGAAACCGTTTTCGATATTCAGGGTTTTGGTTTGCTTCAATTCAGGGCGATTACGGCACCCGACCAAATGCTCATCATGGGGACACTGACCGTGGCCTCGTTCTTAATGGTGATGGGTAATATCCTCTCCGACGTGATTGTCGCCTTTGTTGATCCTCGTGTGAAATTTCACTAAGCCCATGAAACTCTGGATAGGAATTACACTCATGGCCGCGGCGGTCCTTGGTTTTGTGGCCGAGCAATTTGAGCTCATGCTGCCAACGGTTAGTTGGGGCTATAATCTGAGTCGTACGGCCGGAGAACTGGCCTTGTTCCAGCCGTTAAAATTTCTCATCGAAAATGCCGGTCACGTCACTGCGATTATTCTCTTCCTTTTTGGCGCGTGGTTGTTGTTTTCCAAGTTGACCGGCGGCCCCCCCAACCCGGTCACGGTTCGCAAGATCCAGCGATTCAAGGCGATTAAGCGAGGGTATTATTCGTTCCTGATTCTCATCGGATTGGCAGGCTTTGCCGCCTTGGATCAAATCGTGGTCGGCAAGGAAGCTCTTGCGGTGAGATATGACGATCAATGGTCCTTTCCGGCGTTCACCACGAAGCTTGAGAAGAACAAGGATTTTGGGATTACCGATGGAGGCAAGGCTGATTTGGAGCCGAACTATCGGGAGTTGAAAAAGGACGGGAATTACACCGTGATTCTTCCTCTGAGACCTTATGCTCCAACCCAGGATACCATCAATGCCTTGGGACGGGAGATCGATCCCGGAGAGAGCAACTACAACGGATTGGGCACTCGGCTTTTTGATGCTGACCGCCCAGAGAAACCCCACTTGCGATTTACGTATCGAAAGGGCCTGCGGCAGGGGGATGCCCAGGGGTGGGATCAAAACGATAATCGGGTTTACAAGGCCAAGTATGAGGGCGGTAAGCTGGTTGAAGGGTCGGAGGAGTTCACGGGAGAGGGAACATTGGAAAAATTCATGGGGTCAAGCGAGGAGCAGGAATACGATGTCAGCTACCCTCCTTCCGAGCCCAAGTGGGCGTTTCCACTGGGGACAACTTCACAGGGTGACGATGTTCTTGCTTATCTTTTCGGTGGGCTTCAAGTGAACTTCAAAGCTGCCCTGATCTACATCCCCATCGTCTATTTTATAGGGATTAGCATTGGCTTGTTGATGGGATATTTCGGCGGGTGGTTCGATCTCGTCATACAGCGATTGATCGAGGTGCTGGCAAACATTCCTTTCTTGTTCCTCGTGATTATTGTGACCTTGGGAGTTCCTCCACAATATAAAGACCGGCTTGGACTATATCTCATTCTGCTTCTACTGGCAGTCTTTGGCTGGATGGGGATGACAAACTTAATGAGAACGGCAGCACTTAAAGAAAAGGCGCGTGATTACATCGCCGCCAGTCGGGTGATCGGCGCGGGTGTTCCTCGAATTCTCTTTAGGCACCTCATGCCGAATACAGTGGCCATCCTTGTTACCTTGATTCCGTTTTCAATCTCCGGAGTGATCCTGTCACTCACGGCTCTCGATTACCTGGGCTTTGTTCCCTCTGATCTGGCGAGTTGGGGGAAGCTTCTTAAGGATGGGCTCAGTTCGCTTTCCTCGCCTTGGTTGGTGAGTGCGGCGTTTGCCTGCCTGGTGACTTTATTGGTCCTCGTCACCTTTGTGGGTGAGGCGATTCGTGAGGCCTTCGATCCAAAAAAATACACCTTTTATCGTTAATAGATCATGCGTTGGTTTTTGCTGCTCATTCCATTTTTCCTGATCGGCTGCGGTGAGGACGAGGAGCCCTATGTTGCAGGTCTGGGCTTTGACGAGTATGTTCCTGTCTATAACGACTACATCAAGCGATGGGCTGCTGGCAAAATCGATGAAGCCAAGAGTGAGTTAGCCAAGGCTGAGCCCGGGTCTGTTGAAGCAAAGGATGCCGAGGAGGCAATTGCCCGTTATAAAAGGCGTCTTGCTCTGGGCGACTACTTTAACTTTTCGAAAATTGAGAAGCTTCCCGAAGGCCTTCCGTGGAAAGATGGTTTAGATGAGCCGGAGGACTCGGATCCGGCTGCCAAAAAAGGCGGAGTGTTTCGCTACTACACCGCGAGTCCACCACCCTCGCTGAGGCCCTTTGGTCCCAATGCCAATAGTGGACTTAGGAGCGAACTCTATGATGATGTTCAGCTTGGGATCGTCAGATTAAATCGTTTGAATGGTTCCGTCATTCCGGCAATGGCGCGGGAATGGGCCCACAGCGAGGATAAGCGGACCTGGTATTTTAAACTACACGAGGACGCCACTTACAGCGATGGTGTTGCCGTTAAGGCGAAAGATTATGCGGTGAATCTTTACCTACGAGCATCGGATTACGCCAAAGCGCCTTACTACAAGCAGTACTTCCGTGAGGAGATTGCCCAAATCACGATTTACGACGATCACACTTTTGCAATCAGTTTCCCAAATCCCAAAAGTGAATTGGGAATGTATA
>CBFHQJ010000207.1:0-3136 GCA_965657795.1 Akkermansiaceae bacterium
TCCGGTCTCTCAAATCGCAAACCGAGCGCCTGCGCGAACGGCTTTCAAGCTCCGAACCAAAAACCAGCTTAACTACTCTACCAGACCATCTCTCGCCACTTTCGAAAAGACTCCTCAAGTTACTCTCAGAACGGGACACCTTGTCGGTCGGCGAAGCAGCCGACTTACTTGAAGCCAACCGGAACACTCTGAAGGATAAGTTTGGCGAGCTCGTTGAGCTTGGATACGCGGAACGACGCGGGAAAGGACGCGGCGCACACTACTGCAGGATTGTGAGATAATAGTCTTCATCTCCCTATGATTTTAGAGGTGCCCTAAAAAAAGGCGATCCCCGATGAGCGAACTCACCGAGGATCATTTGGTGGAGGCGACGGGAGTTGAACCCGTGTCCTAAATGCCTTTCACGAAGGCGTCTACAAGTATAGCCAGGCGTTTGCTGCTTTAAGATCGGTGGGCCTCACCTGGCCCGTCCACTGATCCGATGATCCTGTTGAATCTCACTGCCTCGCCCGGATCCCCGGCTTGGCAGCCAGCCTATTAAGTAGTCGCCCCGCCCCGTAATAGGCGTCAGGATTGGGACGTTGCTGTCAATTAAGCAGCAAGTGCGAGCTCGTTAGAGTCTGCAATTATTTGTTTTGAACGGCTTTTTAAAGAGGCCAACCGATCAACCTCTACATGCAGCCAGCGTTACAAACATTCAGTCGAAACCAGAACGCCCCCACTTGCTGTTGATAAGATGCATCATCGCACTAATTTATTCAACCGGAATCGCGTTTCTGCCATAGATTTCCGCATACCCAATCCTCATGACCTTTCGCAAGATCAATTTTACACTTCTTCTCGGCACGTTTTTTGCCAATGCCGAACCCCTGATCACCCTGGAGGAGGCCAACGGGAGTGACAAACTTCGCGTCGAACTCCTGAATCTCGAAAAGGACGTAGCTCTCCTCCGCCGCGCTGATGGCCAGGAATTTGACACGCCCCTCGCCTATCTCTCGGAAGACTCCCGTAATGATATCCGGAACACCTGGAAGGGTCATCGCGAAAAAATAGAGCAACACCTTCAGCCACTCAACAAAGCGCTGGGCTACGAACTATTCGCCAGCAATGGCAATATCTGGAACGAGCCAGCCCGCGACATCGCCCGTCGCCTTCGTCTCCCAACTGAATCAGAAACACCCTTCACCAGCAGCTACCGACTTTACACCCGGGGTGCTTACTCCTTCGCCGGAGCCCATCCAAAAACCATCGTGGCTTATGGTGACCATAAAGGCCGCACGCTCTCGCTCTCGGTGATCTTCTCCAACAAAGGCGATTCCCTCAGCACGGTCGGCGCCGGCGAAGATCACTTCGCAAACAACGGTGAAGAAGTGGATCGCAACACCCTCGAAGGGGCCATGATCTACGACGAAGCATCCATTGCGAAAACCTTCACCGCAGTCCTCGGTGAACCCACCGAACAACGCATGCTTGGTCAGGGAAACGACAAACATAAGGTCAAACGTTGGGACTGGAATGGTCACTCATTTCTCCTCGCCCACGTTGAGGAGGAATACGTTGGTCTGAGCATCGTCCGGGCCTCATTTGCCGACGGGGGAGGTCGCTTCTCCCGCGTGAGCGATGGTGAAATCAAGGCCCGCCTCAAGAAAAGTGTCACCCGTGGGGACAACGGTGATGTTTACATCAAAAACATCCCCATGGTCGATCAAGGCCCCAAAGGCTACTGCGCGCCTGCGACCTTCGAACGTGCAATGCGTCACGCCGGAGTTCCCTCCGACATGTATCTCCTCGCAACTCTCGCGACCGAAGGAGGTGGCGGAACCAACACCCGCAAACTTTACGAAGAAGTTGCCTTTACCACGCGCAGCAAGGGTGGTCGCACCGCGCGCCAAATCGCACTGAAGTCACTCTCACCCAACAAGATCAAACGCTACATCGACAAAGGGGTCCCCATCCTTTGGCAAATGTGCAGCCTGTCCGGCTACAACCAGGTCGCAAACGCACGCACCCGTGTGAGACGCAACGTGAAAGACTGGGCCGACTACGCCACCAAGATTGCCGCGTCAGCCGAACAAAATGCTCCCAAGCTTCAGGACAAAGCCAACTTCCACATTTGCATGATCATTGGCTACAACGAGACAACCAACGAGATCGCTGTCAGTGATTCATGGGGGAAGAACTACACCATTCGCTGGGTCCACGTTAATGAAGCCGAAGCCGTCAGCAACAAAGGCGGCTATGTCGTCGACATCTAAATCCCGGGGAACTTCAATATCACCGGATTGTGATCCGAACCAACGGGATCACCGGCAGCAGGAACTTCGATCTTCCCATCCTTGATCGAGGAACTCGTGAAGACATGATCGATGCGCAAGCCATCGTTGAGACCCGGCTTCCAATGATTAAAAGTCTGCTTCTGAGCGTCGCCTCCGTGATCCACCAAATCGCCTGATCCGAGAAGTGTCTTGATCGCAGGGTTTATGGTGGTGGCATTAAAATCCCCCATCAAGATGACGGGATCCTGGGCGTGCTTCCTTGCTGCAATCCTTTTTAAAATCAAGACGGCAGCCTTCTCGCGCGAAGGCTGGCTTTGATGATCCCAATGAGTGTTATAAACGTATAGCGACTTGCCATCTTTTCCGGTAAGCCGCACCCAGGAACAAATCCTCGTCACGCGATTCCCCCAAGTCATGCTGCCAGGCTTTTCCGGCGTATCAGAAAGCCAAAACGTTCCCTGTTCAGTCGAGTCGGCAATCCAAACCACGGGATCAAAAAAGATGGGCGAATACTCGCCACGCGTCTTGCCATCATCACGCCCAACTCCAAGTTGCACGAACTTGGGCAGTCCTTTTTTGACGTCCTCCACTTGGTTATGCTTCGCTTCCTGCAGGCCAATAATCGAGCATCCACCTTCTTTCAGAAACTTCACCACCCGCGGCGCACGCTTTCCCCAGTCCCGCTCACCCTGATCTCCACCGGTATCCTGACGGATGTTATATGTGACCACCTTGATCTCCCCCATCGCCGGAAGGAGGAACGACAAAAACAGAAATAGGCTCTTCATCTTCGATCAGCTTAAAAGCTTTTCCTTGAGAAGGCGAGCCCGCGCTTCCGTATCCTCACCACCGACCACATT
>CBFHQJ010000208.1:0-3041 GCA_965657795.1 Akkermansiaceae bacterium
CCCCGTTTCGCTGTAACATCAGCCTGTCTTTATTAATTTCGACCACTTGCACTCCCTTTGAGGAACCGACAACGCGAAGTCGGTTTGTCTCAATGAGATTTTTCACCGGATCGGGGAATCGTCCAAAGCGGTCCCGCCAGTCTTTCTCGATGCCCTTGATCTCTTTTTCGGTGCGGGCCGACGCCAATTGCCGGTAAGCTGCTACCCGCATTTCCGGGTCTGGACCATAGCTTCTCGGGAAAAAGGCGGGGACTTTCGATTTTTCGCCCGACCAAGAACTCTCCGAATAGACCATGAAGTCTACGCGGATCTGGGCGTCGGCCCTCTTGGTGGAGCTTTTACCCTGCAACTGCTCGACCGATTGCTGGAGGAGCTGGCAATAGAGCTCGAAACCGACTGCGGTGATATGGCCGGATTGCTTGGTGCCGAGCAGGCTGCCGGCGCCCCGGATTTCCAGGTCCCGCATCGCAATCTTGAAGCCTGACCCGAGCTCCGTGTATTGTTTGATCGCACTAAGACGTTTGCGCGCGTCTCCGCCGGCAATCAGATCTCCGGGGAGAAGTAAGAGTGCATAAGCTCTTCGCCCGGCACGTCCCACCCGACCCCTGAGCTGATACAAATCCGCAAGACCAAATCGGTCCGCACGATCAATGAGGATGGTGTTGGCATTTGGAATGTCAATTCCACTCTCGATGATGGTCGTTGCCAGCAAAACATCGGCCTTTCCCTCCACGAATTGATGCATGACCTGTTCAAGGTCCTCGCGATCCATTTGTCCGTGTCCAATTACGACCCTTGCTTCGGGGACGAGCGATTCGATCCGCTCTTTCATCCCTTCAATCGTGCCCACCCGGTTGTGAAGGAAGAACACCTGACCGCCCCTCGTGAGTTCTCTCCGAATGGCGTTACGAATGAGTCTCTCATCGTAAGCGCAGATTGACGTTTGAACAGGGAGTCGGTTCGGGGGAGGAGTGTCAATCGTCGACATGTCCCTTGCTCCCATTAATGAAAGATAAAGAGTTCGCGGAATCGGAGTGGCGGAGAGGGTGAGCACATCGATGAGGCGAAAGCGCTCCTTAAGAATCTCTTTGTGGCGGACTCCAAAGCGTTGTTCTTCGTCAACAACCAGAAGGCCGATTTTTTGGTATTCAACCCCGGCCGAAAGTAATCGGTGTGTCCCAATGACGATGTCAACATTACCGTCTCGTAGACCCTCCAGTGTTTCTCGTACTTCGGCCGGCGATTGCAAGCGACTCAGCAGCTTGATTTCGACCGGGTAATCGCTCATTCTAGCCTTAAAGGTTCGCCAGTGCTGCTCTGCCAATACCGTCGTGGGAGCGAGAATGGCAACCTGGGTGCCTCCGGTCACCGCCTTGAAAGCAGCGCGAATGGCAACCTCGGTCTTGCCGAAGCCAACATCCCCGCAAATGAGACGGTCCATGGGGCGGGGGGACTCCATGTCGATTTTGGTGTCTTCAATGGCCCGTCGTTGGTCGGGTGTCTCGGTGAATGGGAAGGAGGCTTCAAATTCCTGAATCCATTGTCCGTCCGGTGCGTGCCCGTGGCCGGATTTGGCATCCCGCTCAGCCTGAAGCCTCAGGAGTTGGGCCGCATAGTCCATGACCGCGGCCTCGGCGGTGATGCGGGCTTTTTTCCACTTCTTGTCTCCGAGCTTGTTTTGTCTCGGTTTGCCTCCGCCGATTCCCACATAGCGCGAAACCAGATGGCTCTGGTCGATTGGGACGTGAAGCGTCGCGCCATTCTGATATTCAATTCCCAGTTCCTCCTGCCCATCTTCTCCGTCGATGAGTCCAATGAACTCGCCGATACCATAGTCCGCGTGGACGACATATTCACCTTCATTCAGTTCATGAACTCCGGCAATCGCTGCCGCATTTCGCTGATGGGAGAGTTTCTCCTTTCCCCGGGTGCCCGGGAGGTGTTGGCGGCCAAAAATTTCCAGCGTTGATAGTACGGCAAGTTTTAGATTTGGAGCGACAAAACCTTTGGCAAGCCGTCCCTCCACAAAGGTGAAATCAGTCTTATCCCGCTCCAGGATTTCCAGAAAGCGATGTTGTTCCGCCTTACTCGGGGCCACCAAGCCAATTTGCCAACCTTCATGGCTCCAGTCGCTGAGTTGCTCCAGGAAAAGAGCGCGACTTGATTCCGCAACCACAAAATCTCCGGCTTCGAAACCTGCTGCGGGAGAGGGGTGCAGGTTTGCGCTCCAATTTTCGTTGGGTCCGTCAGTGATCAGGATATCAGCGATTTTCCGGTCATCTTCATCCAGAGCGACGAGCAAATCATTGGGCCCGAGCCAGCTTGATAACGGATCTCCGGCAACTTCACTTTCCTTGCTGATTTCAACTGACTCAAGCCTGCGTGTCGTAGTCTGCGTTTCGACGCTGAACTCTCGAATCGATTCTATCTCGTCCCCAAAAAATTCGATGCGAATCGGATTGGAGAGTTGCTGCGGAAAAAAGTCTAGAATTCCACCGCGCTTGGCAAATTGGCCTCGTTGGAAAATCTGGGGATGCTCTTCGAAGTCATGTTCGCCAAGCCAGGCGATCAGTTCCTCCGGGGATATTTCCTGACCGACAAGTAGAGTAAGTTCGGTTTCATGTATCGAGGCCAATGGCGGAGCCGGGGATTGCCAGGAGGCTCGTGAGAGAATAACAGGAGAGAAAGGGGATTGTGCGATTCTGTGAAGCGTCGCCACCCGTTCTGCTTCGCGATCCGGGTCGGTCAATTCCTCCTCAACAATGATCGTGGGGTCGGTTAGCACGAGTGCCGGACTCTTCCAAAAGGCAAATTCTTCTGCCAATTGGTCACGGCGGCGGGCGTGTGGGTTAAATATCCAGACTCTTCCTTCCCCGCTGGATTTTCTGTCGGCCAGCAGAGAAGCGACCAAGTACCCTTGTGCTGAAGTGTCGCAGCCTCCGAGGATCTGGGGTTTCGTTGTGGTTCCGGGCATGGTCTCCCATGTGGACAGGGCTGAGCCCCGCCACTGTTCTTTTGGGGAACCGGCGTTCACGGGGGAG
>CBFHQJ010000209.1:0-3033 GCA_965657795.1 Akkermansiaceae bacterium
TACCACGAAGCTGCTTCTGTGATGTTGGCTGGCGCCTTGTTCCCGGAAGCCGACAAATCTGGTCGGCGTGGAGAGCCAAGTTTCCAGCACAGAGTCCTACAACCGTTTGTTCTTTTCCAATAATGGCTCAAACAGTGAGCTCGATCTTGAAACTTGGGGGATCGGTCTATTCTGCTTTCTTTTGCGGTCCGGCATAGTCAATTCGAAGAGTCGGGAATTCCCGGTCAGCCCTTACTGCACGAAGTCCAAGGAGTTCGAGTGCTTGAAGTGCGGATTCCGGTTCCCAATGATTCATCGCAAGTTCGAATTGATAGGCCCCCTCAATGCCGGTTTCATCGAACACCAGCCCGTCTCCCAAATACTTTCCCAGAATCCCAGCAAGGTCGTCCATGGTTGCGGATTCGACCTTGTAACCGAAACCTCCCGAGGTCTGTGCAGTGGCCCAACTTGAATTTTCGGATATGGCAGGCTCGAGGCGCTCGTCTGCCTCGGGAGTTTTTTGAAGAACCCAAACCTGATGGGTCTCGACTGCTTCGTTATATTCGAGTCTAAAGATGGCCTCAAAAGCGGTGCGAGCAAGTTCCAGAATATTGGTGCCTTCCGGCGCGTCGATGCTGATATCGTAGCGTCGGTCTTCGGGGAGTTCGGCATCGATGGTGACGATTCCCTCGAAATCGCACCAAGCCATGATGACGTTGGCGAGGAACGCGTGCTCGGCCTGTGCCGATTTCCACCCAGCTGAATCTGAGGAGATCATTCTTGGCTCTATAGGATCTGTCTTCACTTGAATCACACTGACACCCGGAGTTTTTGAAAGCTCGGTATTGTAAGGAAGGTCTTCAATCCATTCAGGGAGTGCCGTAGCCTTGGCTGGCTCTTTCAAGTGCGGGTTCTTACAACCTGAAAGGAGAAAAACGACCAAGCAGCAAGAGAAAATCTTTTTGAGCGAGAAATACGAGTTTATGGGCTTGGAAATCACTATTTCAAAATTACGCAGGGAAGAGGATCTGTCATGTTCTAATCGTGGAACGAGCCGGACGAAGTTTTTCAGCGCATTGAACCTGAATAGAAGACAGGGTCGACTTTCCGTGCTTAACCCGAAACTCCTACCTGACTTATGGATCATTTTTCTCACACTGTTCTTGTTGTCCAAACTGCGTCGCCCTATTGGTGAGCTTTTCGATTTGATCCATACGGACGCGATTCCGACTACCATGAGCAAAGAAGTGCTCATGGCTAGAGCTGTTTAGATTTTGAAAGAAGGTGAGCAGTTCATTTATCGGCGGCGGGGCATTGCTAGCCGCAGGCCTGAGAAATCGAGCTGAGGAAATATGGAAGGTTCGGGATACGCCATAGCCTCTTCAAGACATCGTTATTTATTGCGGTAATAAACGAGACGAAAGAACCCCCAAATCAGGGGTGGTAATCCAGCACTGAGGCAGAGTGCCAATATGGGATTGTCCTTGCCAGTGTCCCCGATGCGGGCGAAGACAAAGCCCATCGGAAAGCACCCTGCACAAAGTGCGGCGAAATAACGCTTGAAGGGCATCCTTGAGATCCCTGCAAGACAGGCGACCACTTCGGGCATGACTGGCATCCAGCGAGAAAAGGCCACCAGCCATCCTCCTGTTTCACCACCAAAGAGGCGCTCGCCTTCAGCGATGCCTTTTTCTCCAGCCAGAAACAGGACGGCGCCCCTGCCAAGTTTCCGGGATAATCCGTAAGCGAGTAAACCAGCGCCAATCGAACCAAGTGCTGAAATGAGGCCACCCCAAAACCAACCATAAACCAAACCCAGAGCCGACATGACCACAGTTCCCAGAATCGGCAGAAATAGGTCGACGACAAGTAAGGAAATTCCGGCTGCCCAAGCCCAGTTACCGCTCGATTGCAGCCATGCAACCGTGTTTTCCAAAGACATGGTTTCTTCGAAATGACTTCCCCAGATTAGGAAGGGGACAATGACCAGCAGAGCGACTACAAGAAAGATGAGCGAGAGGCGTTTCATTGTTTCTTGAATCGTGATAATGATCATGCAGCCGAGCCCGTTCGCGATTGATTATGAAACCACGACCAGAAACTGTTGATCCTGCCAAACTTTACGATCTTGCCCATGCTGTGATCAAGGATGCAAAGTTCCCGATGCTTGCCTCGGTTGACTCTGAATCGCAGCCAAGGGTCCGACCGGTGTCACCGGTCCGGGTGGATCCTGATTTCACGATTTATATCGCCAATCTAGCCTCCTATCAGAAAACCGCCGAGATCGCAGCCAATCCGAGAGTGGAGATGGCCTATCTTGCTCCGGGTCATGATCAACTCCGCATTACAGGCAGGGCGGAGATTGTCGATGATGAGACGGTAATCTCGGATATTTGGGCTGCCAATCCCTTGTTAAAGCAGTATCTCGGATCTTCCGATAACCCCGAATTCATTCTCTATCGTGTCGTGCCGGAACAGGTCCGGTTCATGCGTGAGTGGGCGCTCGACTACCATAAGGTTCCAGCCAGTCCTTCATAGCAAGAGGGCTATTCCTCCTCTGTTCCTCCAAGGGTGACGTTGATGTTGTATTTGTTTTGGAGGTGCGAGTGCGCCTTGCTGGCTTGTCCGGATTTTGGATAGCGCTTGCAGGTAAGCTGGAAGGTGCGAATCGCCTTTTCCTTGTCCTTGGCTTCTTCATAGGTGAAGCCGATCTGGAGGCTGGCCTCGGGAGCTGATTTCTCTACGACCTTGATTTGGTTGTAGAGAACGATGGCTTCCTTTTGCTCCCCGAGTCGGCGATGGCAATTGGCAATTGCGAAGTAGTTGGCCGGAAAGCGATCCACCTGGCGATAGCAGGCGATGGCCTTTTTCCAGTCGGACTGTTTCTCGTAGCAGCCGGCAATGGTCCAGAGATACTCGCCGGCATTGTCACCATCAATTTCGATGAGCTTGCGGTAGATCTCGATCGCTTCTTCAATCTTATCATCTTCGAGAGACATGGTCGCCAAGTTCGTCAAACCCGCCACCTGATCCTCAAATTCACCATAGATCTTG
>CBFHQJ010000210.1:0-2822 GCA_965657795.1 Akkermansiaceae bacterium
GAGCGTCATTCGCTCGCGCTCGAGGATGGTGTGGGTGATGCCGTTCTTGAGGGGGTGCCGTCCGGTCATGAGTGCGGAGCGGGTGGGCGAGCAGGTGGGGCTGACCAGAAAGCGGGTGAGGCGGGTGCTTTGGTCGTAGAGTTTGTCGAGATTGGGAGTCTTGATCCAGGGATGGCCGTGACGTCCGACAGGGCCGTAGCCCTGGTCGTCAGTCATGACGAGAATGATGTTTGGTTTGTCGGCCGCGGTGAGAAGGGCGGAGAAGACCAGGGTAAGAATCAGGAAGATGCTTCGAGTCATGGGAAGTTGATACAGCGAGATTTCGGTGGATCTTTCCGTTTCGTCGGATAGATCGAGGGCATGAAATTTGTTTCCCTGGCGATTCTTGGGCTTTCTGTTTCGGCGTTTTCGGCTGACGATGTGAAGGTTGCCGATTGGAGGGTGGAGCTTCTCAAGGACGAGGGGATTGGGACTTCTAAGAAAGAATTGCAGCAGGCTTTGAATGAGGGGCCCGGTGCCACGAAGGAACTGGAGGGCGCTATGAAGAAGCTTGGCTCACGGGAGTTTGATGAGAGAGAGGCGGGACGGAAGAAGCTGGTGGCTGGTGGTGAAGATGCCCTGAAATGGCTGCGTGAACTGAAGCCTTCCGACGATCCCGAGTTGAGGCGCCGGGTATTGAGTGTGATTGAGGAGCTCAGTCTGGTGTTTCGCAAGGATCGCGAAGTCGCGGTGGAGCATGCGGTGAAGTCGTTGTTGGCAGAGGCCGGGAAAAAGTCGGCCAATACGGGGGGGATGTTTTTCGAATGGTTTGGCGAGGGCAAGGAAAGTCTAAAAGCGGGCTATCGACACTTTCGTTTTGAGAATTCCTCGGAACGGCCGGGAAAGGTGGAAGGCGGGCGACTGATCTTTGAGGGAAAGGCCGGGCAGGATGGCGATCAGCGGTTGATTTTGGAATCCAAGGTCTGGCCGGGCAAGTCGGAGTTTGGGGATCGCTTTCGCGTTTCAGCAACCCTGGGAGGCGATGATGTCTCGTCCGGGGCTTGGCATATGGGGATCACGGTTGGAAGGATCCGGGTATTGTTTCATCCGGGAATGCAAAATGGCTCCTTTCGTTTTGAGCGAATTGATAATCACAAATTTCTCAGCGGGACCAAAGTAGTGGGCTTTCAACCACTGGGAGACGGGCGGCAATGGATGTCGGTTGATGTCACGAAGCTGCCGGATGGCGATGTGCGGCTGGATGTCTTGCTGGAGCAATCGGGTAAAGGCGGAAAGAATTTCAAGAGTGCCATCACGGTGGATGCGGATGACATTGGTGATTTAAGCGAAGTGAGCCTGGATCGCAGCGGAAGGACAGGAGGAGAAGCCTACTTTCGTGATTTCATGATCCGCTTAAATCCGTGATGATGTGGAGATGAGTTCCTTATGGAAGAGTTGGGTTTCGACGCCACTTTTGTTGGTAGGGTCTTATCTGGGCTTGGCTTACTTTGGAGGCTTTCCGCCATTCTATTACGTCGAGTTCAACAAGGTGAAAGCCAATCTGGAGTCAATCGAAGGCGTTGAAATTTTGGACAACTGGCAACATCACGACATCTCGCTTGAGGATTGTAGTTTTACCGTGAGAACCGGTGAGTCCGAGGCGGTCTCATTTGAGCTACACCAGCCAGACGACTGGACTGCTCCTTTTGAACATTTGGACGGGGTGATGTTTACTTATCCCAGGTTTCCGGGAACGTCTCAACATTTTGGGCGGGTTTCTCTGGATGCAGAGGCATTGAGGAAAGCCGGGATTGTGGAAATGAATTTGAAGGGGGTGCTGCGGAACTTGGAGAAGGTCCTCGTGGTGGTGAAAATGCAAAAGGAGTCGCAAGAGGCACCGGAACTACGTGGCGAGTGGATGGTAATTCGATATGATTTGGATCGGTATGAAACTTCCAGCGAGCGGGTGGAGGGTGGCGAACCGGAGGCGGTTCAAAAAATTGTGGATATGACCCAGCAGGATCGCGATTTTTTGAAGCTCATTCAACTGGACTGGAAAAGACATTCGTATTCCAAGCGGAGTCCGGAGATGGAAATGTTTGATGAGTTGGGGGTGGAGGCGACGATTCCCAATTTGGTGCGGGGATGGGTGTCTCCGAATTTGTTTGATGAGGCTTTGAAATTCTCCGCCCCTTTGTCCCGTGATGGATTGGTGTGGGTTGGTTCGAAGGTGGCTTATGTGAAGGTGAACCGGAATCTCGTGATGGTTTATCGAGAAAACGAAGGAGGGTTGACTTATGAAATTTGGAAAAATGAGGATTAGGATAGGTCTTACCCTGGTGCTGATGTTCTTGAGCGGATTCGCTCAAGGGGCTTGGTCGATTTCGTATCGTGAGACTACCGCCGGGGAGAGAACGGGAGAGGTCAGGATTTTTTTTAGTCCTGATGGGGAAGATGGCTTTGATTCGTTTGAGGGTGTGATGGACGAACTCAAGAAGCGAGGTGAAGTGCAACGATTGACGAAGATGAGTCTGAGGATTTTGACGGATGAGAAATGGAACGCCCGATTGGTGGAGGAGTTGAGGAAGCGGAAGCCGAAGGCCTTGGAGCAGGCGCCCGAGAGAGAACTTTCTGCAGGGTGGGGTAATCCGGATATCAACGCGCTGCGAGGCGAGTTGAAGGATTCGGTTTTTGCGCTGGAACCATTTCAGAAGGTTGAGGGAAAACTCAATGAACTTGGTTTGATGGTGAAGGAAGTGAGCACCGAGAAGTTCTGGATTGATCGGAAGGATGGAGAATTGAGAGTTCTCGGCATGGGGCTTTGGGTGTCTGTGAAGCCTTTG
>CBFHQJ010000211.1:0-2716 GCA_965657795.1 Akkermansiaceae bacterium
GCCTCGCCCTCCTCCTCAACGCAAGCACGCAGCACTAACAAGCGATCTAACATTCAGCTGCTCCTTACGGGTACTTGCTCGCGAAATCTTCGCTCCAAATATCTCGCGTTCCGGCACGGTCCCCACGGGCTAGTCGAGGTATTGCGAAACGAGACGCCACTGCTTTTCCACTAATCTCAAATGAAGGAGGATAAAATCCCCCCTTGGTGGAGATACCTTGAGCACCACATCACCTTCGCGAGTCTCAAAATGCAACTTCCCATCGGGAGTCGCAACCTTATCAGAGGGGGCGGTCGCAAAGTCACCAACTTCAATGGGAAGATTTTCGAACTTCAGCACTTTGATCTTTTCTTCCACCTTTTCCTTCGGCGGCTTGGCGCGCCCATCCATCTTCTTGGCAAACAAATCGATCAGCTCTTCTCTCTTCACCTTGGTGGCGATGCTGCGCTTGGGATCTTTGGCGAACCCATACTTGGGCTTCAGAAATTCGTGGCCGGGCATCAAAGTCACAACCGGAGCGAAGGATTTCTTAAGACCTTCAAAATCAGCCGACAAAAATTGACGTAAATGCTCTTTGCCCGCCTCAATCGCGGAAGGATTTTCCTCAAGCGGTGTCGCATCCTTCGGAATGGCAGCGAGAAAATGCCCGCCTGTCAGGAAGAGCGCCAGAATTAGAAGCCTCAGATTAGGGGTCAAATTTTTCATCCCTCTCATTCTCACTCCTGCCCCCTGCGGCGTCAAAAGATAAACTTGAGAGAAGCGAATCCCCCCAATTCAGGACTTCATAATTTCGTCTTCCCGATCTGTCGGTAAACCTACAAAGTCTTATCGAGTCCCCCGTTATCATTCCATGCGTTTACTCCTCTTCCTAATACTCATCGCCCAAGCTTTCGCCGCCAACGGAACTTTGACCAAGGGCAGTTTCTCACGTTCCAAAATCTTCCCTGGAACCTCCCGCGACTACTGGATCTATGCTCCCAAGGAATATGACGAATCCAAACCCGCCTGCCTCATGATTTTTCAAGACGGGGCCGGATTTGTCCGCAACCCCGGAAAGCCCGGATACATTCCCGATGTCTTCGACAAGCTCATCGCCTCCGGAGACATGCCCGTCACCATTGGCCTCTTTATCAACCCCGGCGTCGCGCCACCGCCCATCAACATTGAGAACGCCCAACCCCGCTTCAATCGTTCCTTCGAGTACGATGGCATGGGTCCCAACTACGCCAACTTCCTCATCCGTGAGATGATTCCAATCGTCACCCAAACATACCGAATCTCTTCCAACCCCGATGACCGGGGTCTTTGCGGAGGTTCATCCGGAGCCATCGCCTCATTCACCGCGGCCTGGGAACGCCCCGACCACTTCCGCCGCGTATACTCCATGATCGGGACCTATGTCGGTCTGCGCGGTGGTAACGACTATCCGACCCTCATTCGCAAGACCGAGCCCAAACCCCTTCGCATTTTTCTGCAGGACGGGAAGAACGATCTCAACATTTATGGGGGTGATTGGTGGATGGCCAACCAGACGATGCAGCGGGCCCTCGAATTCGCCGGTTACGAGCACACCCACCGTTGGGATGACGGCGGCCACAGCCGTAAGGAAGGGAATCAGATCATCGAAGAAGCCCTCACCTGGCTCTGGAAGGATCACGGTGAAAAGCCTGTCTCGGTCCACCCCGAGAAGTGCAAGTCCCGCGCTTCCGAGTGGCTCATCCCGGGTGAAAACTGGCAACTCGTTTCGGTCGGCCACAATTGGGCCGAAGGGATGGCCGTCACTGCAGATGGCACTCTTTACTTCACCGATGTACCCGACAGCGAACTCTACAAGATCACGCCGGAGGGCAAAGAGACCCTCTTTGCTGAAGACACCGCAAAGGCCAACGGAATCGCCTTGGGACCTGATGGCAAAACCCTCTTCACTGCCGGAAACGACGTGAGGGCTTATGATCTGCAAACCGGGGAATTCACCACGGTTAGGGACAAGGCTAGTGCCAACGACATCGTAGTCAGCAACACCGGAAACGTTTACTACACCAGCCCTAAAAACAAAGAGATTGGATGCTTGAGATGCTGGGACAAAGATGACCTCTCACAAGGCTTCTCAAGAATTCCTTCCATCCCACTCGATGGCATCAACGGCATCGGGCTCAGCGCGGACCAATCCCAACTTTATGTCTGTAACTTTAATGGCCCCTTCATTCATTCCTTCAGACTACAAGGAGCATATCCAGTCGATAAACAGGCCTTTTTCTACGCGCACCGCCCTACCTCCGACGAGCGCTGCGCCCTCGACGGCCAATGCTCCGCTGCTTCCGGCCATCTCCTCGTTGGCACCGAAGCCGGACTCCAGATCTTTGATCAACCCGGGCGGGTGCAACTGATTCTTCCAAAACCACGTTTCGAAGACGGTCGCATCAACTACTGCTACCTTCACGAAAACACCCTCTACATCGCTACCCGGCACCGCATCTACAAACGCAAGATCAAGCTCACCGGAGCCCCGGCCTGGCAGTCTCCCGTCAAAGTCCCCAAACCAAAGCTTTAAAAACGAGCACCTTGCACTGTCGTCCCGACTGCGTCCTCCCATCGTCTACTAGCTCTACAGTCTCAGCTGCAAGTAGGTATTTGCGTCAATCTTCCGGGTAACGGTCTGATTTGTAGTGACTTAAAAGTAAAATAGCGCCATTTTTTTCTTGACATAGCGAGCAAG
>CBFHQJ010000212.1:0-2620 GCA_965657795.1 Akkermansiaceae bacterium
GTAGCCATCTCGACTAAGGGATCACCAGCACGAAGCTCGCTCCCTTATCTCCGGCTTCCCCCAACTTAAGCTCGCCTCCCAAGGCGCGGGCCAGGCGTCTGCAGAGAGTAAGCCCGAGGCCGACGCCCGGTTTATCGTGCGCCGCATCGTGAGCACTTTTGTGAAAGGCTCTGAAGAGACGCTTCTTCTCCGAGCGCTCGATCCCCCGGCCTTCGTCACAAACCTCAAAGCTCACTCCACCTCGCCCCTGCCGCACCTTGAGCGTCACCTTGCCGGACTCTCCTTCGGGCAAACCATACTTGCAGGCATTGTCGACCAGATTGAAAAGGATTTGCTCCACCGCAGTAACATCGGTCTCCACCTTGCCTAAGTCCTCTGCCATCTCGATGGAAAGCGCGGCATCCTCCTGATCAACCCGCCGCTGCAGAACCTGCCTCATTCGCTCCACCAGGTCGGGAACCGCCAGGGTTTCAAGCTTGGAACGGGCATTCCCCCGCTCGATCCGGGAATAGGACAGAACATTCTCCACCAAATGATTCAGACGCTCGGACTCTCTTTAGTTTCGGAGAATGAGCTCCGCGCTCAGGTGGAGAAAGGAGCATCAGAAAATATCCTTCATCATCTTTTTCCGGATGGCACAGAAAGCTGGCGACCGCGCTATCAGAGCGACGTTTCAAAATTGAAACCTGAAGCGGTCCTGGATTGATCGCGCCATCCAGCTGAAAGAAAACTCTCTTACCGGAATCTCTTGTCAGCGAAATAGCATGGGAAGGAGAATAGAGTGTTCGGATTCCCGCATTGTCTTTCCAATCAAGATTGATCCTCCAGGGCGGAGCATTCCGGGCAATGGCCCGGGTTCGAGGAAGGACATAGTCCACCCGGTCACCATCGCTCTCGAGAAGCTCCTCGTAAACCAGCCGGAGTCTCGCGGTCTTCCCCGGCGCAACCGGGAACACCCCGGTTTGAACCGCACCCAATCCAGCGAATTCCAGAATCGCCGGATCTTTGAGCCGACTTACGATTTCATCATAGATTCGTCGCGCCTCGGCCCGGGGCAGGAGCTTGGCTTCGATTTTTCCGCTCGGACCTTCCATCGCAAAGGACTTGAGAGTGGCTCCGACCGGAACAGGAAGAAGAGCCCTACCCTCCTTCGGCCGACCATCAGGATTATGAAAACTCAATAGTAACTCAGTCGTGGCAACCTGCCCTTTCACCCCAATATTGGCCTCTATCTTTGTCACCGCCAATTCAGCGGGCCGGGATGGCAAATGTCTCACATGGGGCATGGACCAAGCCGGATGATGGAGATGGGGAGCGTGATGTCCTTTTGCCGGGAGCCAAATCAAAGCACCCCCACCTGCCAGTATGGCCTGTTTCGTAAATTCTCCTCGTGTCATGGAGGCAGATTAAGCCAAATCGCCCAATCTGTGCGTAAAGAGGAGGTAAACCAAAGGCACTCTTGCCAGAGCAGCGTCGATGGTTTCAACTTGTCCCACAACATTATGAAATTTGGAATCATCGGAGCCGGAATGATCGGCCACTTCCACGCCAAAGCCATCACCGCCATGACCGGAGGAACTCTCCACTCGGTTTTCGACCTTCGCCAGGAGGCAGCTGACAAACTCGCCGGCGAATACGGCGGCAAGGCCTTTTCGGACATGGCTGAATTCCTGGCCGACCCTGAGTTGGAAATTGTCACCGTCGGGACGCCCAGCGGAGCCCACCTGGACCCAACCTTGGCAGCTCTCAAAGCCGGGAAACACGCCATCGTTGAGAAACCTCTCGAAATCACCATCCCCCGCATTGATGAGCTCATGACGGCCGCAAAGGAAAACGGCAAAACCCTCGCCGCGGTTTTGAACCGTCGCTTCCACCCCGGCATGGATGCCTTCAAAAAGGCCGCGGATGAAGGACGTTTCGGAGTTCTGGCCTCCGCCTCGGCTTACATTAAGTGGTTCCGCGACCAAGCTTACTATGACTCCGCCGGATGGCGCGGAACCTGGGCTCTCGACGGAGGTGGCGCCCTGATGAATCAATCCATCCACACCGTTGACGCTCTCATCTACCTCGCCGGCCCCGTTAAGAGCGTGCAAGCCAGCACCGCTCTTCTCGCTCACGAGCGGATCGAAGTGGAAGACCACTGCGTTGCCATCGTCGAATTCGAGAATGGAGCACGGGGCGTGATCGAAGCCTCGACCTGCACTTGGTCGAAAGATGGCCACCCCGCCCGGGTCCAACTCGCCGGAACTGATGGCTCGGTCTTCCTTGCCGATGAAGCTTTTGAAATGTGGGACTTCCGTGAGGAGAAACCGGAAGACGCCGAAATTCAAAGCACCCTCATGAAGGGACAAGAAGCCGGCCTAGGTGCCAATGATCCGACCGCCATCAACTTCTACCAGCACCAGAGAAACTTCGAAGAAGTCGTGGCAGCCATCAACGAAGGCCGCGAGCCCTCAACCTCTGCCACCGAGGCTCGTAAATCAGTTGAAGTGATCACCGCTATTTATGAGAGCGCTCAGAATGACGGTAAGAAAGTCTTCCTCTAGGGAAGCGCTGAATAACGTCGAGATCCGGTCAAGTTGTCTTTTGGTGTGGGCCTCATCCTCTTCCAAGCCGTGAT
>CBFHQJ010000213.1:0-2596 GCA_965657795.1 Akkermansiaceae bacterium
GTTCCAGTCTGTGACACATCCAGCCAGTAACCTGATCCAGGAGCCAACGTAGACAAGGTGTTCAGGAAGGAAGGAAGGCTTGGATCATAGGAACTCACAAGGTCCTTAATTTCAGAAACGGTATCCTCTAAGCTTGCAAGCTCAGCCGCCACTGCTTCCCCGTTCATTCTTGGGTAGCCAACCAAGTTCCAGCCTTGAGCCACATCGATGGATACACCCGATGACACTCGTCCTTCCACTTCAAAAGTAACATCCTCACGCACTTCCACCCAATATCCATCAACCACATTCAAACTAGGTAACGAGGAATTGAAAACGTCGAGAACATTTGGATCATACGAACCGGTTCCATTCTTAATCTGCAGCAGCTCGTTCTGAATGGGGCTTAACACACTCGCTGGCGACATGTCATCGGCCTCCACGTAGAAGGATACCAAATTCCACCCCTCCTTAAGGCTTAAGGTCTGTGTCTCATAGTCCTTCATTTTGATCATGAAGGGATTGTCAGGACTTCCTACGGACTCTCCGGGAGTAATCACAGCACTTGACTTGGTCTTTTCATGAGTCACCCCCGTGCTCGAATCGAACACCTTGAAACTTATCGTCTCATTCCCTCCTGCTGAGTTTACGAGCATGTTAACCCAAGCACTACCTTCAAAGACGATCACTTCCTGCTTACCCCTCAGCTCACCATCCACAAATACGCCAACAATATCTCCGCTCTCTGCGGCTTCTCCCTCGATGGTCACCTGGCCAATTAATGTTGCGGAATTGTTTGGGTAGATCACTACATCACCGAAGCTATCGCTGGGACTTCTAACCGTTACTGTTCTTTTCGCAGTTCCCGTATTGAAGCCATCAAACGCTGAGTATGTCACCGTGTAGATCCCTATCGTATTGATGTCCACGCTTCCGGAAACCGAGATCGTTTCTCCACCATCTGAGATCGCCCCGGCATCTATCCATGACGTTCCCATCGCTACCATGTCACCCCCGGGCCTCACGGTAACTACTGGCGCGGTCGTATCTACAACCGTTACCGTCCTTGTCGCAGTTCCCTCATTTTGAGAGCCATCCGTCGCCGAGTAGGTAATCGTATAAGTCCCCACCGCACTGGTGTTAACGGTTCCAGTAGGCGTAGCGCTTAAGCCAGTATAGTAGTTATCTGAGACCTTAGCTCCCAGTTCCGTATAGCTTTCGCCCATTTCAATCGTAACATCGCCCCCGTTTAGCGTAACCACTGGTAACGTTATATCTACTACGTTCACCTTCCTTGTCGCAGTCCCCTTATTACCTGAGTCATCTGTTACATTGTAGGTCACAAGGTAACTACCAACAACTGACGTATCATCTACCGCACTACTATCGATCGTAACTGCCAATTCCGTATCGTAGTTATCTGAGACCGTTGCTCCAAGTTCCGTGTAGCTTTCACCCAATGGGATCGTAACTTCACCTCCGGAACCACCTCCGTTTAGCGTAATCACTGGTGACGTCGTATCTACTACTTTCACCGTTCTTGTGACTTGTTCCGCAACGTTCCCTTGACTATCCGTCACATTGTAGGTCACCAGATACTCACCAAGAACCTCTGTATTTACCTCACTACTATCAACCACATAGAGATCGCTTGAACCTAAGCTTGAGGCACTATCGTAGTTATCTGAGAGCAAAGTTCCTTGTTCCACGTAGCTTCCGCCCACTTCAATCGTAACTTCAGGATTTCCGCTTAGAGTGATCACCGGAATTACCTCATCGACTACGGTCACCGTTCTCGTTGCAGTCCCTACGTTGCCCGCTAAATCTTCAGCAGTGTAAGTAATCGTATACGAATCTAGTTGGGTCGTATCCACTTCCCCTTCAGTAACCACTAGCTCTTGTCCATCCGCCGTCGCTCCGGCATCGTTGTATTCAAATCCAGCCTGCATTTTGGAAAGCGGATTCCCAGATAGAGTGATTACAGGTGCCGTGGTATCTACCATCACCGTAATTCCCTCACTAGCAGGACTCACATTACCTGCCTCGTCTGTCGCAGTCGCCGTAATGTCATGGCTGCCTTCCTGGACGGGCGTCATGATACTAAAGCTCCCATTCACATCCACCCCCACCGAATCAAGAAGATTGGCGCCATGGTAGATCCGCACGGTGCTACCCACTTCTGCGATACCGGTCAGCGTTAGTTCCGGGATCTTGGTCAAGCTAGGCCCATTCAGATTCAGGGTCGGCACAGCTGGTGCCGTAGTATCGACCACCACCGCGAGCGTCGTCCCAGGACTCACATTACCTGCCTCGTCTGTCGCAGTCGCCGTAATGTCATGGCTGCCGTCCGGCAACGAAGGAACTTGAAAACTATAGCTCCCACTCTCGGCCTGCACAGAACCTAGCGAATTGACGCCATCATAGATTTGCACTGTACTGCCAGACTCCGCCAAACCGGTCAGCGTTAGTGTCTCAGGGCTATTGGTCAAACTAAGCCCAGTCAGCGTCGGCGCAGTCGGTGCCACCGTATCCACCACCACCGTAATTTCCGGACTAGCAGCACTCACATTATTTGCCCCATCTGTCGCGGTCGCCGTGATGCCATAGCTGCCGTCCT
>CBFHQJ010000214.1:0-2592 GCA_965657795.1 Akkermansiaceae bacterium
CTCCGGGCGATTGAGCATGGAAAGGATGGAATAGAGAGTCGTTGTCTTACCACTCCCTGTCGGACCAGTATTTAAAATCATCCCATGAGGACGGGCGATTGTTTGCTCAATTTTCTGAATATCACACGCTCGCATCCCTAACTGCTCGAGCTTGAACACGAGCGCGTTCATATCTAATAAACGTAAGACCACATTTTCACCATAAATGGTGGGCAGCGAAGAAACTCGGATATTGATTTCGCGACCATTGACACGAGCAGTAAAACGGCCGTCCTGAGGAACCCGCGTCACCGCAATATCCATTCGCCCAAGAATCTTAAGACGGGAGACCACCGAAAGCATCATCCCTTTGGGAATAGGAGCAATGTCTTTTAAAACCCCGTCCACTCTCAATCTCACAAGAACATGGTTCCTCTCGGGAGAAATATGAACATCACTGGCCCCTTCCCGGACTGCTTGGGTAATGATCCAATCAACATTATTGACCGCTGAGGTATCTTCCGCAATACCTCTTAATTCCTCAACCTGAGCATCCTCACCCTCATCTTCCCCATCTCCATCTGGCGTAACATATTCGATGGCTTCAATTTCATCATGAATCGAACGCACCCCGGAGGCGACGCCGTAGGCGCTGTCCATTAATGCCGTGAATTGCTTTTCACTGCAAATAAGCGGCTCGAGCTCCATTTTGAGATGTCGGTGAACCGCATCTAAATCAACCACCGCAGTGGGGTCGGTCATCGCAACAAGCAAGAGCTGATCGACCCTTTGAAGAGGAATAACCCGGTGTTTGATTGCTAGCGTAGGTGCGAGGAGACCCGCAATATCGGGATCGCCCGGATATTCATCAGGTTCATATTTTGGAATACGGAGACGGGCTGCTAAAATATCCACCATCTCTTCGTCGGAGAGAAAACCCTCTCGGATGATGTATTCATGAATCCGTACTCCCCGAGGCCTTGGAGAATTTTGGAGCTGAAGAAACTGGTCCTTTGAGAGATACCCCTCATCATAGAGCATTTCCTCGAGTTTCATGATCACCTAATAAAAAACTATTTCGATCCCTTGCGTGAATTCACACCCTTGTGAGGAAGGATATGAGGCGTAATGAAGATCAAAGTATCGCTAAATCCGTTTCGGTCGTTTTGGCTTTCAAACATCTTACCTAAACCGGGAATGTCTTTCAGAATCGGCACACCATCTCTTTGTTTTGATTTAGTTTCCGTAGACAATCCCCCAATAACAGTTGTTTGACCGTTTGCCAAATACAGGGAAGTGACTGCCGACCTTGTTAAGATTGGAACCTGAATGTTTCCATTGATATTAATTGACCGCGTATCATCGAAATCATCTTTAGTGGTATTCACATCAAGCTTTACCCAATTTTTATCAATAACGTGAGGGGTCACCTCAAGCCGGAGAATTGCCTGCTTGAATTCCACTTGCGAAACAGCTCCAAGCCCTGTTCCGGCCGCGCTCGCAAAGGGTCTTTCCTCACCACTCTCAATTGTCGCTGGGCGCTGGTCGATTGTGGTGATCGACGGCCTTGAAATAATGTTGAGTCGCCCGCTCTTTTGCAAGGCGGACAATTGAGCTTGCAGGACCCGCGTCCCGCGAACCTTCGCTGCTCCAAAGATGAAACCCGAAGCAACAGGATCAAATCCAGCCGGGAAATTTGAGTTAAATCCGGTATCCTCAATGATAGCATTACCTCGGGCCGAACTTCCAACCAGAGACCCGGAACCAGACTGATCAAAAACACCCCACTGAACTCCCAATTGACGAGCGACCTCATTATTCGCCTGGACGATGCTAGCCTCAATCAGGATTTGATGAGAAGGCTGATCAAGACGCTGAATGAGCAGCTCGGCCTTTGCTAGATCTGAAGGAATTCCATGCAGGATGACCTGACCGGCGTCACTATCTGCCTTCACCATGAAATTGCGTTGCATCGCGCCTGACGGACTTACTTCACTTCCCGCCTGATCGTCAGCTGCGTTTTCCTTTCCCAAAACACTCAACATCGTCTCCCGGACGGTATTGGCTACGCTGTTTACGTCTGCGTATCGTATCCGCAGTAGTTGCATTTGTTTGGGTTCGGCCTGCTCTCTTTTATTGGCAGCCGCGAGCTGCTTTTGCAATGCCTCCTGCATGGCAATATTTTTTTGAATGTCCTCCGTGGCATAAATGCGAAGGAGGTCGTCATTCAATTCATAATGAAGTCCGTTTGCCTCGATAATCGCACGGAAAAGGCGATCCCATTGCACTCCCTTTTTTAAGTTCACGCGAATAGAACCCTTCACATTAGCTCCTACTAAAATATTTAGGTCTGCGGCATCAGCTAAGGCACGAAGCAAAACACCGATTTCCGCCTCCCGAGCAAGGTCGATATCCTTCACGGGGATTTGCGGAAGTGGATCTGAGGGAGAAATCAGAAACTCTGAGGTCTCAGGATTGGAAATAGGCATGGGAGGAAGATCAGCAAGAACTTGAGGAGCTTCAGGGCTTTGCTTGGCAACTTTTTTCCATGCCTCATATGCGGCGTTTTCAGTGGCCGTTTTATCATCGGTGGCACAACTGCCGACAAAAATG
>CBFHQJ010000215.1:0-2579 GCA_965657795.1 Akkermansiaceae bacterium
CCCGACCTGCTGGACTGGACCTCACTCGAAACCTTTCCCGAGACGATCTCCCCCGGCCAACAGACCAGGTCAACGATCCTGCAAAGTGTCGGCCCCCAGATGTTTCACCGTCTCCTCGTCCGGCAAAAAGTAGGCCCCTGATGAAAGGGTGATGGCCGTGGGAGGGGATTTTGCCAGTCCCGGTGATGGCGGCGAGGGTGTCGAGGGGGTCGGTTTCCTGAGGGTTCATGGTGGCAGGAGCTTGATTGGAGGAAGAGATGATTTTTCGTTGGGACAGAGGTTTTTTGGCGGGGAGGGCAGGGGGTGACAAGGATCGGTTCTGGAAGAGGGCGTTATTCCCATGGTGGTGAGTTTTTGGCGCTTGGGGAGTCGTGTTTTGTCGCGATTGACCACAAAACTTGGCGACTTCCGACTAGTTTTGACGGGGGAGGCGGTGTAGCTTGTTCGATCCCGTAATTGCTCTTCCTTGTTTATGTTTCGCTTCAAGTTCCCCGGTGTTTGTTTTCTGTTGTTCGTTCTTTTGGAGAGTGCTCCGCTTTGGGGACAGGCGGCGCCGGTTCATCGGTACCAGTTTTCCGAGGGAACGGGGACCAGTGTGGCGGATTCGATTGGGTCGGCTGATGGGGTGATCCGGGGAGCAGGAGCGACTTGGAGTGCGGGGAAGCTGAGTCTGCCGGGGGGAAGCTCGGGAAGTGCGGCTTATGTGGACTTGCCGAACGGGCTCATTTCGGGGCTCACCGATGTGACTTTTGAAATGTGGGTGGCGAATGACGGGGTGCAAAATTGGGCGCGGATTTTTGATTTTGGATCCAGTAATTTTGCGGAAGTGCCTGGGCCTGGAGGAGGAGGTGAGGGGCGCGATTACTTTTTCCTGGCTGCTTCCCGGGGGGCGAATGGAAATCAGCAGCGGGTGGAAATTCGAAACGAAGATCCGGCAGGAGGAGGGATTGTTACGGTGGATGGGAATCTCGCGACGACTTTGGGAACGGAATATCACCATGTCGTCACTTATGATGCCGACGGGGCGGGGGCGCAGGCACAGATCAAGTATTACCGCGACGGAGCTTTGGTGGCGCAAGGGAACACGCCGATCCAGTTGTCCGATCTGAATGATGTCAACAACTGGCTGGGGCGCTCTAACTGGACGGCAGACGGAAACTTTGAAGGAACATTTAATGAATTTCGGATCTATGACGTTGCTCTCGATCAGTCGGAGGTGACCGCCTCCCAGGCCGCCGGACCTGATGCTCTCGCTTCGGGAGCTCCGGACATCGATTCCTTTGACGCGTCGGAGGTATCCATTTTTGAAGGGGAAAGCACGACCTTGTCCTGGAGTATTTCCGGAGTGGTGGGCGCGCTTGATGTTTCCATCTCGCCGACTCCCGGTGACATCGCGGGAGATCCCGCGAGCGGAAGCGTGGTGGTTTCTCCGCTGGTGACGACAACATACACCATCACGGCGGAAGATTCGGAAGGAAGTCAGACCGCCGAGGTGACGGTGGTGGTGGATCCCGGGGAGCCGGTGGCCTTTGACCAGGCGATCACGACGGCGGAAGGTGTGGCGAAAGCGGTCACTCTTTCTGCCAATGATCCCAACGGGGGAACGCTCACTTATACCATTGTGGATTCACCGCTGGGCGGGGTGCTCGATGGAGCGGTTCCGAATATGACTTACACGCCGAATGTCGGCTTCACCGGCTCGGACAGCTTTACCTTTTGGGTCAATGACGGGAGCTATGATTCCAATGTGGCTACGGTCTCGATCGAGGTGAATGAAGCGCCCGCGCCACCGACAAACATCAGTCTTTCCTCGCTTGCGATTCCGTTGAACGCGGTGAGCGGGACTTTGCTGGCGGACCTTTCCACAAGTGATGCGAACAATCAGGATTTGCACGCTTATTCGTTGGTGCCCGGAGCGGGAGATACGGACAACGGGAGCTTCCGCGTCAGCGCGGACACTCTTCTTGCCGACCAGAGTTTCGCGGGTGAGCTGGGCAATTCCTTCGCGATCCGTCTGCGGGTCACAGACAACAGTGGATTTTCTTTTGAAAAGGCATTTGTTCTCACCGTCATAGATGTCGGCGGCATGATCGTGATTAACGAGGTGCACTATGATCCCGAAGATTCCACGGAGCGGATTGAGTTTGTTGAGTTGTATAATGCGGGAACGAGCGCGGTGGATCTGTCGATGTGGTCGCTCAGCGAGGGTGTCGATTTCACCTTCCCATCGGGCGAGTCGCTGGGAGCCGGAGAGTATCTCGTGGTGGCGGAAGATCCGGCAGCGTTGTTGTCCAAGTTCGGCGTCGCTGCATTGGGTCCGTGGACGGGAAGACTCAGTGGCGAGGGTGAAGATTTGGTCTTGCGAGATTCCGCAGGACAACTTGTGGATGAGGTTGATTATCGACTGGGATTTCCGTGGCCGGTGGGAGCGGGCGGAGATGGCGGGTCGATGGAGCTCTTGAACCCGACTCTTGATAATGAGCTGGGAAGTTCATGGCGGACTTCGCTGCCTCCGGGGGATCTTCCGGAAGCCACTTTGCTGCCGCTGGCGGCATCGGGATGGAGTTGGCGTGGGGGGG
>CBFHQJ010000216.1:0-2540 GCA_965657795.1 Akkermansiaceae bacterium
TTGAATCTGATCGATAAAAGCCTCACTGAAAAACCTCCCCTCCCCGAAACGCTCACCTCTCACAATGTCCGCCGGCCCCATTTCCGATCGACGTCACTTTCTCAAAAGTGCCGCCACCCTCATTGCCCTTCCCTCCCTTGAAGCCTTCGCCACTCCCACCCCTACCGCAAAAAGAGCCCGCAACTTCGTCGCCATCGGCACCTACCTCGGCTGGCACCAAAACACTTTCTTCCCCAAAAACTCCGGCGCACTCACCGACCTACCCCCGACCCTCGCGCCCCTCGCAAAACACCGCGATCAATTCACTGTCTTCTCCGGCCTCGATCACCGCGCTCCCAATGGCCACAAAGCTTGGTCCAACTTCCTCTGCGGCCACCAACCCAAGAGCTACTCGCTCGACCAACAAATCGCCGACCAACTCGGCCAAAAATCCCGCTTCCACTCGCTCCAACTCACCGCCGGATCCGGCGAACCCAGCGGCACCAAGGCAATCTCTTTCACTAAGCAGGGCATCCCGCTTCCCATGATCGCCCGACCCTCCGTCCTCTATGGAAAACTCTTCGCCTCTCCCGAAGATCGCAAGCGCAGCGAATACCTCCTTACCTCCGGACGCAGCGCCCTCGACACCGTCGTCAGCGATGCCGCCCGCCTCAATAAATCCCTCCCTCAATCAGACCGCGACAAGCTCGACGAATACTTCACCTCCGTGCGCGGCGTCGAAAAACGCATGGCGCGCCAAATCGAAAACGTCAACGAAGCCGTCCCCACTCCCGACTACCAACTTCCCCCCTACGACCCCATCACGCCCAACCTCCAAATCGAAGCCGAGGAAATCCTCTACGACCTCATCGTCCTCGCCCTCGAATCCCAATCCACTCGAGTCGCCTCACTCTTCCTCGATGGCCTCGGCCAGGTCTTTTCTCTCGACGGCCGCGCCCTCGGCTCCGGCTACCACGGCCTCTCCCACCACGGAAACGACCCCAACATGATCCGCGACCTCGTCGCCATCGAAACCGCCCACATCCACTGCCTCTCCGGTTTTCTCCAGCAACTCAGCGAAAAGAAAACCGTCACCGGCAAATCCCTCCTCGACGACACCATCGTCCTCGTCGGCACCGGCATGGGCGACGCCTCCCGACACTCCAATCAAAACCTCCCCACCCTCGTCGCCGGCGGCGGATTCACCCACGGTCAACACCTCGCCATCACCCGCGACCAAAAAGACGCACCTCTCCTCGGCGACCTCTACCTCACCCTCCAACAACGCCTCGGCCTCGAAGTCGAAAACTTCTCCAACGCCCGACGCAACCTCAACCATCTCTTCAGCTAGGTGTCCCGCTCCATCCTACTCGCCGGCGCCCTCGCAGCCTCCCTCCTCTCTGCGAAAGAACCCCTTCCCCAGGCCATCTCCGATGTCCTCTTCCACTCCTGCCTCGACTGCCACGACGAAGCCTCATCCAAAGGCGACATCAACCTCGAAACCGCACACATCAACTGGTCCGATCCCCACCAACGCCACCTTTGGGAAAAAGTCCTCGAAGTCAGCCGCGACGGCCTCATGCCACCGCCCGACAAAGACCAACCCACCACCGAGGAACGCCAAGCCCTCACTTCCTTCCTCGACACCACCCTCCTCAAGCACACCCCCATTGGAGGAACCCCACCGCGAAGACTTAACCGCGACGAATACCTCGCCTCCGTCCGCAAACTCTTCCAGCTCCCAAAATTCGAACTCCCCGTCGGCTTCCCCCGCGATTCCGTCTCCCACGGGTTCAACAACCTCGGCGAAGGACTCGTTCTCTCACCGCCCCTGTTAGAAGGATATTCCGAAGTCGCCACCCTCGTCGCCGATCAACTTTTCCCACCGCAAAAACCTCCCGCCACCTCGGCCAAATCCACCGCCGGCCCTGGGGACATGGTCATCAGCTTCTCCGCCTCCACCGTCCGCGGGGACGCCCTCCGACTCGCCTCGCGCTGCAATACCATCATGCGCAGCTCCACCTGGCCCAGCCGCATCGAGGTCCAACACTCCGGCACCTACCGCCTGACCCTCTCCGCCTCCACCTTCAAGCCCACCTCAAAAGATCCCCTCATCCTCGAAGTCCGCGCCCGCACCCTCTCCTCGAGCGACCGCTCGGGCGCCACCTCCTTTCGCCTCCTCAAAGAAATCCCCGTCACCTCCGAGTCACCGGAATCCGTCACCTTCGAGGCCGACCTTTACGACGGCGAAACCATCCTCCTCCGCTGGCTCAACGCCGAGATGGATCACGACAAAAAACCGCTCACCGAGCACATTACCGCCTTGTTTAAGAAGGACAAACGCTTCCTCGCCGCCTGGCAAAAAGCGGTCTTCCCCGACGGCCTCAAAAAGAAGCCCTCCACCAACATCCTCCGCGGCGCCAACGGATACCGCATCCTCAGCGAAGCTCTCGCCGACCCCAATCTCGACCTCTCCCAAGCCACCCTCGATTCACCCACCACCAAAAAACTCCTCGCCCTCTTCAACTCAAACGCAGGCACCTTCAACTTGGCCGACGCCC
>CBFHQJ010000217.1:0-2481 GCA_965657795.1 Akkermansiaceae bacterium
CGCCGCTGATCGGCTGGGTGGGCGCAGGTGGCGATTGGCTGGCGTGGGGTGGTTGGTTCCTGTTCTGGCTTTTGTTTCTCTGGCAATTGCCTCACTTCGTCGCGATCAGTTGGCTTTGCCGCGAGGAATACGAGGAGGCCGGTTATCAGATGTGGTCGAATGGCGACGTCTCGGGGCGGAAGACTTCGGTGCTTTTTATTGCTTTCTCGATCTGCCTGATGTCCTTGGTGATTTCAGGGGCCGCAACGGGGCTTTTCCCGTGGTGGGTGGCCGTCGCCCACACTGCACTGGTGATCTACCTGATGCGTCCGATTTTGACCTATCGGGCCTCGGGCGAGCGTGCTCCGATGAGAAAGGCATTTCTCGGGACTTTGCTTTACCTTCCTCTGGTGTTGGTCGGTCTTGCCTTTGCTTGGACTTAGGCTAGGTTGCGGCCGAAGTGGACGTCAGCCAGTTAGAGCCCGCCGATCGGGACCCCAAGAAGTTACGCGCAACCGCGATCAAGCTCGTGATTTTCATGATTGTGAGCGGAGTGGTTTTGACCTTCGCCTACAAGCGATATCAGGAGCAAACATCGGATAGTCGACGTCCGAGTTTTGAGACAAGAATCACCGAGCCGGAAGTCGAGCTTCTCACGGCCGATGGAAAAGAGCGAAATTTGCAGGAACTACAGGGCAATGTGACCTTGGTTCTCACTCTCCCGAAAACTCCCAATCCCGGGTCCAAACCGACCTTGGATGCTCTCAGGGAAGTGATGGACGCTTTTAAGGATGAGCCGGAGAAACCCAGGATTCTCGTCTTCGTGCTCGACGGGTCCAACACCGAGCCCGGAGAGATGTCCGAAGTTCTCGCTGAATACGGAAAGGAACCCGAGGTCTTGAGGGTCGTAGCCGACGAGGACGCCAAGACATCGCTGCGATCATTCACCAAAACCAAGATGCGATTTAACCGGGTCCCAACCGAAAAGGATGGCGTTTTTGATTATGACACGCGCTTGGTGCTTTTGGATCAAAATATGTTCGTCCGGGGAATCCCCGGAGTCACCGAGGGGTGGGATTTTGAGACGGTGGCCGAGATGGAGCGTAAGTATGAGGAGGCGAAAAAGGAATCGCCGGAAGAGGATTTGAATCCACTCCCGATGACGACGCCCAAGCTTCGCGAAATTCTGATCGATTCGATCAAATACCTTTACGAAAACCCTGACGAGAAAGGACAAGAATGACCGATAAGAAAAAAATCACTTTCATCTATGGGGGCGTCGCTCTGATCTGCGCGCTCATCCTTGGCATGTCCATCTTTTTGGTCGGGCTGAAGGAGGTCAAGAAAGAGGCAAAGAACAAAGATGAGCCACCCGCAACCGGCGTCGGCAAGGAGGATCCCGGCGATTTGGTTGTTTTGGAGGCTGACTTCGAACTGCAGCGACAAGATGGAGCGATCGTGAAGATTTCTGATTTGAAGAACAAGGTCTGGCTGGCTGCTCAGTTTTACGCGACCTGTCCGATGTGCGCCGAGCGAAATCAGTCTTCCTTGGTCGAGATTTACAATGATTTTAAAGACGAGGAAGAATTTTTGGTGGTCTGCTTTTCAGTCGATCCCGAGAACGACACCGAAGAGCTGCTTTCGAGTGTCCGTGATGGTCTGAAGCTTGATAAGAACAACTGGTGGTTTCTTCGTGCCGAGCGCGAGAAGTTGTGGGAGTTTATGACGAAGGAGATGTATTTCACGACCATCAAAGAACGAACAGATCCCATCCACGTTGCTCAAAAAGGGCGATGGGCCCACGACATGGGATATCAGCTTTATCGGGGAGATACTCTCGTTCATAAGTGGGACGCAGGACTTCCTCTGGACCAGTTGCGGGATGAAATTAAGGCGGCCTTGGCCGAAATCAGGAACCCTCAAGAAGTGAACGAGAACGATCCGGAGTCATGAGTGAAGCGTGTCTTTTGGAGCAACCCATTCAAACGGAAAAGGCACGCAAGCTGAAGGTTGTCGTTTGGATCGTCAGTTCGGTCGTGCTTTTGCTGGTGGCCCTGATGCGTTCACCATACAAGCTCGATGTACCGCCCGAATATGAGACGGCGCATAATTTCATCAAGGCGCTTCCCGGCGTGATGGCCTTGATCAACACTTTGGTGGCGGCGTGTTTGCTGGGAGGAATTTTATCGATCCTCAGGAAGAAGCAAAAGCTCCATCAACGTCTCATGACGACAGCGCTGATTTTGTCATCGATCTTCCTTGTGTTCTACGTAGTTTACCATTTTACGACCTTCGAGACCAAGTTCGGCGATGCGGATGGGAACGGTGAGTTGAGCGAAGGTGAGCTTGAGAAATTCGGAAACCTCCGGATCTTATATCTTAGCGTTTTGATCACTCATATCATCGCGGCAGCGGTGAGCTTTCCGATGATTCTAATGACCTTCGTCCACGCTTGGACCCGGGACTTTGAGAAGCATCGGAAGTTGGCAAAGAAGACCTTTC
>CBFHQJ010000218.1:0-2418 GCA_965657795.1 Akkermansiaceae bacterium
TTACGCTTCCCCCCGAACTCCGTCTTTTCTCCGCATGCAGACGACAAGGACTCCCATTGGGAAGTTGATCTCCGTCCTCTCTCTCTTCAAAGCAACACTCGTGAAATTCAACTTATGATGAGGGACATTACCGCCAGCGTGCACGCAGACCAGGTAAGGCAGGATTTTGTCGCCAATGCATCTCACGAGCTGCGCACTCCCCTTTCCATCATCTCGGGTTACCTTGAAAACCTCACTGAGGAAGGCGGGCTCGACAACAAGGATCTCGCTCGCCGCATGTTAGAGACGATGGACCGGCATGTGGTCCGGATCAACCGAATCGTCGAAGACATGCTCGTCATTTCCAAACTGGAATCAGAAGATGCCGTCCCACTCAATCTAGCGCCTTTCAACATCGCTGCCTGTGTTCGGGACATCATCGAAAGACTAGAGCTCGTCATCAAAAAACAAGAGGCCACCATTGAATTAAACATCCCGGAACTCCAGCTCATCGGGGACCACTTTTACTGGACTCAGATTCTTTTCAATCTTGTTGAGAATGCCCTGAAACAAAACCCGAGCATTCCCCTTCGAATTGGTATCACTGCGGAAATGGATTCGGATGACAAATTCAAGATCTGCATCTCGGACAACGGCATCGGAATTCCCGCAACTGATCTGCCTTTTATCTTCAAACGTTTCTACCGCGTTGAGAAACACCACTCCCAAACCCAAGTAAAGGGAACCGGACTGGGACTCTCAATCGTCAAGCGTGCCATTGATGCCCACGGCGGGGATATTACCGCGACTTCAACACCCGGGGTCGAGACGCTCTTCACCATTACCGTGCCACAACCGCCACCAGGTATTGAAACGATTGCAGAGTAAGTCTTGCTATTTTGTATCAACTCCGCTTTCTCTCTCCCCATCTCCGGAGGGAATGCCCTTCCACCCCTTTTCCATTCTTGATCGATGAGTGACTGGTTCCGGGTTTTCAAAACAACCTCGTCGAACCCAGCCCGGAAGCATTTTTGCAAGCCGGCACTCTAAAAAACATGACCCAAACCTCATTCGAGGAGCTTGCATTGGCAGCTCCCATCAAGCGCGCTCTCGCCGAGCAAAATTATACCACGCCGTCTCCTATTCAGGCGCAGTCCATTCCAATCCTTCTCAAAGGACGAGACCTTCTCGGCATCGCTCAAACAGGCACCGGAAAAACAGCAGCGTTCTCGCTACCCATTCTCGATGCCCTTCACAACAACCCCCAACGTCCGCGCCGCAAGTCCGCTCGCGTTCTGGTACTCACTCCCACCCGGGAACTCGCCACCCAGATTTCACAAAGCTTCGATAGCTATGGCCGTCATCTTCGCTTCAAGAAGACTCTCGTCTTTGGTGGAGTTGGCAAGAACCCCCAAGTCAGAGCGATGCAACCCGGTGTCGACGTTCTTGTCGCCTGCCCCGGCCGCTTGCTCGACCACATGAATGAAGGCGATATCGACCTCTCCGGAGTGGAATACTTTGTCCTCGATGAGGTTGACCGTATGCTCGACATGGGCTTTCTCCGCGACGTTAAAAAAATCGTGGCTGCTCTCCCGAAAAAGAAACAATCGCTCTTCTTCTCCGCAACCCTCGCTCCTCAAATTAAAGAACTGGCCCACACCATTCTTGTGAACCCGGCATCGGTTTCGATTGCCCCCGAAAAAACAACCGCTGAGAAAGTCGATCAAACCGTTTGCTTCGTTGACAAGGATTCCAAAAAGGAACTTCTCCTTGAACATCTTGCTGAGCAACAAGGCAAAGGACTCACCATCGTTTTTTCGCGCACCAAACACGGAGCCAACAAACTCTGTAAATCGATCAACTCGCATGGCTTTGAAGCCGAAGCAATTCACGGCAACCGCTCCCAACCACAGCGTGAACGGACTCTGACCAAATTCAAAAAAGGAACCTTGCCCATCCTCGTCGCGACCGACGTTGCCGCCCGTGGAGTCGACGTCAAGGACGTAACCTTGGTCGTTAACATGGATCTCCCGAACGAAGCGGAAGCCTATGTTCACCGCATCGGCCGCACCGGTCGTGCCGGAGCAGCAGGCCATGCTGTCTCTTATTGCTCACCTGAAGAACACGAGTTCTTCATGGATATCGAAAAGCTTATCCAACAGAAAATCCCGGTTGATTCAAGCCATCCCCACCATCACGAGGAACTCGCCGACCTTCATTCCAGAGGCATCAAGTCGAGGGAATCCACTCGCGACAATGGCGGCAAAACCCGCAAAGGTGGTGGTAGCGGCCGTGGTCGCCAAGGTGGCGGTGGTCGCAGGCCAGAAGGCCAAGGTCAGAGGCGCTCCGGCGCTCCATCCGGAGGAAATCGCGGCCGTCGTCGCCGCGCATAGCTTGGCACCAGGGAGGGGGTGTCTCCAGACCGCCCAATGCGCTGCC
>CBFHQJ010000219.1:0-2390 GCA_965657795.1 Akkermansiaceae bacterium
TCTCAATCCAGACCTCGCTAATCAGATACTTGTCCAGCCTGGCGTTACTAGGAACGTCATACTGAGCGATCAAGACGCCACGCTTCTTGGCTTGCTCTACCGAACCAGATGACGAAGCGCTCTGCGGAGCGTCATCACACCCAACTAGCGCAACAGCAATAAGTGTGACGAGTGAGCGCATCATTTTCTGGCACAACGTCAAAGCGATGTCACTGACTGCCGACAGCGCGCTCCGACTTCAGGGTAGGGGTTTGAACATTCAAAAAAAATTCGACTCGGAGCGGGCAGGTAGTTGATCATCCGCTGCTTGTTAGCCCTCGTTTCTTGCGGGTCGGTGATCACGGTGTGATGCACGAAGGCACTCACGGAACGTGATTAGGATCAGCAGAAGTCCAAATGCCATTATGAGCAGGCCAATGTTCTGCAAGACTTGTTCCTGCACACCATATGACGTTTCTGAGCGAGGCGGAGAATAACCTTTTACGCTATTAAAGGCAATCGACTGCGCCATAGCCGCAAACACCATGCCGCCGATCGCCGAAATAAAACCCACAATAAATGCAAATTTGGTCTTCATCGTATTTTGTCTCTCGTATATTTGGCTAACGTCATAAGTCAGGCGCGCCGCGTAGCGGGGCTCCCTGCACCCCCTGTTTCGCTGTTGCTTGCAAGGAATTCGTTCTTCTTCCAGATCAGGTAGATAATCAACGCCCCTCCAAGAACCGTTCCTACTGGAAAGTTCATGGTTAAAAGTAAGCCATAGACGATCAGGAACCAGAAGAACCATGGAGCTCGATAGCTCTTCCCGAACAACGCCACCGCCATGAGAACGGCTCCAATAAACGACGGAATTATTCCAATCACGGCTGTGATCAGTGTGATTGATATTTCATTTGATAAAGCGCCCGAACTTACGAGTTCACTTTGTGAGAGTTTCTCGAAAGCACCAACCATGCCGACAACAGTCCAGAGGAGGCCTATAACGGCACCGAGTTGAAGCCACGCGCCCCACAGTGCAAATTTTTTTCCGTTGTCTTTATCCATAATTTTCAGCCTATTCTCACTGCATAGATAAGACGATTACAACTTGAAGACGCGATTGGAAGCGGCAGCAATCTTTCGCGATGCGATGTTTTCTTAGGCTAACGTTTGAGCTGTCTCGGCGGCTGATTTGATCTCCATACACCTAACGGCCTTGCGCAAACTTTACGACGCCGAAGCCGTCGAGACCAGCGACTTGTTCGCTGCATTTGGTTCAAGGGGTTGGCCTGGAGCACCGAGGAGGCGTTCTCGGCCCGATCAGATACTTGCAATTATCTGACTCTGTAAAGGATCGCAGGGCCGCCTTCCGCCACCTTCATCACGAGTCGGTTTCCGTCTCGCGAGAGCTCGAGGTAACGCTCCTCGGTGTATTCCTCTCCCTCTGACGATACATCTAAAATCACGGTAATTGCGTCACTTCCGTGGATTGTCACAGACCTCACGTCGGCGTAGGTCTCGTGAGCTTGGAAGGTCTTCGCGGCCAATACACACGGCTCCTCTCCTCCAGCAGGATGAAGTCCGGTTGAGTGATGCGTCCACTTACCGTGAAACTCCTTTGGAATTGTCGAGGATTGCAGCGGACTCGGTACCGTTCCCTCGGTGGTGGAACATCCGGTCATCACAAACACGGAACATGTGACGAAGACGATTAGCCTTACTGCGGTTTTCATGGTTTGTATGTCTTTCTTCAGCGAACGTTAAAGCTCACCCGCCCCTGACTGAGCGCGAGCGTCGATTGCGGGTTGATCGTTCGAACTGGATTTGATTTTCGAGCACACGGCGAGTTAGGGGTTGGGCGCAGCATCTTGTTCGCCATTGCTTCACAGCCATGTCTGCATATCCGAATGATTGCCGTGGGATACGGCTTATTTCTGACGACAAGACCACCTGCCTGTTGCTCGAGAGAAGCCCAATGCAAGGACTGCTAATCCACAAATCAGCACCGCTCTCGCGATGCCTTCGCCGACGAAATAGGCTGCCGGGGCGAGAACCTCCCAAAGGGTCAATCCTGCCCCCAGCAAGGTAACAGCGAGGCCAGCAAGAAGCATCCGTCTTGTGGCTTTATCGAGTCCGATCGGGGCTGGTGTGATTGAATCGCGTGTCTTCATAGTCGAAGGGTTGTCAAAATGTTGAGGAGCGCAGGAGTTTGATTGGGCGAACAGTTTTTATTAGTATGACGAATGGTTCGTATATTGAGTCATTCCTTTCTGAGAGAGTCTTTCCGGATTTCCCCGCTATTTCAATGAAAAAGGACTGCCGGAGTGTTGATATCGTGTTGCCTCACAAAAGAGGACACCCTACGGGATTGACGATTGGACGGGAGAAGTCCCCATTGCCTCATAAAAGAG
>CBFHQJ010000220.1:0-2364 GCA_965657795.1 Akkermansiaceae bacterium
TCCTCTTCATCCCCAACGAAACCATTTTCAGTGCGGCTTTGGAACAGGATCCGATGCTCATTGAGCAAGGGGTAGAAAACCAAGTAATCATCGCCACTCCAACCACTCTTATCGCGCTACTCAAGGCCATCGCCTATGGTTGGCAGCAGGAAGCCATCACCCGCGAAGCCAAGGAGATCGCAAAATTGGGTAAGGAGCTCTATGATCGAATCGGCGTCGTTGCCGGACATTTAGCCAAGCTAGGCAAGAGCCTCGACCAATCTGTAGGACACTATAACAAAGCCATCAGCTCCGTAGAAAGTCGCCTCTTAGTGACCGCGAAAAAGTTCGAAGAGCTTGAAAGCTCATCGCTTGATCCACTTCCGGACACACAAGCGATCGAAAAGATTCCGACCCTTCCAAAAGAAGAAACCACTACTTAGTCTTCAAGTAAGTCGTGCCGCGTAGAATCTCGGCTTACTCATGAAGTATCCAAGTGCCCTCCGGATGCTTAATCAAGTCGGCCTTGGTAGCGCGGTCGATCTGCTTCTTCATCATCCGCGTCATGATTTGACCATCGTATTGAGTGAAACCTTCGATACTGTCCTCGATGTAAAAGCCGTCCTCTTCATCATCCTCAAGAAAGACATGCACTTCATTCACACGGCCAAAGAGGTTGTGTAAGTCGCCCATGATATCCAGATAAGCACCAACCAGAAAGATACCCAAGTAATAAGGCTGCTTCGCTTTGAGCTCATGCAGGCGCAAGGTAGGGCGCACATCCTCTACATCGGCAAAGGCGGATACTTTGCCCTCACTATCGCAGGTAATATCCACTAGGGTCGCATCTGCATCCGTGGATTCATTCAAACGCTGCAAGGGCGCAAGTGGGAAGAGTTAATCAACCCCCTTTCTCCCCCATGAGTTCCGCCAATCTTCGGTTTCCGCGACCTTTCCGCCAGAAGTAAATTCCTAACAGATCAAGCGCTACCAGCAATTTTCATCAAGCATCCAGAGGACACTCGCATGCTTGATTTCGTCGCTTCGCAATTTAAAGATCGTTTGGCTGATCGTGATATCGGCGATGCTACCCACTGTGTCATCGCCACTCTTCTTTTCGAGAGCGGCGGCCTTTTGCTGCGCCTCTTTTAGATTTCGCCAGCTTTGGATGAGGGAACGCACCTCTTTGCGCACGTCATTAGTGTCGCGGATTATGTTGGTTTTCTTTTCGCGCCCGACCATTTTGAGCAGCGAGTCCTTGACTAGAGAGGTGCCCGGAATGGACGGTTTGCTCTCTTTATGGGACGCAGAGAGTAGTCCGATGAGTCCCTTTGACCGTTGGAGATGGCTCCAGCGTTTCCAGTCAGCTAAATCTGGATTCGCAGCAGATTGGTAGGACGGGAGACCCGACTCGTCGGGAATGAAATGCACATCCTGATATTCAGCATCGAAAAGGTCACGAACTTCGGTGAGCCACTTGTTACGATCTTTTTCCAAGCTGTTTCGCCAGGCCGCAAGAGCAGCCAAAAACTTGGGATCGGACTCAGCTTCCGGATTCGGTTCCCTGTTTGCCCGCTTCTTTTCCCGGTCAAGGAGTTCTCCCATGCGGAGAAGCCGCTGAAGTCTCACGTTCACTTTCCTCATGTCCAACTCGGCGTCCACTGACGCTCCGGCATCCTGCCAGGCTTCGTGCTCCACTTCATGGGAAAGATCTTTGAGTCTCGCGAAGGATGCCATTCGTTTAGGAAGCTCAACGGTCGGTGCCTTCAAAGACTTAATTAGGAGTTCAGTGTCGAGTATATCAACAAAGGAGACTTTCATTGTATCCTTCATTTCTCGAGTGAGTTCAGCCACCAGCGGTTTACCCTGATGGGCTTGGGTGTAGCGCTTGCTGGCGTCGACAAAAGCCGGATTACGGGTCTTGATCAATTCGCGGGCCTCGATCCAGCGCATCTCGACCGTTTTGAAGGGAGATTGCGCCTCTACCTCCTTGGCATAGCGACTTCCTTCTATGGAGGCAGTCTGGACGACCGAACGATTGACCTCGCGGTCGGCACAGCTGACCCAGACCAGCGAACCTACTACCCAAAGCGCCTGCAAAGCTTTCACGAAACGACATACGAAAGAGCCTGGAAAAAAATTTCAGAAAACTGTATTATCAATTTGACTAACCTTTTTGAGTATCGAGTCACTGTAAACCCGGCCAAGAATCATGCCGCATGTCGCAGTTTTCCGGATTTGAAGTAGCTTTTCTCTCCTTCTGGTTTCTTGGCTAACTTTCGCATCTGAGTTTGAGCCTCCTGGTTGCGCGGACCCTTGCGCCGAGATGATGGACGACGACTAAGCTCTCCCTTCAGATCGCAATTGAGATATTCGTCAGGATTA
>CBFHQJ010000221.1:0-2318 GCA_965657795.1 Akkermansiaceae bacterium
TTAAGAGCGCTTACGACTCTGTGATTGAGGAATCGCTTCAGATTGGGCGTGATGAGGTGATAGATAATCCACAGAACTACGCGCTGACTAGCAACGCTGCTTATAATAATGTAGTTTCTGAAAGGGATGCTCGGTTTGCTGATAGCGATGAAGATGGACTGACAGATGTAATTGAAGCTGAGTTGGAGACAGATCCTACTCAAGTAACATTATTTTCGATTCTGGAGAGCCCTAGTAATTTTAAAATTGCACTCTCTCAAAATACTGGAAATGGAGGCGATGGTGTTGTGATCGCAGAAGTAAATACTCCAGATGACGCCAATCTTTTTGCTGATTCAGATTTAGACGGTATTACTGATGCGAAAGAAGAGGAGCTGAATACGAACCCGTCTGAACAAACCACGTTCTACATGAAGTCAGCGTATGATAGTGCTGTCGCAGCTTCGAGAGTCGCTGGCAGGAACGACGTTACGACTAATCCTCAAAATTATGATCTGGCAACTTCCACGGCTTATCAGGCAGTTGTTGCCGAGCGAGATGCTCGCTTCGTTGATAGTGACGGAGATGGGTTGACTGATACAAAGGAATTGGAACTTTCGACTAATGCTTCCGAGGAGACCACTTTTTTTCTTCAAGACTATTTTGACACCGCCATAGCGAATTCGCGCCAATCTGGGCGGTCTGAGGTGATATCGAGCCCTCAAAATTTTGATCTAACAACGGCCAGTTCATATGATGCAGTGGTTGCCCAGAGGGATGCACGATTCGTCGATACTGATCAAGATGGTCTTACCGATACGAAAGAGGGGGAATTATCTTCTGACCCGGCTACCGAGACTGTTTTTTATCTCGGAACAGCTTTCGATGAAGCAATAACGGAAGCGCTTCAAACTGGTGCTAATAATGTGACCAGTAACCCAAGCAATTATGGTCTTACCAACACTTCTGCTTACGATGCGGTCGTCGCTCAGAGGGATGCCAGACCGACGCTCGATGCCTTTAATGCTATTACTGAAGAGAGAGATTCCCGCTTCGTAGACACGGATGGCGATGGGTTAACCGATGTAAGGGAGATCGAACTTGAGACGGATTCGACCGTCGAGACAACTTTCTATCTTGAAGGGGCGTATAATATCGCGATCGCAGCCTCGAATTCACAGGGCCGCCAATCGGGCCGATTGGATGTGATGGAAACTCCAAGCAACTTTAATCTGACAACGATTGAAGCGTATAATTCGGTGATCGCGGAAAGGGACGCGCGACCTACCCAAGCCTCATATGATGCGCGTGTTGCGGAAAGAGATGCCCGCTTTGTCGATACTGATGAGGATGGTCTGACTGACGTTAAGGAGATTGAGCTCGAGACTGATACAGCTACCGAAACAAACTTTTATCTTCAGGGGGCCTATGATGATGCGGTCGCTTCTTCAAATTTACAGGGACGCCAAGTTGGAAGAGTGGATGTGACCTCTGCCCCCGGAAGCTATAACCTCACAACAGTCGAAGCCTATAATTTGGTGGTTGCAGAGAGAGATGCCCGGCCAACCCAAACCGCTTACGATGCGCGTGTTGCAGAAAGGGATTCTCGTTTTGTCGATACTGATGAGGACGGGCTTACTGATGTGAAAGAGACTGAACTTGAAACAAATGTTGCTGTTGAGACAACTTTCTACCTGCAAGGAACCTATGATGATGCCGTTGCGGCATCGAGCTCGCAGGGTCGACAAACCGGGAGAGCGGATGTCACCGGAAGCCCCGGGAGCTTCAATCTGACAACACTGGAAGCCTACAATTCGGTGGTCGCAGAGAGGGACGCGCGACCAACACAGGCGGCTTACAATACGGTCGTAGAGGAACGGGATACTCGGCCAACAGAAGAGGCATACGACGCGGTTGTAACAGAACGAGATTCCCGGTTTACTGAAGCCCAAATCCGTCAGATGTCAGCAAACCCAACAGCAGGACTCAATGACGAAGGAAATGTGCAAGTCGACATCTCTTTCATCCACTCAACTGACTTAGCTAGCTTCCGACCATTTACGGTGACTCCGGAGATGATGTCGGTTGTTGATGGGAAGCTACGGATACAATTCCCGCCAATGGACCAAGATGCCTTTTTCTATAGGCTTGGTTTGGAGTAGGGGAATAGGACAGTGAAACCAAGGCCCCCATTTATTGTTTGCCTAATCAAGCATCATGTATTGTGACGTAAGCTTCAAGGGTTTGATTTAACCTCGAAGGCTAGGGAAGCGCTGAATAAAGTCGAGATCCGGTCAAGTTGTCTTTTGGTGTGGGCCTCATCCTCTTCCAAGCCGTGA
>CBFHQJ010000222.1:0-2292 GCA_965657795.1 Akkermansiaceae bacterium
ACTGGGCCCTCCGCCTCAAAGGCAACCAAGGCACCGCCCTCCCCACCTTTCTCTTCCGCAGCGACGGACCAAAAAGCGATTACCACCGCTGGACCGCCTCCGAAGGCTTCGCCGACGACGGAGACTGGCACCATCTCGCCCTCAGCTATACCTTCGGAAAACCAAAATCCATCGTCGCCTTCATCGATGGTATCCGCATCCAGCAAGGCACCTGGGACATGGGCGGCCCCACCAAAAAACCACCCGTCTCCGATACCGACCACCTCACCATCGGCACCGGAAACGGCGGTTCCACCTCCAATTCCCTCCACGGATCCCTCGACAACCTCGCCCTTTACCGCGGGATCGTCCCCGAAAAAATCCTCCTCTCCCGCTACCAACACCTCGCCCCACCAAGCGGCCTCGACCCCAACCTCATTCCGTCCGATTCCGTTCTCGTCGAAATCGCCACCTCCGGCATCCCCTCCGGAAAAGCCTGGCCAAAAAAACACCCGGTCACTTCTGAAAAATTCACCCGCGCCCACTTTGCCTTCCCCTCCATCCCACACCACTACGTCGCTACCGGGGTCCGCGGCCAACGCAAGGCTCCATTCCTCCTTCGCGCCTCCTCAAAAATCACCCTCCCCGCCGGAACCCACCGCTTCCTCCTTCGCGGACGCAACTCCGCACGCCTCCTCATCGATGGCAAAAAGATCATCCAAACCGGCTTCACCCCACCATCGGAAGGAGCCCTTGGATTCACCAAGGACCAGGACGACTTCCTCAACCCCGGCGACTCCGACTTCCGCTTCGTCACCCCCGGAAATGAAGAGGCCCTCGCCACTTTCACCACCCCCGGCGGCGAGCACCTTGTCTCCATGCAGCAGCTCATTGGATCAGCCGGAAACCGACCCGAACCCGGCGAATTCGTCGCCGCCATTTCTCTCCAAAACTCCTCCAATTGGCACCTCCTCACTCCATCCAAAAACAAAATCCCCTACACCGACCAATACTTTCCCACTTTCGAAAAAGACCACCTCGCCTGGGTTAAAAAAACCAACACCGTCCGCCGCGCCGTCCTTCGTGAAAAACACGCCCCCTACTGGCAAAAACGCCGCCAAGCCACCCGTGATCACCTCGCAAGGATCACACCCAACCCGATTCCCGAACCCAGCAACACCCTCCCAGCCCAAAACCCCATCGACCACTTCCTCAACGCCCGCATCGAGACCGTCGCGACCCAACTCAAGCACCACCAACCCGACCACCTCAATTTCTACCAAACCGTTCTCCCCATCCTCGAAAACCGCTGCTTCTCCTGTCACCAGGGCAAGAAAACCAAAGGAGACCTCGACCTCTCTTCCCTCGCCACTGCTCTCGAAGGCGGCGAATTCGACGGCCCCGCCATCACCCCCGGCGACCTCAAAAACTCCGCTCTCATCCATCGCATAACAACCAATGACTCCGACGAAAAAATGCCTCCCAAAGGCGACCCTGTCACCCCCGTTGAACTCTCCCTTTTGAGACAGTGGATCACTCAAGGTGCCACCTGGCCCGAGCTCAACGTTGACCGCATTCACCTCACCGAACTCTCCGACGACCTTACCTTCCTTCGCCGCCTCTCCCTCGACACCATCGGCGTCCCACCCACCCTCGACGAGATCGCCACTTTCCAAGACGACCCCGAAAAAAGCAGACGCGCCCTCGCCATCGACCGCTTCCTCGCCGATCCTCGCTGGGCTGACCGTTGGATGGGATACTTTCAGGACATCCTTGGCGAAAACCCCAACATCCTTAACCCAACCCTCAACAACTCCGGCCCCTTCCGCTTCTGGCTCCACGAATCCCTCATCGATGAAAAACCCCTCGACCTCATGGTCACCGAACTCATCCGCATGGAAGGTTCCCAAAAACTCGGCGGCCCCGCCGGCTTCGGCCTCGCCTCCCAAAACGACGTCCCCATGGCCGCCAAAGGCCTCGTCATCAGCTCCGCCTTCCTTGGCATCGAAATGAAGTGCGCCCGCTGCCACGATTCTCCCTCGCACGAAGCTCTCCAAACAGACCTCTTCCAACTCGGAGCCCTCCTCGCCCGCAAGCCGCTCACCGTTCCAAAAACTTCCAGCGTCTCGCTCGACAGCCTCTCCGCCGGAGGCCGTAAACCTCTCATCAAAGTCACTCTCCCTCCCGGTTCCAAAGTTGCTCCTGCCTGGCCTTTCAAAGAATTCCTCAACCCCGACCTCGCACATCAACTCGCCGAAAAACCATCCGATACCCGCGACCTTCTCGCCACCCTCATCACCGCCCCGCAAAACG
>CBFHQJ010000223.1:0-2277 GCA_965657795.1 Akkermansiaceae bacterium
TCGGCTGACGTTATCAGAGGTAACGCTGGCGATGACGATATCGACGGTCCGGCAAGTCTCATCGATGCCGGTTCCGGAAATGACCAAATCAACTTCGCAATCGAGAACCAGGTCGGAAACACCACCGTGACGGCCGGCAGCGGTAATGATTACCTCAACATCAGCGGTCGTGCTGGAAACGATAATATCACCATAACCAACAATGGTGGAGCAATCACCTCCAGCTTTGATGGACAGGATGTCACGGCCACCGGTCTCGAGAATCTTTATATCGATGGCCGTTCGGGTGCTGACACCTTCAATGTTGACGATCTTGAAGGGTCCGGGCTGCAGAGCTTTGATATCGATTTTGGACGATCGGTGGTCCAGACTGGTATTGAGACTGTAAGCGAATCCCTCGATCCCGACGACGAGGATGCCGACACTGTCGACCAGCTGGTCGCAGTCCTCCAGGTCTCGAATGACAATGCCGGCGATACCATTAACATCATCGGTGATGGTGGGAATGACTTCTTCAATCTCAACAACACCGGGGAATTCACCGGAGTTGACGCTGATGGCAATGACATCGGAGAAGCTCGCTACCTCGTCGTTTCAGTCGGTCGCGCCGACTACTCCATCGATGGAAGCGGTAACCTGAGCGTCTCCAATCCATCGGTCACCATCAACATCACCAACTCGGTTCGCTTCGAAGGTGACGCGGTGGTTGTCGAAGGTGAGGGCGGTGACGACTACATTGATGCTTCCGGACTCAGTGTCACAGTGACGCGTCCAGACGGTGTAACCATTCCAAGGACTGATCAGATTAATCCAACTCTGAGTGGTGGAATTGGTGATGATACCTTGGTTGGTTCAAACTTCTCCGATGTCCTTGACGGCGGCGTTGGAAGTGACACCTACACGGGTGGCGACGGGCTCGACTTCTTCTTCGATGATAGTGATGACAACGATATCGATACCTTGATTGAGAATCTTGATCGCGACATCCTCATCACGGACAATTCTTTTATAACCGGTAAGATCCGCGGTGACGGATTGATCCAAATCCTCAACCGTAAGGACGGCTTCGATCGCGAAGAAGTCCAGGAAGTGCGCCACAGCGAGATCAGTGGAACATTTACTCTGACCTATCGCGGAGCGACCACCACAGCTCTTGCCTATAATTCAACAGGCGATCAGGTGAAGGCTGCACTCCTTGCATTGAGCACCGTCGAGCGGGTTCGCGTCGAGCAAACCAGCGAAGGTGGTCCATACATTTGGGAAGTGGCCTTCATCGGATCTTCCGGGGCGGTGGTTCCGGCTGATGCCTCTCAGAACGACACGGGTGGGGCTGACTCTCTCGTTCAGATTGGAGGAATCGCAGGAGGCTCGGTTGCTCGTGTGGTCAAAGATGCGACTACCGAGGTGGAGGTCCAACGGATCACGCATTCGGGATCCGGCGGTGGAAGTTATACTTTGATCTTTAACGATGGCACGAGATCCGCCGAGACCGGTGCGATTGCCTGGAATGCCACAGCCGGTCAGGTTGAGGCTGCTCTCGAGGCACTCGTGGGGCAGGTGGATATCGGAGGCATCAGCGTGCAGGAAATCACCATGCGAAATGACGACAATCAGGTCGTGGGTCCATACAGCTACCTCGTCACCTTCGATGTCTCATCGAACCGTCCGAACAATGTCATTCTCCTTGAACAGGGTGTGAACACTCTCCTTCCTGGCGGCACCATTAGTGGTCTGCCGACCGAGGCCGAGCTTCGCGAGACCAGTAAGGCCATCGATCCGACTTTAGGTATCCCGGATACCTTCACCCGTTTTGCAGAGGGAGCCATCGTTGAGGATCTCAAGGGAATCTTTGAGAGAGCCGATATCACCGGTGGTGCTTCACGGACGATCATCTCGGTGAGTAGTTCGACCGGACAGGCCTATGTTGGCTCGACCGAATTGACCGTTGGCGGCCTGACCATGGAGATCAAGGTTGATACCGCCAATGCCACTGAAGGTGATGATGCTGCTCTGGCCGAACTCTATGCAGTGACTCTTACCGGTGAGGACAGCGCGCGGATCTCGGTTGTTGATACCGGGGCTGGTCAGGGCCGTGATGAGATCAAGATCTTCGGAACTCCGAAGGCTGATACTGTTTCCTCCGCCGCCTTCGGGGCAGGACAGGGACGCACAGGTTTGCTGAGTCTCCACACCGGGGATCGAAATGCCGGAGATATCCTCTTCTTCCGCGGTATCGAGCTTGTTCAGATCGAACTTGGTGCCGGTGACGACACCATT
>CBFHQJ010000224.1:0-2241 GCA_965657795.1 Akkermansiaceae bacterium
CCACTGCGAAGGCCCTTCCGTCCGCCTCATCATCCAAACCAGACACACCGGAGACATCCTCGAAGTCACTGCCACTGGCTTCATTGAGATAAAGCTTGTTGCGTTCGTGACCACTCAGGGAATGGACCCGGAGCTTGCCATCAACGACCTCATCTCCGGTTTCCACGCGGGCATCCATCATTTGGTCCGCCAACCCGGTTTGCGGATTTCGGTCCCACTCTCCCGATCCCCGAAGTTTACGACCAACCGTTTCGTCCTGTCGCACGACCGTGCGCCAAAGATTACTTCACAAATCGATATCAGATTCAAACGACCTTGGTGCAGTAAAGTAACCACTTAGCACGTGAATATCCAAATCCCGATCATTGTCGATATCAACGAATTGACCACCCCACGACCAACCCGACTTTGCCACTGGTAACATCGACTCTCCATTACCGGCCACTTGCTGAAAAATTCCCTCCTTCTGCTGGTAAAGAAAATTGCCGGAAGCTCCCTCAAGAAACTTTTCATCGATTCCCGAAAACCCGGACAAAATCCGCTGCCCGGCCTTGCTGAACATATTAGTGACAAACAGATCGTCCATTCCATCCCCATTGTAGTCTCCCCAACAAGCGCCCATGCCAAAGCCCATCAGGTCGACTCCCACTCGCTCTGCAATATCAACAAACCCCTTATCTCCGTCATTTCGAAAAAGGTGATCGACGGCCCAGTCATTCGCCACGGCCAGATCGGGATCACCATCCTCGTCGAAATCTCCCCACGTGGCTTGAAGGGAGTTTTTCCAACTACTGATCGGTGCATCGGCATAAACCCTCTCGAACTGCCCATTACCAAGATTCTTGAGCAACCAGTTGGGAGGACCAGTTTGATTCAGATATCCTCCATGGGATTCCTGTCGGGACTGCTGGAATTTTTTTCGAAACAAAAAGGCCTCGTCAGGGGGCAGATACTTCTCACACCAGCCCGTTCCCTCTTCTCCTGCAAATCCAGGAACAGTTCCGGTCGAGTCCCCTCGACGATATGTTGTGACATAAAGATCCAGTAATCCGTCGCCGTCATAATCTGCCGCTGCCAAGGAGGTGGCAAGGAAAGGCAACTCTGTCTTTTGTTGACTAACCGCACGAAACCGACCGCCGAAGTTTTCGAGATAGAGCATTCGCTCAAGACTCCGCCCGAGAACAAGATCGGAATCTCCATCGTTGTCGAAGTCAGCAAAGAGTCCGCAGGTCGAATTACCCCGGATCGCTAAAGAAAAATCGACCGCTTTTTCGACAAATGTCCCATCACCCTGGTTGTGCAGGAAAAGATTATTTCCAAGGCGAACCATGATATAGATATCATCCCAACCGTCACGGTCAACATCGACTACCGAGACAGCTGGTTTGAAGCTCATTGAGATGGGTTCAAAGTCTTGTGAGGGAGCAAGCTTCTTGTTTGTGCTGTAGTAGTAACTTAGGGCTCTCCGGTGCTCTGATTGGATGACCCGCTGCCTGGTTCGCGGATCAGGAAGGGCCTCTGACAATCGGTCCCTGAAAAACTTCTTGGCAACCTTTCTCGGCCCGACCTTGCCCACAGTTTTCCAATCCGACATTCGGTAGGAATCCCCTTTCTTTTGCCAATGTGCTTCATAAGCAACATTCCATTCTTTCCATTGTCCACCCGTGGTTCGGGCCACCGCTTGGAAAGCGACATCACCAACATAGTGCTCGAGGGATTCCGACTTGAAGGCACCTCTGACAATCTTCAGCGAGGCACTATCAAAGTAATCAGCATCTTCTTTCCAGGAGGAGGCGCATTGTGAAAGAGACTCCGGGACCCCAGTCGGGGCCTTAAAGTTCTTCAGGTCCTTGATGATTGTCTTTAGCTCCTTGGTCAATTCGAGAATCAATTCCTCGCTCGCAACCAGCTGCGCCACTTGATCCGAAGTCTTCTTCGCTACGGCCTTATCATCATCGTTTCCCTTCAAATGCAGAAAAAGGCCTCCGATTACCGCAATCCCAATCGCAATAATGGCCACTTTTCTCCTCACCTAAAAAAGGAAACAATTTTGAATGCCACCGGCAACACTCAATTTTGAGAGATTTTTCCCTTGACTCAAAAACGGAAAACGTTAAAACGGCGGGATGAAGAAGCACCTGCCACTCTTCCTGCTCAGTTCCATAATTGCTCCCGCTCCGGGGGTTGTTTTGTGGGGTATCGGAGCAGACGACAGCACACAAGATGGTGAAGGCGATGCCG
>CBFHQJ010000225.1:0-2195 GCA_965657795.1 Akkermansiaceae bacterium
GGGTGGATTTCTTGAAGAACAGAACCTGGACAATGTGACTCTCCTGCTGAGAGAGCCGAAGACCGGAAAAACGATTCGTCCTTGGCAGCGTTTTTCCGACCGGGAGATGGCAGACTATGTCACTGCGCCACGGAGAGCAGTCGAGGAAGAGACGGCGGATCTGGTTTTTGTGGACGGTCGGCAGCGGATCAATTGCGCGCTGGAGGCGGTGAAGCTTTTGAAGTCGGGTGGCCTCTTGATGGTGCATGATTTCTGGCCGAGATTCCGGTATCGCGCGAGATTGCCGGAGCTCTTGGTGCACTACGATTATCTCCTCGAATCCCCTTGTTTGGAGAAAGATCAAGGAATGGCGTTGTTTCGGAGAAAGGGAGATTGTAGTTTAAATTCCCAGGCGAATTGAAGTTCGATGGGAGGGGGTGGAAATTGGGCGATCCGTGGTGAGAGGGGGGCAAAAAAGACTGGTGGCGACGACATGATGGGCCGGCTTTTGGTGATGGATGGAGGCAAGCGCAAAGTGCTGGCGCAGAGTCTCTTTTTCTTGCGCCGGGGCGCTTGCTTGATAGTCTTCGCTCATGTCATCAACCATCACCGGAAAGATATTAGTCCAACTCACGAAAAAGATTTGACAGGATCGTTTTTTTTTTTCGCAACCTCAAAGCGAAGAAAAAATTTCTATGAGTTTAACAAGAAGATCATTTATCAAGAAAAGTTCATATTCCGCAGCCGCCGTGACGGCATTTGGGACGGGGGTTGGTTTGGCAAATAATCCGACCTACTGGATAGCCGAAAAGTATAAGGTTACCTATGGTCAATTTAATGTCCACGAAGTAGACAGCCCTGTTCAACTAACAAATGCTCAGGCATTAACATTGGCTTTAAAAGATTTGATAAAAGCCAATAATTTTAGTGTCGGTAGTCTTAATCCATTTGGCGGATCAACTAAAAAACTACTCGAGGAAGTTCAAGTTTCGGGAAGCCCCTTACCGTTTAGAATAGTATCCCACAAGCCAGTTCCAAATGCCCTGCCTGCGCCTGGAGTTGCTGGGGTTCAAAATGGAGATGGAACTTGGACGTATACGATAACGTTTAATCAAGCTCACGAGGTAATCGTCACAAATATACCTCCCGGAGTCGCCCAATAGAATGAGGCGTAGATTGTTTCTCCTAGCGTCTCTTTTTGGGCTCTGGTTCCTTGTGTTGGAAAGCCAGCGGAGGGCAAAAATTTCGCAGGCAAGGGAAGCTCTCTCCGCAGCCGAACAATCCGGGGATTCCCAACGAACAGGTAGCCAGGGCGTAGTGAAGTCTTTGAGGGTGCTCGACGGAAACCAGCCTACGAATTTGGTAGCCAGGAATGATCCTAGGATCGAAAGCGTTCTTTTACGCCTTCAGGAAAGTGAGACCAAGCGGATCAGCGGGCACAAGGAGATATATCGTGATGGAGAAACACATCATTTTTTCGATATTTCTCCAATGCCAGTTGAAGAGCGCTCGTCACTTTTGGGAATGGTCAATGCGATGCCTGGAAATTTAGTTGATCCGACGGGGGAAATAGTGCCCTGGGCGGACCATGTTCGTCGGTATTATGGATTGGATGACTCCTTTGCTCGGTCAGTTGTTGTGTCCTTTCAAGATGATTCTTCTGTTGTTGATTTTTTGATCACCCAAATCATCAATTCGGAAACTTCAGGAGAGGGTGTCGGAGGAGCTGTCTATTTTGATTCCACCAAATCTGAAAAATGGAGGTTTTCTCATGTTGTTGAGATGGAGGCGGACGAGAATGAGATCCGTCATGAAATAAGGTAAATGTGCCTACAATATTAACGATGTCTCGTTTTGTTGCAATTGCTATATAACGGGGCGCTGGGGGGATTTAGGTCAATAGTTTTCCAAGGTCGTCCAAAATGGTTGTCCAACTACGAATATACAAAAACGCTGGAATTTTGAAGTATGGTTGAGAGAGCGCGATTTGGCATTTCTTGCGCCTCATTAATACGCCGCAAAGATCGTCGATTTTTTCTGGAAGATGGTGTAGGAGAAATCCTTGGGGAGCCAATTGTTTTTCAGGAAGCGGTTGATGGAAGTCGGATTCCGGTTGAACGACTGGCGAGATATCCGGAGAAGACGACTCCGGCAAACTTTGCGGTGCGTTTGACAAAGCGTCTCGCCTTGCGGAAGTTTCTTCGGACGGACAAGAG
>CBFHQJ010000226.1:0-2037 GCA_965657795.1 Akkermansiaceae bacterium
GAAACCGTCATGGCGATGTCATTTTGGCCCAAAGAAGGCGGAGAACTTTGGCGCAAATATTCCACGCCGGCAGTCATTCATACCATGGAGGTTTACGGTCGCTTTTCCTTCGACTTCCCATATCCAATCATCCAATCGGTGAACGGTCCGGTCGGTGGCATGGAATACCCCATGATCACTTTCAATGGGCCGCGGACTGAGTTACAAGACGATGGTGACCGCACCTATTCGATGTCGGAAAAGGTCTATCTCGTGGGCGTGGTCATCCATGAAGTGGGGCACAATTACTTCCCCATGATCATCAACTCCGATGAGCGCCAGTGGACTTGGATGGACGAGGGTATCAATAGCTTCCTCGATTCAGTGGCGGGCTACGAATGGGATCCCGAAATGCCTTGGACACGATCTCTCCCACGCGATCTCATCCCTTATATGGTCAGTGAGAATCAAGTTCCAATCATGACCCAGTCGGACTCTATTCTGCAGTTCGGGCCCAATGCTTACGGCAAACCTTCAGCAGCACTGCACCTGCTGCGTGACACCATTCTCGGACGGGAACTCTTCGATCACGCCTTAAAAACATTTTCCAAGCGTTGGAAATTTAAACGCCCCACCCCGGCAGATTTCTTCCGCACAATGGAGGAAGCCTCCGGAGTGGATCTCGATTGGTTCTGGCGCGGTTGGTTTTACACCACCGATCATGTCGACATCTCGCTCGATCGCATCTATCAACTTCGGCTCGACACAAAGAATCCCGACATTGATTTCGCTCGCCGCAGCCAGGAAGAGAAAGACAAGCCAACGAAGGTCGGAGTAAAACTGAACAAAGACGCCAAAGTAAAAACCTGGGTAGAGCGCCACCCCGACCTTAAGGATTTCTACGACGAGAACAGCATCTACTCCGTCACCAACAAGGAGCGCAACGAATACATGGAATTCCTCAAGGGCCTCGACGATTGGGAAAGCAAGGTTCTGGAAAGAGCACTGGAAGAGGATAAGAACTACTACGTTCTCGAGTTTTCGAACATCGGAGGCCTGGTCACGCCTATTATTTTGGAGATGGAGTTCTCAGATGATAGGAAGGAGCGACTCTATATTCCCGCCGAAATCTGGCGCCGAAACCCCTTCACCGTCCGTAAGCTCATCGTTCTAAAAAAGGGCGACGAATTAAAGAGGATCGTGGTTGATCCCAATTGGGAAACAGCCGATGCGGATATCGACAATAATTCCTATCCCCGAAAGATCATCCCCTCGCGAATCGAAGCCTACAAAGCCAAGAATAGAGAAGGCTTTACGCGACGCGATCTCATGCAGGACAGCAAGACTACCCTGAAGAAGGAGGAGGACGAGAAGAAGGAGGGAGAGAAAAAAGATGAGTAGTTCCCCGCTGCGACATCGGCGGCCAGCCTTGCTGATTGTCCCGGTCATCACCTTCTTGATGACGGCCCTATCTTTCGCTCACAAACAAAAGGTCGCGATCACGGACATCCTCTACAATGAGCGAACAGGAAACCTCGAGATCGCACACCGAATTAGCCTTCACGATGCCGAACATGCCCTCCAGGAAGTGACCGAATCGAGAGCGGATCTCACCAAGTCTCCCGAAGCGCAGGCGGCCTTTGCGAAATACGTCGCGCAACGGTTTGAGCTGACGACCAAAGACCAAACCAAATTGAAACTCACCCTGGTCGGTCAGGAAATCGAGCGAGGCTACCTCTGGATTTATCAGGAAACCCCAATCCCAAAACCGACAGATCCCTCGTTTTTCATCACAAACACCTTTCTGCAAGATGTCATCAAAGGCCAGGTGAATACCGTGAACATTCGCAGGGGACCCACTGTCGCGACCTTGACTTTCAAAGCCAAAAGCGGGCGACAACATTTCGCCGGGCCAAAAGACCTGAAGCCAATCGAAAAGGACGTCGGTGACGAGAGCAAATAAAGGCCTCAATCCACACCGGCCCTTCCCGTTCCCGAGCACCATGCCGGTTTTTGGGACCGTAGCAACTCGCTTTTCCACCCATCAACGACTGCTTG
>CBFHQJ010000227.1:0-2029 GCA_965657795.1 Akkermansiaceae bacterium
AATGGGTGAGGGTGTTTCGGGTTTACGTCCCGGAAGAGGAGGAGCTTCGGGTCTATGGTCGGTGGTCGGCAAAGCATCAGATGTATGTGGTTGGTAAGCCCCGGCTGGGTTGGTTGGTGGGAGATGGATGGAAGAGCCAAGTTAAGCCAGTCGTGGATGAGAATGAGGCCTCCTTTCGATTATCGAGGGGGACGAGTCACGAGGTCAGGATTCCATTGGGGAGGATTGAACGGGCGACTGCGGTGGTGAGAATGCGGGGTCCGCATTTTTCGGCTCTCTCCGAAGAGTTTGTATTGAGTGAGAAGGCTAAGGAATTTACTGAGTTGGAATGATCAAACCATTCGCGCTGCTGTTTCTGTTCGGATTTTCCTGCCTGCTTCGGGCGGAGGAAAAGAAGCCGAACTTTGTTTTCCTGCTGGTTGATGATCTGGGATGGGGCGACTTCGGGTGTTATGGCGCGAAATTTTATGAGACGCCGAATATCGACAAGCTGGCGAAGGACGGGATGCTTTTCACGAATGCCTACTCGGCGTGCACGGTTTGTTCTCCCAGTCGGGCGGCCATTTTGACGGGGAGATATCCGGCGAGGCTTCATCTCACTGATTGGATCGCGGGGCATAAGAAGCCTTTTGCCAAGCTGGCGGTTCCTGACTGGAAAATGAAAATGGATCATGAGCGGGTGCTCCTGCCGGAGGCTTTGAAAGAGGCGGGCTATGCGACCGCTTTTTTTGGGAAGTGGCACTTGATGCCGATTGGGCAGCCGGATTTTAAGGAGCACTTTCCGACGAGTCATGGATTCGATGTGAATGTCGGGGGGCGTGAGTGGGGACAGCCGAAGGGGCCGGGGAGATACTTTTCACCGTTCGGAATGCCTGGTCTCGATGATGGGGAGAAGGGTGATTTTCTCACCGATAAGCTGACGGATGCGGCAATGAAGTTTCTCGAGGAAAAAAAGAATGAGCAATTTCTCTTATATTTCTCGTACTACACCGTGCATGGTCCTATCATGTCGCCGGAGAGCTTGACGCAAAAGTATCAGGAAAAGGCGAAGACCTTAGAGAATGAGAGGAATGAGAATATGAATCCCAAGCGAGCCGGGATGATCGAGGCTCTTGACCAGAGTGTGGGCCGAATTGTGGCGAAGTTGGAGGAGTTGGGCTTGGCTGAGGATACTGTGATTGTTTTGACGGGGGATAATGGCGGAGATTATGATGATACCACGGCCGGATTGCGGGATCGAAAAGGCTTCTCCCACGAAGGAGGAGTTCGTGAGCCCTTGATTGCGAAGTGGCCGGGCCGTATTGAGGCGGGTTCTCGTTGTGATGAGCCGGTGATTGGGATGGATTTTTATCCGACCTTCCTCGAGATGGCGGGGCTGCCGACGAAGACGGACGAATGTCTTGACGGGGTGAGCATTTGGCCGTTGCTGAAGGATGGGAATTCGGAGCTGAAGCGGGAGAAACTCTACTGGCATTATCCACATTATCACCGGACGAAACCTTATGGCGCGATTCGTAATGGTGATTGGAAGTTGATCGAGTTTTTCGAGGACGGAGAGCTGGAACTTTTCAACTTGAAGATGGATCCGTTTGAGAAAAAGAATCTGGCTTCTGAAGATCCGAAGAAGGCGGCGATGCTGTTGGAGCAGTTGAAGAAGTGGCGCGAGGAAGTTGGGGCACAAATGATGACTCCGAATCCAGCCTACGATCCCGGGCGGGCTGGAGGGCGGCGGAAGAAAGCCAAAAAAAAGAAGTGAGCTTTTGTCAGCTGGTTGAAAGTCGGAGGCGAAGAGAGTCGTTTCATTGAGATGGCACAATCATCGACCAATCGACGTCAATTTCTCAAGAAGTCCGGCCTGCTTGCGGGTGGAACCTTTGGGATGCCTGCCTTTGTGAGCGGGCAGAACTTGAATTCCAAGATTCAAGTGGCCTGCATTGGAGTGGGGGGTAAGGGTCGTAGCGATACCATGAACGCAGCCAAGTGTGGTCGCGAGATTGTGGGGCTCTGTGATATCGATGGGGGGAAGTTA
>CBFHQJ010000228.1:0-1881 GCA_965657795.1 Akkermansiaceae bacterium
ACCTATATCCCAATGCCTTGGGCCTTTGCCTACCTGTGCGCCGTTATGGGCTAGCATTCCCGCAAAGTCCTTTGCTGGGGGCTTTCCAACACCATGGAAAGCGGCTTCTGTCTGGATACTTTGCAAAAAGCCTCCACCGGCTTTGAGCACGGGATCTTCAACACCGATCAGGGCGTGCAACTCACCTCGGAGGATTGGATCCAAGCACCCAAAATCGAAATATCTGGCTATCCAACCCTGATCAAACAATTCCCCCCCCCTAAATAGAACCTCACGAGGTCTGCCAACCTTAACTCAGCATTCCAGTTGTTGACATTGAGGAGGGCTTTACTTTATCCTTTTCCCTCAATCGACAATGTAGAGATTCTTAAAAAGATGAGGAGAGGAAGAAGTCTGCTTCACGGACAAACGAAAGGGTTTTGGCGATCGGCTGGATTCACACTAATCGAAACGATCGCTACTTTAGTCCTCATCGGCATTCTTACAGCGGTGATCTTTAGCCAAAAAAACCAGATCGACGCAGAGTTCACCCGAGAAATCGACACTTTAAAATCCCACCTCCGCCATGCTCAGCTAAGAGCACAAAATGATGTTTACCCATGGCGCTTAGTTTTTTCGAGCAACGGCAGCTATCAGCTCGGCCCCGTAATCTCACCCGGAGACGGCTTTACCCCCTCGCTCATACCAGGGACACAAGAGAATCAGCGAAACTTGGGAGAGGAAATCACTACGACCTCAGGGACCGTCATTCACTTCAATTCTTGGGGCAGACCGATCACTGAAACAGGTACTTTTCTGAGCTCGGATCAAGAAATTATTTTATCCAAAAATGGAGTTTCCAAAACGATCACGATCGTCGCCAACACTGGGCTAATACAATGAACAAAAACCCAGAAACCCGGATCAAGCCCCTTCCTTTTAGGGGATTCACGCTCCTCGAGCTGATTATGGGCTTACTTTTATCAGCGGTTCTTATCGCAATCATGCTCCCCTTGATTGGCACTTCGATTGAAGGAAGCCGCAAAGCGATAAACAGCTTGCCGGACACCCAAAATCTCCGGAACCAAATGGAAATAATCTCATCTCTCTATCGAAATAACTACGCCGATAATTTGCAGGCACTACATGATGAAATAGACAATACTCTTGCATCCTCTGACTCAACGCAAACTATCACCTGGTCCTCTGAGTGGTTACGCTTCAACCCCGAAGGACAACTAATTTCCACCCCTAATCAGCGAGTGATTCTCCGGCTGACCCTCACTTATCCCGATGGGGAATCACTCACTTCCTATTTCTTTGAGATCGATTAACCCATGAGGTATTATTCAAAAAAAAGAAATGGCTTCAGCTTAGTGGAGATCATCGCAATCCTCACCCTTCTTGGGATTGGCCTGAGCTTTGGCGCAATTTTGTTTACCACTTTAACCCAAAACTACGTCGCTAGTCGCAGTGCTGTAGAAAAAGGCCAAAACCTTCAAGTGGCGATGAATCGCCTAATTAAAGAGCTAACGTTTTCTCAGGCATCAAGCATAATTATCAGCGGAACGAACCAAATGCAGTGGCTCTCGAATCATCCTCAAAATACGAACCAAACAAATACCCTTGTCTGGAATGGGACCTCGGGAGCATCGCTCTTCCTCAACGGGAAGGCGTTACTAGACGACGTCGATCTTTTTGAAGTCTCTTCATCAAATAACTTCATTACGCTGCAACTCAGATGCGTAGGAGCTGAAGCGATTACCCTGACATCGGTCATCGAGCCACGGGCAAACTACTAGACTTCGGATTCTTCTTTGTTCCAACTGCTAGGAATTTGCTTTTGGCGGGAGGGCCTTGAAGGCGCCTTTGAACCGGAGCGGAGGGGGTGAAAGGGGGTTG
>CBFHQJ010000229.1:0-1830 GCA_965657795.1 Akkermansiaceae bacterium
GATTTGACAGGATGGTTTTTTTTTTTCGCAACCTCAAAGCGAAGAAAAAAATATCATGAGTTTAACAAGAAGATCATTTATCAAGAAAAGTTCATATTCCGCAGCAGCCGTCACAGCATTTGGAACGGGAATTGGTTTGGCTACCAATCTAACATCTGGCCCCAAAATGGACTTTGTTTGGCAGCGAAGTTCCCATGGGAACCAAACAATTGAGGTGGGTCCCTATACGTCGGAACCTCAAGCGATTTCTGAGTTACGGAAAAAGATGAAAAAGGATCTTATGAATACGAATATTATTCAAGTTCCCAACCCGCAAGATGTTTCAAACATGTCTCAAATTACGCGGGTCTACACTTGGGTAAACGGGGCTCAAGGAGCCGAAATCGCAATCAAGACCGAAAAGAAGAATGGGAAGTGGTATGCGAGTCTTCATATTCCTGGCGGGGTGTATCACATTACATTCTATGAATAGGAAATCTGTGTTTTTAACCCTATCGGGTTTCTCGTTGTTAGGTATTTCCATATTTCTTTCGGTATTTACGAGCGATCAAGATTCCCAAAACCAATCGTCTCCTGGAGATCAACCTAGGGCTGGAGGGGCGAGGGGAGAAAGATTCTCTTCAAGAGCGCTGGATGCTCGTAGCTTACGATCCTCGCCTAGCGGGGAAGACGAGGTGGGGCAAAGTAAAGAGGTTGATTTTGGCGACCAGTACGAACGAGATCTGGAAAGTATTAAGGTCTTGGTAATCAATGTTAACGATCCAATCGAATTTCAAGAATTTGAAACTATTCTTGATAGATTCAGAGGCTATCCGAAACGATTCCAAGATGTTCTTGTTGATGACCTTTTGAGGCGACAGGTAGAGAATGCGTTTTTAGACATCGATTGGAACGATCCAACGACGGTTCGGGCTCTTTTCGCGGGGTTTGACAAGGTTTTCGAATCACTTGAGGAGAGATTTGGAGGTGATAGCTTAATACCCGATGGATATATTGATCAATTTATTATTGGGGCTGGAGCCCAATCTCTACGTTCCGATGATTTTATAAGATTTGTAGACAATGCAGATTTTCGCGGGCGGGAAGAGGTGTATGTTAGGGCTTATGTGGTGAAAATTACTTCTGAAGACTCCCTGCCCGATTTGTCGGCCATACCCCACTCTGGGGATCCATTGATTGATCAGAAGCTTCACCAGGGGCTTTTTAAAGCTTATGCGCATGTGGACCAAGAGCATGCGATACGGTTTCTGTCGGCGAGCGAATTCGAAGGGGGAGATGATTCTCAGTTAGCCAGAACGATCGTGGGGAGTTTTGCAGTAAGGGACTGGGAAACTTTCAAGGCGATAATTGAAAGCACAGAAAATACTGAAAGGAGAAAGATCCTAGTTAACTTTGCTCTAGCCCGGAAGGAGATCAAGGATGATGGTGAAAAAAGAAGTCATTTGATTAGAGTATCGAAGTGAAATTGATTAGCAGCCTGGGTTGTCAGGAAGGAGGATTTCCCTGATATTTGGCGATCCTGCCAAACCTAATTTCGAACGGAGTTCAATTCTCTCCCATTCCCCGAAATCTTATAGTTCCGGTTCAATTGTCAGCATCTTTTGAAATACGTTCCATCTCGCTTTTGCGCAGAACCGATCGAAGGTTTGTTCTGGTAAACGGAATCGATAAAATTCTTGGCCAGCCAATAGTCTTCCAGGAGGCGGTTGACGGGAGCCGGATTCCGGTGGAGCGTCTCGCCCGGTATCCGGAAAAGACGACTCCGGCAAACTTTGCGGTGCGTTTGACAAAGCGTCTCGCCTTGCGGAAGTTTCTTCGGACGGACAAGAG
>CBFHQJ010000230.1:0-1791 GCA_965657795.1 Akkermansiaceae bacterium
GTCGGTGGAAATCCCGCTTTGTTTCGAGCGTGACGGATGATGGGTAAACCGCAATCGAAGCGAGGTTGGGATCTGGTTTCGAGTGATCCTCTGTTGCGGAACTTCTCTCGCGGTGCTGGAGAGTGATTTTGTCATCCCACTTTGCTCCGGTCGTAATCCATTCCGTAACGCGGGCGATTTCTTCCCGGGTCAGGGGTTTCCGTTCCTTCTTTTTAGAAGACGGTGGCATGAACTCATCGTCATCATGAGGAAGAAGGACACGACGAAGGATTTCCGACTTGTTCGGATCTTTGAGATCGATGGGTGAACCGGAATCCCCGCCTTCGAAAAAGTTCGCTTTGACGTCCATACGCAGGCCGCCTTTATCTTTGTCGGCATTATGGCACTCGACACAAGAGTGCTCAAAAATGTCGCGAACATTTGAGATGGAAGCCGAAACACCAAGAGTGAAGGCGGCGAAGAAAAGGGGGGCTAGGGTCTTCATTGGTTTTGTGACTGACGAAGTTGTTCGAGACGGGAGAGGGGCTTTTTCGGGGCCTCTTTTTTTTCTGTTTTAACCGGAGCGGCTTTCGCTGCGGGTTTCTTTTTCGGAGCAGGTGGCGGGGGATCAATCCTCAGGGTTCCACCGTGACCGACATTGTGGGGAATCGGATGACCATCTTTGGTAATGATCACCTGGCAGAAGAGATTAGCGTGTTTGCCTTTGCGAGCGTCCTCCGCGACTTCAAGCGGGAAGGTAACTTCACCGGATTTCGCGGTGATTTTCTTCTCGTTTGATTCCACGCCATGGGGGAGCGCGTGAAGGATGACGCGCGCTTCACCGGGGAAAGATTCAAGGTGCTCGACTGTCGCGACGACACTGGTGTTTTTGCCGGGATTGGTTGCCGCCATGGCGATGGAGAGATTTACAAAAGGCTCGGAGACTTTGAGATCGGCGAACTGGGAAGAGACTCGAACCGTGCCCTTGTCCGTGATGGATTCACCGGTGACGAGAATTTTCCAGTCTTTGACAGGAGCATCGCCGTTGGCATTCAGGACAAGATTGACTTCGTCTTTGCCTTCAGGAATTTCAACTTCATTTGGAGCACCAATCCCGGGTGGTTTCCATGGAAGCTTCACCTTGATTTTCTTTTTGAAATCCTTGGCTCGCTTCGCGGTGATTTTGAGGGTCATTGTCCCGTTCTTGACGAGAGGAACCGGCGGTGCGAACAACTCCAAATGGAAGGGAGCCTCCTCGATCACCGCAATGGAAATTTTTTCGGTGTCGGTGACCTGGTAGTCTCCCTGGTTGTTCACGTAGAGATGGGAAATTTTTTCGGTGAACGGACCTTTGAGTTTCGTCTTTGGATCCTCGATCTCGAAAGAATAGAGTCCGCCGGCAATGGGTGCGTCGCCCTTTGCTTCGAACAGGACCGGGAAGTTGCTCAGACTGCGGGGCACGGTGTGGGTTTTCACCGATACTCCCTGAGGCAGTTTTGGGGCGTGGAAATCGATATCGCAACCGATGTTGGCACGAATGATATTTGGAGCGATGGCGAGGCGATTTCCGCGGGGGATGTGAATCATCTTGTGCTTCTGGGTGTCGACCCGATCGGCTTTTGGCAAGGTCGCCACAATTGAAGGAGCCCGGTTTTGGATCTCGACTCGATACACAAAGTCCGGACCTCCTCGCTTGAGTTGATCGCGAACTTCAAGAACGTAATCGCCGTCGGCAGGGATTTCATAGTCGAGACGGCTGTCTGGAATTCCTCCGGCCTGATCGTCGTTCGCAATCAGGTATTTATTGTCTTT
>CBFHQJ010000231.1:0-1724 GCA_965657795.1 Akkermansiaceae bacterium
TCGGCATTGACGATCTCAAGGAATTGCTGGGTATTTCCACCGGAAGGATCTTCAGTCGCAGAGGTCCGGCGACCGATGAGAACTTCAGCTCGGTTTGAGTTAATGTTGGGAATGGTAATTCCTCCGACGTTCACCGCTCCAAGATCGCCATTTGCGGTCAAATTGATCGGCCCTGGATCGGCCCAGCGGATCGGAGCAATATCAGCCCCGGCAAGCTGCCCGGTGAATTCAATTCCGTAGGTCTTAGCTCCGGCATCCTCTGTAATCAAGGTTACGGCCACGTTTCCAAAGCCATAGATGAGCTCCAGTTGATCTTCGACCTGAGCGGCACTGAAGCGGACATCGAGAACCACTCCCAAAGCCCCCGGACGAGCGACTCCCGGACGGATGTAATACCATGGGACGTTCACATCTCCGCGGCTGACGCGGTAGAAGCCGGACTGGCCGATCACAGTGAGAGTCTGAACCTCGGCAACCGAGCCGAAGCCAAAGCCAGTCAGTGAGTCCGAGGTAAGCGTTCCGGCTTCTGCACTGGAATCGTTACGGTCATCCACTGTCATGCGGTCCGTTCCTTCTCCACCATCGAAGGTGAGGTGGCCCATGATCGTCTCGAGGCGCCCTTGTGTTGCGTCGATATTTCCGTCTTGATCTGAAGTTGCAAGGTGGAGCGTATCATCGCCCTTGTCTCCCTCGATCACGAGAGTCCCGGAAGTCTCGGCAATGGAAACCCGATCGTCGCCGGCCCCTGTGTTAATGGTGGTCTTCCCGGCGTGAGTATTCTCGATAACCAAGAGGTCATCACCAGTGCCAAGCTCAAGATTCAACTCCTCAAGAGACTCAAACTTGACTCCACCTTCAATCTCACGACCACTGATTACGGTATCTGCGCCCAAACCAAAGCCGGTCAAACGGTCTCCGGAAAGCACCCCGGCATCATTGGAAGGACTGTTTCCATTGAAAATATTGAGAACATCAACCTGATCGATCTCTTCAACGTCAAAGTTCGCATTGAACGGAGCGTAGTAGTAATCGTTTCCAAGAAGTGGCTTCAGGAGAGTGCCGTCCTCCTGGCCGTTGAGCCAATCAGAATCAAAGACCACTCTTCGGCCTGAGATCGAAGGTGCCACGGTGGAACTGAGTCCCTGATTACCAATCTCGCTACTGAGAGCAGTAAAGATGGTCTCGAAGGTCGGGTTGGCTCCCAGGTTGATGCTTAAGGTCTCACCCAGATTGATGTTGCTGTCATCCTTGTAGAAGAGATCGAACCTGATCGTCTGATTCGCCAGCGGCGAGAGATCAGCATCAACTTTGGCGAACAAGGCAATCGTGCTGAAGTCACGGGCAAATCCGGTACTGAGACTTCCCAATTCACCTAGGAAGCCGCTCTCTGTGACGGTGTTGTTCAGATCAACAACCGTGCTCCGAGTGATTGAGGAGCTGAAAGCGAGGTTCTCATCTTTCGCTGCAATGATCAGATTAAGCTCACCCAACAATCCAACTCGAACCTGCGCTTCATAAGCACCGCCATCGGCGTTGATCTTATCCCTCAGAGCAAAGACCGCCCGACCCAAAGTATTAATTTCAACGTCATCAACCGTCGTGCCCATCGTCACGTCGTAACTATTGCTGACAGCTCCCTGGGTTAGATCAATGGTCCAGGTTTCCGCATCCTCGGCAGATCCGGTAAAGGTATACTTCAAGGACTTCCAATCGTGCCCGCTGTT
>CBFHQJ010000232.1:0-1698 GCA_965657795.1 Akkermansiaceae bacterium
GAAGGTGACGATTGGACTCGTTGTTAATGCCAAGGGAGGGAGCAAGATCGAGCAATGGACACCGGAGACGAAGTTTTACAAAGACATTTTAGAGCGTGCCAAAGTGGCTCAAAAAACCGGCATCCTGAAAGGGGTTCTTTGGCATCAAGGCGAATCGAATAGCAGCGATTCCGACAGCTATCTTCCCAAGCTCAAAGCCCTGATCGAGAATCTTCGTAAGGATTTAAAAACGCCCAAGCTCCCTTTTGTGGCGGGCCAGATTAAGGAGGGCGAGAAGATTAATGAGGAGATCGCCAAGCTTCCCAAAATCCTTCCCCTGACCGGTGTCGTTCTAGCGAAGGGACTCAAAACAATGGACCGCTGGCACTTCGATGCTGCGAGCATGCTCAAGCTCGGCGAACGCTACGCGGTGGAAATGCTCAAGCTGCAGAAGAAGTAAAAGTTTTGGAGCTTACGAGGATTGGGTGGAAGGCGAATCGAGGGGCTTTTTCTGCTGCTTTTTGTAAAAGCTCTGTCAAAGCCTCTTAGAGAGAAAGGGGGCGCGAAAAGCTGGAAGGTATAAGCCTAGGAGCTTTGCGGCTGATCTATCGTATATTGACGATCTGTTGCGTCTTTCGCCCCTAAAATTTCCAGGGAATGCGACTCGTTGTTCTGATTACAATGAGCTATCCCCCTGCTTTTCTTCGAGTCTGCTTCACTGGTTTAATCCTTATTTTAACCTTCCTTGACCGAGGGTTTTCTCAAGTGCCACTTCCGGACGCACCTACGGAGAAGACCGAAGTAGTGGACACCACCAAGCCCCCACTGCGGACGTTATGGGCAAGGATCTCTCTGAGTAATCGATATTGGAATGAGCAGCAGCAACGGGCGGCGGGGCCGGCGGTGACTATCTCGTTTGGAGGTGCGGCGGCACCGCTGGAAAACGTGGGAAAGGTGGTGCAGGCCGGAGAGATTACCATGAGTCCGGAGGTGGCGGGGGAGTGGAAATGGGAGCGGGCCAATCGCTTGGTGTTCACTCCCACGACTGGTTGGTTGCCGCCGGGGAAATATCAGTTTAAGGCCGAGCCGAGATGATGGACGACGACTAAGCTCTCCCTTCAGATCGCAATTGAGATATTCGTCAGGATTAGGGTCCGGACTGTCAGTAGGAGGTTAGTGAATCTCTCCATTTTTTCATCTCCGGTTAGCCTACCAGGATTCGGCTGAAATGAAAGGTGGCGAATGTGTCAGCAGCGCTGGCTGCCATTGACGTGAGAGATGAATCCTTGCTGAACGGCATGATGGCAAGCTATGGTAAAGCGATGGACAGAGGCAAAGAAGATCTCCCACGTTCATTCCACTTCGGAATCGACTTCAACAAATTCACCATCTCGAACGGCACCTGCGCGGATTGGAGATGACATTATCCTAGCAATGATTTGCTCCCTTTCATCTCTTCGTCAGATCTCGGCTTTCGTCGCGATCGTGTTCCTGTCGTTGCCCCTGTCTGTCGCAAATGATGATGTTGGCAGGTTCCAAACAGAGATCCGACCGCTCTTGGAGCAACCCCCTTTCACCCCCTCCGCTCCGGTTCAAAGGCGCCTTCAAAGCCCTCCCGCCAAAAGCAAATTCCTAGCAGTAGTGGCAGGAGCGCTCAACAGGCGAAGCAGCGAGATTCATCATCAAGCGCTGATCCTCGCCGCAATAATCTATCAAGTT
>CBFHQJ010000233.1:0-1694 GCA_965657795.1 Akkermansiaceae bacterium
CGTTATCCGAAACCATAATGACATAGGTGTTGTCTCCGATTCCCAGCTCCTGGATTCGGTCGAGCACAGCGCCGATCCGTCCGTCGAGATCGTCAGCCATGCCGAGCCAGATTGCGGGATCTTCCTTGCGTCTCACGGTATCAGCGGTCTTCCCGATCTTTTTGTAGTAGGCTTGAACGAGAGGATGCTTCACGTATTTCTCGCGCGTCGCGGGCAGGCACTCGCGGCCTTCGTGCATGGCGTAGTGGGAAATTTGCAGGTAGAATGGTTTCCTGGCTTTGGCCTGTTCATTCATGAAGCCAAGCGCCTTTTCTGTTACACTGAACATGAGCTTGGGATCGGTGAGGTTGTCCGGGAGTCGCTGGTTTGCGCCTGTGGGCAAGGTGTTGCCGGGTTTGTTACTGGTGTCGCCGTCGTGCAAAACATAGCCCTCGTCGCCGGGGTTGCCCCGCATGTGCCATTTGCCAATGTGGGCGCTGACGTAGCCGAGCGGCTTCAGGGCTTCCGGGATTGTCACGGCCTCGGGATCGATCGTCATGTCCGAGACACAGGGGATGACTGGAAAGTTCGGGTAGCCTTTTTCATCGTAGTAATCCTGCTTCCCGTCGTTCATGAACACGGTGAAGCCGTTGCGTGGCGAGGATTGCCCGGTCTGCAGGCAGACTCGCGAAGGAGAGCACTGCGGTGAGGCGTAGGCGTTGGTGAACTTCATTCCCTCGCGGGCCAGTCGTTCGACGTTCGGCATCTGCAGGACCGGCATGCGCGAGTTTGGCATCGAGTCATTCATCGCAACCGGAGACCCGTTCCAAGCCCAGTCATCGATAAAGAAAAGAACGATGTTCGGCTTTGAGTCGTCGGAAGCCGCGTGGAGGTTTGCTTGTGCAAGGAGCGCGAAGAGGCAGGCTTGCAGGATATTTCGAGAGATCTTCATGGAGTTGATTTACTTTTCGGCCTCTGCGTAGTCCTTCCAGTTTTCCCCAATCTTTACAGGGTTGGCAGCTTCGGAAGTTATTAAATAGCGGTAGCGTGAAATGTATTTCTCCCCTGGTTTGATCTTGAAGGAGCCGTCGACCATGGGGGCGAAGCAGAAGTAGGGTTTGTCTGGATGGATGCGAACATGCTGCGGGGCGCGAAAATTCTTCGGACTGCAGAAGACGGTTGCCGAAACCTCTTGGTCATCGATCTTTCCTGAGAAAGCGACCCAGTTGGGCCGGGTGTGATTGCCCTCCCAGCGGTCCTTGCCCTCGCTTGTGAGATACTGCAGGTCACCGGGACCAATACTTTGGTCTTTCTTCTTCCTGAGCCACTGTACGTTCCCTCGGAATGCCATGCCACCGTAGTGGTATTTTTCCAGGATCAGGGGCTTGGCGGTGGCGCATTCCTGAACGCTCTCGATGTCAAAAAGGAAGTGGTCCCGGGGAGTCTGGTAAACGGTAACGGTCCAGATTTCATAAAGCACATCGATGGGCTTTTCCTGCCCGCCGACAGTGAAGGCATGTTTGACGCTGAACGAGACCTGCCGCTCTTCCTGCTTCAGATTCATGACTTCACGGAATTCGATCTGTCCCAGCCCTTTGGCTTGGTTCCAAAAATCCACTTTCTTTCCGTCGAAAGTCGCCTTCGTCCAAGCGAAGAAGAGCGCGTGTTGGTGGGCGTGATCGGCGGGGAAGTCGCCGGTGATTTCCTGTCCGGTG
>CBFHQJ010000234.1:0-1692 GCA_965657795.1 Akkermansiaceae bacterium
CATTGGCTTGTGGAACCCCGGTTGTGGGATTTCGTGCCGCTGGCCAAGCCTCTGTTTTTCGCCACAAAGAACATGGGTATCAAGCAAGACCATTTTCGGTTTCTGATATGGCAAACGGAGTCGAGTGGATAATTTCAGAACAACGCCGAGGGCGATTATGGCAAAAAGAGTGTCGGCAGTTTGCCCTGAAAGAATATTCTCTAGCTCGTTACGCATCTCGTCACTATGACTTGTATAATGATGTGATTACGTCATGCCAGCGCAGAGATAAGGTCTCTTCATGAACGTAAAAGGTCTTAAAATCACCAGTTCCATCACGAAGCCCTCGAATTAATTTTCTCGGTTGAGAATCAATCAGTAAAATCAAAAAATAAAATATTTCAGACTATTTAAATATTTTCTCTGTGGCTAATAATCAGCTATCTGTGACCCTTGATTTGTAGGCCATAGAGTCATTCATTCTCCCCTAAATAACGTTTCCAACTTTAATCTTATCCTGCGATGAAAAATAAACTTACTTTCGTAGCGCTTTTGGTATTTATCAGTATCGGAGCTCTTTTCTTTGGTTCTGTAATTGGTCAATCACGTTTCGTTGATCTATCAATTTATGGATTAGTTGCCTTCCTTTTTCTGTACCTAATTTTTCTCTATAGGTTTACGTGGCAGATTGTTCTTTTTCTCGTGTGGAGTGGTGTGAACTTGAATTTTGGGTTTCGACTAAGTTCGCAACATTATGGTGCCGTAATCTTGTTGGTTTATGGTATTATCATCTTCTTATTGGGAAGGAATCCTTATCCAAACCCTGTATTTCTCAAGCGGGTTAACGGGAAAAGTTTATTCATCTGTTCGGGCGTATTACTTTTTTATGGAGCGTTGACTTTCGCTCTAAACAAGACAGTGCCATTCGATGGCGGTAGTTATACCACCCGTAACATGCTCAAGGCATATGCTTCGACCTTCGCACCGGTTTTGGTTCTCTTCTTTACGATTCGCATGCCTTACACTTTCCGGGTAGGTAAAAATGCGATCTCCGCCATTATTTGGATTCTTGCTATTGGCCTGGTGCTTAATCTCGCAAACACAATTCATCTTTTCCGGCAAGGATATGGCGGGGCGTCTATTCTTGCCGACGAGTCGGCAGATATTGGGATGTTTTATATTCCACTTATCAATGCAACCTTGGGTGTTTTCACGATGCGTGTTCTTGCTCCTACGTCAGTGATTTTCGCTTTTGCTGTTCTTTGTCAACCTGGTTGGTTCAAGGCGCAGGCGCTTCATTTGAAGGTTTTAGTAGTTTCGGTTTTGGGTCTGGGTCTACTTGGCTCGGTGGTAAGTGGAGGCCGAGCGGCAGTCTTGCTTTCATTAGTGTATGCCGTGATTATCGCTTTCCTCTACCGTCGGATAATTTTCATCTTTGCGTCGATGTGTTTGATATTACTTGTTGTTTTATTCGCAAATATCTTTTCAAAATTTATTAACAACGATATGCCTATATTTGTGGCGAGGCCTCTTCAATATGTGATGATCGAGAAAGGTAGCTCGATGAAATCAATTGAAAATTCCTCAGACTATCGAAGTAGCCTGTTTGTTGAAGCACTGAAAGAGTGGAAAGATGAGCCACGAGTTTTATTGTTTGGGCGTAGCGTTTATACTCCCTTGGATTATAAAGAGTTAAAAAGAATCGTGGGAGAT
>CBFHQJ010000235.1:0-1606 GCA_965657795.1 Akkermansiaceae bacterium
AAGACGGCACGCTAGAGCCTGTCGATCGAAGCCTTGCCATTGCGGGCCGGGACTTCATCGTTCAACCCATGGTTCGCCGGATTAGTGATCCTTTCTTCGAGGAAGATCTTCAGGCAGTCGAAGGGCGGGTCTTCTTCGTCAAACTTCGTCAACTTGTCTTCGAGGGGCAGGGACTTCGCGTGACGGACCAACCCGGGACGATTGTTGATCCCAATGTTCCAGGGCAAGACTTCGCCCAAAATCCGCAAGCCTACCCGGAGGCTGTCATCGCATTTGAGGCCGAGTATTACAGTCTTCCGACCACAACCTTCGCCTACCTCTCCAACGCGTTTGATCCGAACAATTTCAATCGTCCCATTTTCTCACGTAATCTTGTCGTCAGGCGCTAAAGCAATTCCTCATAAGCTATGAAATATTCTCGTATTCGTAAAAGTTTCGCCAAGGGATTTACTCTTGCTGAGCTTATGGTGGCAATGTCCATCACTCTTGTTCTCGTCCTCCTTACTCTTCTTATCACAGGAACAGCCATCGATACCTGGAAGGCCGCCCGGACTGAGATTCGCGCTGCCGGCCAAGCTAAAATTATGCTCAATGCCCTGGGTAGGGATCTGGAATCATTAGTCAGCCGGATGGGGAATAACGATAGTCAATGGCTCATTGCATCCACGACACCTCAAGGAGTAGGACCAGAAGGACAGGAAAGTCCCAATGCGGCCCGCTTGACTTTCTTCACCTCGGCATCCGATCGCTATAACGGCAATGCTGGAAGCCGTGAGCGCCTCAGTGCAGGTGGAGGAGACAGGAACGCAGACCAGGGCGGCGATGTTTCTGCTGTCTCTTACCAGCTTGATTTTGTGGACCCGGTCTTCGGCAACCCCAATCAACGCTTTGCCACTTTCGTTCTCTATCGCAACTTGCTCGATCCCAATGAAACCTACAACGGCTCACTTATGGGGCGACAGGATCTTGAAACTGCATTTAACGCAGCCGCCGGGAGAAACGAACTTGCCGACTTGATGTGCGAGAATGTTTACGAATTTACAGTCACCTTCGTTGTTGCCTATCGGGATGCCGCCGGCCAAAATCTTACGACGAAAATTACCGTCATGAGTTCCGATGCAGGTCTGCAGACAGTTCGTAATTTCGCCATCAACGGAACTGGCTTGGCTCCAAATCTTAACACGCGCTCCGAATTCGTTGGGGGAAGAATCACTTCAGTGGAGTTGGCAATCACAGTCCTCTCGGATGAGGGCATTGCTATCTTGAAGAGGAATCCATTCCAGAATGCAAACGCGAGTGCTCAGTTCATTGAGCAAAATAGCTTTAGATACACCCGGTCGGTTACAATTCCACAGGGTTAATTTTTTTAAAAGTAATTCTTGATTAAGAGGGGGTAGAAGACTACCTCCTCCGCCGTCAGAGAGACAGTGCTTAGCGCGGGTGGCGGAATTGGTAGACGCGCCAGACTAAGGATCTGGTGTCCATTGCGGACGTGGGGGTTCGACTCCCCCCTCGCGCACCATCTCACTGGCCAAAAACCGAGGAGGCCCCCGTAAAAAGGGGCCTTTTTAAGTCTCAAAAAGTTGGGGTCGATTAGCTCAGTGGT
>CBFHQJ010000236.1:0-1560 GCA_965657795.1 Akkermansiaceae bacterium
GGAAAAATTACCGTGGCCCTCATTGAGTCTTACGGTGAGGCCGGATGAGGAAGAAATCCCAATGAGGTCAGGCATTCCATCGCCGTTCCAGTCGGCGAAAGGCTGTTCTCTTTCCCAGCCATTAAAGTCTGAGAGATCGATGCTTGTTGGTGTCACAGTCAGGGCGGCATCCCCGAGAAAGACAATGTGATTCTCAAAAATGATGTCCTTCCTTCCGTCGCCATCAAAGTCCTGCAGGGGAATCGAGAGGGGATCTAGTTCTTCTTGAAACATCGAGGGATCGAATTCATGAACTAAAATTTTAGTAAAGCGGTTTTCGAAGCTGGCACCCTCAAGGCCGCGGACCAAACAAATGGACTGGGATGTTTCACCGATGAGTTTGAGAAGGCCAAGAATGTCGAGGTTCCCATCCCCATCATAGTCCATGTAGCCAAGAGTTTGCCAGCGCTCCAAGCTTGCATCAATCGGAGGAGCCCACTCGAGGGTTTCCGGAAAATTACCATCGCCATCATTGAGATACCATCTGACCCAGCTGAAATACTCCTCACGGGTAATGACATCGAGGTCCCCATCGAGATCTAGATCGATCGCAGTCGTGTCTATCGGGAAGGTGGAATAATTGCTAATCTGCTTTGAAGGAGCGATTGATATTTGCCCAAAGGTGCTGGATGTCAGGAGGGATAGAAGTGCTAGGAGCAGATAATGCTTCATGGCAGATACGGAGTTTCGAGTTCGTGATGTCTATGAGCGAGGATGTGGATTACATGAAAGCTTACTGAAGAGATCCGCGAATACGCTCGCAATCTGCGTCGGGAATATCGGCTTGGTCGAGAAAGTTCAAGGCGGCTTCTTGATCGTTGGCTTTGATCTGCTTGAGAAGGTCTTCGGTTGTGGCGAGGCGGGATTGATCGTCAGTGATAAGTTGGCTGGCTTCGAAGGCTTGAACAGGTTGGCCTTGTTGCCTGAGGTGTCTTACCAAAGTTGAAACTGTGCCGGCTCGCAGCTCTCCCGAAGGAAGGGAGTTTGTGAGTTCAATCGCTTTCTCCGGGAATTTAGAGCCAACTTCATTCACGACGTTGCTGATGATGTTGTCTTTCCCATCGCTCGCAGGTAACGCATCGACCCATGCAATTGCTTCGTCTGGGTTGTATCTTGCCCATGTTCGGGCCAGATTTGCGCCCGCGCTTTCCAAGGACTTGTTTGGAGCGGGTTCGTGGGTTTCCGACCACTCGGTTAATTCCTGATGGAGTTGAGCTGCTTTTTTGAAATCTCTCTTAGCTAGATCGCTGATGAGTGAATTCATTCCAGAGTAGCGAGATCGGTGATCATAAGTCTTGAGCCATTCCTTGGCCGAATCCAAGTCGATCTTGGCCCAATCGGATACGATTTGGGCGCTCGGATAGACTTTGTCGGACATGCCCTCCATGGCCGCGACTGCGGCTTGCGGGTCGTCCTTGATCCAGGCTTCGAGGGCGTAGAAGGTCGCCGCCATGATGGGGGAGCCAGGTTTGAACTCCTTGGCGAACTCAAAAGCGGCGGCGGGGTCTTTCTCGGCCCAAC
>CBFHQJ010000237.1:0-1471 GCA_965657795.1 Akkermansiaceae bacterium
TGACTACTATTTCGCTGGGGTCTACAACACAGTTGTTGATGGCGGCGCCTACACTCCGGTTGGAAATGTTCCGGTCAGTGAGTCCTATTACGACCGGGCTCTTACCAATGGAGATCCAAACATGCGCTGGCATTTCAACGTTCCCGAGTCGCTTGGGGGCAATGACGTATTTACCTTCAGTATTGATTTCTACAATTTGAATGAAGAATTCCCCGAGAACGACTCTTCCTACGACATCACTTTCTGGGTCGATGGCAGGCAGATCGGTGAAATGCAGAGTCACACCGATGTTGATGTGAATGCCGTTCAGAGTTGGGAATTCTCTCTCGATGATCTGGGCGGGACTGCGCAGCAAGGATCCGGGTTCGACCACTACGTTGAAGTGAAGACCCAGAGCACGGGAAGCGCTCGATGGGCCAGTTTGGATTACGTCGAGCTCGCGGTGGTTCCAGGCGTTAGCAACGAGTTGATCATTAGCGACTTCACTATCGATCCCGACACCAACGATGTTACTTTGCAATTCAAGGCAAATGTGGGCCAAACCTACCTCATTGAGCGAAGCACGAAGATGCTTCCGGCAGGTCAACCTGGCGGATGGTTGGAAATCGAAGACTCGCTTGAGGCCAATGAAGAAATCGTGACCTTTACTGATTTTGGAGCTGCTTCGGATAATTCAGCGCTGTTCTATCGGGTCCGTCGAGAGGAATGATATGACGAACTGAATTCAATCTTAGGCTTGGAATGACCTGAAGTTGTTTGGGTCATCACCATTCCGCTTTTTCTGTCCCTTCTTGGGTGCAGCCTCCCCTTTGGGAGGCTTTTCTTTTATCGCTTTGTCTGGTCAGTATGACCTGCAAAAGCCTACCGTTCTTGTGATGGTGGCTTGAAATACCCCATTGCTCTGCCTGCTTTTTCACAGTCGCGAGATCTTTTCCTTCACAAGGAGAATGCTTTCACCAAATCTCCAAAAGAACGCCCCTCGACTCAGCTGAGCGGAGGGGCGGAGGTGGGAAATCGCGGGCTTAAGAAATGGTCAGCGATTCTGCTGTAGATCCAAGCGTCACTTGCGGCGGCGCACGAAGGTCAGCCCAGCGATGCCAAAGAGAAAAAGGCTAGAGCTAGGTTCGGGGATCGAAGTCGCCTCCAGTTGAACATAGTCGAGACTAGCCCAACGGGCGCTTCCGGTTGGGGTGCTTCTCACCTCAACATAGTGATCGAACCCAGGTCCCTGCTGGGACGGTCCTCCCAGATCGGCCAGAGAGAAGTCCCAACTCTGGGCAGCGTTGATATCGGCATCAGTGTGAGGCTGCATTTGACCGACCTGGGTCCCGTCGACCCAAAACGTCATATCAAAGGAGGAGGTATCAGCTGGAGTCGCCTCGTTGAGATTGTAGAAATCAATCGTGAAGGTTAGGGTGTCTGTCGCCGCCACGGTGTCTGGAACATTGAAATGCCAGCGCATGTTTCGGTC
>CBFHQJ010000238.1:0-1444 GCA_965657795.1 Akkermansiaceae bacterium
CTCCGCGAGAAGGAATTGAAAATACGATAAACATTAAGAAGCTAGCAATGACCTCCACCCAATCCGGGCTTTTGCGGCATGTTCGCCGAAAGCAAACTTCGAATAGCTGCACTGATGTGATTGCGGTGAATTTGGGGATTGGGAGTATCCATATTGTCCTTCTAGGCGATGCGGAGAATGGACAAGTTTTGCTGAAAGATTATCGCTCCATTGAAATTGATCCGGGGATAAGTGGCGAAACTACTAAAATGGCGGCTCTCCTTAAAAAGGAGCTGAAACCCTTCATTCGTGCATCAAAGCATGCAGAGATATGGACGACCCCTTACCTGGACGAAACTAGTTTTTATAACATTAGAATCCCGCTGGTTAAGTCTTCTCGTCTCCCCGGAGCTGTCCATTGGGCTCTTCAGCGCAAAGAATCTTTCATTGAAAATGAAACAATCGTTGATTTTAAGGTTAACGAGCAAACAGCGACCAAAAGTGTCATTGACCTTTCTTGTGCCCTTAGCGTTCGTTCGCCGATTGAGGACCTAAAGCAAATCTTTGATAAGGCAGGCCTCTCCTTAGCAGGCATTGGAATGCCTCCGTTTTCCCTGTGTCGCCTTTTGGGAGGCGAAGGAAAAGACCGAGAAAACGCTCCCGTTCTAATGATTGAAATGGGATTCAAGTTTACCAGCGCCACTGTTATTGCTAACGGGCATATTGTTTTTACAAGGAACATTCCCATTGGGGTTCTCAATTTAGTGGAAGCTCTTAATCGTGAATTTGATTCTTCTCCAAGCAAACAAGAGGCGCTCCAGCTCATTCTTGAACCTGAAAGAGAAGATGGCCTATCGCCGGAAATCACACGACATGGTGCTCTCGTAGCACCGCTGATTCAGCGCAATCTTGAAAGGCTTATTCGGCAAGTTGAAAGCACGGTGGAATATTATCAAACTAAGTCAGAAACCTTGCCCATACAGGCAATTTTTTTAAGTGGCGAGATAGCAGCAAGATCTCATTTAGTAAAATTTCTTTCAAAACGCCTTTCGCTTAAAACCGAAGCGATAAATCCATTCAAGACCCTTGATTTTCATCAGGAAAGTCCTGTTCCCGAGGATGAAAAGGGGCAAATCAGACTTGGCCCAGCCTGTGGTCTGGCTATCGAGGCCCGCACCCCGGCAATTAATTTTGCGTATACATACAAAGATCAACAAGTAGAGAGTAACACCCGAAAATATGCAGCTTTTTCAACCATCATTCTCATTCTCTTGGCTGTTTCTTTCACTGTTTTATATCGATCAAAGCAGAAAGAGTTACAAAAACTTGAATCTGATAAAGCAACGCTAGAGGCTCAGGTCTCGACAATGGGAGTGCCAATTACTGAGGAAGCAATTGTCAAAGAGACTTCGATGATGGTAGAGTTGCAAACGCAGCGACAGGAGGCGATTAAGCGGTCTCGAAG
>CBFHQJ010000239.1:0-1368 GCA_965657795.1 Akkermansiaceae bacterium
ATGCGCTTAGTTCGCGAAGGTCTTGCGGGCTGGGTGCAACGAGCTGGTAGCTTATGGTACGACCTGCATTTTTCCACTAGATTACACTGACCTCTCATGCTGGTTGAGGGAAGACCTTTTTCGGCCAACTCCTTGCGCTCCCTCATAGATCGATCTGTTTTGACTTTTTTGTGCAAGAAATCGAACTCGGTGGCTTGCTTTCCAATTTTGGCGTGGAGCTATTCTTTTTCTTTTTCTTGTTCGAAGCGCTCGTCGGCCTACCGGCAGAGAAGAGGTCGCAAGCATTCTTGATCATCAATTTTGCCAGTCCGAAATTTGAACCGGGTCAAATTCAAATTTCCTAGCGATTCGCTGGATGGTCTTCACTCCTTTGAGGGCTTCAATAGCGATCCAGGCTTTGAACTTGGGTTCGTGTCTCCTTTATTTTCCTTTCATTTTTCATTGTTTCGGCTCGGGTCTGAAACCGCAACTGTCCACTACAATCACAACTCGGCCCCTGGACCGAAATCCGGGGTCCTCCTCAAAGGTTTTCCAGAGAGCTGAATGACCAGCAAGAAAAAAGCCGCCACTTGTGTGGCGGCTTTACAAGCTCTGAGAGAGCTAGAACTCGATGGAGTTGGTCGCTCTTGTTCTCTAACTTACCGAGAACCTTTGAGCGAGTCTCAGGATAAACTGGATGAACCTAATTAGTTGGCGGTTCCAATGGTGTAGACGCCTGGCCCGATGCCAGTAGCTGGAGTGTAGGAGACAGAATATTCCAAGCCTTTGAAATTGATCGCATTGACCTTGGAATTAGTCGCTGTTCCAACAGTGTAATCTGCTCCGAGTGCTGTCTCAACAACGGTTGTGTTTCCGGTCAGTTGGTCTTGCCCCCCTTGAAGAGCCTCGCGGCTGTTGAGCTCGGCGACTCCGGCTTCAATCGCTTTCACTTTGGCTTGCTCGGACATGTCGATATACTTGGGGACGGCGACGGCAGTCAGAATTCCCAGAAGGACAAGAACGGCGATCACCTCAATCAAGGTAAACCCCTTGCGACTTTTCTTTGTATTGGCTGTGTTTTTTTTCATGTTTTCGGTTGGTTGCCGGACAGTGCTGTCCGATTTGTTGAAAGTTCGTGGATAATCTGTCCATAGAATGTGAATAACAGTTCACGAGACTGATCGCCACACTTTCTTTTGAGAATTTTTGAAAATATCCCCACGATGTCAACATATTTTAAAAGTTTTTTAAAATGAAATTTTAAGCCACCTTCGAAATGGGGGAGATTTAAATTAGGGAAGCGCTGAATAAAGTCGAGATCCGGTCAAGTTGTCTTTTGGTGTGGGCCTCATCCTCGTCCAAGCCGTGATGAGGCTACAAATCTAAATT
>CBFHQJ010000240.1:0-1332 GCA_965657795.1 Akkermansiaceae bacterium
AGCCGCTATCGCCCCATCCTTCTCGGCGAGAGAAGCTGTGTAAGTCGCCAGGTTCGTATCACGCTCAGTTACAAGAGCGTTATAAGCCGCATCTTTCTCGGTGATAGACTCATTCAAGGTCGCGATCGTTACATCCTTCTCGGCGAGAGCGGCTGAGTAAGCATCAAGGTCCCCTTCGCTTGCAGCAACAAGAACGTTATAGGCCGCATCTTTCTCGGTGACAGACTCATTCAAAGCCGCAATCGCCCCGTCCTTCTCGGCGAGAGAAGCTGTGTAAGTCGCCAGGTTCGTATCACGCTCAGCAACAAGAGCGGCATTAGCCGCATCTTTTTCGGTGATAGACTCATTTAAGGTCGCTATCGTTCCATCCTTCTCGGCGAGAGAAGCCGTGTAAGTCGCAAGATTCGTATCGCCCTCAGTTACAAGAGCGTTATAAGCCGCATCTTTCTCGGTGATCGAATCATTCAAGGTCGCGATCGTTCCTTCTTTCTCAGTGACAGACTCATTCAAGGCCAAAATCACCTCTTCCTTACCAGCAAGAGCAGTCGTATAAGTTGCAAGATTTGTATCACGCTCAGCAACAAGATCTGCATAGTCCGAATCTTTTTCAGCAATTGAATCATTCAAAGCCGCTATCGCCCCATCCTTCTCGGCGAGAGAAGCCGTGTAAGTCGCAAGATTCGTATCACGCTCAGTTACAAGAGCGTTATAAGCCGCATCTTTCTCGGTGATAGACTCATTCAAGGTCGCGATCGCTCCATCCTTCTCAGTGATCGAATCATTCAAGTCCACTATCGTAGTGTCTTTTGCCTCAAGCGAAGCTGTATAAATTGCGAGGTTTTCATCTCGCTCCATCACAACAGCCGCGTAGGCCTCGTCTTTTGCAGTGATCGAATCATTCAAGGTCGCTATCGTTCCATCCTTCTCAGTGATCGAATCATTCAAGCCTCCTATCGTCCCATCCTTCGCGGCAAGAGCGGCTGTGTAAGTTGCGAGATTTTCATCTCGCTCCATCACAAGAGCAGCAGTAGCCGCATCTTTTGCAGTGATCGAGTCATTCAAGTCTGCAATCGTAGTGTCTTTTGCCTTAAGCGAAGCTGTATAAGTTACGAGATTTTCATCTCGCTCCATCACAACAGCCGCGTAGGCCTCGTCTTTTGCAGTGAGCGAATCATTCAAATCTGCAATCGTAGTATCTTTCGCCTCAAGCGAAGCTGTATAAGTTGCAAGATTTTCATCTCGCTCCATCACAAGAGCAGCAGTAGCCGCATCTTTTGCAGTGATCGAGTCATTCAAGTCCACTATCGTAGTGTCTTTTGCCTCAAGCGAAGC
>CBFHQJ010000241.1:0-1160 GCA_965657795.1 Akkermansiaceae bacterium
ATCCCGGCTGGTGCTCCATCCCCAATCCTCGCAAGATTTCCCCGTGTTGACCATTGAGATTAAATCAGTGTTTCCCTGGAGATTAATTGATGAAAAAATACTTCATTTCCGTGAGTAATTTTGCTAGGATGAACCGCTATGAAGCGCACAAATAAACTCACATCGCTCGTCTTCATGTCATTGTTGACGTCTGCCCCGGGTGCCGTCATCTGGAGTATCGGAGCAGACGACAGTACGCAAGATGGTGAAGGCGATGCTGCCCTCAATGACCCCGCCACCCTTAATGGTGTCCCCTTCAACGTTTCAGGTGTTCGGGAAAGCGGAGAACAATCCCTCCCGGGCAACCCGGCGAATGCGGGTGGCGCGAGTGGAGACGACAACCGTGACATCGATGATGACTACTATTTCGCTGGGGTCTACAGTACGGTTGTTGATGGCGGCGCCTACACTCCGGTTGGAAATGTTCCGGTCAGTGAGTCCTACTACGACCGGGCTTTTACTGGTGGTGACCGAAACATGCGCTGGCATTTCAATATTCCGGAAACTGTCGTCGAGACCGACGTGTTCACCTTCACTATTGACTTTTATTCGCTCAACGAGGCGACTCCAGCCGACACCTCGTCTTTCGACATGACCTTCTGGGTCAACGGGGCGCAAGTCGGGGAAATGCAGCCACACAATGACTTTGATCTTGATGCTGTGCAGAGCTGGGATTTCACGATCGAGGATTTGGGTGGAGTGGATCAGGTGGGTCCGGGATTCGACCACTATGTTGAGGTTCGCAGTAGCACAACCGGGAGTGCACGCTGGGCCAATCTGGATTATGTTCAGCTTGAGGTGAACTCTGAGCGACCACCGGCCGATGATCCTAACTTGCCAGTACCCGCGAGTCTCAACTTCGGAGATGTCGAGATCGGTTCCGAGGACGTGTCCCAATCCCTCGAGCTGGCAAATTCGGGAGCCTCAGAAGACCTGACCATTACCGCAATCACTATTACCGGGAATAATGCCGATTCCTTTAGTTTGGTGCCACCGGCTCTTCCTTTGGTCCTTGGACCGGGCGAAAATACTTCCATCGATATCACCCTGAGCCCAGGCGAGGTGGCGGCACCTCTCATGGCCGCCCTGGAGATTTCATCGAATGACTCCTCGGACAGCCT
>CBFHQJ010000242.1:0-1093 GCA_965657795.1 Akkermansiaceae bacterium
GTGGTTGAGTGCATCTATTCTAGGCAACTGCTCTCTTCCAACAGATCAAGGAGGACCTTTGCAAGTTCGGTTATGGCAATCAGTTGATGAAGGTCCTTGCACACCTCCCGCACCGACACGCAGAAATCTTCTTCGTCCTTTTCGGCCGGATCGTTGGCCCAATTTCCCAAGGTGCGTCCAACTACTACGGTGGGATCTTGCGACACGGCATCCAAAGCCGCCACGAAATCGTGGTGGCCAAACAATCTGTTGGCGAGTTCCGGATCTCCGCTAATCAGGCTGTATTTGTCTTCCAGGCCAGGAAGGTCGATTCCCTTACCGGTTCTCGATACCAGTCCACTAGTCAACCCCCCTATTACTCCCTTAATCTTCGGATAGAGCACAAACCGTATTTGAGGGCGCAAAGATGCTCCTAGAATGGCCTTTGTGTACTGATTACTATCTTCACCCGAGCCGAATCTAACCCCAAGCGTGATGGGGTAACCGCGATGCAAGAGCTTGATTTCGCTATTCGCGAGCCACCGCCCCTTTACGAACTCGCCGTTCAGCTTGCGTGCTGCTTCTTCCCAAACATTGTCGGGAAATACAAATCGATTTCTAAATCCACTCATGGTTGGTTTCGCGACTCATGGGTTCCTGGAGAACAGTCTTTGTTAGTATGCCACTCGAGGCGTATATCACCTCCGGACGACTGAGGGCAGGTTCGAGCGAAAGCCCTACCACTTCAAGGAAAAGCGTCTCCCGGGGTGCGTATATCAGGGAAAATTGATCAACTCCGGCTCGTGTCCTGAATGCTCCGTTATATACAGCCCCAGTGAACCGCTACGAAATCCGCTTTCAGCCGTGGAATGGCTCATGGTGCCTTTCTGGACCCGTGGGAGCTACTGGAAGACTTCTCTTCACGAGCGCCAAGGACGCCGCATCACACGCCCGATGGGACGCAAGGCGGGACGGTGGAAAAATCGAAGTCTTCGATCAACAAGGGCAACTTTTCAAGACGATTGAGGTTGAGGCGGACCAATCGGCAAATGAAGGATTTGTTCTGCCTTCCGTCTAATTCGGGCGACATACGGGCGACAAGAGTGGCTGCAAA
>CBFHQJ010000243.1:0-1034 GCA_965657795.1 Akkermansiaceae bacterium
TTTGGGGAAGAGTTTTTTCCATAACCCAATGAACGTCCCACAACCGCGATTGCTCTCAACCAAGCTCAAAGTTTTTAATTTTTCCCGGGGAAAGCGGACCGAAAACCAGTCAGCTCCAACTCTGGTCACTTTTTCTGCCTTCCCGCCATCGGATGCGGTTTGTCAGGAGTCACTGCTCATCGAGAAGTCGGCGAATCTCCGAGACCGAAGGGGCCCCAGCGCCAACCCAAACGACATGACCGGAATTGTTGGTGATCACGGTGGTAGGTAACGGCAATTCCGCCGCACCAATCCAACGCTTAAGAAACTCCACGGCCTGTTTGCGTTGAGGTGTAGACAATCCAGCCTTGAGATCGTAAGGTAGCTTTTCAGCTGAACGATAATTTGAGAGCGTCTCATTGTCTTCAGATTCATCGAGGGGGAACCCCAGAAAATCCACTCCCCGGCCTTCCGTCATTTTTTTAAGATGCTCAAAATGAGACCGATATCGCGCGCAAGCCGGACACCAAGTTGCCATTCCTTTCCAAACCTTCAAACGGGCAGGCGACTGATGTCTGAGGGGAAAGCCCACCTTCCCAAGAAGGGAAGAATCAGCCATCCGGACGTTTCTTCGATAAGGTTGCCTCGATACTTCACCCTCTTGTTCATCAACCACGATCAACGCTCCGGATGGCACTGACTTCACCGTCGTTCTTTTCCCTGAAGGCCAACGAACCAAGATTTCCTCCACTTCCTTCCAGTCGCCCAAACCCACCAACATAATCGCACTGTTCTGGGAACCATATCCCTGACCGCAACGATGCTCTCTCTCAATCACCTCCTGACCTTTACGGATCTCGACCCGGGCACCATATCCATCACGATTACTCCACTCTGAAGACGAAGCACTTCGATTTCCTCCCCTCAGGGAAATCGCCAACATATTCCCCTCGCGCCCGCTGTCTCCCAATTCATTTCGAAACAATCGTGTCAATGGATTCATGGCATTCACTAGAACAATGTCATTCCAACCATCACGATCGTAATCCACCACT
>CBFHQJ010000244.1:0-1002 GCA_965657795.1 Akkermansiaceae bacterium
GGTCGTCGCCAGTTATAAGCCCCGTTTTTTCCGTCATCCGGAAAGAACGGGGCTCTTTTTTTACCCTCGTTCGCAAAGGAGGTGGAAAGAGGTTATTTCTCTGGGATTTGATTTTTGCGTTTTTTCCGGCGATAACGAAGAATGGTAATATGAATGGGCGTAAGAAATGGCTTTCAGCTGGAGTTGTCCTTGCAGTCGCCGGCCTTTGTGGAATTCAGCTCTATCCCGTTCACAATGGTTTGGTCAAGGTAGGGTCTCTCACATTAATCGCGGCAATTTGGATCGGCTTTTTGGCGATGGTTTGGAGAAGGAATAAGATCAGAAATGGGACGTTGTCACTTTCAGCATTACTTATCAGTCTTTGGTTGTTACCGGGACGAGAAATTAATCAGGAGGAGCTGAAAGACCTGTATTTGAAGAATATGGAAGAGTTTGAGGGGACTCGGTATTACTGGGGTGGTGAAGGTTCAAGAGGGATTGATTGTTCGGGGTTACCGAGGCGGGCATACCGCGATGCTCTCCTTGGCTATGGAATTCGGACCTTAAACGGGAAGGCTCTTCGATCTTGGGCGGAACAGTGGTGGTTCGATGCGAGTGCCAGGGCGCTAGGTGAGGGATACCGGAATTATACAACGCCACTAAAGGTTAAGGGTACGATTCGATCAATGGTCTACGAGGATTTGGAGCCGGGAGATCTTGCCGTGACTGACGGTGGGGCTCATATTTTAGTGTATCTGGGGGGCGAGAATTGGAGCCAGGCTGATCCGGGCTTGGGAAAGGTCACCACCTTGAATGGAAGAGTTGCCAATAATTCGTGGTTCAAAATATCGGTAACGACTTATCGCTGGGCTCACTTTTCGGAGGTGAAATGACTCGAGACTGCTTTGAATACACAGCATCTACTTTGCCCCCGATAGGCGTTTAATTGAAGTGGTTCCGTTTTTGTAGCCAGTAAATTCTGAAGTTTGTTGATGATCAGGCTGATCAGTGGGGCATGGTTTT